>CANRPJ010000011.1 GCA_947632485.1 uncultured Muribaculaceae bacterium
TTGTATATCAATATACATATACTCCAATTCATTCTTATAAATTACACTATGTAGAGAATGTAAACAGTTTGGTGTATAACTTCACCATGATGCGCTCCAGACTATCGCGCCTTGCCTGCTCATCGAGAGCGGTCTGCCCGATCGGCACAATCCGGATCGAGTTGGCCACATCGCGGCGGTGGCGCTCTTCAGGGAAAGAACTCACTGAATCGGTTGCGGAAGCCAGCGCATTGCAAGCACACGAGGAGATAAGGGCAACAATCAGTCCTACTGAGAATCGGCGGATAGTTTTCATTTCTTGGTCGGATATAGTTTGAGACTTCACAGGCTTATGCCTGAGAAGCTTAATTGATTTCAGCTTAAGGAATATACTCTCTCCTTTATGGCCTCGGCTATGGCACCGGGCGTTTTTCCGAGCTTGCTGAGGTCGGAAGGAGCGATAGGGTCACCGAACACGATCCGGAAGGTCTTGCCGCGCGACTTGCTCATCTCGCCGGGCAACAGAATCTGCTCGAGATTGAACTTGATACCAAGCTTTTTACGCCATTGCGCAATCTTGTAGAAACGCCTCGAATTATAAGCAAGGAAATGAACCGGCACTATGGTGCGGTCAAACTCTATAGCCTTGGCTACAAAGGCCTTCTGCCACTGAAGATCCTTGATTTCTCCTTTCTGCAGGCGCGACACGAGACCGGCCGGAAATATGGCCATCTGAGCATCGGAGGCATAGGTGTCGTTGATGGCTTTCGCTGCCGCACGCCCCTGAGACCCATACTTGTTGATGGGAAGAAACACATTGCGGAGCGGCTCTACGTTCATAAGCATATCATTGACCAGAAATCGGAAATTCTCATTGCCGTAGCGCTTTCCGAGCACTGCTATCAGGCTTATGCCGTCGAGGCCACCAAGAGGGTGGTTGGAAGCGAAGATGAAGCGTCCGCCTTCGGGCAGACGCTCCATTCCTTCAGTTATAATCTTCAAATCGTAGTATTCAGCTGCCGCCTCGGCAAACTCCCAGCCTTCGCGCGGCCAAGCCGTGGAAAGCACTTCGTTGAGCTCGCGTTGATGCACCAGCCTCTCGAGCCAGCCTACTACAAACGCCGGCACACGTGCGGCTCCTCCTCCGCGCTTGCGGAGAATGGCCTTGAGGTCGATATGCAGAGGTGCGTCGGTCAAAACCGGCTCGGAATCAGTCTTCTTCCTTCATGTTGTGGAACACGTTCTGGACGTCTTCATCGTCTTCGAACTTCTCCAGCAACTTCTCCACACTCTCACGCTCCTCTGCTGAGAGCTCCTTATAGTCGGTCGGTATACGCTCAAACTCAGCGCTTATTATCTCCATACCGCCGTCTTCAAGATATTTCTGAATGTTGGCAAACTGCTCGAAAGCACCGTAAACCACCCATTCCTCTTCCTCAGCCTCGAGTTCAGCCTCGAAATCCATCAGGGCGAGCTCCAGCTCATCGGTATCCATGCCTTCCTGAGGCTTGATATGGAACACGCTCTTATGGTCGAAAAGGAAGGAGAGCGAGCCGCTCGTGCCCAGCGAACCGCCGTGCTTGTTGAAATAGCTGCGCACATTGGCCACTGTGCGCTGGTTATTGTCGGTAGCCGTCTCTACTACAATCGCAATTCCGTGAGGGCCATAGCCTTCATATACGATCTCCTTGTAGTCGCTCGCGTCTTTCTCGGTAGCTTTCTTGATGGCGCGCTCCACGGTGTCTTTCGGCATGTTGGCGGCCTTGGCGTTCTGCATCAACGCGCGCAGGCGGGGGTTGGTATCGGGGTCGCCTCCACCGGCCTTGGCGGCGATGGTTATTTCCTTACCAATGCGCGTGAAAGTACGCGACATATTGCCCCAGCGTTTCAGCTTGCGGGCCTTGCGGTATTCAAATGCTCTTCCCATTTATAATTTTTCTTGCTTTGTTTCCGATTATCAGTTTAGCGGAGCTCTGCTCCGAGTTCGCGCTTAAGATTGGCCACTATCTTTGACATCACTGCATCGATCTGCTTGTCGACGAGCGTTTTCTCCGAATCCTGCAGGCGTATGGCCACAGCATAAGATTTCTTGCCGGCGGGGAGCTTGTCACCTTCGTAGACGTCGAACAGCTCTACTCCGCGCAGCAGCTTGCGTTCGCTCTTACGAATGCACTCCTCTACAGCGCTGAAAGGCACACCGGCATCGAGCAGCAGAGCGAGGTCGCGGCGCACAGGAAGCGTCTTCTCCAGCGGCTTGAAGTCGACCCCGGCCTTGGCGGCTGCCTTTGCAAGGAAGCCCCAGTCGAGACTCGCATAGGCCACCGGCACATCGATATCCATTTTCTTCAGCAACGAGCTACGCACCAGCCCGAGCGTGGCCACCTCTTTACCTCCGCGGTTGGAGAGCACGAGCTTCACGCTGAATGTGGCATCGGAGCCCTGAACAGCCTTCAGCTCCTCGGGATTGAGGCCTACGCGACGTAGAATCTTCTCTACATCGGCCTTCAGATGGAAGATAGTCTCCTCCACCGCCGGTCCCTGCCAGAGAGCCGGAGTGGCACCGGCAAGCCAGAGAGCCAGCTCCTTACGCTCGCTGAAGGGAGCAAGAGGAGCCTCTGCAGTAGATTCTTTCTGAGGATCGCGGCTATAGATATTGCCAAACTCATAGAGCTTCAGATGCGATGCCTTGCGGTTAAGATTACGGGCAACAGCCTCCAGGCCGCCAAACAGTAGGGTTCTGCGCATCACTCCCAGATCACTGCTCAGAGGATTAAGGAGCTGCACGCAGCCTTCAAGAGGCATATCGGCATTATCCTTATAATAATCGACCGAAGTAAGCGAGTTGTTCATTATCTCGCTATAGCCATCGCCTGTAAGTTGCTCAGATATAAGATTCTGGAGAGCGTAGGCAGCATCAATCGGGCCGCGCTGACCGAGATTGGCATGCATCTCCATGCCGAATTCTACATTATTATAGCCGTAGATGCGGAGAATCTCCTCCACCACATCGCAAGGACGGGTCACATCAACGCGATACGGCGGCACCTCCAGCTTCAGCACCTCGTCGGTGCTTCCCGGAAGCACCTCGATATCGAGCGCACGGAGAATCACTTTTATAAGCTCCACGGGGAGCTCCTTGCCGATGAGACGGTTACAATAATCGATGGAGAAATCCATCTTCACCCGTTCAACCGGCTCCGGGTAGATATCCACCACATCGCCACACACTTCGCCTCCTGCCAGCTCCTGGATAAGAACGGCGGCCAGTTTAGCGGCATAGACGGTGATTTCCGGATCCGTGCCGCGCTCGTAGCGGAACGAGGCATCGGTGCTCAGGCCGTGGCGGCGCGCCGTGCGGCGGATCCGCGTAGGATTGAACCATGCGCTCTCGATGAAGAGGTCGGTGGTAGAGTCCGTAACACCTGACTCCAGACCGCCGAACACTCCGGCGATACACATCGGCTTCTCCTCATCGCAAATCATCAGGTCGGCCTCATGGAGCGTGCGCTTCTGGCCGTCGAGAGTCACAAACTCTGTGCCAGCCGGGCATGTGCGCACCACTATCTTCTCGCCCTTCACCTTCGAAAGGTCGAAGCTATGGAGCGGCTGCCCCATGCCGAGAAGTATGAAATTGGTGATATCTACTATATTATTGATCGGGCGCTGACCGGCAGCCACAAGCAGCGACTTCAGCCAGTCGGGACTCTCGGCTACTTTCACACCGCGAATCGTTACGCCGCTATAGCGCGGAGCTCCCTGATGATCGATCACCTCCACCGAAGCGGCACCATCTTTGCGGTCGCTATGGAAAGCGCTGACGTCGGGACGCATCACCTCCGGACGCCCATCCTCCTTGCCCTCCCAGGCGCGCGCGGCGAGATATGCCTTGAGGTCGCGGGCCACTCCATAGTGGCTGGCTGCGTCGACACGGTTAGGCGTAAGCTCCACTTCCAGAGCATAATCGCTCGAGAGCTTGAAGTATTCAGCAGCAGGAGTACCCGGCACTGCGGCGGCATCAAGCACCATGATTCCGGCATGGTCGCTGCCGATCCCGATCTCATCTTCGGCGCATATCATACCGGCAGATTCTACACCGCGCATCTTCGCCTTCTTGATTTTCACTTCTTTATCACCATCGTAGAGCACAGTGCCTACCGTGGCTACAACTACCTTCTGCCCGGCTGCCACATTCGGCGCACCGCACACTATCTGCAGCGGCTCGGCAGCGCCGACATTGACGGTAGTGACATGCAGATGGTCGGAATCGGGGTGAGGCTCGCATGTGAGCACCTCGCCGATCACTATGCCTCGCAGTCCTCCGCGCACACTCTCAACCTCCTCTATCTGGTCGCATTCCAACCCTACGGAAGTGAGCACTGCCGCCAGCTCGCGTGGCTCGAAATTGAAATCAATATAGCGTTTAAGCCATTTGTAAGAAATCTCCATCTCTGTAATGCCGAATCAATTTTCTAAGAATGAACACCTTGCCATTCTACTGATTCTGCCTGCAAAAATACAAAAAATCCGCCGATGCAGAAAACAGAAAACCCCCGACACATTTGATTTCTATCGGGAATCATCAGGATTAATCAGGATTAATCGAGATAAATCGGGATTAATCATGAATTATATTGGACCAGAAGGAGAATTTTCCGATCTGAGGTATGAGGTAAGAAGAATATTTGTTAGATTTGAGGGAAATTAGAACTGTAATGATTCATGGGAGTTGATATCAGATTTTCTCAATCATATTATTGGCTGAATTCATGGATATTAGCCAATATAATTCAGCTTGCTACGCAAGATTTCTGCAATCGGTTTATTGACTATGGTATTGATCCCGGAAGGCGCCTCTACGACCAGATGGTTATGGCTGCACGATGCGGAGTAGCCAATATAGCTGAAGGTTCAGCTCGACATTCTACCTCTATTGAGACAGAAATGCGCCTACTGGACGTTGCGAGAGCAAGTTTCGATGAACTTCAAGGCGATTTATTCAACTTCCTTCTTCGTAATAATTCTGAGGTGTGGGCTATCGGAAATCCTAATCGGGAAGCACTTTGGCAAATGAAACTTGATGCGCCACATTACTCCAATAGCTATCTCCACGATGCAGCCAAGCATATACTTTTCCAGAAAAGTAAATTTGACCATTGGTTGAAAAACGATTGCAAAGAGATCGTAGCCAATGCGCTGCTTGTGCTATGCCTGAGAGAAAATAAGATGCTTCAATCTCAAATTATGAGTCAACTCGAAAGCTTTCGTCAAACCGGTGGATTTACAGAAAACATGACCGCTGAAAGGCTTGAGGCTCGAAAAGTTCAGGCTGCAGAAACGAAAGCACCAGCGTGTCCGAAATGTGGAAGGCCCATGCTGAGAAGAATGCAAAAGAAAGGACAAGGTCAGGGACGTGAATTCTGGGGCTGTAGTGATTATCCGAAATGTAACGGTACCAGACCAATTTGATTCTTAGGAGATTAATCAGGAGTCATCAGGATTAATCAGGATTAATCAGGATTAATCAGGATTAATCGAGATAAATCGGGATTATTCGAGTTGGGGGAGATGATATGAGCGGCACCTCGGAGGGAGATGCCGCTCATTTTTCGCTATTAGCCCAATTCTTCTGGAGCTAACAAGACTGATTTATGTCGGTTATTTACCGAGACCGGGTACATCGACGGAGGTTTCCTTACCGTCGCCGAGATGCTCGGAGAAGTAGTCGACCATACGCCAGTAGAAGTATTCGTCCATATCGCCGAAGCCGTGGCGCTGACGCGGCAGGAAGAGCATATCGAAACGCTTTCCATTCTCGATCAGAGCGTTAGCCACGCGGGTCGTGTTACCCGGGTGCACGTTGTTGTCAATCTCGCCGTGCACGAGGAGCAGGTGACCCTTGAGACGCGAAGCGAGCTCGGGGTTAGTCTCGATGTGATAAACAAATGTGGTATCTCCCTCTTCGGTGATCTTCTCCTTAACGCCATGGTGACGCTCGCTCCACCAGCGGTTGTAGATGCTGTTGTCGTGGTTACCAGCGCAGGATACAGCTGCCTTGAAGAAGTCGGGATAGGTAAGGATTGCCGCGGTCGACATGAAGCCGCCTCCTGAGTGGCCGTGGATACCTACGCGGTCAATGTCGATATAGTCATGACGGCGGGCAAGCTGCTCAATGGCGGCGCGCTGATCGGCCAGACCATAGTCGCGCAGATTGCCGTAGCCATAATTGTGATACCACTTGGAGCGGTCTGGGTGGCCGCCGCGATTACCGACGGTGATGACCACGAATCCAGCCTGAGCCAGACGGTCGGTACGCGGGGTCATGCGGGTGAAGGGATAGTTAGTAGCCTCTACCTGCGGACCGGGATACACATAGTCGATAATAGGATATTTCTTTTCTGGATCGAAGTTGAAGGGCTTATACATAACGCCGTAGAGATCGGTCACTCCATCGGCAGCCTTCACCTTGAAGGGCTCGGGGAACTGATAGCCGGCGGCGAGGAGCTCGCTGAAGTCGGCCTTTTCGAGGGTAGAAATCTTGCGTCCGGTGGTTGCAATCAGGTCGGTCTGAGGTATAGTGTTGACGCAGGAGAAATTATCTACGAAATAAGAGCCGTCGTCGGCAAGAGCGGGAGCATGGAAATAGTTGCCTTTGGTAAGCTGGCGCAGACCCGTACCGTCGAGACCTACCCGATAAAGATGCTGGTAATAAGGACTCCAGAGCGAATCGCCCTCAGCCTTTGCACCCTCTTCGGGGTGACGGCCTGTAGCGGTGAAATATACGGTGTTGGTCTTATCATCGACTTTAAGCACATTCTTCACATGCCAGGGGCCTTCGGTAAGGCGACGGATCTGGCGCCCGTCCTTATCATAAAGATAGAGATGCCCCCAACCGTCGCGCTCGCTGAAATGCACGAGATTGCCATTGTCGGTCTGATGGATAGGCAGAATATCGATATAGGTATTGAGGCGCTCTTCGATAACTGGCACTACAGAATCCTGGCCAAGGGTATAATGGCAGATATCGATACGCTTGAGATCGCGCGAGGTGCGGTTTATATAGAAACCATTGTTGTCGCCGAGCCATACAACAGAAGCATCGCGACGGTCGCGATCGGAACGCTTGCGGGGCTGCATCTCGATTCCGAGGGTCTGATCCTTGAAAGCCTTTACTCCTACATTCTTATAGGTGCCGGCAGGAATATCGAACACATAGAGATACTCCTGCGGAGCCTCTTTCTCGCCCGGCATGTGGTATTTGTAGGTCTCCAGAGTAGGCCTGGGCTTAGCCACGGCATTGATCACCCAGAGATCCTTCACATGGCGCTCATCGGTGAGCGTAGTGGCGAAATGCTTGCTGTCGGGGCTCCATGCTCCGAACACCCCGCGACGCTGCCCGTTGAGGAGCGTATCGGTGTTAAGGGTGCTATAAGGCATTCCAAAGCCATAATAGGGCTCGGCAAAATCGGTGATCTGAATTTCTACGATAGTGCTGTCTTTCTCATCTTTCTTAGCCTTCTCATAGTCGGCACGGCTCATCTTGTAGAGGTTCAAATCTTTAGAATAGACCACTGTCTGGCCATCGGGCGAAACGGATCCCCAGTCGAGGCGCTTCTCCGGCTCATAGTCTGAGGGACGCTGCGAGAGCTGGCGAGTCTTAGGATTATAGAGGAAATAGAATTTCTCCTTGCCCTTCTTGGGTTTGCCGTTTTTATCCTTCTTATTGGTATCCTGACTGGAGGTTACTTCGAAACTGAACATACCGTCTTCCTCCGCACGCAGATTTTCGATAGGGAGCTGCTCGGCAATAAAGGGATCCTTCACGATCTCAGACAACTGCGAGGCGAGCTTATCCTGATCGAAGAGCTGCTTCTTGGCTCCGGTGGCACCATCGACTATATACCAACGTGTACCATCGCCGGTCTTGTAGCTATACCAGAAGGCATCACCCGAGGGAGTCCAGTGAGGGTCTACGGTAGTGGAGAAAAGCATATTACGCAGTTTGTCGGCCGTAAATTTCCTGGCCTGCGTATAGCCAGGCAGCGTGTTGTCGGCAATACCGGTAGCGGCAAAAGCTCCGGCAAGCAATACAGATAGAACTATTCGCTTCATTATGAGGTTAATTGTTATGATTTTCAATAATGGAATGATGAGCCTCCGAGAAATTCCCTCAGCAGCGAGGTCGTGGGTATCTGATCGGCGGGAATGGACTCGAAATATGACAGCAACTTCATCAGGCGGTAGGCCTCGGAATATTCCGGCAGATCGTGGGGCACATCGCGCAGCAGCGGCATGGCATAGTCTTTCATCACCCCTATCTCGAAGAGCAGCGATGAATTGAACATGGCATCGGCATTCTCCTGGAAGGGGAAAATCCATTTCTCCTCACCGCGGCGCACGCTGGGCCAGCGACGAATGGTATCGAGTGCGGAAGTATGACGATATTTATTGTCGCGCACGATGCGGCGGAGCAGGCGGTTGTCGGTGGTCGATATCCAGTTGTGGGCATCGATGCTGAGAGTGGTAAGCGCCGACACATATATCTTGAAGAGATCGCGTTGTGGAATCCCTGCCACAAGCTCAGGGTTGAGGCCGTGGATTCCCTCAATGAGCAGAACATCGTTGGCCTCCAGCTTCAAGGGCTTCTCACGCTCGATGCGGCGCCCGAGCTCAAAGCTATAGGTAGGCAGGTTTATCTGGCGACCGGCGAGCAAATCTGAGAGATCGGAATTAAGCCGGTCGAGATCAAGCGCGTGGAGATTCTCATAGTCATAGTCGCCATCGACATCGCGGGGCGTATGGTCGCGGTCTACGAAATAATCGTCGAGCGATATCATCTTCGGCACTATGAGATTGGTCATCAACTGGATAGCCAGGCGCTTCGTAGACGTGGTCTTACCCGACGACGATGGACCCGCTATGAGCACTATACGCGCTCCGCCCTCGGCATTAATAGCCGCGATCCGGTCGGAGATGCGCCCGAGCAGCTTATCGTGGAGCGCCTCAGCCACATTGATCAGCTGCGAGGTGCGCCGCGTCTGCACCGCGCGGTTGAGCTCACCGACATCGCTTACACCTATTATCTTATTGAAACGCAGATAGTCGGTAAAGGCCACATACATCTTTTCCTGAGGCAGTGGCACAGCCGGCACCGCGGGATCTTCGGCCGAGGGGCCCATGAGAAGGAAACCTTCATGGTAGGGCACCAGATCAAACACGGAAATCATGCCAGTGCGCGAAGCCAAGGGACCATAATAGCTGTCGCTGAGATCACCCAGACGATAGAACACGGTATAGAGCTCATGGGTGGTCTCGAGCAGCAGCGCCTTCTCATCAAGATCCTGACTGCGAAACATCTCAACCACATCTTTCGTAAGCCTCTCTTTGCGCACAAATTCCATATCGGCATCTGCAATCTCGCGCATGCGGGCCTGAATCTTAGCGATCAAATCGGGAGTGACGCCGATCGCCTCTTTCTCCCCGGGCTTCTTGAAGAGCCGGCAATAAAGCCCGCGGGAAATGCTGTGCTCTATGCGCAGACCCGCTTCCGGCATCACGTCGGTTAGCGCGCGGTAGAGCATCATGCAGAGCGAGCGGGTATAGACCCTCTGCCCCACTGCTGAAGCTATATCTTTGAAATCTATCTGCTTCGGCGTGAAGACCGGAAATGTAAGATTCTCAGTCTTATTATTGACCTGCGCACAAATAGGCGTGAAGCCTATATCTTCCTTATGGGCTTCAAAAATTTCCTGAAGGGTTTCTCCTCCCTGAATATCTACGTAGGCGTCTATGTTCTTAATATAGACCTTGAGCTTACCACTCATGATGTTTCTGTTTGGGTGAGGCGAAATTAACGAAAAAAGCTCTTTATTGCAAATGCACTAAGTAAGCATCGGGCTACGTTATTGGTATATGAGGGTGCTCAAACCGTTAATCCTCCCTGCCCTTGTGGTCATAGCGGCTGCAGGGCTGGCGTAGTGTTCCATAAAAAAGAACACGGCTGCTTCGCGCCAGTGGCAGGCCTTCACCACGCGGTATAATACCTACTTCAACGGCTCCGAGCATTACAAAGAGCAGCTGAAGCGAATGGAGGATAGCTATGAAGACGATTACACCCGTCTGCTGCTGCCCCACCCCGCTGAAGCGCGCGGAGCGGAAAACTTTCCGAAGCCACAGGGCGATTTCACCCGCACAATCGAAAAGATGCAGAAGGCGATACAGCTTCACAGCATTAAGCGGCGCCCGCAGCGCAGGAGCCGGTCGGCGGAAGACCGCGAATTTCGCAAGCGGGAGGAGTTTAACCCCTTTATCCACAACGCCTGGCTACTGATGGGTCGCAGCCAGTACATGAACGGCGATTTCGGAGGAGCGGCCACTACTTTCAACTATATAGCCAAGCATTTCCCCTGGTTGCCCGATGTGGTGACGGAAGCAAAAATCTGGCAGGCCCGCTCGCATGCCGCCCAGGGGTGGCTCTACGAAGCGGAAGATATTCTGAGGAGGATTCCTTACGACAAGATAGAAAATAAGGAGCTTAAAGCGGATTATGCGCTCGCCCAGGCATCGCTTCTCACGCGTCGAGGACAGTTCGCGGAGGCTATGCCCTATATCGAAGCAGCCGCCGAGGCCGCAGGCGGAGTGCAGTCGAAGCGCCTGTGGTTTCTACTCGGTCAGGTAGCGCAGAAAGCAGGCCGCTCCCGCGAGGCCTACGAAGCCTATGCGAAGGCGGGATCAGGCATCGGAACTCCTTACCGCACAAAGCTTAATTCCCGGATCAGGCAGAGCGAAGTGTACCAGGGAAGTGATTTCCGTAAAGAGATCAAGTCGCTTGAGAGCATGGCCCGATATGCGCGCAACGAGGAATATCGTGATCAGATTTTTTATGCCGTCGGCAATATATGGCTCGCGCATGGCGATACAGTGCCAGCTCTTGAGAACTATAGGAAAGCGATTGCCTCCAGCACCCGAAACGGAATAGATAAAGCTGTGGCTCAGATGGCTTTGGCTGATCTATGCTTTAATCTTGGAAAGTACGTGGAAGCTCAGCCGGCTCTTTCTGAAGGATTGGCGAGGGTGGGGCAAGACTGGCCCGACTATGCCCGGTTGCGCCGGCGCAGCGAAGTGCTCGATGAACTGGCCACATTCGCAGCCACGGTAGAGCTTCAGGACTCGCTCCTTAAGCTCGCGGAGCTATCACCGGAGGAGCAAAGGCGTGTGGCTGAGCGTCTTGCAAAAGAAGCACGCAGGGCTGAGAGTAATGAAAACGGAGAGCAGCCCATAGTCAATCATTTTGAAGACAACAAAGGTGGCGCAGAGGCTCCTGCCAGCTACTCTTTGGCATCGACAGACGATTCATGGTATTTCTACAACAACGACCTTAAAGAGGCAGGCAAAAAAGCATTTAAGCAGCGATGGGGAAACCGGCGCCTCGAAGACGACTGGCGACGCTCCAACAAAACGAATCTAACTCTCGACAATCCTGAAGAAGATATCGAAAACTCCGATGAAAACGGAGAAAATAAAATTAAAAAAAGAGATAAAAACGAGGCTATTGACCTGTCGCCGGCCTCTGCTGACTACTATCTTGCCCAGATTCCTAATAGCCCTGAGCAGAAAGAAGCGAGCCTGCGACAGGTCGACGATGGTCTCTTCAACATGGGGGTTATTCTCAAGGACCGCCTCGATGACCCGGCAGCTTCCCGAAGGAGTCTTAAAGAGCACATAGACAGATTCCCCGACTCCCCCAATAGGCTTGAGGCACTCCATAACCTCTACTTGATCGCGGCACGCTTGGGAGAAGAGAATGAAGCGGCCTCAATTGCATCAATGATTGTAGAATCATTCCCCGAGAGCCCGCTCGCCTTAGAGCTTGCCGACGGCAACCACATAAAGCGCCTCAAGCAGATGCAGAGAGAAGAGACTGAACGCTATGAAGCCGCTTATGATGCCTACTTAGCCGATGAAAACGAGAAATTACAGAGTATTGTGGAGCAGATGGAGAGCGAGTATCCGTCGTCGGCATTGATGCCCCGCTTCGTATTGCTCGATGCGCTATCGGCTGCCTCGCAAGGCGATGAGGAGCATTTCAGAGAGCGTCTTGACCAGCTGCTGTCCCGCTGGCCGGAGGCAGAGATGAGCGAGATGGCGGCGGGAATGATGGATAACCTTAAGAAAGGCCTTAAACTTCAGCAAGGGGTATCCAATCCGAGAGGAATGCTGTGGTCGCAGCGTCTTGCCAATGAACTGCCGCAATCGGATTCCGTCTCTGCCGCTCCCGTAGAGTTCGGCATCGATGAAGATGGGCCTCAGTATCTCGTGCTCGTATATCCTCTCGACGAGGTGAATCCCAACGCGCTGCTTTTCGAAGTGGCGAGGTTCAATTTCTCAACCTTTACAGTAAAGGAGTTCGACCTCGAATCAATGAATTTCGGAAATACCGGTCTGCTGATTATCAAATTCTTCAACGGCAAGAATCAGCTCGACGCCTATAGGCGAATGATGGCGCGCCCTGAAGGAGGACTGCCTCTGCCGGAGCAGGTGCGCCCCGTGGGTATCAGCAAGGCCGATTTCGAACTTCTGCTTCGTGAGGGACGTTCCTTCGATGATTATTTCTCATTCCTGGAAAGCAGGGAGGAAGACTCTATTGATTAACTTTGCACTCAGCATGGAAAAAATTCTTTGGGCCGACGACGAAATAGAACTTCTCAAACCGCACCTCCTCTTTTTGAAGCAGAAGGGCTACGAGGTGACGACCGTATCCAATGGCCGCGACGCGCTCGATGCGCTCGATGCCGGCAGCTTCCGCCTCGTGCTGCTCGATGAGCACATGCCAGGCCTGAGCGGACTCGAAACTCTCCGGCTCATCAACGAGCATCACCCGGAGGTAAGAGTGATCATGATAACCAAATCCGAAGAGGAAGATATCATGAACCAGGCAATAGGCAACAGCATAGCCGACTATCTGATAAAACCGGTAAATCCGACCCAGATCTGGCTTTCACTTAAAAAGAACCTGCACAGCGACGAGCTGATGACGGCTCATACGGAGTCGGCCTACCGGCAGGAGTTCAGCGCTATCTCCACCTCGATAGGAGAGGCGGGAAGCGTGGAAGACTGGCAGGAGGTATACCGCCGCCTCGTGTTCTGGGAAATGAAGCTTTCGGGAGCCGACTCAGGTATGGACGAGCTGCTGCTGCTCCAGAAGCGCGATGCCAATGCCGCTTTCTGCAAATTCGTGAAGCGGGAGTATGAAAGCTGGTTGAGCGGAGATTGCCGGCCGGTGATGAGTCCCGACGTGTTCCGGCGCTATGTGTTTCCTCAGCTTGACAAAGGGGAAAAACTTTTTTTCGTGCTCATCGATAATTTGCGCCTTGATCAGTGGAAAGAGGTGCAACCGATGCTTTCCGATATCTTCGACATATCAGAAGATCTCTACACGGCGATTCTTCCCACAGCCACCCAATACGCACGCAATTCGCTCTTCAGCGGCCTGATGCCTCTGCAGCTGAAAGAGATGTATCCCCAATGGTGGGTCGACGATGATGAAGACGAAAGTCTTAACAGCCATGAAGACGAGCTTATAGGAGCTCAGCTGGAGCGCTTCCGCAGGAGAGAAAACACAGCTACACCAAGCTTAACGACTCGCAGGCAGGCGACCGATTCCTGCAGCAGATAAAATCTCTGCGCGATACGGCGCTCAACGTCGTGGTATTCAATTTCATCGATATGCTCAGCCACGCAAGGACTGAATCGAAGATGATCCGGGAGCTGGCAAACAACGACGCTGCATACAGAGCGTTGAGCGCCTCATGGTTCCGTCATTCCTCGGCAATAGATATTTTCCGCGCCATAGCAGATATGGGATTCAAGATTATCCTTACTACCGACCACGGCACAATCCGCGTTGACAATCCCATAAAAGTAGTAGGCGACCGCAATACCAATACCAATCTCCGCTATAAGGTTGGAAAGAATCTAAGCTACAATCCCAAGCAGGTGTATGAGATTCACCAGCCGAAGAAATTCGGACTCCCGTCGCCCAACGTAAGCAGCAAATATATTTTCGCCCTCAATGAGGATTTCTTCGCTTACCCCAACAACTATAACCACTATGTGCAATATTACAACGGCACATTCCAACATGGCGGCATCTCTCTTCAGGAGATGCTCGTGCCGCTCATAACCATGACCCCTAAATGATAGTCTCTCTCATACTTGCGATTTGCATTACCGGCTCCGCTCTTCCTGAAGATTCTTTAGGGAATGGAGAGACGCTCTATCGCGAAGCCATGGCTTTGGAAAGCCAGAATCCTCCCGACTCCGCCGGGGCTCTGCTTCTCTACAACCAATCGGCGCAGGCTGGCTATGTGCCCGCAATGAGATATCTTGGCTATCTGCTCTATGAAGGCAAAGCCACTCCGCGCGATGCCACACAAGGAATCGAATGGCTAAAAAAGGCGGCAGATAAAGGAGACGCCGCAAGCTGGGAAAATCTGGGCTGGATATATCGTCACGGATCAGAAACAGAGAGATCCGATATACTCGCTTTAGAAGCATTTAATCGCGGAGCGCAAGCCGGACGCCCGCATAGCGCTTTCGAACTGGCACAAATGGCGGAGAGAGGCGAAGGCGCTGAGGCCGATACTCTTGCGGCCATAAGATACTATGAATTAGCGCTCCGAGGCGGCGTAAAGGAGGCTGACAATGCGCTTGCAGATCTGACCGACTGGAGGATAGCTCGGCTTGGTCCGGATTCATCTCTGAGCCTTGCAAAAAAATATTTCTATGGTAAGGCTCCGATAGCAGGCACATCGATTCTTTCCCGACTGCTGAGTTGGGAGGAAATCCTTCCTCCCGCATTTAGAGCGCAGGTTAAAACCATCATGGCTCAGGCGCTATCGCTCGGCAGAGGCGTCAGGTATGATCCGGAGCAATCGATCAGCCTTTACTATCAGGCTGCTGCCGAGGGTGATCCTTCAGCTCAATTCGTTGTTTCGGAGCTGCTTGAGAGCTATCCTGACGCTCTGGATACTCTGATTGACAATTATGCAGCTGACAGCGCTGAGAAAGAGAATCAGAAAAGCAGTTCTTATTGGAGAGACCTCGCATCAAAGTCAGGAATAACCAATGCCGAAGAAGCCGAAAGAAGGCTCCAGAGCCTCTAATCCCCTCTAAGAACCCTGTCCACAGCAAACGAAAAGGATTTTTAACACAAAAATTGAACCCATATTTTGCAGTTCCGCAAAAATTGCTTAACTTTGCACTCGCTTTCCGATGAGAGCAATTCATTCGGGGTGTAGCTCAGCCCGGTTTAGAGTACGCGTCTGGGGGGCGTGTGGTCGCAAGTTCGAATCTTGTCACCCCGACCGAATGAAAGGTACCGAATAACAGACACTTGCAGTCTTATTCGGTACTTTTTTCATACTCCAATCAAACCCTCCCCGAGCGCTGGGAAATAGAAAAATCGCCCGACTTCTTTCACAAGACATCGCGCGATTGTCAGTTTTTGATTGAACGTTTTTCTACAAACCTAACATAAACGATTATTCAGTCATAATTTCTTTCAATACCTACGCCTCTGCGCCTGAAACAAATCTTTTACCTTTAGGATCTTTTCCTGTTATCATCACTAACATACGGCTCAGGATATTTCCTTATCGCCAACCATGAGCTAACCTTTTTCTGATGCAAAATTATCGAGACGCAGCAGCCCGGCCAAATAATATGATACCTGTCATATTTCAAATATAGATTATTATATAACTAATCTATTGGAATATATGATATTACTCCTAATTAAATATAAACTTAAGAAAGGATTTCACACAATATCCTTGTGACCGATTTTCATTATATCCTCTTCAAAAGTATCCCTATTGATTGCTTTATTACGCACCCGGTTACGATAGGCATAGACCGTATTCGGCGAATAGTGAAGAATCTGTGCTATCCTCACGCTTTCACTCACACCAAGACGCACAAAGGCATATATTCTTAACTCCGGCGGAAGCCCCTGACTCTTTTTCAACACAAACCGCTCCTCTTCCTTCAGAAGTTGGTTGAGACTGAACACAAAATCAGGAAAGATATCAAGAAACGCCTGATCAAACACACTGAAAAATCCGGAATTTACATCGTCGGCAAATTTTCCCGTCTTTACCATCTTGACCAGATCTTCCGTCTGACCGGAAGAGATCTTTCTCACTATGAGCTTACCCAGACTGTCGAGTTTACCTGCATAGGCTGAACACATCTCAAGAAAATACCCCACATAAGATTCCAGAGTCTTCCCGGTAGCTCCAAGAGCTCTATTGACAGCAGCAAGCCGCTTTCGCTGACGCACCGACACAAACAGAAGCACACCGCTGCCAATCAGCATAAAGATTGTGAGAATCAGTAGAAACAGGAGCAGATTGCGCGATTCCGTGAGGCGCGTCCTATAAGCCTCGTTGATAATCGGCACTGAGCGGGCTATCGTACCGGCCCTCATGCGCGCAGCTCACGCCACTGCATTATCGAGCGAAAAATTGATATAGCGGAAAGCTGCATCAAGATCACCGCGGCTATAGAGCAACTGCGCGAGTTTCGGAAGCGCAAGACCCTCGCTCACACAGGTCTTCACATCGCTTTCGGCAGCTTTTGCCAGAAAGGCGGCGTAGTCCTCCTGATTTCCTTCATGGAGGAAGGCCTCCGCCATCTGATACGCAGCCATTCCATATAGGTTCTCATTAGGACTTAAGGACTTCATAAGGAAATCAAGAATCGGCTTCGCCTCTGAGTAATGCCCATCGGCTATCAGGCGTTCAGCGGAAATGAACTGCCGGGAATTATCAGTGGCCGGCAACACGGCGAGCAAGCTGTCGTCATAGGCCCTGTAGCGCCTCCGGTATTCCTCCTCGAATCTGTTGGAGGTACCGACATAGCCGGCCATGTAAGAATACAGCTGGCGTCCCGCCTTCAACCGCGCCACCCGGGTAGACTCCATTCTGGACAGATTTTTGAAAGCACTCTCAGCAGCCACGAAAAGTCCGCTAGCGCTCAGGGCATTGACCATCGCTATCCGGCTTCGCTCATTTTTCTCGTTGTCTTTCAGGGAATTCTCGCTTATCGCCAGGGCTGCTTCAGAGCAGCGCAGAGCTGAATCGGCATTGAAGGTGCAATACTGCTCACTCGCAGCCATCAAGGCCTCCCATTTGCGAGCCACCGGAGTATCCTGCCGGGTCCAAATCGAGGATAATGAATCGATCACAGCCTGTTTGGCCGCCATATACCTCTTCGCCTCTTTAATAGTCTTGTCGAGCACTTCGAGTTCTGCTGATGCAGGAATTCCGGCTGCCGGCTGTGGAAAGGCGGCAACGAGCAGCAAAAGCCCCAACACGCGGAAGAAAGCTGATGTCTTCATAAAACACATTCTGAGTTAGATTGCAAAGATAGGAATGTTTTATCATAATCCGCTTACTTACCTTAAAGAAAAAGAGTTAACTTTGCAGTAATATTATATTGAAAGTTATATGATAGCTGATACCGAAATCAATCGCCCCATACTCTTTACTCTGCCCAACGGGCTGCGCTGTGTGCATTGTCGCGTAGCCTCTAAAGTCACATATTTCGGCATAGCAGTCAATGCCGGAAGCCGCGATGACGGGACTCACGATGGTCTGGCTCACTTTGTGGAGCACACGCTCTTCAAGGGCACCATAAAACGCAAAAGCCACCACATATCAAACCGCATGGAATCTGTAGGCGGCGAGCTAAACGCCTACACTACCAAAGAAGATACTTTTCTCTACACTATCGCGCCGACCGGGCATCTCGAGCGCGCCGTGGAGCTTCTTGCCGACATCGTTGCCAACTCCTCTTTTCCCGCTGCGGAGCTGGAGATGGAGCGTGATGTAGTGATTGAAGAGATTAATTCTTACCGCGATAGTCCGGCCGATTCCGTTTTCGATGATTTCGAAGATCGTATCTACGCCGGCAACGGCATGGGTCATAACATTCTGGGCTCTCCCGAATCGGTAAAGCGTCTTGTCGGAGCCGACTGCCGCTCCTTCCTCGACCGCTTCTATACCCCGGCCAATATGGTGGCCTATTGCATCGATGCCTCTCCCACGCAATCGGTAGAAAGGCTCCTTTCCAAACATCTCGGCCGGCTGCATCTTCCCGGTAGCGGTCCCCGGCGCATAGAGCCTCAACTGCTTCCTGAATTTGATATTGTAGAAGACCGCAGCGGCCATCAGGCTCACACAATCCTTGGAGTCCGCACTTTCAGCCGCAGAGATCCGAGGCGCTTCGCTCTTTATCTGTTGAATAATTACATTGGCGGGCCTGGAATGAACTCCCGCCTTAACCGCGAGCTCCGTGACAAACGCGGGTATGTCTACACAGTAGAGAGCATCGTGGCCTTGATGAGCGACTGTGGCCTCTTTCAGGTGTACTTCGGCAGCGACCGCTCGAAAATGGATACCTGCATCCGCCTTGTCCTTAACGAGCTCAGGAGGCTGGCTGAATCGCCGCTCAAACCCTCTGCGCTTGAAGCGGCCAAACGCCAGTACTGCGGCCAGCTGATGGTGAGCACCGATAATCGCGAAGCAGTAGCAATGTCGCTTGGAAAATCGCTCCTCCACCACGACTGCGTACAGACCGCTTCCATGACCGCAGAGAGAATAAAAGACGTGCAGGCTGAAGAAGTGAGAGTTTTAGCCGAAGAAATGCTTAATTCCGGTCTTTCGCGCCTCACAATTTGCTGAACATTTGCTACTTTTGCTCTTCCAAACGAGCAGACCCATGAAGATAGGCACAGTCAATCTGGGCGAGCGTCCCGTGATGCTGGCACCCATGGAAGATGTCACGGACCCCTCTTTCCGACTGATTTGTCGGGAGATGGGGGCGCGTATGGTCTATACGGAGTTCGTATCGGCCGAGGCTCTTGTGCGCGATATTCCCTCCACTGTGCGCAAACTGATCATCAACGATGCCGAGCGCCCCGTAGCCATTCAGATCTACGGACGCGATGTCGAGGCCATGGTCGGGGCCGCTAAGATTGTAGAGAGCGTAAATCCTGATGTAATCGACATTAACTTCGGCTGTCCGGTAAAGAAAGTGGCAGGAAAAGGAGCGGGAGCAGGAATGCTGCGCAATGTGCCTCTTATGCTCGAGATTACGCGCAAGGTGGTAGAAGCCGTCAGTGTGCCTGTCACGGCTAAGACCCGCCTCGGCTGGGACGCCAACTCAAAAATAATCTGCCAGCTGGGTCTTCAGCTTCAGGATTGCGGAATAAAAGCCCTCACGGTTCATGGCCGCACGCGTAGCCAGATGTATACCGGTGAGGCCGACTGGACCCTTATCGGTGAGCTCAAGGCCAATCCTGATATGGAGATACCCGTGATCGGCAATGGTGATATAACTACTGCGCAAGGCGCCGTAGATGCCTTCGATAGGTACGGGGTAGATGGCGTAATGGTTGGTCGTGGTGCGATTGGAGCGCCGTGGGTATTCCGGGATATTGCGGCCGCCGTAGAAGGGCGTGAAGGCATAGCTACACCGTCTTCCGAGCGCTTCTCGATTCTGCGCCGACAGATTCGAGAGAGCATAGCCCGGACTGACGAATACCGGGGAATCCTCCACATCCGGCGCCACCTCGCTGCCTCGCCGCTCTTCAAGGGATTGCCGGATTTCCGTCAGACCCGCATAAGAATGCTCAGAGCGGAAACTGAGCAAGAACTTCACGAAATCTTCGATGAAATCGCGGAAAAATATTTTCAATAATTCTCATTCAGATCAATCAGAGCATGAAATTTCCAATCCTCCTGGCCTCAGCTTTAGCAGCCCTCTGTACAGCCAACCTTCACGCCGATGACTATTCTGTGAAGGTAGGTTCGTTCAGCAAGCTCTCGGTCACCGATAATGTCAACGTAGTCTATCGCGTGAATCCTGATTCAGTAGGCTATGCCTGGTTCAGCGGCGACCCACAGTTTGCCGATGCTTTCATCTTCACCAACAAGGGAGGATCGCTAAGGATTCAGGTTAATACCGACGATGTAAATAACCCCGGCCTCCCTACAGTATTTCTCTCATCGGAATTTCTCGTAGAGGTTAAAAATTCCTCTATCAAGGAATTGCGTGTCGAGAGCCTGTCGCCCGGCATAGATTTCAAGGCTACCCAGATCGGCAACGGTAAGGTTGTGGTCAACGGAATCAAGGCCGGAAAAGTAGATGGCACACTCAACACGGGCAACGGCACCGTGGTGCTGACCGGGCAATGCGAAACAGCCAGACTTAAACTTGTCGGTACCGGACTCATACAGGCCGACGGACTGAAGGCGCAGGAAGTGAAATGTCAGATTCTGGGTAGCGGCAACATCGGCTGCTGGCCTGTAGAAGCTCTCAACGCAATGGGAATCGGCTCGACCAAAATATATTACAAAGGCGATCCGAAAACCGTGAAGAAGAGCGGAGGAGGCAAGCTATTCCGGCTCGACAGCGCCGATGTGTCCGAGTGGGACTCTGTAGCCACTGAATCCGATTCCGACGACGCCGCCGACTGATCTCTGCCATGCCTGAAGAGAGCCGCCCGACCCGGCCGGGACTCAAGCTGATCACCGCACGCACGCTCAAATGGAACACCATCGACCGCGTGGCGTCGCAGGTGCTCTACGCCGTAGTGGGCATCGTGCTCGCCAATGTGCTCTCGCAGGAAGACTTCGGCCTCGTAGGCGTAATCATCGTATTTCAGGCCTTTGCCATATTATTTGTCGACAGCGGATTCGGAGCCGCCCTGTTGCAGAAGAAAAACTGCGATGAGGCCGACTATTCTACCGTGTTCTGGTTCAATCTCGGAGTCAGCGTAGCCGTATATTGGATTCTCTTCTTCTGCGCGCCTCTGATTGCCGATATTTTTCAAGGAGACCGGAGGCTGATACCTCTATCGCGGGTCATGTTCCTCTCCTTCATTCTCAACGGTCTGGGCATTGTTCAGACCAACCGCCTGATGAAGAAGATGGACGTTAAGCAGGTCACGATCGCCAACGTCGTAGGCCTCACCGTGTCCGGCGGCCTCGCCATGGGGCTTGCCCTGGGAGGATTCGGAGCCTGGGCGCTCGTGTGGCAGACAGTGGCTCTGGGAGCCGTAAAGACCGGCTGGCTATGGATCACGGGAGGTTGGTATCCACGCCTGCGCTTCAGCCGCGAGAGCCTCAGAAGCATCTGGAGAATAGGAATGAGCGTGTTCTCAAGCAGCTTGCTCAATACCATCTGCCTCAACATCTACAACTTCGTGATCGGCGCCTTCTATAATCTGCGCGCACTCGGAGTCTACACTCAGGCTGACAAGTGGAGCAAAATGGGAAGCGCTTCAATATCGCAGGTGCTTACGGCTACCTTCGTGCCGTTATTGGCCCGGTTTCAAGACAATAGGGCTGATTTCCACCGGTATATGGGAAGAATCAACCGCTTTGCCGCATTCATAACGTTTCCCGCCCTCGGGGCCCTGATTATTCTGGCGGAACCTATCTTCCACCTCCTCTTAGGCCATAAATGGGACGCATCTATCCCCCTCTTCCAGATTCTCTGCGTGAGAGGAATATTTGTAGTCCTTATATCGCTGATCAACAATTATATCCTCGCTCTGGGAAAAGCGCGGCTGCTCATGACTGTTGAGATCGTGAAAGATGCCCTCACCGCCGCGGCCATTTTCTCTACAATATGGTTCGGATCAGTTGAGCTGCTCGTGTGGGGACAGATGGGTGCCTCAGCTCTCACGTTCGCATTCGTGATTGCGTTGGGCTGCCGCGCCACCGGCTATTCCCTTTCAAGATTTCTGCTGGATCTTATGCCCTACTGCGCTCTCAGCATGGCCGCTATGGCAGCCGCCTCCGGGCTCTTCTTCCTGCTCCATGCCCCGGCGCTGCGTATCCTTGCCGGACTTTCACTCGGCGCCGTTATCTATTGGGGAGTGCTGAAAATAGCGGGATCCGTCACTCTGGCTGACGCTGAAGAGTATCTTCTGGGGCGCTTTCGGCGTCGGACTTAGCCGCACGGCTCTTCGTAACCAGAAATACTCCTGAGAATATCAGCACCACTGCAAGCGCCTTCACCAGCGTGAATCTGTCGAGTCCGAGATATACGCCCACCAGCGAGGCCACGATAGGCTGCACGTAATTGTACATTCCCACCAGCGTAGGGCGAAGCCTCTTCTGCCCTATAGCTATGCAGATATAGGCCAGGAAAGTGGCAAATACGACCACATAGGCCGAACCCAGCAATTCGGGAGCCGTAACAGCACTCCAATCCGTAGCCAGATAGGCGGGAAAAGAGCCACAGATCATGGCTATAGCAGCAAAGGTAAACATCCATTTCATCACTGAGATTACAGAATATCTCACGATGATACCCTTATAAAGCGTAAGATACAAGGCATAGCATATCTGCGCGCCCCAAACCAGCAGGTCGCCAAGAAGAGGATTATCACCGCCCTGAGCCAGGTTGCCTCCCTCATACACGAGTATGAGCGCTCCGCAGGCGCCTACGGCGATACCGCCGCCCTTAAGCCAGGTGATCGGCTCCTTCAGAAACAAAGCTGCCAGAAGCATCACCCAGATTGGCGATGTGGTGGTGATTATCGATGCCTCTCCAGGGGAGGTGAAGCTCACACCGAAGATATAACCGCCCTGATTGAGCACAATGCCGAGCAGTCCGGCGCCCGCCAGTAGGATTATATCTTTCCGGGCCATCTTCTCCGGCTTAGAGAAAAGCGAGGCTATCCAGAAAAGCACGGCAGCGCCTACTATCCTGAAATTGGTCAGGAGCAGCGGTGTGATGATGCCAGCAGCCATCACGAGTTTTCCCACAGGCGCCATCAGCCCCCATGAGGCCGTAGCGCAGAAGAGAGCCAGATGGCCCCATATTTTGGAATTCTTCATATCTTTTTCTTCACGCAACTGCTAATTAACGCAATTGGCTGCCGTTTTCGTGTGCGGCTTCGTGAAAAGGGCCGCAGGCATTTCGGCCTGCGACCCCCTCTTCATTATTATGGATCTTAAATTCTCTCTTTTCAGAGCTGAGGACCGGCTGCCACAAGAGCCTTGCCGGCTTCATTGTTCTCAAACTTCTTGAAGTTTGCGATAAACTTCTCAGCCAGAGCCTTAGCCTTATTATCCCATTCAGCGGGATCAGCATAGGTGTCGCGCGGATCGAGAATCTTCGGGTCTACTCCGGGCAGCTCAGTCGGCACTACGAAGTTGAAGTAAGGAATCGTCTTCGTCGGAGCCTTATCGATCGAGCCGTTGAGGATATCGTCGATGATGCCGCGTGTATCCTTGATGGAGATGCGCTTGCCGGTGCCGTTCCAGCCGGTGTTCACCAAATAAGCGTGAGCGCCGCTCTTCTGCATTCTCTTCACGAGCTCCTCGGCATATTTGGTCGGGTGGAGCGAGAGGAATGCCTGGCCGAAGCAAGCGGAGAAAGTCGGGGTCGGCTCGGTGATGCCGCGCTCCGTACCTGCGAGCTTCGAGGTGTAGCCGGAGAGGAAGTAATACTTAGCCTGCTCGTCGGTAAGCAGCGATACCGGAGGAAGCACTCCGTAGGCATCGGCGCTCAGGAAGATCACGCAAGTGGCAGCCGGGCCCTTCGATACCGGCTTCACGATATTTTTGATATGATCGATCGGGTAGGATACGCGGGTATTCTCCGTCACGCTCTTGTCAGCGAAATCGGGCTTGCCATCGGCACCTACGGTCACATTCTCCAACAGCGCGTCGCGGCGGATTGCGTTGTAGATGTCAGGCTCGCTATCCTTGTCGAGGTTGATCACCTTGGCATAGCAGCCGCCCTCATAGTTGAATACGCCGTCGTCGTCCCAGCCGTGCTCGTCGTCGCCGATCAGCTTACGCTTCGGATCGGTAGAGAGAGTGGTCTTGCCCGTACCGGAGAGGCCGAAGAAGATAGCGGTCTCGGTCTCGTCCATGTTGGTGTTGGCAGAGCAGTGCATCGAAGCGATGCCGCGCAGCGGGTTGAAGTAGTTCATCATCGAGAAGAGACCCTTCTTCATCTCGCCGCCATACCAGGTGTTGAGGATCACCTGCTGACGCTCCTTGATATTGAAGGCCACTACAGTCTCAGAGTGCAGACCGAGCTCCTTATAGTCTTCTACCTTAGCCTTCGAAGCGTTGAACACTACGAAATCAGGCTTAAACGACTCCAGCTCCTCCTTGCTCGGACGGATAAACATATTCGTCACGAAGTGAGCCTGCCAAGCCACCTCCATGATGAAGCGCACGCAGAGGCGGGTAGCGGGGTTAGCGCCGCAGTAGCAGTCTACTACGTAGAGCGTCTTGTCAGAGAGCTCCTTCACGGCCTTCTCGCGAAGCTTATCCCATACCTCGGTGGTGATAGGCTTGTTGTCGTTCTTATATTCGTCTGTGGTCCACCATACGGTATTCTCGCTTACCTCGTCTTTCACGAGATATTTATCTTTAGGCGAGCGACCCGTATAGACACCGGTCATCACGTTGACAGCACCGAGATCCGTCAGGAAGCCTTTTTCGTAGCCCGTCAGGTCCGGAGCCATCTCGTCTTTGTACATTTCATCGTAGGAAGGATTGTAGATCACCTTCTTTACGTCCTTGATCCCATACTGGGAAAGATCGATATTGGCCATAGCTAATATACTGGTTTTTAATTGGGTTATCCGTATTCTTCTCACTATCCTCGCGCCTGCGCGCAGGAAGCTTCACATATTCAACAATCCTAAGGGGGATTGCGTTCACAAAATTAACATTTTTTACCCGCCTCTGCAACTCTTTTCCGAAAAACCGACGCCGCAGCCGACTCTCTCCGGTCCTCAGAACTTCGTGCCCAGCCAATAGCCAAAAGCGCACGCCAGCAGACCGATGAACACCGTGGCGCTGCCAAACGCTATCCATATCGCTATATGCCCGCTCTCGAAATATTTCACGCAGTCGAGCGTAAACGAAGAAAACGTCGAGAAGCCTCCGCAGAAGCCCGTCATCATGATCAGCGTGAAGGTCGTCTTCTGCGGAAATTCCCAGGGAGCTATCAGAAGCCAGCCCGCGCAGAGGCCGATTATGAAGCAACCCAGCACATTGATTATAAGAGTGCCCATGCCCATCCACGCACCTTCGCTCCGCGTAAGCTGCTCTATCAGATAGCGGCAGATGGCGCCGATGCCGCCGCTAACCCCTACAAGCAATAGCTTCAAACAGATATTCATAGCCTTCTAAGGAAAGAAAAGGGCGAAGCCTCTAAAGACCGCGCCCTTTTTCATAAAAATAAGCAATAGCGTTTTATTATTTTATGGAAAGTTCTTCCTCATTATTTGCCGAGCCGGGCACGCTCACGCTCCGCGTAGGCCTCGATGGTCATGCCGTTGCCAAGCACGAACTGCGGATAATCCTTCTGAATCTGCTCGTAGCAGCCCAGAGCCTTATCGTAGGCCTTCTGCTCATCGTATACGTTGGCCTCCTTCATCAGCACGCGCGGCACGATCTGCGGATTCTTATCCGCTGCCTTCACTGCTTTATTGTAGGCCTTCAGGGCATCGTCATATTTCTTCAGGTTCACGTAGCAGTCGCCCTCCAGCACCAGTGCGTTGGCCTCAAGCACCGGATCGCCCGTGCTGAATTTCTTCGCATATTTGGCGGCCTCCTCATATTTGCCCATATCGTAGAGGCGCTCGGCGGCGCTTAGGGCTGCCACATTGGAGGCACTCGTGCCTGAATACTTGTCGGCCACCTTCTTGAAGCCGTCGGCTGCCAGCGAATCGTTGGCCAGAGCCGTGATTTCCACATTGTTGTAGGCTTCCCAGCTCTTGTTGAGGCGAGGATTGCGATAAATCAGCACATAGCCGATCACGAAGCAACCTACCAGCAGCACTGCGCCGATAGCCCAGAACACTGTCTTCTTATTGTCTGCTACCTTCTGGCCCGCCGATGTCAGACGGTTGTTGAGGTTCTCGATCGAGGAGCCCTGCTGCTCCTCCTCCTTATTTTGTTTTGCCATTTTCGGAGGTTATTGTTTTTCGCTTGGTTTTCAGTCTGCAAATTTAACTCTTTTTCGGGAGCATTGAAAATTTTGGCGCGCTTTTTAGTCAGCGGCGTAAAAATTGGTAATTTCGCGGTGCAATATCCTCCCTATGGCCAGAAAGCAGAATCTGCAGATCGATCAGAAAATCTCACAGCGCCTCACCCAGGCTCAGCTGCGCTTCGTGAAGCTTCTGGAGCTCAACGCTCCCGAGGCCGAGGAAGCCGTGGAGAAGGAGCTCGAAGATAATCCCGCGCTCGAGCTGGCCGACGACTCCGACGACCTCAGGCAGCACAATCTGACCGACGACGGCACGGAATTCCGGGAGACGGCGGCACAGATGCAACGCGCCGACTATGCCGGCGACGACGAAGTGCCCTGGGAACCGGCCGCCGATTCCGACCCCTGGGCGGAAGGTTATCGCGCCGACACCTCCGAATCTCTCTACGATTACCTCAACTCACAGATTGACCAGAAGAAACTCCCGCCGCTCGTAGCCGTAACCGCCCACTATATAATAGGCAACCTCGACACCAACGGCTACCTGCGCCGCTCGCTCCCGGAGATTGTTGACGATATGGCTTTCGGCCCCGGTATCGACGTAGATATGGCCACCGCCAGAGAAGCTCTCGATGCCGTAAGAAGCCTCTACCCGCCCGGCGTAGGTGCCTCCGACCTGCGCGAATGCCTTATGCTTCAGCTCGAGGCGCTGCCGGCATCGCCCGTGCGCGACGACGCGCTCCGCGTGGCCCGCGAAGGCTTCGAGGAGTTTGCCCGGAAAAACACCCATCGCCTCGTCACTCTCCTCAAGATGCCCGCCGACCGGGTGCGCACCGCTATGGCGCTTCTCTCATCGCTCAATCCAAAGCCGGGGGCATCGATTGGTAGAGGAGAATCTGAGAAGGCTCCCGCGATAATACCCGATTTCATAGTCGATAATTCCGGCGGCGAGCTTTCCGTAACGCTCAACAACCGTATTCCCGAGCTCCGCATCAGCCGCAGCTTCGATCAGGCCGTGAAGGAGATGAATGCCAATGCCGACCGCAAACGCACCGCCTCCGACGATTTCGTGCGTCTTAACTGGGCCTCCGCACGCGATTTTATCCGGGCTCTCCGCCAGCGTCAGGATACCCTCTTCGCGGTGATGACAGCCATTCTCGACATTCAGAAAGAGTTCTTCCTCACCGACGACCCGCGCCAGCTGAAGCCCATGGGCCTCAAAGACGTAGCAGCGCTCACCGGCTTCGATCCCTCCGTAATATCCAGGGCTACAGCCAATAAATACGCAGCCACATCAGGAGGCATCTTCCCCCTGCGCTATTTCTTCACCGATGCCGTGGCCTCAACTGATTCAGATGCCAAAGAAGGCGACGAGCCGACGCGCCGGCAGGCTGAAGAAGAGATTCAGGCGCTCGTAGAGGCAGAAGATAAGCGCCACCCTCTCAGCGATGAAGAAATCCGCGAAGCCCTCGTAGCGAAAGGCTTCGACCTCAGCCGCCGCACCGTAGCGAAATACCGCGACCGCCGCGGCATTCCCGTAGCCCGTCTCCGCAAGCAAATCTAAGATAGCCGGATTGACGACCTTGACACGGTTTTAGAGTTATACTGCTGAGGGATAGCGATATAACCCCTTGTCAATGTCAAGGCGATCAAAGGTCTTGTACGGAGGAAGGAGGCTTGACAGCCTTGACACGAAAATAGATAAATCTCACAGAGTATCAGCTACTAACATCAAATTTTGTGTCAAGGTGGCAGCTATCTGATACATTCGCGCCTCTCGGCGCTGCCCCGCAATATGTACGAGGATATGAAAGTAGGGTAGGTGTGGCTTAGTGAGCCGCGAAGCGGTGAGGTCATTGTTAACCCCGTACGACCGAAAGGGAGTGCGGGGAGAAGAGCCCAAATCTCAACCTGAGCTGCGGAGCTGCGATGTTATAGTAGCCTGTGTATGAGCAGAGGGAGCAAAGAAGTCGCTAATGAGGCACCCACGCTGTGGGTTTATTGCGATGGGCGACGTAGTGCCGCGGGTTCGCACCCGCGGTTACCGTAAGAAGCCCATGCCATGGGCATGGTGTGTGGAACCACGGCATAGCACATGCACATACGTCGCGCGCCGCACGATGTAGTGCTCCTTGTGCCAGAGACGGAAGATTTTGCCGGCACTCTGCGGTCGAGGCTGCTCTGGGGTCGCCGGTAACAGCTACGAAAAAAGCGCGGAATTTCCGCGCCTCTTAAATATTATCAGATTTCTGAAAAGGTTACCAAACCTTATTTTCCGTCGGTTGCTGGGTCGTAGGTTGTTTCGTCGTAGACGAGCTCGAATCCGGGGAGGCCATCGGCAATCAGACGGTTCATGGTCTTGTCGAAAACATCACCTGTAGTATATATGGATCCCCAAAAAACTCCATATTCCTCCTTATCTTCCGGAAACAGCTCTTCTGCGATTCTCCAGAATTCCCTCTCCTCTATACTATAGGATTCAGTCACTCTCGCTTCCGGTATCACCGCATACCCATATTTACCTGGGCGAAACGCCTTATCCACATCATCGATGGTTTTATAGTCAGAGTATTTAAGCGTCAGATACACGTCTCGGGGTGATTGTCCCCAAAAACCGGAATAGTAGAAGCCATCGTCCAATTTGTGTACCGGCGATTTGCCATCTTTCCGGTTATCTGGAGCACCAATAATCCCACCATTTAATGTACGCTCGCCATTCTTGCCAAGAACAACATTACGATAGTTTACCGGTACATTATCCGAATAGTCACCACTAAGCCTATAAATTTTAAAGACAGAAATCGGATCCACGCCTCCCTGAGGAGCGGTTTCGTATGGTGGAACAGGTTCTTCTGCAACTAAGTCTTTGCTACAGGCCGTAACACCTAGTAAAACTAATATCGTAAGGAAAAGGGAGGAGGTGATTCTTTCAACCAAGATGCTCCTACGAGATAATTTCTTATTCATGCCAATAGGTTATTTTGTAATAGTAAAAAAGGTAGGATTTACCGTAAAATTACAGGTTGGATCAGTGTATGGACAATAAAAGATCTTCTAATCATAGTATCCAATCGCATCTTTTCCATACCCCCAATGAATATGATGCTGGTCTGCTATACCTATATCATCTTCTCTGGCAAAAGTGAATTTTTTCATCGGTATCTTGTTAGTTAGGTTTGTTTCGGGCGCAAGTTAGTAAACTTTTCTAAATCTGCAAAGAAACGGAAAGAAAATTTTTCTTATATCTGCATCGCGGTGTGATGAGGGTGGGAATCAGAAGACTAAGCATGAGCGACGCGGAGGAGGGAATATGAGCTTCGGAGTGGTGGCTGGACCTGCGTAGCTTATGAGACGCCAACGCTGTGGGAACTACAACCACGTACCTCCGGCACTCTGATGCCGGGGTCTTCGCTGTCCGGACACTTGCTTCCGCTTCGCGCTCGCTCATGCCCGGTTTCCCTATATCCCCGCGCCTCGCGGCGCTACTTGCACAACATGAGCATCTTGACACGGTTTTAGGGTTATATTGCTGAGGGATAGCGATATAACCTCGTGTCAATGTCAAGGCGGTCAATGGGCCTTTCCTCAGGGCTCGGGGGCGGTATCGGCGAAAAGGAGCGAACCGGGCAGGGGCAGTCGGCGTTACCACTTATAGAATAGACTCTTTATCAAATCAGCAACGTATTATGGATTATCTGACTGACGGAAAACTCGTGATTGTCGGCGCAGCCGGCATGATCGGCTCCAACATGGCCCAGACGGCCCTTATGATGAATCTGACCCCCAACATCTGCCTCTACGACCCCTACGAGAAGGGACTGGCAGGAGTAGCCGAGGAGCTGCGTCACTGCGGCTTCATGGGAGCTGACGTGACCTATACCACCGATATCAAGGAGGCTCTCACGGGAGCGCAGTATATCGTATCGTCGGGCGGCGCGCCGCGCAAGGCCGGCATGACCCGCGAGGACCTGCTGAAAGGCAACGCCGAGATAGCCGAGCAGCTCGGCAAGGATATCAAGGCCTACTGCCCGGACGCAAAATTCGTAGTGGTGATTTTCAACCCCGCAGATATCACGGGTCTGGTCACTCTGCTCTATTCCGGTCTAAAACCGAGCCAGGTGGCTACTCTGGCCGCTCTCGACAGCACCCGCCTGCAGAGCGAGCTGGCAAAGCAGTTTAATGTGCCGATGTCGCAGGTGCAGAATGCCCGCACCTATGGCGGCCACGGCGAGCAGATGGCTGTATTCGCAAGCACGGTAAAGGTGCAGGACGTGCCTCTTACGGAGATTATCGGCAGCGACCGCTTCTCCGATTCAGCCTGGCAGCAGCTTAAGACGCGTGTGATCCAGGGCGGAAAGAATATCATCGACCTGAGGGGTCGCTCATCGTTCCAGAGCCCTGCCTATCTCTCGATCGAGATGATTGCGGCCGCTATGGGCGGAAAGCCGTTCCGCTGGCCGGTAGGCACATACGTTGACAACGACCGCTTCCAGCACATCATGATGGCTATGGAGACCACCATCACCACTGACGGCGTGGAGGTTAAGCCCGTGACTGGCACTCCGGCCGAAGAGGCTGAACTGGAGGCAAGCTACAAGCACCTCTGCGAGATGCGCGATGAAGTGATCTCGCTCGGAATCCTGCCGCCGGTTGAGCAGTGGCACTCGCTCAACCCCAATATCCGCTAAAGCGTAAGCTCTACCACACGGTCCGGACCGGCGGTCACGCCGTCGAGATGGATCGTGTAGTCGCCCGGTTTACCGGAGAATTTCACGGGCTTGCGGCTGATGAAATCCACGGCCTTCTTCACCTTGGCGCCCATCGGCAGCTTCACCGACTGGAAATCCTCGCCAAGTACATGGAGAAATACCCTTCCGTCGCCGCGTTTCACGGTTACGGTGCCCCATTCCGGCTCCTCTTCCAAGGGGGAGCCGGTTGTGGCATATATGGTCTCGCCGTAGCTGTCCATCCACTTTCCGATTCCTTTCAGGCGGTCGATGGCCGCTGCCGGCAGCTCCCCGCTCGGCTGAGGGCCGATGTTGAGCAGCAGGTTAGCACCTTTGCCGGCGGTGCGCACCAGATAGCGCACAAGATCGTCGGTGCTCTTATAATCCTGATCCTTTATCTTGTAGCCCCACATTCCATTCATAGTCTGGCAGGTCTCAAGCGGCAGTGACCCTACATCCTGCCCCGACAGTCCCGCCTTGTTCTCACCCGGCACATCGCGCTCGAAAATCTGGATATCTTCGCCCGGAATAACCGACACATGATGGTTATTGCCCACCAGGCAGCCAGGCTGCAGGCTGTGGATCAGGGCATACTGCTCATCGAGCTGCCAGTCGAAAGGCGTAGGATCCTCGTCATGATCCCAATAGCCGTCGAACCAGATGGCGCCCACCTTTCCATAGTCGGTCAGAAGCTCCGTGAGCTGCCCGTTCATGAAATTCTTGTAGCTCTCCCAGTCGGGCGCGAGCTGACGTCCGGTGTCGTGGCCGGTGCGTCCCAGAGGATAGTCGGGACGCGTCCAGTCGAGATGGCTGTAGTAGAAATGAAGCCTGATGCCCTGACGCTCACACTCTTCGGCGAGCTCTTTGAGCACATCGCGGCCGAAAGGAGTGGCATCTACGATGTTGTAGGGGCTCTGCTTTGTGCCCCACATGGAGAAGCCGTCGTGATGGCGGCTCGTGATGCATATATATTTCGCTCCTGACTCCTTAATGGCGCTCACCCACTCCTTGGCATTGAAATGAGCGGGATAGAACCCGCGGGCGGCCTTGGCGTATTCTTCGGCATTAACGCCGGAGTTGAGATACCACTCTCCCTGGCCGAACATACTGTAGATGCCCCAGTGGAGAAATATTCCCAGACCGGCGTCGGCAAACTCCTGCCGGCTCTTCAGGTTCTCCTCGGAAGGGGTGTAATCGGCTGCCGGAGCAGGTATTGAGATGGCTCCCGCCAGAGCGGCTGCAAGCGCGGCGCGGCGCAGAAAAGAGGTAGTCATAGAAAAGTTGTTGTTAAGTGAATGACGCAAAGATAGCTATTTTTCCTATTTTTGCCACCATGAAGAAGATCTTATGCCTCTTTGCTATGCTTGGCTGCATTCTGGCAGCCGGCGCTCAGCTACGCGTGAAAGTGACCAACCCCTCGGCCTTCGGGCGGCAGGAGCTGGCGGAAGTGAGTCTTGATTCTCTCGGAGCGCTCCCTGACAAGCTCAGTATCAGCGATTCTTCCGGGAAGGCAATAGTCTGGCAGCTTACCCGCTCCGGTAAGCTCATATTCCCGGTGGATCTCGCTGCCGGAGCATCAGAGGAGTTCACCATAGCTGAAGGCCAGGCAGCGGAGGCGGCGCCGGAGATAGTCTGGACAATGCGCCCCGACCGCCTCGACGATTTCGCCTGGGAGAACCGCCATGCCGGCTATCGCCTCTACGGCCCAGCCTTCAAGAGAGAGGAAGGCGGAGTGTATGGCTACGACATCTGGTGCAAACGGGTGCCGGAGCCTGTGCTGAAAACTTTCTACGACGGCAATGCGGCCACCCCTCAGATCTCTTACCATGAAGACCACGGTCGGGGTTTCGACGGCTTCGCGGTAGGCCCTACCCTTGGCGCTGGAGCTTTTGTGCTCGCTCCCGGCGACACGCTGCTCTATCAGGAGTGTTACCGCGATTTCGAGGTGGTAGATTGCGGCCCGCTGCGCCTCACGGTGCGCTTCACCATCGACCCTCTTGAACGTGACGGCCGCGAGCTGACCGAGGTGCGCACGCTCTCGCTCGATGCCGGCAGCCATTTCAACCGTGTGGTCACGGAATACCGCGGTCTGGAGTCGCCATGCCCTACGGCGGCGGGCATAGTGGTGCATAAAGGGGCTGACCTCCGGCTGATGCCCGAGCAGAAAGCCATTGCCGTAGCCGACCCGACCGACCGCCCCGGAGAGGAGCGCGGAAGAATCTTCATCGGCCTGATTTATCCGGAGGCTGATTCGGTGAGGATGCGGGTCGAGAAGAGTTGGAACACTGAGGGTCAAGCTATTGCATCAGGCATAGCTCAGCCCGGGCAGCCCAGCGAATATTACTGGGGCTCGGGCTGGAGCGTGAGGGACGACTGCCCCGACCTCGATGCCTGGCAACTCATAGTGGAGCGCCAGGTGGAAGCGATCGGCAATCCTTTGAAGATATCCGTAGCGCGCTGACCGTCAGTCGCCGATGCGGGTAAGCATCAGAGCATCAATCAGCGCATGATTGGTAGCGAGATTCATGTTTTCGTGAATCTCGGGAAGAAAGTCTACCTCAACCGTTGTGTCGGAGGGTGAGAGGCGTAACCTTACGGTATTGCTGAGCCCCCAGTCGTCCCAGTTAGCCACTCCGCGGTGTGGCATCACTATCGTGGCAGGCACGCCGGTCTGCTTTCCTCCTACTGTCACGCCGCGCACGGCAGCCTTATTCTCCGTATTTACAGGCCCATTGCCGTTGGCATAGCGCAAGGCGGCGCTATAGACCCCCTCTTCCAGCCCCTCAGGCAGGGAGAATACCACCTTCCGCCGCTCATGGTCAGTCTCGGCAAAGCCATGCCCGGTGAATCCCTCCACCGCTTTCTCAGGCCTGTAGGAGATTTCCGGCGATACCATCACGCTCACCTCTTCCTGGGGCTGAATCCACACCTGACTGCGGTTGGAGAGGGGCTGAGAGGCGAATGAGCGGGTGCCATCGGAGGCGATGCCGACCACCTGCCATGTGCCCTCCACATCTATCGGCCATGAAGTCTGGCGCGTCGTGCCTACCGGTTTTCCATCGTGAATCACCTCATAGGCAGCAATATACTCAATCGGATTCCATTCCAGAAGCTTTTTGCCTGCTATCTCGGCGAATCGGGTCGACGGGGTGAGAGGCGCCTTGAGATTCGCCCTGCGGTTCACCTTCATCGGCGCAATATCGTTGTCGGCCATTCTTACCATTATGCGTCCGCCCTTCCGTAGCTCCTTAGCCGGAATCACCGCTGCGGGATCGAGAGCCTTACCATTGAGGGTGAGCGACTTCACCTCCGACCCATAGCCCTCTACCTCGATATCGAGGCGCGCCCCGCGATAAGGGAAATTCTCCAGGACGCGGGTATCGGCCAAAGCTTTTGGCACGAAGGGAGCTATCCTGAGCCCGTCGGGCTCGAAATGGATTCCAAACAATATCTGCTGCGTGAGAGCGAGATTTCCCGAAAGGCTCCAGAGCATATTGGAGGAATTGAGTTCGGTAAAAATATCGCCGTTGTCGAGATTGAAATTCTCCTTATTTGTGGCGAACAGCGCAGCTGGGCGCACCACGGCTCCCATTGCCTCGAGGGTGCCCTGCTCATTGCCGGCCATGGCGTTGGCGAGCGCCCAGTAAGAGCTCACGAAAGGCCAAAGCGCATTGTTGTGATAGTTAGGCATATCGGCGATCTGCGGAAAGAAAATCGCCGCTCCGAAAGGAGTTACAGGGTTGCTCTCCGTGATTCTCCGTGCCCTTTCGGCGGGAGCGATATCGTAAAGGATCGAGAGAGACTCTCCCAGGGTTTCGGCGCGGGGGTTCATCACCGGAAAATCCTGACCATAGAGGTACATTCCGTAGTAACCTTCATCTTCGAGCCAGAAAGTATCGTTGATTTTCTTTCTCACCTCCTCCGCCCGGGCGGCATAATCCTTCGCCTCCGCCGGCTTGCCGAGACTGGCAGCCATTTCGGAAAGCACCTGAAGCGAAGCGGCGTAGACCATATTGGTACTCATCGCCACGCTCTGGGCGATATCCGCCGTCTGCATCCATTTGGGATAGCTCTGCTCGCGCCAGTCGATGAAGGAGGTCTCGCCCTTCAGCAACCCGTCGGCATCGAGCACCGTGAGGCGGTCTTTTGCCACCGAACGCTCCACTATCGGATAGACCTTCTCAAGCCATTGGCGTGACCCCGTTACCTTGTATATCTCCCAGGCCGCGAGCGCCCACACGAGCCTGTCGGTGCTGATAGGCCACGCACCTCCCGACCCGGTATCCTGGATTATCTGTCCCTCGGCATTCACCTTCTTCATGAGCGAGATCATCGAGGCCTCCGGCTGCAGGGCCGCCATAGCAAGGATAATGGAGTAAGATACGTCGCGCGTCCAGACCCCCGCCCACTCCTTGCCGGTGCGCAGCGTGGTGTCGGGCTCCACAGCATTGACCATCTCGTCGAGACCCATATTGTACACGGCCTGCAGCAGCCCCTGCGAGGTCTTCAGCCGCGGATAGGCCGATATATCATTTTTCAGGCTCCAGGTCTGCTCTACGGGCATGAAATAGCCGGGACGGGCATGGTAGGTACTCCTGATCTCGGTTGGACTTACAGCCCAGGCTGCATACTCTCCCTGAATCACCGAGTCAGCCTTCCATGTGTAGGCATCAGTGGCCAGCACGATCTGATCCTGAGCCGCCATCGGCAAGGCAAGCGCCGCGACCGGCATAAAGGCGACCACCACAAGAAGTTTCTGAAAAGATGTCATCGTATGTCGGTATTAGTTCGTAAATTTCTGATTATCATTTGCGCCGGCGCTGACCCTTGCCGTCGCGATGCTTCGGCGCGGTCTTACGCTTGCCACGCGGACCGCTCTCCACCGGGGGCAACGGCTTGTTGGGGTTACCCTTATCGGCCACAAGAGCGAAATCCAGGGTCTTGCGGTCGAGATCCGCACGGGCCACCTGCACTGTCACCTCATCGCCAAGAGTATAGCGCATACCGGTGCGCCGACCCACCAGGCAATAGTTCTTCTCATCGAAGTCGTAGTAGTCGTTCTCCAGGTCGCGCACGGGCACGAGGCTTTCGCAGAGATTTTCATTGAGTTCCACGTAGAAACCCCATTCGGTCACTCCCGAAATCACGCCGCTGTAGATCTCCCCGAGGCGGTCGCGCATATATTCTACCTGCTTATATTTGATCGAGGCGCGCTCGGCATTGGCCGCGAGCTGCTCCTGCGCCGACGAATGGTCGCACTGGGTCTCGGCCTTGAGGCGGTCTACACTGCGGCCTCCGTGGTCGTAGCGGTCGAGCAGACGATGCACCATCATGTCGGGATAGCGGCGGATAGGCGATGTGAAATGCGTGTAATAATCGAGCGCGAGTCCATAATGGCCGATATTCTCGACGGTATATTCCGCCTTTGCCATCGACCTGATAGCCAGGATAGAGAGCATATTCTCCTCACCGCGGCCCTTCACCTCGCGCAGCATCTTGTTGAGACTCTTGTTTACGGCGCGGGCATTGCCGTCAACGGCGATCTTGAATCCGAAGCGCGACGCAATGGTAGCCAGATTACTGATCTTCTCCGGGTCGGGCGCAGCGTGCACGCGATACACGAAGGTCTTCGGCTTCTGCGGCGGCTTAACGGCTCCTATATGGGCGGCCACAGTCTGATTAGCCAGAAGCATGAACTCCTCGATCAGCTTATTGGCGGCCTTCTGCTCCTTGAAAAACACGTCGACCGGGTGCCCCTTGTCGTCGATCTTGAAACGCACCTCGGGGCGTCCGAACTCCAGCGCTCCCTCTTCGAAGCGACGGCGGCGCATAAGCTCTGCAAGCCTGTTGAGAGCCAGTATCTCCTTGGCGTAGTCGCCCTTACCGGTCTCGATTATCTGCTGCGCCTCCTCGTAGGTGAAGCGGCGGTTGCTGCAGATCACGGTGCGGCCTATGCGGTAGTTTACCACACGAGCCTTTGAATCCATCTCGAATATGGCGGAGTATGTGAGCTTCTCCTCATTGGGCCTCAGGGAGCAGATGCCGTTGGAGAGATGCTCCGGGAGCATCGGGATAGTACGGTCCACGAGATAAACGCTCGTGGCGCGGCTCTGCGCCTCCTTGTCGATTATGGATCCGGGGCGCACATAGTGGGTCACGTCGGCTATATGCACACCAATCTCGAAATTGCCATTGCTGAGGCGGCGGATAGAGAGGGCATCGTCGAAATCCTTGGCATCCTGCGGGTCGATGGTGAAGGTGGTGACATGGCGGAAGTCTTCCCTCTTAGCCACTTCCTCCGGGGTGATTCCGGCCTCAATCTTATCGGCAGCCTTCTCTACAGCCTGCGGGTAGCGGTAAGGCAGCCCGAATTCGGCGAGAATAGCATGCATCTCGGCGGTATTCTCCCCTTTCTGACCGAGAATATCTACTACCTCGCCACGGGGATTCATCTCATTGTCGCGCCACTGGGTGATTCTCGCAATGGCCTTGTCGCCAGTCTTGCCTCCCTTGAGCTTCCCGCGGGGGATAATTATATCGGCGGCGAGGAATTTGGAGTCGGTGACGAGAGCGGCATAGCTCGGCTCCACCTGCAAGGTGCCGATAAATACCTGCTCCTTCGGCTCAATAATCTCAACTACCTTGGCCTCAGGCTCCTGACCCTTGCGGGAGGCGGATACGATCACCCGCACCTTATCGCCATTGAGGGCATGCATCGAATTGCGCTCGGCCACCATGATCTGCTCATCGTCGATCACCACAGCATTGCGTCCGGTGCTGCGACGCACGAAATAGCCCACATTCTCGGTGCCGCGGTTGGCCTTCGCCTTGTAGCGGCCGAGACTCACCTCCTGAATCTCATCGAGATCGACCAACTCATCGAGCAGGTTGATCAGATCCATGCGCTGCGAGGGTGCGGCATCGATTGCAAATGCTATCTGCTTATAATTGAAAGCCTGGCGATGCTCCTTCTGGAGGAAGGCCATCACCTTCTCGGCAAGTTCCTGTTTTTTCATGCGGCGAGCCGGCGCCGCTACTGATTTCTTCATAACGGTGTGGAATTATTAGACAGGCGAGACAGCTCCCGCCTATCTAATAAACGCAGAGATAGCACATTTTGATGTGGAAAGCTTAAAAATTTATCTTCCGCCGGTCTTTGAGGCATCGATGTTTGCATCTACGTCGACCAGTTTATTAGCTCCCCTCTTCTGCCTTCCCCATTGCAGATTATAGCTCACCTGCAGGTAGGGCATGCGCATATCGATGCGCCGGTGCTGCTCGTTGCGATTCCATTTGCTGAGCGACTTCGAACCTATGTCATATTTTCCGAAAGGCATGATCACACCCGCCTGAAACTGCCATTGCTTCCAGCCGTAGCCGAGAGTCACCACATTGATACTCTCGCCCCATGAAATCTTCTCGCCCCAGAGATCGCGCTGGGAGCGGATATAAATGCCGCTCAGAGTGAAGCCCCAGTGCGTCAGCTGAATGGTAGCATTGCCGCTCCAGGCGTTGTTGTGGAGGTCGTAGCAGGTGCCGCGCATGCGCTCTATGCGATATTGCAGTGTGCCGCTCGCCATGAGCCAGTCAGGAATAATCTCGACCTGCGGAGAGAGGAAAAAGTCGAGATTCTGCAGGCCGCGGCTGTTTTCGTAGGTCGTGACCTGTTTCTGACCTTCCCATGAAAGCAGGGGCGTGATAGCGTCGGGCGAGGTGTAGGCGCGCACTCCGAAGGAGCCGTTGGCGCGCGGGAGATTGAAACCATAGCGGAAGGTAAGCATATAGGAACTGGAGGTCTTCAGATTCTGATTACCCACAAGCCACTGGAAACCATCGAGCTGCTGAGGCACGGCGTTGGTCTCTTCCAGTGAGGGCGCCGACTGCCACGACGTGAAATTCAGCTGGAAATTATGATTCGGCGCAGGTGAGTAGGTCAGCGATGCCTGCGGGCGCAGATTCCAGGAATGAGTGGAGAGGCCGGATTCGCGGAAGCGGAAACCGGTGAACTGCGCGCCTAATCCGGCTGTGGCCGACCAGCGGCCGAAGCGCCGGAAATATTCGGCAAAGAAATAGACCTTTTGCTGACTCTGATGGAACACATCGCCTCCAAGGCTCTCATATTCCGACCGATTGCGGTTGGCCGTGTAGGTAACTCCGGTCGTGAGGCGCGATTTACGCCAGCTCTTCACGTAGTCGGCCTCAATGGCATAGACCTGGTTGCGGTCCTTTATTCCCGTAATGACATCGGTAAGCAGCGCCCCGGCATCGGCGTAGCGCTCCTTATAATCTGAATATGAGCGACCGAAATAGAGCGAACTCTTGAAATCGACAATCAGCATCTGGCTGGCATTGAAATTCTGCTGCCAATAGATGGAGAGATTCGGCGTGGTGCCCGACGAGCCTTGCGATTCGGTAAGATCAATGGAACGGCTGCCGTCGCTGAGGGTAAGGAGGCCATTATAGCGCACCCGCTCGTTGAAATTGTCGTGGAAGGAAAGCTGCACCATCAATACGGTGGTATCGGGCTTTATATAGCTGTAGGAGGCATAGGCGTAGGCCATAGTATTGTCCATAGTGCCGCCGTTAGAGGTCTCCTTCCGGGTGAGCGACGATCCGTCGGGGTAGGTGAAAGTCTCGGTATAGTCGCGATGGGTCTTGATCTTGTTGGTTATCTTGTAATTACCGCCCACCTCCCACTGCGAGCGCCCGGAATTGAGCTTCATATCGGCCATATATTCGCCCCAGGCGGCGTTGAGAGCTGGTCTGGCCCGAGCCATCAGGGAGCCGCCGAGCGTGGGATTGCTGACTATGAAATTGAGCACATGGGAGGCACCGCCATAGCGCAACCCGGGATTGTCGATCCATTCCACGCGCCTGATGGTCTCCGGCAGCAGCGCCCTCACCTGATCGATGGAGGACTCGCGGCCGTTGATGCGTAATTGCACCGATTCGCCACTGGCCTTAATCGAGCCGAGAGCTTCATCTACTGAGAGCGCCGGAATCATGAGGTTGCCGAGAAGCTGCAACCCGTTGCGGGAATTATCTACAGCACTCTGCGAGGGGTGGTACACGTCCATATCCGCCTTGCGTATCACTTTGGGCGCCTGTATCACCACTTCCTCAAGCATCTTGGCATCTTCCTGGTCCTGAGCCATAGCCTGAGCTGCAAAAGCGGCCAGAACTACGATAAAAATCTTCTTCGACATAAGCATCAGTTTTTAATTTTCACTGATGCAAAATTATACCTGAAAGGATCTTAACGCCAAAGATAAAAGTCTTAATAAGACTCAGACAAATACCTGATTTCCAGATAGGTATTGCAAGAAATATCTAAATCTGCATCGGGCGCTTCTAAAGCCGGCTTAAGCCTCCCCTTCCTGCTGCCTCGCGGCCTTGAGGAAAGAGATGATATCCTCCTTTTCCGGGAGTTCGAGCTTCTTCCTGACCGCTGACTTGCGCACATAGATAGTGGCAGCGGTCTGCCCGGTAATCACCCCGATCTCCTTGGTGGAGAAACCGGCCAGCATCAGCACGATTATCTGCTCCTCCTTATCCGACAGACGGGCTCCGAAGCGATCGTGAAGCCACGTATAGAAGCCGGAATAGAGATTGTCGATCAAGTCATATACGTTTTTCCAGTTCACGAGCGAGCCGCCCGTATCCCCTTCCATCGATGAAATGCGGCGCAGCATCTCACGGTTCTGTTCCGTAGGCACTTCCGCCACCATCTTGATGATGCCGAGCTGCTGAAGCATCGCCTGGCGAAGAGCGCGGTCGTTGGCAGAAGCCCTATTTGTTTTGAGCTCTTCCACCATGCTATGCAATGCCTCTGCCCGCTCCTCAGCCTCGGCAGCCTTGCGGCGGCGACTGCCTACAGCCCAGAGCGCCACTCCTGCGGCAAGCGCGGCGGCCAGCAGCAGGATTATGATGATTGATGCCTGGCGCCCCGCGCGCGCCTTCAGGGCCATTCTCTTGCTTTCGAGCCGGAAGGCGTTGAGCTCCGATTCGCGGCGCATCGTCTGGGTTCGCTGGTAATACTCCTTCTGGCGATTGTTGGTCTGCGCCATGTGGAGCACCTTGAGGGCACCGTTTTCCTTATACGACATCACAGTGCGCAGCATATTGGCGAATGTATCGTAGTAACCTTTCTCCGCCTCGGAAATCCCTGCGGCGCAGCTATCCGCAATCAGAAGCTCACGCTTCGACAGGTCTGACCGGCCCATATTGAACCAGTTTACGGCTTTCCAGAGGTGCAGATAATGCTGCACGGAGGCAGCTGGAGCGCTCCGCATCATGGAATCGGCAAGAGCCATGCTTTCTAAGTAGCGGCCCGACTCCTCAAGACTTCCGATTTTCTCAAATTTATAGCTGAACTCGCCGTAGCTGTCGCCATCAGCCTTAGCCTGAGCTATCAGATCGTCGAGCACCATGATGGCGGAATCGCTATGGTCTCCGAAAATGGATTCGAGATAGAGCCAGTAGCGGTATTCGCGCTGCATCGCCGAATCAGGATCAATCTCCATGAGCCTGCGCACCCTTTGCTCATTGCCTTCGTATTCAATTAATTGAGCTCCCAGCCTGACGCGGCTACGCAGCGGGAAAATCAGCAGACTGTCGGGCAGATTGCTGATAGCGGCAATGGAGTCGAGCAGAGCGAAGGAGCGCTCTACCTGACCGCCATAAAACAAATGCCAGGCATAGAGAGTGCCGGCTGCTACCTCCCGCCTGAGATCTTTCCCTTTATAATAATTGTAGGAGAAACTGATAAGCGAATCGGCTAAGGCGGGGCGATTCTGATTTCTATGAGCCTGAGTAATAAGGTAATAACACTTCGCTTTCAGAGAATCGTCTCCAAGCTCGGAAGGCTCGATAGCGTCGATCAAGCTAAGCGCGCTGTCAGGATTGGAGTGTACTATCCTTTCCGCATCAGACAGGGTGCGCGCGTAGCGACCTGAAGGCCCCGCACACGCCCCCAGCATCAGCACGACCGCCAAAATCACCGGAAAAACCCTCACCCTCCTCATCTTGTCACTGGAGTTTGGGGCCGATCACGAGGCGTTCGCCGGATAGGTCGACTTCAAACAGCTGAGGGTGGCGGATATAGCGCCCGCGATCATTGCGGTGAGAATGAACCGAAAGGAGCCAGCGGCCATCGAAATCTTGGAAAAGCATACCGTGGCCGAAGTCGGGAGGGGTGATCGGATCCGGTTCATGCACCCACGGGCCACGCAGGGTGCCGCTCGCGGAATAGGCCACACCCTGAGTGTAACGCGAACCGATCCAGGAGGTCCAGATCATTCCGAGGCGCCCGCTACCGGTACGGAAAAGCCAGGGGCCGTCGGTCACCATGTTCGGGCGAACCGAGCCATCGTCGGTATGCTCGCGGCTCCAGGGGCACGAGCTTGCCTTGAAAAGCAGGAAGGGCTCGCCTACCGGACCGGAAAGATCTTCTTTCAACTCTACGGCCTCGATGGTGCCGTCGTGGTTCTGGAGCCATTCGTGGCAATACACCAGATAAGGTTTGCCATCGGCATCGCGCCAGAAAGTGCCGTCGAGAGTAGGCATGGAGGCTTTGGTATATTCCTCGGTTCCAAACGGTTTGTAGGGTCCTTCAGGCCTATCACTCACGAGGATATGGCTCGCACGCCGGGGAATTTTCTCACCGAAGGCCTCGTCGATGATAATAGCTGGGTTGGTGAAGGTGGCGAAGTAATAATATTTGCCGCCGTCCTTATGGAGCTCGGCTGCCCAGATCTGAGTACGCGCGCCCATCCAGGAAGTGGTATCGACCTCCACAACCGCGAAAGGGCCTTCCCACATTTTAAGATCGCGGCTCTTCCAAAGGCGCCCTCCGGTGCCGGTCATATAGTAGGTGGAGTCGGATTCATTGGCTAATATGGCGGGGTCGCTAAGCATGATGGAATCGCGGGGAACAAGATTCTGAGCCGTAGAGACCGCGATAATACCGGCAAATATGACTGACAGTAGGAATCTCATCTCTCTTGCGTTAAAAGTTCATTGAACAAAGATATATACTTTTTCGCTACCGAAGGCGCTGAGAAGCGCTCCATTACGCTCTGACGCATACGCAGCCTAAGCTCCGGACTCTGGACTTCAAGAGCCCATTCCACACCATCGGCAAGCCTGCGGCCTGCTTCTGCCGTATCGCCGGAATAGGAGGCGATCCACCCGGTCTGCAAATGATCTACTATATCCCGCTGGCCTCCGCGGTCAAAGCTAACCGGAACCGCACCAGAGGCCTGACCCTCGATAAGAGTGCCGGGGAGAGTTTCATAAGACGAGGCCGAGACCGCCACCGCAGCCTGCCTCCATACCCGCTCCGGATCGGATAAAACTCCTAAATGGCGGTGAGGCAAGCCGATACCCTCCAGAGCTGACGGGTCTTTCACACCACCGAAGGTGACTACCTCCAACCCGCGCTTGTTTTCCGGATCCCTCCTGGCCAGCTCGCGGGTCATCTCCACAAAGGAGGGAAGACCTTTCACCGGATCGTCAAGGCGCGCCGCTCCCATAGCGATGATCCTACGCGGCTCCGAGGAAAGATGCTCTTCCGGAAGCGGAAAAGCGTTGGGAATCATCGTAACATGGGCATTCTTCAAAAGGCTCGACTGGCGGGCTTTCTCCTCCAGCCAGCCGCTGACGGCTACAAACGCTACCGGCAGTTTCGGCCAAAGTCTGCTTTTCTTCTCCCAAACCTTGCGGCTCAGGTCGCGCGGCGAGGCTTTCCGACCGAGAAGCGGGCAGGAACCGCACTGCTCCCTGAAACCCTCGCAGGTGCCTGCATGATGGCAGATGCCGGTGGCGCACCACATATCGTGCATCGTCCAGACTATCGGCTTTCCCATAGCTCCCAGCCTTCGCAGACCGCGGAGCGAGAGCAGACCCTGATTTACCCAGCCCAGACAGACCACATCGGCCTCGCGCACCCAGGGGTGACGCCAGAGCGGCACGCCATCGCTGGCGGAATCTACCTTGAAGAGATCGCTATAGTTCATGCCGTTAGCCAGATAGATCTTCAGCCGCTCCTCTACAAAGGGCACAAACAGCCGGAGTTTGCTGGCCACCGGTTTCACCCACTCGCTGTCAGAGCGCTTCTCGGCCACAAGCATACGCGCATCAACTCCGGCCTCCCTAAGGGCATTCATCAGCCGGAAACTCACCACAGCGGCTCCCCCGGTCAGATCGCTTTTGCTGATTATCACTACTTTCATCGGCGCTTCCGGTAGGTTTCAAACCGATAGCTCACACCGCCCTCCTCATGAGGCTCCGACTGCTCTATCAGATCCCATTCGCCATCTTCGGGAAGGGGCACGCGGGTGTCGGCATCGGGACAAGAGGAGAAAATCCTGGTGAAATATAGCTCCGTGGCAATGGGCCACGCCTGCCGGTAGATCTGGCCGCCGCCGATTACGAATACTCTCTCACTGGCGGCACACATCTCGAGAGCTTCCTCAAGGGAAGGGGAGGTATCGGCACCGGCAGCAGGATAGTCAGGCTGACGGGTCACCACGATATTGCGGCGCCCGGGAAGAGGCTTCTTCGGAAGCGACTCCCAAGTGAGCCGGCCCATCACGACCGGACAACCGAGAGTAGTTTTCTTGAAATTTTTCAAGTCGCCCGGCAGATGCCAGATCATATCGCCTCCACGACCGATAGCTCCATCTTCAGCAGCAGCCACTATTATGGCTACCTCAGGGCCGCGCGGCTGAGCCGCCTGCCATGCCCCGGCGGGACGCAGCTGATGAATGGCGCGATCCTTCCGGTCGTCGTCGCTATGCGGGAAGAGAATCGTAGTTTCCATTGAATCAAACCGATACCTGTCCTTTTATGGCAGGCCAGGGGTCGTAGCCCTCCAGTTGGAAATCTTCATAGCGGAAATCGAAGAGGCTCTTCACTTCCGGGTTAAGCCTCATGCGCGGCAGCGGGCGCGGCTCACGGCGAAGCTGCTCCTCCACCTGGTCGAGATGGTTGAGATAGATATGGAGGTCGCCGAAAGTATGCACGAAATCGCCGGCCTCCAGACCGCACACCTGCGCTACCATCTGAAGCAGAAGCGCATAGCTGGCGATATTGAAGGGCACCCCGAGGAAGCTGTCGGCACTGCGCTGATAGAGCTGCAGCGAGAGGCGCCCGTCGCTCACATAGAACTGGAAGAAGCAATGGCATGGTGGCAGATTCATGCGGTCGAGATCGCCTACATTCCATGAATTCACTATGATACGCCGCGAATCGGGATTATTCTTGATCTGCTCTACGGCCTCGCTGATCTGATCGATGTGCCCCCCGGAATAGTCCGGCCAAGAGCGCCACTGGTAGCCGTAGATATGACCCAGATCGCCGTCAGGGCCGGCCCATTCGTTCCAGATGCGCACTCCGTGGTCCTGAAGATACTTCACATTCGTATCTCCCTTGAGAAACCACAGCAGCTCATAGATGATGCTCTTCAGATGCACCTTCTTGGTGGTCAGAAGCGGGAAGCCGTCGGCCATATTGAAGCGCATCTGATAGCCGAAGGTAGATATGGTGCCGGTGCCGGTTCGGTCAGCCTTACGGACGCCGTTTTCAAGCACATAGCGAAGAAGATCGAGATATTGCTGCATGGATTCTGAGTTAGGTTATTTTCCCGCCGCACCGCTCACCTTCCTGAGCAGCGGAGTGCGCGGGCGGTTGCGGTTGGCCTGATAATGAATAGCATCGTCTGGACATACGGATAGACAGTCGAGACACTTCACGCAGCGGGCATTGTCGACATAACGGCTAACGACCTTGATACACGACGAGGGACAGGCCTCCTCGCATTTCAGGCAACCGCTGCAGGCGTCGGGGTCGATCTCTATATGATAGATCGTGCGGCTTTCGAGCAGCGCGTAGGCGGCCCCGAGCGGACATACGAAATTGCAGTAGTCGCGACCGTAAAGCAGACCCGCGAAAAGAAGCAGAAGCAGCGACACGGCGCCTGCGGCAACGCCTACACCGGCGCCGACTCCGAGCCGGAGCCAGTCAGCACTCAAGGCGGAGGGGTGTACTACCGAAACTATCGACCGGAAAATCTGCCAGGGCTCAAGCAGCAGCGGCACGGCCACAACTCCCACAAGAAGGCAGATGGCATAGATCACCGCTATGTCGTAGCGCCGCTTGTAGGGGTGCTTGTAGCGGAACGGCGAGAGGCCGCGCCGCCGGCGTAGCACCCTGCGGAGAAAGATTCCCCCATCGATAATGGTGCCTATCGGGCAGACCGACGAGCAGTAGATTCGCCCGAACACGAGGGTAGCGGCAAGCCAGAAGAGCGTTATTCCGATGCAACTCGCTATCGCCGAGGGCACTACCTGCAGGCGCTCCGAATAAACAGCCAGCGCCGATACCCGCGAACCGGCCACTAAATAAGCTACTGAGGCAGCCAGGAAAAGCACTGTCACCACAATGCGGATCGTGCGCAGGCGTTTCATGGCTCCATCGGTATTAGCGGCGGTTGCCTTTGCGTTTCTGCTGCTCGCGAAGCATAGCCTGCTGCTGGCGCTGAGCCTCTTCAAGACGGGCCATGAAGCCGCTCTTCTTCTGAGGCTTCTTGGCATTCTCCGCCATGGTGCGGCGCACATCGTCTTCCTTCACTATGCGGCGCACTGCCCAGGTCTGACCGATGGTTATCATCAGCGACAGGAAATAGTAGTACGACAAGGCGGCGGCGTAGTTGTTGAAGAATACCATGAAGAACACCGGCATCAGATACATCATCCACTTCATACCGGGCATCTGACCCGGCTGATTCTGCATATTGTGGTAGGTGTACATGATATTGGCAGCGGTCATCAGGAGGCACCAGAGCGAAATGTGGTTGCCGAAATATTCGGTCACGAGGGGAATATGGCCGCTCCAGCTGATTATAGCGTCGGGAGCCGCGAGATCATGAGCCCACAGGAAGCTCTGGCCGCGCAGCTCTATGCAGCTGGGGAAGAAGCAGAACATGGCGATGAGCACCGGCATCTGAAGCAGCATCGGCAAGCAGCCCGACATGGGCGAGGCGCCCGCCTTGCTGTAGAGGGCCATCGTTTTCTGCTGGCGCGTCATGGCATTTTCCTGACCGGGATATTTCTCGTTGATAGCCTTGATATCGGGGGCGAGAATGCGCATCTTCGCCTGGCTCTTATAGCTCTTGTAGGTAAGCGGGAAGAGCACGAGCTTGATGAAGATGGTGAGCAGCAGGATTATGATGCCATAGTTGGAGATCCACTTGCCGAGGAAGGTAAATACGGGAATGATCACTCCGGTATTGATCCAGCGGAAGAGGGTCCAGCCGAGCGGAATCAGGCGCGTGAGATTGAGGTCTTCATCGGGCACGATAGTATCGTCGAGGCTCGAGAGCAGCGGATAGAGGTTGGGGCCGAGGAAGAGGCTGAAGGAAGCGGGTACCTCTGCGTTCCAGTCATAATCATTGACCTGCGCGGTGGTGGAGAGACTCTTCAGATAGTCGCTCCCCTTGAGCACCTCGCTCTCGAAATCGGCCGTATTGAACGGACGGTCAGCAATGAGCACCGACGAGAAGAACTGGTTTTTGAAAGCTATCCAGCGCAGTTTGGCCTGACGCTCCTCTGAATCGTTCTTATTTTCCGAAAGATTCTCCACCGAGCCTCCGGCAAATTTATAGTAGAGGCCGGAGTTGCGCTCCTCAAACATGCGACCCTGCTCCTGGCGGCGCAGATTTTGATGCCAGGTCACATTCATGGTGCGGTTGTTGCTCTGCGCAATCGGCACCATGCCCTTCTGCACCACCTTAATCCCGACCACATAGCTATTGCCCCTCGGCAGCGTGTATTCAAGACCCCAGTAAGCATCGGGACCGAACTCGAGCGCCATGCGCACCGTGGAATCGTTGATCTGCCGGGGAATGAAATAAAGCTGATCCGAACTTACGGGCTGAGGAAGAGGCAACTCGAAATCGAAGCTGTTGCTATCGCCTTCGAAAATCACGACCTTGCGGCGCGTCTTCGCCGTTTCGTCAGCATTATATTCTGTATCGTATTTCTTGAGTTCGGCGCGGGTGATAGTGCCTCCTTTGGGATCAAGCTGAAGGGCGAGCACATCATTTTCAAGCGCGATGGGAGCAGCGGCTCCCTCCGGGGTGAGGAAACGCGCGAACTTGCCGTAGCGCCCTGCCTCGGTGCTGGTCTTGCGCACAAGCTCGATAGCCTGACGCTGCACCGCCGGAGCCACCACTGCCGGATCCGCTTTCTCAATTTCCTCCAGAGAATAGGCTTTGCCATCTACAGTCACCGTGCCGCTCACTGAATCGCCGGCCAGACGCAGGCTCACCGGCCCGCGGTCAAGGGTAACTACGCGCACGCCGTCGATCTCCTGAGCTGTGCCGGTCTGGGCGATATTGCTTGCCAGCCACTCCAGCTCCGTAGCTGAGAGCGAATCCGGTCCGGCAGGCGCTGCCTCGGTCTGCTCAGCCGCTGAGGCTACTGCGGCATCAGGCTGCTGCTCGGGCTTCTGCAGCCACATAAACCCGAAAAACACGGCTGCCATCAGAAGCAGGCCGTAGATGGTATTTTTGTCCATTCGTCTGTAATAGATTCTTAAAGATTATTTGCGGTATCAGGCCTTTTGCTCGCGCTCCTCGCCATATTTTATAGCGGCACGCATGAAATCGAGGAAAAGCGGATTCGGATTGAGCACTGTAGACTGATACTCAGGGTGATACTGTGTGCCTACGTACCAGCGCTTCTCCGGAAGCTCCACCACCTCAACAAGATGCGTCTCCGGATTCTCGCCTACACATTTCATGCCGGCCTCCTCGAAGCGGTCGCGATAGTCTTCATTAAACTCAAAGCGATGGCGGTGGCGCTCGCTGATCTCAGTGGTGCCGTAGGCCTTGGCTGCTTTCGACTCCGGTTTGAGCACACACTTATAGGCGCCCAGACGCATCGTGCCCCCGAGATTGGAAATGCTCTTCTGCTCCTCCATCAGGTCGATCACATTATGGGTCGTCTTGGTATCCATCTCAGTGGAGTTGGCATCTTCAAAACCGAGCACGTTGCGCGCGAACTCGATCACCATGCACTGCATTCCGAGGCAGATGCCGAATGTCGGGATATCGTTTTCGCGACACCATTTCAGAGCCGTGAATTTTCCTTCTATGCCGCGCTGGCCGAAACCGGGAGCCACGACCACTCCGTCGAGGCCTTTCAGTTTCTCAGCTACGTTGCCGGGAGTGATCTTCTCCGAATGAATCGACTCCAGCTTCAGCCGGCGGTCACAATATACGGCAGCCTGGAAAAGACTTTCGTTGATACTCTTATAAGCGTCCTGAAGCTCCACATATTTTCCTACCAGACCGATGCGCACCTCTTCCTTGGCGTCGGTGAGCTTCTGGAGGAAGGTGTTCCAGGCTCCAAGATCCGGCTCGCCTTCAGGCTGCAGACCCATCTTGCGCAGCACTATCTGGTCGAGCTGCTGATCGTGCATCATGAGGGGCACCTGATAGATGGTGCTCGCGTCGATGCTCTGGATCACAGCCTCCGGCTCTACATTGCAGAACTGGGCTACCTTGCGGCGCATGCCCGGCGGGACGTCTTTCTCAGTGCGAAGCACAAGCACATCAGGCTGAATACCAACCTGTTGAAGCATCTTTACGCTATGCTGTGTGGGTTTCGTCTTCAGCTCCTTGGCAGCCTTAAGATAAGGCACATAAGTAAGGTGGACACACAAAGCATTCTTGCCGAGCTCCCAACGGAGCTGGCGCACAGCCTCGAGATAGGGCGTCGATTCGATATCGCCTACCGTGCCGCCGATCTCGGTAATCACGAAATCGAACTTTCCGGTATTGCCGAGCAGCTTCACGTTGCGCTTGATCTCGTCGGTGATATGAGGAATAATCTGCACCGTCTTGCCGAGATAGTCGCCGCGGCGCTCCTTGTCGATCACCGACTGATAGATGCGGCCGGTGGTCACATTGTTGGCACGCGTTGTCTGCGTGTTGGTGAAGCGTTCGTAGTGGCCCAGGTCGAGGTCGGCCTCGTGGCCGTCTACCGTCACATAACACTCGCCATGCTCATAGGGATTGAGAGTGCCCGGATCGATATTGATGTAGGGATCAAACTTCTGGATTGTCACCTTGTAGCCGCGCGACAGCAGCAGCCGGGCCAATGATGATGAAATGATGCCTTTACCAAGCGAGGAGACCACGCCTCCCGTCACGAAAATGTATTTTGTTTCCACTGAGAAAAAGTTGTTACTCGTTAAAAACTTAGCGTGGCGAGCCGGCCGCTCCCGACCCGACATACCACGCTTGCAAAGTTACGAAAAAATCTTCTAACCTTTACGATTGGGGGTGGAAGTGATCTATAAGGATACGGGCCTTTGCCGGACCGACCACTGCCGCCAGTGCCTCCTCTGATGCCTCTTTAATTTTTTTGAGGCTCCGGAACTCTTTCATCAGGGCCGCCGCCGAAGCCGGACCGATGCCCTTTATGCCGTCGAGCTCACTGCTCACCTGACCCTTCGAACGGCGGTCGCGGTGGTGGGTGATGCCGAAGCGATGAGCCTCGTCGCGCAGCCCCTGGATTACCCTCAGACTCGGGCTCCGCTTGTCGATATATAAAGGAAGACTGTCGCCGGGAAAATAAATCTCCTCAAGGCGCTTCGCGATGCCTACCAGGGCCACCTCACCGCGGATTCCCATCTCCTCGAAGGCCTCAACTGCCGCGCTAAGCTGACCCTTACCACCATCGACCACTACCATGTCGGGCAGTTTCTCACCTTCAGCCATCATGCGGGAATAGCGCCTGTGGAGCACCTCTTTCATGCTCGCGAAATCATCGGCGCCAATCACCGTCTTAATGTTGAAATGGCGATAATCGCGGCGCGAAGGACGACCGTTGCGGAACACGACGCAACTGGCCACCGGATTCGTGCCCTGAATATTTGAGTTGTCGAAGCATTCTATATGCCGCGGCTCCACGCTGAGCCGGAAATCCGATTTCATGCGCTCCATAAGCTGGCGGGTGCTACGCTCAGGGTCGAGCGCCTGAGCCTGTTTCTCCTTGTCGGCCATATACTGGCGCACATTTTTCTCGCCTACATCGAGCATCTTCTTTTTATCGCCTCGCTGAGGCACGATAAACCGCACTCCCTCGAACTCTACGTCGGGAAGGAAAGGCACGATTACATCGAGGAATTTCCTATCAAAACGCTTACCTACCTCCACTAAAGCGAGCGAAAGAATCTCCGCCGGAGTCTCTGCCAGACGCCTGCGGAATTCAAGGTTTAGACTCTGAACCACGGCACCGCTTCGGAGATGCATGAAATTGACGAAGGCGGAATCACCCTCCTCGGCATACGCGAACACGTCGAGCTCATCGTCGTTGGTTGTACCGATCACGGTTTTTGCCCTATATTTCTCGACTAATTCGAATTTTTCCTTTACCTCCTGCGCCTCCTCAAAACGCCAGGCCTCGCTCAGCTCCGTCATCTCTTCTTTCAGCCGACGCGAGAGAAATGCGGTGTCGCCGTTCAGAATCTGGCGAACGCGGGAAATCATTTCCCCGTATTCATCGACAGAAACGAGCCCTGCACACGGCCCTTGACATTTCTTTATATGGTAGTCGAGACACAGCCCATACTTTCCCCTATTCACTGAATCGGGATCAAGAGCATGGCGGCAACTGCGAATCGGAAAGATATCGCGCACGAGCTGGAGCACCGTGCGCGCTGCCTGCACATTGCTGTAAGGTCCGTAATATTTCCCCTTGAAAGATTTCTCACGGGTCATGAACACCCGCGGGAAACGCTCGTTGGTCACCACTATGTAGGGATACGATTTATCATCTTTGAGCAGCACATTATAACGCGGCTGATATTCCTTGATCATCGCATCTTCCAGATGCAAGGCATCTTCTTCAGAGCCGACCACGATAAACCGAAGATCCACTATATTGCGCACAAGCAGATTTGTACGCACGGAGTCATGATGACGGTTGAAATATGAGGATACGCGGCGCTTCAGCCTCTTCGCCTTTCCTACATATATTACCTTACCGCGCCGGTCAAGATACATGTAGACACCCGGCAACTCCGGCAGTCCGAGAATCTTCTTGCGCAGCTGCTCCCCCGGCCGATTGGCATGAATATCTTCGCGCGTGCGGTCAGGAGTAATCTCTATATCGAAACCTCCGATTTCATCGATTTTTCTCCCCGTTCCGGCGAGGATTTCGCGCAGGTTCTGCTCCCCGGCAGGACCGGGAAGCAGACGCGAAGCATCGACCGACTCCGATTGCTTCAATTCTAAGGATTCATCGGAGATTTCAGCCATAATCTTAATATTTGAGAAGTGAAGTTACCTCGCACTCCGCAGGCAGCGCAGCCCGCCCGTTAAGAGCAGTCAATTCCACGATGAAATTGACATAAATCTTTTTCGGATTCATGCTTTTCACGAGCTCATAGCAGGCAGCCATTGTGCCACCGGTAGCGAGCAGGTCATCATGGATCACGACCACATCATTCTCCGTAATTGCATCGCTATGGAGCTCGATCGTATCTACGCCGTATTCCTTGGCGTAGGCTTTTTTGATTGTCACGGCAGGGAGCTTTCCAGGCTTTCTGGCCGGGACAAAACCGCATTTCAACCCATAAGCCATAATACTTCCTCCGATAAAACCGCGCGATTCTATCCCCACGACCTTCGTCACGCCCTTATCCTGATAAAGACTACAGAGCTCCTCTCCAACGAGGCTGAGCGCCTCGCCGTTCTTAAGCATCGTGGTAAGATCGCGGAAGATGATTCCCTTTGAAGGAAAATCAGGCACATCACGAATAATCGCTTTCAAATCTTCTAATACCATATCTTGTTCTATTTTTTGTTTTCACATTGAATTATCCGAAGTTAGGCAAGAATTGTTCCACGTGGAACAATTTCGCCGCTATCTTCCCATCAGCAGCAAGAGTATCGACACATCGGCCGGCGAAACTCCGGGGATTCGCGAAGCCTGACCTACTGTAGTCGGCCTGATTCTGTCAAGCTTTTGCCGTGCCTCCGTGCTTAGAGATTTAATTGATGAGTAGTCTGTGTCGGGGAGCAGTCTCACATCTTCAAGACGCTTCATCTTTTCAGCAAGCTCTCTCTCCCGCTTCACATAGCCCTCATACTTTATCATTATCTCAGCAGCCTCAACAATTTCATCTCTTCTCTCCTCAGGAAGAGAATCAATCATCGAATTAAGACCCGGCAGCACCTCCTTAAGCTTCTCCATGTTCAGCTGCGGACGTCGGATAAGCTCCGCGAGCTTCACTCCTCCATTGAGCTGAGATGTACCCTCCCTCTCGAGAAGCTCTGACAATGCATCGGTAGAAGTCACCACCGTATTATTACAGAAATCTATCAGACCATCTCGTAATGCTTTCTTCTCCTTCATCGCGTCGAGGCGACTGCCAGAGGCGAGACCAATTTCATACCCAAGCGGAGTGAGCCGCATATCGGCATCGTCCTGCCGCAGCAGAATCCGATATTCCGCACGTGATGTAAACATTCTATACGGCTCATCTACACCTTTGGTCACAAGATCATCGATAAGCACTCCAATATAGGCCTGATCGCGCCCCAACACAACCGGAGCTTTCCCTTCAACGCTTCTGGCTGCATTTATTCCCGCAAGAAGACCCTGGGCAGCCGCCTCCTCATAGCCGGTAGTGCCATTTACCTGACCGGCCATATATAGATTCTTCACGACCTTCGACTCTAAGGAATGACTCAGCTGCGTTGGATCGAAGAAGTCATACTCTATAGCGTAGCCAGGTTTGTAAGCGTGCACATTGCACAGAGCCGGGATAGTTTTAAGCGCCTCAAGCTGCACATCAAACGGCAGTGAACTCGAGAAACCGTTTACATAAAATTCCTCGGTATTCTCCCCTTCCGGTTCGAGAAATAACTGATGGCTCTCCTTGTCTGCGAAGGTAGATATCTTCGTCTCAATACTCGGGCAATACCTCGGCCCTATGCTCTTGATCTGTCCGTTATAAAGCGGCGACCTATCGAGATTTCGTCTAAGAATCTCATGAGTGGCAGGATTTGTATGCGCAATATAGCAGTCGCGCGTACGGAGCCTTCTGCCCACTTCCGGAAGAAAAGAGAATTTATGGAAATCCCTGATGGCGCCATCATCTCCATGCTGCACCTCAACCATCGAATAGTCGATCGATCGGCCGTCGATTCGCACAGGCGTGCCCGTCTTCATCCTGTCAGTCCGGATTCCTAATTCCCTCAGTTGCTCCGTCAGGCCGGTAACTCCTCTCTCGGCAATTCTGCCTCCCGGAGTCTGATGCTCCCCGAAATGAAGAAGACCGTTAAGGAATGTGCCAGCCGTAAGCACAACCGCTTTCGCCTCAAACCTAAGTCCAAGCTCCGTCACAATTCCTTTTACCTCCGGCACACCGCTTTCATCGGCGATTTCAAACTTTTTCACCGTATCCTGAAAGAGCCACAGACCCGGAGTCGTCTCCAGAATATGCCTCCATTCCTCAATAAATTTCACACGGTCACTCTGCACCCGCGGCGACCATACGGCGGGACCTTTCGACCGGTTCAGCATTCTGAACTGTATGGCCGTGCGGTCGGCTACGATTCCCATCATGCCGCCCAGCGCGTCGATCTCGCGCACGATCTGACCCTTTGCAATTCCGCCCACAGCGGGATTACAAGACATCTGGGCCACACGGTTTAGATCCGAGGTGATCAGAAGAGTTCTGGCGCCAAGACGCGCCGAAGCCACCGCCGCCTCGCAGCCGGCATGGCCTCCGCCCACTACTATTACATCATAGTCGAATCTCATCTCTTCATCTCCTCATAAAGGTTAAGGGCCGCATTCTCCTCAGCTTCCATAACCTCCCTCTCGCCGGGACCCTTATCGTTGATACCGCAAAGATGAAGCACTCCATGGATAATAACCCTCAGGAGCTCCCTCTCATAAGAATCTCCTACGAGAGCGGCGTTACTGGCCACTGTATCGAGCGAAATCAGAATATCGCCCGAAATCCGATTCTGACGGGAATAATCGAAAGTAATCACGTCAGTGAAATAGTCGTGACCGAGAAATTCCCGGTTTGCTTTCAAAATTATCTCATCGGAGCAAAAGCAATAAGACACCCGGGCCGGCACTTTGCCGTGGGCTTCGGCCACAGCCGTCACCCATCGCTCCAGCAGTCCGAATTCAAGTGAGGGCATCGGCACCCCGTCGGTTTCAAACTCTATCATCTCCAAATTATGCTTCAAACGCAAAGGTAGCTATTTTTTTGCCAGTTTTCCGCACTCAAAGCGTCTTCTCTCCTCAAATCCTTATAATCAGATAATTATGTTGATTTTAGCCGTTATCTTCGCCTTTGAGAATCGAAAATTTCAATCAATCCGGCCATCTGCACACGAATTTTTCATTCTCGCACACAATTTTTAGCAATCCTTAACTACCCCGAAAGCAACCTCTCGCGAGGTTGTTGCGTTTAATAGGCAAAGAAAAGTTCTTCTCATTTAGAAATTAGATTCAATACTCAGGCCGAACCTCTGCAGGGATTCGGCCTTCTTTTTATCTCTAAAATTCTTAACTTTGCCGTATGCGAATCGGAGTCGATGCAAAACGCGCTGTAAGAAACAATACCGGGCTTGGCAATTATTCCAGGCTCGTGATGGAATCCCTGGCTACAGAACTGCCCGGCATGGAGCTCGTGGCCTATACTCCCGACATGAGAGCCAATCCACGTCTCGACCCCCTGCTCCACCTTCCTAATATAGAATGGAGGCAGCCTGGGCCCGGAGAAGCACGATTCGGGAAAAGCGCGTGGCGCACATTCGGAATTACACGATGCCTCGCCAAAGATGGTGTCGAGCTTTACCATGGGCTCAGCAACGAGCTGCCCCTGAACATCAGTTCTGCCGGAATTCCGTCAGTAGTCACGATCCACGATGTGATCTGGCGCCGACTCCCCTACTGCTATAAGGCAGCCGACAGGATAATTTACGACTATAAATATGGCCGGTCGGCCCGACAGGCCACTCGGGTAGTAGCCGTAAGCGAGCGTACGAAAGCTGATGTGGCGGAATTCTATGGGGTTGACCCCGACAGAATCGATGTGGTCTATCAGGGGTGTGATGCCTCTTTCAAAGCCCCTCATTCACCAGAGGAGGTCGAAAAAGCAAAGAGCGACTACAGAATCAGCGGCCGCTACATAATTCAGGTAGGCACCATCGAACGCCGCAAGAACCTCGACCTCACGGTCAGAGCCCTCGCCGCGCTGCCCGACGATGTATCGCTCGTGGCGATAGGACGCGACAACGGCTGGCTCGACCGGGTAAAAGAGGTGGCGGCTGCGGAAGGAGTTGCAGGCAGAATAAAATACCTTCACAATGTGCCGTTCAGCCAGATTCCCCTGCTTAATGCCGGAGCCGCAGTAGCTGCCTATCCGTCGCGCTACGAAGGTTTCGGAATCCCGGTAATCGAAGCAATCGAAAGCGGCATCCCCGTTGTGGCCGCAAAAGGCAGCTGCCTCGAGGAGGCCGGCGGTCCCGGTGCTCTCTATGTCGACCCCGACTCACCCCGCGAGATGGCAGAAGCACTCCGGTTCTTCCTCGACCACCCCGACGCCGCCGATGCTGCTGCGCGAGCCGGACGCGCCTACACTGCCCGCTTCGATACCGCCGGAATGGCTACCCGCCTCGCCGAAATCTACACCCGTGCAATCTCGCAATTCAAGGGTTGTAGATAAATTTTATTCCTTCGGACAGCAAAAAAATGTGTTTGGAGTTGTAAACAGTTTGCAATTATCACTAACTTTACGCCTCCAAATTCATTAAGAGAAACACGCGTGCTAACCGAGGAGCCTACTTACCATATTCCAGCCCTGCTCAACGAGACAATCTGCGGTCTCGCTATCAAGCCATCAGGAGTTTACGCCGACGCCACATTCGGAGGAGGCGGCCACTCACGCGCGCTCCTTTCCGAGCTCGGTCCCGAGGGCCGGCTCTTCGGCTTCGACCGTGATCTCGACGCTTTGCAAAACAGAATTCCTGACCCGCGGTTTACATTTGTACATTCCGACTTCCGCTTTCTCCCCAACTTTCTCCGCTTCTACGGCGCCGAGAAAATTGATGGCGTAGTAGCCGACCTCGGAGTCTCGTCGCATCATTTCGATGCAGCCGACCGGGGATTCTCATTTCGCGCCGACGCTCCTCTCGATATGCGCATGAACCGCAGCGGCGCCCTTACAGCAGCACAGGTGGTCAACGAATACCCCGAAGCCGACCTCGCCCGCGTTCTTAATCTCTACGGCGAGGTGAAGCGTCCGATGCCTATAGTGAAAGCTCTCGTGGCCGCCAGAGCCCAGGGGGGAATCAGAACCACCGGTCAGCTTGCAGAAGCCCTGAAGCCTTTCATTGACCCGAGGCAAGAGAAAAAAGATCTTGCCCGGATTTTTCAGGCCCTGCGCATAGAAGTCAACGGCGAGCTCGAATCCTTGAGCCACCTGCTGAAGGCTCTGCCTAAAGTGCTCCGTCCGGGAGGCCGCGCAGCCATAATCACCTATCACTCCCTCGAAGACCGCCTCGTAAAGAACTATTTCCGAAGCGGCAACACCGAAGGAAAAGTAGAGAAAGATTTCTTCGGACGCGTGCAATGCGACTGGACTCCCGTAGGGCGCCAGCCCATTACCCCTACCGCCGAAGAGATTGACCGTAACCCTCGTGCACGCAGCGCCAAGCTGCGTATTGCCGAATTCACCCCTGAATCCTGAATCACCTATGGCAGCACGAAAATCAACTAAAAAGAAAGAAAGCAGCAAGGCCAAGCATAACAATATCTTACGCGATACCCGCTATGGCCGCTGGCTCTCCATAAGCTTTTTCCGGCAAAACGCCTGGATTATGCTCATGCTCCTTGTCACCATTCTGGCGCTGATGGGTCTGCGCTACCAGACCAAAACCAAGATGGCTACCATCAAGCAACTTAACTCCGACTTACGCAAGACCGAGAGCAGAATGCTCCGCGAAAAAGCTGAATACATGACCCTCATCAGGGAGTCGGAAATGCGACGCCTCGTGACTGAGAAGGGCCTTGGACTCGTATTTCAGGAACAACCACCGTTTGAAATAACCGACGACAAATGACAGCCAGAAAATCAAAAAGTGTAAATTCCAATAAATACAACATATTGGGGCGCTATGGTGCGATAACCAGCATTATCGTGCTTATTGCACTGGGTGTATCCGTTAAGCTTTTCCTCACCACGGTCGTGAATGCAAAAGCATGGAACGCACGCGCCCATGCCGAGCTATCGAAGGTGGATACCATCGCTCCCGAGCGCGGCAACATACTCGCCTCCAACGGGAGCATACTTGCCTGCAACCTTACCGTCTACGATATCAAAATCGACCTGCGCCACACTAAGGTGGCGGCCCTGCGCTCTATACCCTGGGCATCGATCGATTCGCTGGCTGATTCGCTCGATGTCTACTATCCCCGCGTGCCCGATCTCCGCTCATCGACCGAGCGCTACGCTGAATATACCTGGCGCAAGCGTCTGCGCGACGAGCTCTCCAAAGAGCCCGGCAAGCGCACCCGCGCACTCCGCCTCGTGCGCAACGGCTCAGAAAATGATTACCTCACTATAAGGGATTTCCCCTTCCTCAACACCTTCTCCGGCACTGGTTACCGCTGCCCCGTATATAAGGAGGCTAAAAACCGGCGTATCTATCCCTTCGGGCGTATGGCCTACCGAAGCATCGGCCGGGTCAACGAAAACTCCGCCACTCGCCAGCTGCGCGGCTACAGCGGCCTTGAGAAAGACCTTGATACCTTGCTTTACGGCAAGCCCGGTCTGGCAAAGAAAGTGGCCCTCACAAAGGGTATGTCGAACTGGGTTACAGTGCCTCCGCGCCGCGGCTTCGATATCCTCACTACCATTGATATCGATATCCAGGAGATGCTCGAAGAGGAGCTCCAGAGCATTTGTGAAGAGTCAGGCGCCGAGTGGGGAACTGCCCTCATCATGGAGGTTGCCACCGGAGAAATCAAGGCTATCTCCAATATCGAGAAACTCGACGACGGCACCTACGGCGAGGCTCTTAACCGCGCCGTGCTCCCCTTCGAGCCCGGATCAGTCATGAAGCCTATCTCGCTGATGATCGCCTTTGAAGACGGCCTCGTTAAGAGCACCGGCGAGAGGGTAGACTGCAGCCCGTTCCAGCGCACGTCTGACCCCCACGCGCCCGGGGTGAAGACCATGAAGCAGGTTATCGAGATGTCGAGCAATACCGGCATAGCAAGGGTGATTTTCCGCGGTTATGCCGACAATCCCGCACGCTTCCACGAGCGCCTCGCCTCCATCGGCTTCTTTGAGCCTATTCATAGCGGAATCGCGGGAGAATGCATTCCCAGAGTGCGCAAGCTGCTGCCGAAAGACTCCCGGGGCAACAACATAACCATGACTGCGCGCCATCTTGACCTCGCCCGCCAGGCCTACGGCTACAACACTGAAATTCCGCCCCTTTATACGCTCAGCATCTACAACGCAATAGCCAACGGAGGCCGCTACGTGCGTCCGCACCTCGTGCGCGCGCTCATCGATGAAGATGGCCGCGACTCCGTGATTCCGCCCAGCTATATCCGCGAGCGCATCTGCTCCGAGGAGACTGCCCGGAAGGTGAGGGAATGCATCAAGGAAGTGGTGTGGGGCGAACATGGCACCGCCCGCATGGTGCGCGATGACCGGGTCACGGTGGTGGGAAAGACCGGTACCGCCTTCCCGGTAGAAAACGGCGTCTACAACAACTCTAAGCGCCGCTACGCCTTCGCCGGCTTCTTCCCCTACGAAAAGCCGAAATACAGCTGCATGGCTCTCGTGCTCGGCCCTGCCGGAACCAGTGCTAACCGCACCAGCGGCCAGGTGGTTAAGAATATGGCAGTCAAGATGTTCAGCCGGGGACTACTCGACAATAATTCCGACTATACAAAGGAGCGCAGCAGCTCGCAGCCCGTGCTCGCCGCTACCGAAAAGGCACGCACCGACGTGATCCGTGAAGCCACAGGGGTCAGCGGAATGCGCCGCGTGAAGAAGCCGGTGCAGATGCATTCGGGAGTGCCCGACGTGATCGGCTATGACGCCCCTACCGCCGTAGCCATGCTGGAAAGCAAAGGCATCAATGTGCTCGTGAAAGGCATGGGCATCGTGGTGCAGCAATCTTTGGCGCCCGGAGCCAACTATCGCCGGGGCGATAAAATAATTCTGAAACTCAAAACTTAGGCAGCAATGAAGAAACTATCCCGCCTGCTCAGCGAAATAGACGTGATTGAGGTGATCGGACCTACCGACCGCAACGTCACATCACTCGAAAGCGACTCCCGCAAAACCCAGCGCGAAGGCGTATTCGTGGCCGTAAAAGGTGTAACCACCGACGGCCACCGTTATATTCCCGTCGTGGCCAGCAACCACGTCGGGGCAATCGTTTGTGAAACCCTCCCCTCTTCGTTTGCCGAGGGAGTCACCTATGTGCGTGTGGCCGACACTGCCCTCGCTCTCGGCAAGCTCGCCTCAGCCTGGCATGATCACCCATCATCGAAGCTGAAGCTCGTAGGAGTGACAGGCACCAACGGAAAGACCACGACCGCCACTCTCCTCTACGAAATGGCCCGCCTCGAGGGCTATAAGGCCGGTTTGCTCTCAACCGTATGCAACTATATCGACGGCCTAGCGATTCCTACCACTCACACCACTCCCGACCCTCTGACCCTCAACGCGCTGCTCGCAGAGATGGTAGAGGCCGGATGCGACTATGCATTCATGGAGGTGTCGAGCCATGCCGCCGACCAGCAGCGAATAGCCGGGCTGCAGTTCGCCGGAGGAGTATTCTCCAACCTGACCCGCGACCATCTCGACTATCACCATACCGTAGACAACTATATGAGGGCGAAGAAACGCTTCTTCGACATGCTCCCCGCCGAAGCGTTCGCCCTGATTAATATCGACGATAAAAACGGGCGCTTCATGGTGCAGAACACCAAGGCCCGCGTCTTCACCTACTCCCTGCGCTCCGATGCCGATTTCAAGGGCCGGGTGCTGGAAACGCGCCTCGACGGCACCCTCATGATGCTCAACGTCAAAGAGGTGGAAGTGCAGTTTACCGGACGCTTCAATGCCTATAACCTTACCGCCGTCTACGGCGCATCGATTCTCACCGGCTTCAAGCCCGAGGAAGTGCTTGTCAATATGAGCCGTCTCGTGCCCGTAGCCGGCCGCTTCCAGACCCTCCGCTCGCCATCGGGGCGCACGGCTATAGTTGACTATGCCCATACACCCGACGCGCTCGTAAATGTGCTCGATACCATTCGCGATATCGTAGGCTCTGAGGGCGAGATCATTACCGTAGTGGGCGCCGGAGGCAACCGCGATGAGGGCAAGCGTCCGATGATGGCCCAGGAGGCGGCACGCCGCTCCGACCGGCTCATTCTTACAAGCGATAACCCGCGCTTCGAAGATCCCGAAGCCATCATAGCCGAGATGAAAGCCGGCCTCGATGCCGAAGCGCTCCGGCGCACCCTCAGCATCACCGACCGCCTCGAGGCTATCCGCACTGCCCTGCAGCTCGCCGGGCAGCATTCAGTGGTGCTGATAGCTGGAAAAGGCCATGAAACCTATCAGGAGGTGAAGGGCACGCGCCATCACTTCGATGACCGTGAGGCTGTAGCCCAGGCATTTGCAGAACTCGAACCGGGACTCAACTGATTCTTCCGTCATGCTCTACTGGCTCATACAATCCCTTGAAGGCTTCGATTTTCCGGGACGCCATCTGATGGACTATATCACATTCCGCTCGGGCATGTCGTTTGCCCTGGCAATGCTGATAGCCCTCGTGTTCGGACGCAGCGTAATAGCCCGCCTGCAGCGGATGCAGGTAGGCGAGGTGGTGCGCAATCTCGGTCTTGAGGGGCAGATGCAGAAGAAAGGCACTCCCACAATGGGCGGCATCATCATTATAATGTCGATTCTCGTGCCGTGCCTTCTTTTCGGCAATCTCTCCAATATCTACATGATTCTCATGCTGGTAGCTACCGTATGGATGGGCTGCATTGGCTTTCTCGACGACTACCGCAAGCTCAAGTATCATAATAAGGACGGCCTCAAGGGGAAATACAAGATTACCGGTCAGGTTGGTCTCGGCCTGCTTGTAGGCATCACCATGTGGCTCTCTCCCGAAATCGTGATGAGCGAGCCAAAGGAGGCCGCCGTGGCCGACGGGCCGGCAAAAATCGAGGTCGTGGAGTCAGCTCCCATGGTAAAATCGCCTCAGACCACTATCCCCTTCGTGAAAAACAATAACTTCAACTACGACTGGCTGACCGGCTGGGTGAAAGATCAGCATGCGGCCGAAACCCTCGGCTGGATCGTGTTTGTAGTTGTGGTAATATTTGTGGTCACGGCGGTGAGCAACGGTGCCAACCTGACCGACGGGCTCGATGGCCTCTGCGCCGGCACGTCGGCGATAATCGGTCTCGCCCTGGCCATTATGGCCTATCTGGGAGGTAACCTCATCTATTCGGGCTATCTCAATATTATGTACATTCCGAGCAGCGGAGAGATGGTGGTCTATGCCGGTGCCTTCATCGGTGCACTTGTGGGATTCCTCTGGTACAATGCCTTTCCCGCCCAGGTATTCATGGGCGATACCGGAAGCCTCACCCTCGGGGGAATCCTTGCCGTATTTGCCATTCTTATCCGCAAGGAGCTGCTTATTCCCCTGCTATGCCTAATTTTCTTCATCGAAGACCTATCGGTGATTCTCCAGGTGGCCTATTTCAAAGCTACCAAGAAGAAATATGGCGAAGGGCGGCGCATTTTCAAGATGACCCCCCTCCATCATCATTTCCAGCGTGAGGGCGATGGGCTGACTGGCGTGCTTTTCAACTATCCGCGCCACGCTATTCCCGAATCCAAGATAGTGGTGCGCTTCTGGATTGTGGGTATCCTGCTGGCAGCCATAACATTTGTAACACTTAAAATCCGATAAAACAGAGCGATGACCTCAAATACTTCCGGGAAGCGGCTCATGGTGGTGCTCGGTGCCGGCGAAAGCGGTGCCGGAGCGGCTGTGCTCGCCCAGGCTAAGGGCTACGACGTCTTTGTCAGCGACAGCGGACCGATCGCTTCCAAATATAAAGAACTCCTCGACAGCCACGGCATAGCCTGGGAAGAAGGAGGCCACACCGAAAGCCGTATCATCGGCGCCTACGAAGCGATAAAAAGCCCCGGCATACCGCCCTGGGCGCCGATTGTGGAGAAGCTGAAGGCGAAAAATGTGCCGATTCTCTCCGAGATAGAATTCGCCGGACGCTTCACCGACTCCAAGATGGTGTGCGTAACCGGATCCAACGGTAAGACCACCACCACTCTGCTAATCTATCATATCCTGAAGAAAGCAGGCTTCGACGTAGGTCTCGCCGGCAATGTAGGCCATAGCCTCGCCCTCCAGGTGGCCGAAGCTCCCCATGCCGTCTATGTGATCGAGCTCTCCAGCTTTCAGCTTGAAAACATGTATGACTTCAAGGCCGACGTGGCGATAATGACCAATATCACCCCCGACCATCTCGACCGCTACGACCATAAGATGGAAGGCTATATCGCCGCCAAATTCCGCATTATCAGGAATCAGACAAAAGATGACTGGTTTATCTACTGGCAAGACGATCCGATTGTTACCGCACAGATCCGCGAGCTCCAGATCGAAGCACGGAGCCTCCCATTCAGCGAGCACTGGGAGGAAGGCGTAGCCTCATGGGTCGACGACCATGGCATCGTAAGATTCGAGACTCCGCTTGAAACCTGGGAGATACCGCGCGACCGCCTCGCTCTCCCCGGCCTTCACAACCTCTACAACTCCATGGCCGCCGGCCTCTCGGCAAGCGCCCTGAAGGTCAACACCTCGCTCATCTGCGAGGCATTGCAGGACTTCGCCGCCGTAGAGCATCGGCTGGAATATGTAGATACGGTAGATGGCGTGCGCTATATCAACGACTCGAAAGCCACCAACGTCAACTCAACCTGGTATGCTCTCGAGAGCATGACAGCCCCTACCGTGCTCATTCTCGGCGGCAAGGATAAAGGCAACGACTATACAGAGATCGAAACCCTCGTAGGCCAGAAAGTGAAGGCTATAGTATGCATGGGCGCCGACAATTCCAAGCTGCTCTCCTTCTTCAGCGGGAAGGTGGAACATATAGCCGACACCCATTCGATAGCCGATGCGCTCGATGAGTGCGCCCGACTCGCCTCGCCCGGCGACTGCGTGCTCCTCTCGCCTTGCTGCGCCAGCTTCGACCTTTTCAAAAGCTATGAAGACCGCGGCCGCCAGTTCAAAGACCAGGTGGCCCGGCTTAAAAACAATTCCGAACAAAAGAAATGACCGAAACCGTCGATACTGCGGCCGCCAAAGTGGTAATCCGCGAAACCTATGATGTAGAAGTCAATGCCCCGGCTCCCTCATCTGCCGCAAGGGAGAAGGAAGCCGTAGCTAAGCCTACTGTCAAGGCTAAAGGCGACCCCTACATCTGGGGTATCTATCTGATTATATTAGTATATAGCATCGTTGAACTCTTCAGCGCCTCCAGCTCCGAGGTCGACGCCAACAACGTCTATAGCCCCCTGATCCGGCACGGAATCTTCCTTCTTATCGGTTTCGGGCTCGTGATCATGCACCAGAATATGCCCTACCAGTATTTCAAGCACTACGCTAAGGCGATAGGAATAATCTCCCTCGTTCTGCTGCTGGCCACATCGTTTATCGGTATCACCATCAACGGTGCGCAGAGAGCTATCCGCATTGCCGGCTTTACTATCCAGCCTGCTGAGATAGTGAAGCTTACGGTAGTGGTATGGCTCTCCTCGGTGCTCGCCACCAATCAGATGCGCAAGGGAGTGACCACTAAAGGCGTAGTGATTGCTGCCGCCATAATCCTGATTTTCAGCGGCGCGCTCTATAAGAACGGCTTCACCAACACAGTGCTTCTGATGGGAGTGTCAATGTGCCTCTTTCTCGTCAGTGGAATCCAGGTGAAAAAGTTCATTGCCGTGGTTATCGTATATCTCGTAGCAGGAGGCATCTTCTTTATTGTAAAGAATAGTTCGGAAGCTGCCGATGAGTTCGACAGCGTAGCCCAGACGGAAAATGTAGCGTCAGGAAGAATCGACCGTGAGGAAACCCGTAATAATCGCTGGAGCAGATGGCAGATCTTCGTCGACCCCAATGAAGAGATGACCGATATGAACCGACAGGTAATCCTCGCCAACATCGCTCAGGCCAACGGAGGCCTTACCGGCAATGGACCTGGCAACTCGCGAGAGAGCGCACGCCTGCCGCTCGCCTTCTCCGACTATATCTTCTCCATCATTGTGGAAGACACCGGCTTCGTGGGTGGAGTGCTTCTGATGCTCTTCTATATCTTCCTGCTCTTCAGGGCAGGAGTGATTGCGCGCAAATGCTCCCGCGCCTTCCCGGCATTCCTCATCATGGGCTGTGCGTTCCTGATTGTATTCCAAGCGCTTATCCACATGATGATTGTCGTAGGCCTCACTCCCGTATCCGGCCAGCCGCTGCCGCTCATCTCCAAGGGAGGCACCTCGATCATAGTCATGTCGATCGCCATAGGCATGATGCTCTCCGTGAGCCGCTACGCTGTGACCTCCGGCAATAAGAAAGAGATCAAGGCCGAGCTCTCCGAGCTCCCAGAAGATATGCAGGCCGAGAATCCCACCTACATGAGTCCCGTAAAATAATCTCCACATAATCAGCACATGAGCAAGCCAAGACTGAAAGTCATAATAAGCGGCGGAGGCACCGGAGGCCATATCTTCCCGGCTCTCTCGATAGCCGATGCCCTGAGGCGCACGGCCGATGCCGATATTCTCTTCGTAGGAGCGGAAAACCGCATGGAGATGGAGCGGGTGCCCGCGGCCGGCTATACAATCGAGGGGCTGCCCGTGGCCGGGTTCGACCGAAAGCGCCCCTGGCGCAATGTGGCGGTGCTTATAAAGCTCTGGCGCAGTATGCGTAAGGCGCGCCGGATCGTGCGCCGCTTCAAGCCCGACGTGGCGGTCGGCGTAGGCGGCTACGCATCCGGCCCCGTGCTAAAGGCAGCCCAGAAAGCAGGCATTCCTACTCTGCTGCAGGAGCAGAACTCCTATGCGGGAGTCACCAACAAGCTCCTCGCTAAAAAGGCGCGCCGGATCTGCGTGGCATGGCCCGGAATGGAACGCTTCTTCCCCGCCAAGGCTATCGTGATGACCGGCAACCCCGTACGCCGCAATCTCCTCGCTTCCAGGCTCTCGGCTGCAGAAGCGCGCAACCGCTTCGGTCTCAATCCCGATAAGCCCACTTTGCTCTCCGTAGGAGGTAGCCTGGGAGCTCTCACTATAAATGAGGCTATGGCTCAGGGGCTCCACAGGCTCGTAGAGGCCGGCGTGCAGGTGATCTGGCAGACCGGCAAGGCCTTCGAGCAGAAAGCCCTTCAGTCGGCCAAAGGGCTCAAAGGGGTAGTGGTGGCACCGTTCATCAGCGATATGGCAGCCGCTTATGCCGCGGCCTCGCTCGTGGTGTCGCGCGCTGGCGCAAGCAGCATCAGTGAGCTTGAACTGCTTGCCAAGCCCGCTATTCTCGTGCCCTCGCCCAATGTGGCGGAAGACCATCAGACCAAAAACGCCCAGGCTCTCTCATCGCGCGGAGCCGCTGTGCTCATTGCTGATGCCGATGCGCGCCAGCAGCTTGTGAGCGAGGCGCTGAAGCTGATAGCCTCGCCCGAAACCCTGAGCGAGATGAGCAGCAAGGCTGCCGGGCTCGCCCTTACCGACAGCGATTCCAAGATAGCGCAAATAGTGCTCGAGCTCGCTTCAGAAAGCTCTAAATAACCCCCTGATTATCCGGATCCAGATGCAGAATCAAGCCAATCAGACTCTCCCCTCAAAAATCTATTTCCTCGGCGCAGGAGGAATAGGAATGGCCAATCTCGTGCGCTTCGCCCTCTCGAGGGGAATCCGCGTAGCCGGCTACGACCGCACCCCCTCCCCTCTCACCGACCGGCTCCAGGCGGAAGGTGCAGAGCTGGTGTTTGAAGATGATCCGGCCCTGATTCCGTCGGGATTCGACTCTCCCGAAGATGCAATGCTGGTCTATACCCCCGCGGTGCCTCAGTCGAACCGGATCTTTACTGAGCTGCGCGCCAGGGGATTCGTGCCAGTAAAGCGTGCTGCCCTGCTCGGAATGCTTACCGCCCCTACGAAGGCTATCTGCGTGGCCGGAAGCCACGGAAAAACCACTACCTCCTCCATGATAGCGCATATCCTCTACGGCTCTCGCATAGGCTGCGACGCCTTTCTCGGAGGAATCCTGCGCAACTACGATTCCAACCTCCTGCTCACCCCCGGAGCGGAATATAGCGTGGTGGAGGCCGATGAATACGACCGCTCCTTCCTCCAGCTCAAACCCTGGACCGCTATAGTGACGAGCACTGACCCTGACCATCTCGACATCTATGGCGACGAAGCCCACTATCTGGAAGCCTTCTCCGATTTCACGGCCCTTATCCGGCCCGGAGGCAACCTGATAGTGCATACCGGCCTGAAATTCAGGCCGCGCACGGCGCAGGGAGTAACCACATATACCTACAGCGCCAAAGATGATAAGGCCGACTACCACGCTGAGAACGTGCGTTTTCTGCCCGGAGAGCTCATCTTCGATGTAGTAGGGCCCTCGCTGCAGGTGCGCGATATCAGCCTCGGAGTGCCGCTGGAAATCAATGTTGATAACGCCGTAGCCGCTGCTGCCGCATCTGCCCTCGCCGGAGCCACCCCCGACGAAATCCGGCAAGGCCTGGCTACATTTCTCGGAGCCAAACGCCGCTTCGAGTTCTGGCTCAAGGGAAACGAGCCGGGAGCCCGGGGCCGCGTGCTGCTCGATGATTATGCCCACAGCCCCAACGAGGTAGCTGCCTCGATCGCATCTGTGCGCCGCCTCTATCCCGGCCGGAAGATCACTGTTATATTCCAGCCCCACCTCTACACCCGCACACGCGATTTCGCTCCCGACTTCGCCGAAGCCCTCTCGGAGGCCGACGATGTGGTGCTCACAGAGATTTATCCCGCACGCGAGCTGCCGATAGAAGGAGTAACCTCCGACCTCATCTATCAGGCAGTGAAATCGCCCGACAAGGCACTGATTTGCAGAAAAGATTTGCTCGATTTGCTGAAAAAACGTAATTTTGAAATCCTTATGACGCTTGGAGCCGCCGACCTCGACCGGCTCCTGCCCGGGATTAGGGAGATCATGCTCTCCCGCAAAGATTGAAAACGATGTGGAAAACCGTGGCCAAATGGCTGATTCTTATAGCCTTGCTTGTCTATGTCGGCTTCGTCACCGCGATGGCGCGGGAGCAGGCCGCTAAGGAGGTGTGCCGCGGTGTTGATATCGTGATTCTCGGAGAAGCAGCCAACGATTCGGTGACACGCAGGGGTGTGGCCGACGAACTCGGGCGCTGTCCTCACAAATTTATCGGAAAGCGGCTGCCGGAGGTGCCGGTAGGAAAAATCGAAGCTTTCCTCACCAAGTTCTCCAATTTCGAGAATGTAGAGTGCGCGGTCACATCTAAGGGAAATCTCCGGGTGCAGGTCACCCCCATCGTGCCCGAACTCCGCGTATTCGATGATTCCGCAAGCTATTACATCAACAAGGCGGGAAAGCGCATAGATGCCAACGCTGAATTTTTCTCCGACGTGCCCATAGCCACAGGGCATTTCACCGACACCTTCTCGCCCGTAGAGCTTCTGCCCGTGGCGCGGTTCATAGCTTCAGATTCCACACTGCGCCATCTCGTGGCCATGATTTCAGCTACTGATGCCCACAACATCATTATCGTGCCCAGAATCAGAGGCCATGTAGTAAATATCGGCGATGCATCGCGCCTGCGCGAGAAGTTTGATGCCCTCATGCTCGCCTACCGGAAAATAATGCCCTACAAAGGCTGGGAAACCTACGATACGATATGCGTGAAATACCGGGGGCAGATTGTGGCCACCCGGCGCAATAAGGCTCCGCTCCACACTCCGCTCAACTATGTGGAGGAAGAAGATCCCGAGGAGCATACACTCCCGCAACCCGAAACCACCAACACATAACTCCCCTCTCACTCACCAAAATGAATCACGAAAGATATATAGCCGCGCTCGAAATCAGCAGCTCCAAGATTCTTGGGGCAGTGGCTCGCGTGGCGCAGTCGGGCCAGCTCGAGATAGTGGCCGCAGAGCAGGAAAAGACCACCGAGGGTGTGCGCTATGGAGTGATACGCAACCTCGAGGATACAGCCATGCGGGTAGCTCAGGTGATTGAAAAGCTTGAGCGCAACGTAGTGCTCGGAGGCAGGAAAATCACCGGGGTATTCATCGGCATGTCGGGACGCTCGCTCCGCTCTGTGTCAAAAGAGATTACCCTCCAGCTGCCACCGGAAACCGAAATCACAGAAGATATTCTTACGCGTCTGCACGACCAGGCGCGCCGCTCGCCCGTAGATAGCTCCCTCGAGGTAGTCGATGCTATTCCCCGCACATTTATAGTCGACGGCACAGAGATGCGCAAGCCGAAAGGAAATCTCGCAAGCAGCATCTCGGCTACCTACGACCTGATCGTTTGCCGTCCTGAGCTGCGACGCAATATCGAGCGCACTATCGCCGAAAAGCTCGGACTCAGAATTGATGGCATTGTGGTTACGGCTATGGCTGCAAGCAGCCTCGTGCTGACAGATGAAGACCGCAGACCCGGCTGCATGCTCGTGGATTTCGGTGCGGAGACCACTACCACAAGCATTTATAAAGACGGCCACTTGCGCTATTTCGCCACTATCCCGATGGGCTCGCGCCATATCACCCGCGACCTCACCACCCTCGATACCCCCCTGCTCGAAGAGCGCGCCGAAGATATAAAGACTACCAGCGGCAATGCCATGCCCTCCGAGGGGGAGCGCAGCCTCAATATCCACGGGCTGGAGAATGATAAGATCAACGCCGTAATCGTGGCCCGCGCAGAGGAGATAGCGGCCAATATACTTGAGCAGCCCACCTATGCCGGACTCTCAATCAGCGAGTTGCCTTCCGGAATGATCTGCATGGGAGGAGGCTTCAAGCTCAACAACATGACCCAGGTCGTAGGCCGCGAGATGCGTGCCCGATCAGCGCAGTTGCCCCCCACGGTGCGTGTGGAGACCGCACGCGTGCCCTCCGTCGACCTCATCGGCGTAGCCGCAGTGCTTGAGGCAGCCGCGATGGAGACCGACAAGGAATGCCTCGAGATGCCCGGACGCCCAGGCCTGCCCGAAAACGGAGAAGCTCCCGAACAGGAGTTTATTGAAGAGGAGGTAGAAGCAACCCGCAACAAGAAGAAAGACGGGATCGGAAAGAAGATGGGACGCTGGTTCCGGGATATGTTCGCTCCCGGCGACGAAGACGACGATTCCGACCTCAACTGACAATACTCCCGACCCCAAATTCACCTGACATCAACAAGCTGACATGGAAGATACCAACGACATCCGCGCCTCGGTGAGCGATTCTTCGATTTTCGATCCCGATGCTGACACCGAAACCATAATAAAGGTGATCGGCGTGGGCGGAGGCGGCACTAATGCCGTCAACTACATGTATGCCCAGAATATTCCGCATGTAGACTTCGTGGTCTGCAACACTGATAAGCAGTCGCTTCATATTAGCCCCGTGCCCAATAAGCTCTGCATCGGCTATTCCGTGACCAAAGGGCTGGGAGCGGGAAATGTGCCCGATGTGGGCAGAGAGTGCGCACGCGTAGATGAAGAGGCTATACGCGCCCTCTTCACGCCTCCTACGGAGATGGTGTTCATCACCGCCGGAATGGGAGGAGGAACAGGCACCGGCGCCGGACCGATAGTGGCCCAGATTGCCAAAGATGCCGGAATGCTCACAATCGGAATCGTCACCATTCCATTCCGTTTCGAAGGGGATAAGAAAATCATGAAGGCCATCGAAGGAGCCAAGGAGATGAAGAAACATGTCGATGCCCTGCTGGTCATCAACAATGAAAATCTCGTGGATCTTTACCGTGACCTCAATTTCTTCAACGCTTTCGAGAAGGCCGACGACACTCTGGCCAACGCTGCCCGCTCAATCTCCGAAATCATCTGTCTGCCCTGCTACATCAACGTCGACTTCCGCGATGTGAAGAGCACCCTGCGCAATGCCGGAACTGCCATCATATCTACTGCTTACGGAGAAGGAGAGCACCGCATCACTAAAGCTATCAACAATGCGCTCCATTCCCCGCTCCTGAACGCCCACGACATCTATTCCTCCAAGAGGCTGATGTTCAAGCTCAGCGTGAACCGTAAGTCGGAAAGCAAGATGGGTGAGTTTGAGGAGATAAGACAGTTCACCGCCCAGCTCCCTACCATCGATGTGAAATGGGGTGTGGCCGATGATCCCACACTCGGCGACAAGGTCAAGATCACCCTACTCGCTTCTGGCTTCGATCTCTCGCTCGGTGAAGATGATGACCACAAGCTGACCGATGGCAGTGACACCACAATCTCTTTCGGCTCATCGACCGATGCCAAAGAAGCGAAGAAAGCTTCTGATCAGGAGGAGATTAAGAAGGTGAAGCGCCAGCTCTATGGAGCCGCGAAGGTGGAGCAGCAGGAGCGAGAGAAGGCAAGAGCCAAATATGCCGTGCTCAGCCCGTCGCAATTCGACGATGAGGAGGTGATCCGCAAGCTCGAGAAGACTCCTACCTATAAGCGCAATGCCAAAATCAATGAAGAGATTCTCCGGGGAGCCGGACCCGAACAGGGAAAGAAACCGGAAGATAACAATACGCAGAAGGATTCCGGGACAGCCGGCGATACCATAAGATTTGATTGATGTCACAGAAATTCCCAATGGTAGCCAAGACCTTCAAGGGTCTTGAAGATGTGCTCCGCGACGAGCTGATCGATCTCGGAGCTGAAAATGTGCAGATCGGCCTCCGCATGGTGAGCTTTGAAGGTGACCTCGAAATGATGTATCGGGCCAACTTCTGCTGCCGCACTGCCCTATTTGTGCTCAAGCCGGTTGAAAGCTTCATAGCCTCCAATCCCGATGAGCTTTACGATGCGGTGCGCGATATCGACTGGACCCGTTACCTCGGACCGGACTCCACCTTCGCTATCGACTCCACTGTACACAGCGCAGAGTTTCCGCACTCTAAATATGTAGTTTACCGCGTAAAAGACGGCATTGTAGACTTCTTCAACGACCGCTTCGGAAAGCGCCCGTCAATTCGCCTCTCGGGAGCTGATGTGCTCTTCAATGTGCACATCTCCGACCGCCGGGTCACCATCTCGCTCAATTCCAGCGGCGAGCCGCTCAATCAGCGCGGCTACCGCGTGGAGCAGACCCAAGCGCCGCTCAACGAAGTGCTCGCGGCCGGCATAATCCTCAAGACGGGCTGGCGCGGAGGCTGCGATTTTGTCGACCCGATGTGCGGCTCAGGCACATTCCTGATCGAGGCCGCGCTGATTGCCCGAAATATTCCGCCGGGAGTGTTCCGCCGCAGCTTCGCGTTCGAGCGTTGGGCCGACTTCGACCGCGACCTCTTCGAAAAGGTCTACAACGACGACTCGCGCGAACGCAAATTCGAGCATAAAATCTACGGCGGTGATAAGGACCCGCTCGCGGTGGCTATTGCGCGCCGCAATATCCGCCAGGCAGCTTCGGAAGACTGTATCGAAGTGGTTTGCAAGCCGTTTGAAGACTGGACAGAGCCGCCCAAAGAGGGTATTCTCGTTACCAATCCGCCCTACGGAGAGCGCCTGAAGCCTGAGCATATCGGCGACCTCTACCATGACCTCGGAAGCACCCTGAAGCATTATTTCAAGGGCTACCACGCATGGATCCTCGGCTATCAGGAAGATCACTTCTCAGCCATCGGGCTGAGGCCTTCGGTGAAATTCCCCATTCTCAACGGCAGCCTGGAGTGCTCGCTGAGAGAGTATGTGCTCTTCGACGGCACCATGGCCGACTTCAAGACGGCAGGAGGCCGCACGGATAATCCTGATTTCAAGAGGCCTGAGAAGCCGGATTTCAAGAACCGCAAACCTCTGAAACCGTTCAGGTCTTCCAAACCTGAAAGGCAGGAGAGGGGAGGCAAGACCGACAGGCCTGAGAAGTCCTTCCGGTCTGACAAGCCTTTCAAATCAGGCAAATACGAAAGGTCAGAAAAACCATTCAGGGCTTACCGGCCGTTCCAGAAGAAAAATAAGCCCGCAAAAGGAGCCATAGAGACTCCCGACCGCGGCCCGAAAATCGATGAGTCCCGAACCGTCCGTTTCTCCGATAAACTGATGCGCTCGCGCAAGGGTTGGAGGAAACGCGATGATGAGGAATCTCAGAATCATTGATTCATAACAACTTAAAATCATGAAAGAGAAACTCAACATCCTGCTTCTCGGCAGCGGAGGCCGCGAGAGCGCAATAGCTTATAAACTTCTTCAGAGCCCGCGCACGGCGCGGCTGTGGGTAGCGCCCGGCAATGCGTCGCCCGCGTTTGAAAGCGTCGATCTTCCGCTTTCAGATTTCGAGGCGATAGCCAAATTCGTAGCCGACAATGAGATCGACCTCATTTTCGTAGGACCGGAGCAGCCGCTCGTCGACGGCATAGCTGATTTCTTCGCCGACTCCAAGGTTAAGGTGATCGGCCCGGTGGCCGAAGCGGCGCGCCTCGAGGGCAGCAAGGAGTTTGCCAAGGAGTTCATGTTCCGCCATGCCATTCCCACCGCACGCTTCATGACCGTGACTGCCGATACGCTTCAGGAAGGGGAATTCTTCCTCGAATCGCTTCAGCCGCCCTATGTGCTTAAGGCCGACGGACTTGCCGCCGGTAAGGGCGTGCTCATCATTCCCGATCTGGAGGAGGCCAAGGCCAAGCTCCATGAGATGCTCGAGGGAATGTTTGGAAAGGCCTCCCACACGGTTGTGATCGAGCAATTCCTCGACGGCATAGAGTGCTCCGTATTCGTAGCCACCGATGGCGAAGACTACCGGGTACTCCCTGTGGCAAAAGACTATAAGCGCATCGGTGAGGGCGACACCGGCCCCAACACCGGCGGCATGGGTGCCGTATCGCCCGTGCCCTTCGCCGATGAAGCCTTCATGGAGAAAGTGCGCAGCCGGATAATCGAGCCCACCATAAGGGGGCTGCGAGAGGAAGGCATCGACTATCGCGGCTTTATCTTCCTGGGTCTCATCAATGTAGGGGGCGACCCGATGGTGATTGAATACAACGTGCGCCTCGGCGACCCCGAGACAGAAGTGGTAATGCCCCGCCTCAAGAGCGACCTCGTCGACCTCGTGGAAGGCATAGCCGACCGCACCATGGCCCTCAAGCACGTGGAGGAAGATCCCCGTGCGGCCGCGACCGTAATGCTCGTAAGCGACGGCTATCCCGGCACATACCGTAAGGGCATGGCCATGGAAGGCGCTGAAAGCAATCCGGAGGGCTGCATACTCTTCCATGCCGGCACCCGCCGCAATGCCGAGGGACGCCCTGAAACCGCAGGCGGCCGCGTGCTCGCCGTAACCGCTTTCGGGCCTGATATCCACCAGGCTGCCGCCACTGCCCTCAAAGGCGCAGAAAGCGTGAAATTCGAAGGCAAACGCAACCGCACCGACATAGGAGCCGACCTATGAACCGGAGGGGAGCGGAAGGAAAACCCGGAATGCTGCTTGCCACGCTGCTTTTCGCAGCGATGGCGGCGGCCACGTGGGTTTACTATACGCCCGCTCCTCCGGGAGGAAGCCTCGGACTCTGCCTCCCGGCGCCCTGGCTCTGGCCATTGGCGCCCTTCACCTCTGAGATAGCAGCCTGCGGCCTGATTTTCATAACCGCGCTGCTGGCAGGGGTGTTCAACCGAAGCATCAGCATCGTGCCGGACACCTCGATAGCCTATTCAGCTATCTTCCTGATAGCCTGCGGGGCGCAGCCGGTTGTGACCGCGCGCCTCACCGCAGCTCCCATGCTTGCCCTTGCTGCCCTCATCGGGGTGTGGCTGCTATGCAACAGCGTAGGCAAGCGGGCCGCGACGGAATGCTTCCTTCTGGCCGCAATGCTTTCCGCAGGAAGCATGATTCAGTATGCCTTTGCGCTGCTCCTGCCAGTGTTCATGTTTTGCGCTATCGTCGGTAAAGTGATGCGTTTCAAGGAGTTCATCGCCTTCCTCTTAGGTATCATGGCTCCCTACTGGATAGCGCTGGGATGCGGTCTGGTGAGCTTCGACGAGTTCGAGCTGCCTGAGCTTTACTATATTACGTCGTCAGGATTCGACAAAACGGATTTCCTTCTTACCGTGATCCTTACGGGTGCCACCGGGCTCCTCTTCCTGATATGCACGCTGCTGCAGGCGGTGCAGATCTACTCCGCCAACGCCCGAACCAGAGCCTACTACGGCATTTTCAACGTGCTCGGCTTCGGCACTCTCGCCCTGATGATAATCGACTTCGGCAATTTCACCGCCTATATAGCCATTCTCAATCTGATGATGGCCTTCTCCGCCGCCGAGCTGCTCCAGCGGTCGCCCGCGAAAAGTACATGGCCTCCGATGCTGCTTGGAGCAGCCGCTTATGTAGCATTCTTCATCTTCTTCATAAGATTCTGAAGTATGCCGCGCATAATAGCCGATGCTGCAATTCCCTTTCTTGAAGGGCGACTTTGGGGTGCCGAAGTGGTTCAACTCCCCGCCGCGCAGATCACCCGCGAGGCAGTCAGCAACGCCGATGGCCTGATAATCCGCACGCGCACCCGCTGCAACGCCGCTCTGCTGCGAGGCAGCAGTGTAAAGTTCATAGCTACAGCAACAATCGGCACCGATCATCTCGACGAGAATTATCTCGCCGACAACGGAATCAGCTGGGAAAACGCTCCCGGGTGCAATGCTCCCGGAGTGGCTCAATATGTGTGGAGCGCGCTCTTGCGCTCCGGTTTCGACCCGGGTAGCCAGACTCTCGGCATCATCGGCTGCGGCCATGTAGGATCGATAGTAGCGGAATGGGGGAGCGCCCTGGGCGCACGCATTCTCGTGAATGATCCTCCCGCCGCCGATACTCTGAAAGCCAGGGGCTTCGCCATTACCGACCTGCATGAGCTCCTGAGCACAGCCGACGCCATCACGGTTCATACGCCTCTCAACCACTCAGGCCAGCACGCCACATTCAATCTCCTAAGCAATAAGGAGTTGAAACAGATTAAGCCGGGGGCATGGCTTATCAATGCCGCGCGCGGAGGGATTACCGACGAAGAAGCGCTTCTCCGGTTCCCCGGCCTACGCCTCATAACCGATACCTGGACGGGCGAACCCGATATTGACCGTGCTCTGCTCGCACGCAGCCTATACGCGACGCCTCACATAGCCGGGTATTCCTACGAAGGGAAGCAGCGGGCCACCCGCATGGCTCTGGAGGCCACGGCGCGGTTCTTCGGCCTCGACTGCGACCTATCAGGACTCACCGGACCCTACGAACCCGGAAATCCGCCTACCGCGGAGCAGATTCTCGCGAGCTATGACCCCTCAGCGGATACCAAGGCACTCAAGGAAGCCCCTCAACGCTTCGAGCAGCTCCGCGCCTCCTACAGCTATCGCCACGAACCTCAATATTCCTCCACACCGATAAGATGAAAAAGAAAAAATGGTATGTGGTCTGGGCAGGCCATAATCCCGGCATCTACGACGACTGGGCCGATGCCCGCGAGCAGATCGAAGGCTTTCCGCAAGCGAAATACAAGGGCTTCAACTCTGCCGAAGAGGCTACCGAAGCCTACCGGGGAGGTCTGCGCTCAGAGCGCTCCGAGCTCGGACGCCTGCTTTCCGGCGCAGGCGACAACTCCAGGAAACCGTCGACGCCAAATGATAACTGGCGGAGATTTCCGGAAGTTGACTCTACGGCCTGGGCGGTTGATGCCTCTTGTCTCGGCAATCCGGGACGCATGGAATACCGTGGGATAGACCTCGCCTCGGGGCAGGAGATTTTCCGTGTAGGCCCCTTCGAAGGAGGCACTAACAATATCGGGGAGTTTCTCGCCATAGTCCACGCCCTCGCTCTTCAGGAGCAGAGAGGAGAGAGCCACCGCATCTATTCCGACTCAGTGTCGGGAATGGCCTGGGTGCGCCGCCGGAAGGCGAACACAAAGCTGAAACCTACGGAGAAGAATACCCGCCTCATGCAGCTCATAGCGCGCGCCGAACTCTGGCTCGCCAACCATTCCCAGACTACGCCGGTGCTGAAATGGGACACCGACCGCTGGGGCGAAATTCCAGCAGATTTCGGACGCAAATGACTCTGAAAGAGACTCTGTGCAATCTTCTCAAGCAAGCGGGAGTTACAGCCGTAGGCTTCGCAGAGGCCGCCGAGGTGGGGGAGTGCGAGCAGAACGCGTTCCGCCGATTCCTGGAAGCGGGGCGCCATGCAGGAATGGATTATCTTGCCCGGCATGCCGAACTGCGCAGAGATCCGCGCCAGCTTCTCGAAGGCACCCGCACGGTTATATCGCTCGCGTTCAGCTATTGGCCCGGCAAGGAGATTGCCGACAAGGCTCCGGTGGCCCTCTACGCCCTGGGTCGCGACTACCACAAGGCGCTGCGCTCAGCGCTGAGACCCGTCTGCCGCGAGATGGAGCGGCTCTACGGCTGCCAGACACGCATCTGCATAGACTCGGCTCCGATTTCCGAGCGCTACTGGGCCTGGAAGGCGGGATTGGGCTACCGCGGACTCAACGGCTCTCTGATAGCTCCAGAAGCAGGAAGTTTCCTCGTGCTCGCCGAAATTCTTACCACTCTTGAGATAGAACCCGACAAACCTCTTCCGGGCGATTGCGGACGCTGCGGAGCCTGCCTGAAAGCATGCCCTACGGGAGCTCTCGGTCCTGATGGAATCGACGCGCGCAAATGCCTGAGCTACCTAACCATAGAGCATAAGGGCGACTGGCCGGAAGGCACCGACGGCAGGGGGAGTCTCTTCGGGTGCGACCGTTGCCAGTCGGTCTGCCCGCATAACCTCACACCCGCTCCGGCACGCCTTGCCGACTTCACGCCGCGGCCGGAAACGCTCAGCATCACTCCACAGCGATGCCTGGAGATGACCGACGCAGAGTTTGCCTCGCGCTTCGCCGGCAGCCCGCTCCTAAGAGCAGGCGCCGAGGGACTCCGGCGCAATGCGCGCGCCGCCCTGAAAAGCGAACAAAAAAGACCATAGCTGCGTTAACACTTAAACTCAAATATCAGATTATGGAAACTACGCAGAAACATCTCTACATAATCAGTTTTGGCGATTCCAATAAATACCGCCTCATAACTGACTCCGACGCACAGCATATAGCCCGCCTCGATGCCTACGAGAAGGAGCTGAGCGCTTATCTCCACCGCCTCTTTCCGGGCGAGACCTTCGCTTACCTCACAACTCCGAAGGTTGAGGAAATCAGCATAGCCCACGCCGATCAGTATGCCTCCTACCCGGAACTTGACGACAAGGCTCTTGAGGATATCAAGAATCTGCTGAAGACAGAACTGGAGAACCGCGAAGATCAGAACGAGCTTGACTCCGACGCTCCTTTCAACGACGCAGGACCCAAATACTGAGCATAAGGGCTGCGGCAAGAGCCGCGGCAACCAGCCAACCGGCATTACTTCCGCCTCCGGTGCCTCCGCGCTCCGGAGGCGATGTAGTATGAATGCTAACCGTATCAGTACGCAGCCGCCACAGAGTGTCGCGCCTAACGGCTGTGCGCACTCTCTCCCGAACTATCCTTTCCACTACGGTATCTCCCCGCTGCACTACTATCACGCTATCGCGGAGCCACACCGAATCAGCGCGCACAGCGACTCGCGCAGTAGAATCGGCTACCACTTTTATCTTCTCCACAGGGAGATACACCTTTCTCGTGCATGAGGTAGATGCAAGAAGGGCTATAGAGCCCAGAATCCAAAATTTCTTCATAAAGCAAGTAAGTTTTAATGGTTAAATCAAGTTTTACGCTGCAAAGTTACAACATCTCCAAGAATTTTCCAAATTTTTCAACAAAAAAATTTTCTTAGTTAAGTAATTTATCTGTAACTTTGGGGCTTAAACATAACTAATCGTAACAATGAAAAAACTTTTGCTGACTCTGGCAGCCTGCGCGCTTAGCGTGGCAGGCACTCTGGCCGCCGACAACACCCGCACGATCAAGACCGACGTGCCCGCCCGTCCCGCCGGCCAGCAAGATATGATAGAATTTGCAGCTGCTCCGATGGAGACCGTGCGCGTAGGTGTGGTAGGCCTCGGTATGCGTGGCCCTGGCGCCGTGGAGCGTATGCTGGAAATTCCCGGTGCCGAGGTTACTGCTCTGTGCGATATAGAGCCGACTCGAGTAGAGAAGGCCGCCAAGATGGTGACAGACGCAGGGAAGAAGAAGCCTGCAATGTATTCCGGCGGACCGGAAGAGTATAAGAAGCTGTGCGAGGATCCGAATGTGGATCTGGTATATGTCGTGACGGACTGGGACGACCACGTGCCCGTAGCCCTTTACGCAATGGAGCACGGCAAGCACGCCGCTATCGAAGTTCCTGCAGCTCACACATTAGAGCAGATCTGGGACCTGATCAACACCTCTGAGCGTACCCGCAAGCACTGCATGATGCTGGAAAACTGCTGCTATGATTTCTTCGAGCTGAATACATTGTATATGGCACAGCAGGGTCTTCTCGGCGACATCCTGCACGGTGAGGGCGCTTATATCCACAATCTCGAACCGTTCTGGCGTCATTATCACGACAACTGGCGTCTGGATTTCAACCGTCGCACCCGCGGAGATGTGTATGCCACCCACGGTCTTGGCCCTGTAGCTCAGGTAATGGATATCCATCGCGGCGACAATTTCACGACCCTCGTAGCCATGGACACCAAGGCCGCTACGGGTCCGGAAATCTGGGAAAAGCAGGAGGGTGAGAAGCCGGCCTCTTTCGCCAACGGTGACCATACGATGAGTATGCTTCGCACAAAGAACGGCCGCACGGTATTGGTGGAGCACGATGTGATGAATCCGCGTCCTTACAGCCGTATGTATCAGATTACGGGAACGAAAGGCTTCGCCAACAAGTATCCTACAGAAGGCTATGCTTTCGAGAAGGGTCAGATATCCAGCTCCGAGATGCCAGACCATGAGAATCTGTCGGGCCATGAGTTCATGACCGACGCCCAGGTAGAAGCTCTCCTGAAGGATTATACCCACCCTCTGATCACGGAAATCGGTGAGAAGGCTAAAGAGGTAGGCGGCCACGGCGGCATGGACTATATCATGGACTATCGCTTGATCTACTGCCTGCGCAACGGTCTGCCTCTGGATATGGACGTGTATGACCTGGCTGAATGGTGTGCAGTGGCTCCTCTCTCAAAGATTTCACTGGAGAATGGCTCTGCTCCTGTAGAGTTCCCCGACTTCACGCGCGGCGGTCTCGATAAGGTGAAGGGCTATAAGCACCACTATCCGGCGAAGTAAGAAAGCTTAATAATCAATAGGTTCGGAGAATCCGGGGCAATGCCGGGTTCTCCGAATTTTCTTTTGGGATCGAGACCTCGATGAGCGGAGGGCTATCGGAGAGAGTAGCGCTTTGAGCTGAAGCTCAATGTCTTGGACAAAAAAATGGCTGATAGACCTTAATCAGGGGGGAGAGCTATCTAAGGGAGCAGCGCTTGAGCTGAAGCTCAAGGGCTTGGACAAAAAATTAGCAGATAGACCGCTAATCGGAGGGGGAGCTAGCAGAGGGATACAACAGAAGGATCAGCGGAGGGCGGGAAATATGGGGCGTCCGGTCCAGGCTTGAGGCTGAGTGAGGCCCAAGAGAGTGGCCATAGTGGCGGCAACATCGTACTGAAAGTATGATCCTTTCAACTCGCCAGGGACTATGCCAGGGCCGGCTATAATCAGTGGCGTCTCCATCTCCTGGAGGGTCATTCCGCCGTGGCCGGTCTTGATGCCACCGTGATCCGACGTGATTATAAATACAGTATCGTCGTAGATACCAGCATCTTTCGTGGCCTCTATCACTTTGGCAATCTCGCCGTCGAGGTAGGTGAGAATCTGATAGTAGTCGGTAGTGTCATGCCCTACGGCATGGCCCACATGATCGGGGTTATCGTAGGTAATCACCATCAGGGTAGGTTTGGCTTTCAGAATATGGTCGACAGCTGCGGCAGTGATTGGAGAGGAGTCGTTGTTTTCGCCGACGGGTACATTTGCATGATGCGAAATTGAAAGGGTATCAACAAGATAGGCGATACCGTCCCACTCATAGACGGCGGCTGTAGGCTCCGAAGGCCGCTGCTGCTTCATGAGGGTGAAAATGGTTGAGGGCATTCCGTTAGGCCCTATCTCTACGGGAGGAATCTCTGGCGTGCGGCTGCCCCAATCTGTATAACCGTGACCCTCGGTGGGTAGACCCATGAAGAGCGAGGCCCAGTTGATGGCGCTACTCGAAGGAAGCACGGCACGCTTTTTAAGCGTCCACGCTCCATTGTTCATAAGAGCCTTAACCGTAGGCATTTCCGCCTTCGGCACCGAATAGGCGCCCCAGCCGTCGAGACCGATAAATACCACATGACCCGGCTTTTCTGCACTCAGGCGTGAAGGAAGAGCGATAGCCACGACGGCCAGCAGAAATGGAATTAAGATTTTTTTCATGAGAGCAAGTTTTTTTATGACTATGGGATTTAGAGGGTTTTGAGGAGTTTGGCTGGGACGCCGCCTACTATCGCACGGGCTGGCACGTCTTTATTCACTACTGCTCCAGCCGCTATTATCGCACCTTCACCGATAGTGACACCTTGCAGAATCGTGACATTGGCCCCTATCCATACCTTATCTCCGATCTTCACTGGCGCCGGCACCATATCGCCACGGCGGTCGGGATCCATAGCATGATTAAGGGTGGCGATCACGCAGTTGTGGCCTACGAGCACGTCGTCGCCGATAGTGACGCCTCCCTGGTCCTGAAATTTACAACCGGAATTGATGAAAACGCGCTTTCCGATTTTCAGATTCTTTCCGCAATCGGTGTAGAAGGGAGGAAAGAGACCGAGACTGGGGTGAACCTCTCTGCCGGTGAGCTCCGACATAAGGG
>CANRPJ010000012.1 GCA_947632485.1 uncultured Muribaculaceae bacterium
AACTTGGCAAGAGTTATACATATCATGTAACCGTTTCAGGATCAGAGACAGACCTCGAACCTATCGTATTTGAAACGGCTACTGACATGAATCTCAATTGGAGCGAAGTTAATACAGACAATGTTAATCTGAGCTTCTCCGCCAACTAATCATCAGCTAATAGCTAACTGATAATCTGATTTCTCAGGGGTTGCGCCTTCGGGCGCGAACGGCGCAACCCCTTTCATTACTCACCTCATAAAGGGGTAAACACCTTTTTTAGATCTGCATATGCAAGATCCAACTCACACTTTCATGCCATGCACGCAAAACATATATACCTCTCAATCTTAACTATAGCTTCGATGGCCGCTACTGCATGCTCATCGCAAAGCCAATCCGCCGACGAAATAGCCAGCGGATCGGAGATGCGTTTCCTCGCTAATACAGATACGAGAGCAGCCGTCGTCAACAGCAGTACTATCAAAGACACGCCATTCGAGGTCTACGGTGAATACATCAGCACCTCCGACCCCGCCTCCTCCCACACTCAGCTCTTCGACGCCACCCCCGTTACATTCACCGACGGAGCGTGGACCTACGGCACGCCCGAATACTGGATGCCCGGTAACACCTACTCCTTCATCGCAATGCACCCCGCCGTTGCCGTTGAAGGCCTCACCAACAAAGAATACACCTTAGACAGCCAGCAACTGTCGTTCACATACACCCTCCCCTCCGACTATACCAAAACCACTGACCTGCTGACTGCCGTACACCGCCGTCAGTACACCCTCGGTGCCACACCCACCACACCCGTATCCTTCAACTTCGCCCACGCCCTCGCCCGCCTCAACTTCATAGTAAATGTAGCCGCGATTGGCCAGAATAACACTACATCGAGCGTATTGATTACTAACCTCACGCTTAAAAACATAAGCAATAGCGCTACCTACACCATCTCGCCGGCTCCTCTCGGCTCAAACCATGAAAACTATGATTTCGTAGCAGAGTGGAGCAATCACTCAGAAGCTACGGCTCCCCTCTTTGATTATAAGCCTAATGCAGGAAACGGCGTGAGGGTTAATGCAGGAAATAAATATGAATTCTTTTCATCTAATAATGCCGTTCTCGCTATTCCGCAACTCCTTACCTCGAATCTTGAAATTACAATAACCTATATAAGAACCGTTAATGGAACACCTCAGGATCCTGAGACCGTTACCGGCAATCTCTATTCCGTTGCTTTGACTAACCACGGAGGTCGTTGGAGCGTCGGACAAAGCTACACCTATTCATTCACCTTGGGAGGCGAAGAGCATATTGTGTTCAATACCCCGGTGGTAACGCCTTGGCATGAAGATGAAGGAGCTAACTATATAATCTCTGACTATTAAATCAGCAATGTCAATGAAACATCTGATCAAAAATATAACCTATTCGCTCGCCGCTATCTCGCTTCTGGCATCTTGCAGTAGTGACAACGAACCACGTATCGCGCTGTCAAACGGCGACTATATCGTATTCGGACAACCATGGATCAATCTTGATGCCACCACGGGCAATTTTGCAGAGAATGCAGAAACCCGCGCTACTCTGCTTACTGCAGTCAACGAATTCGTAGTATGGGGATACTGCGTACCGAAGAATATTTCGGGATCTGATGATGCAAGCCGCGTAAGCGCAGACTGGAACGATAAATCTACCGACTTCACTGGCACTAACGATGGCGGAGCGGACCTCGCCTATTTAGCCAAGGCTATAGTGAACACCACCGATCCAAACAACTATAACAACGGAACTCTTTGCAAATGGAATGATACTAAAGATGCTCAGTATTCATTCATTGCCATCGCCCCGGGAAATGCTACTTACAGCATGACTAAATCATCGATGGCTGGAAAAAAAGGGCCACGCCTCAATATTACCCTCAATAGGAATGCCACGAGCTCAATTGATACTAAGTTAGACCGTACCGAGCAGCCCGATATATTGGTCGCTGCCAAATTTGACCATAAAAAGAAAGATGGACAGGTCACACTCTCCTTCTTCCACATCATGACGGCGCTAAGATTCCGTTTTCACAACCACTCCAAAAAGGATCTCATCATTAAAGAGATGACTTTCAAAGGGAATTTTCATCGCCGTGCCATAATTGATTTCACCACTGATGATCCGGTAGTAACTGTGCCCGACGATGATAATGCAGTTAACAGTTACGCAGGCACATTCACCATCATTGACTCTCCCCAGACTATTACTCATGGGTCGGAAGACTATGCCGGAGGCGATAATCCTGCTATCCTTATGTTGCTGCCAAATCCTGATGGTACTATCGACCAAGACGGCAAATATGTGCTTGGAAGTGAAAAGTCAATTGATATCACTTACCGGTTTGCTGACGACCCCGAAGATATGGAACGGACATTTACTACTCCCGACAACTTGACACTACATTATCTGCCACAGCCCAATACTCTCCATACCGCCCATTTCAATTTCATAGGCGATAGTTTTGTGCTCACTTTCCAGGCCGACGATGAGAAAAACTGGGAAAACGGTTCCGACAATAATTTCACAATCAAATAAGCAACTACCTGATATATCAGCTAATAAAAGTTATCCATGATAAAATCAATCATCAGATATATTGCTCTCGGTGCTCTGGTGGCGACCGCCTCCTGCACCGATGATTTCGGACTGCGCAATCAAACTCCCGCAGGTGAAGGCCAGAGCACCTTGATGTTCCGCTGCGCCGATATGCTGGAGGTATATAAAGGCCCTGATAACTATGCCACTCGAGCAGGAGGTCCGAAAAAAGACAAGGAGAAGCAAATCAAGACTCTCCACATTTTCTTCTTCGACTACGATACAGGAAAACTACTGACCCCAGACCCAGAAAACTTCTATGCGTATAAAAAAATCAATTTTGATAAACCTGAGAATCTTGCGCTTATAGATATCCCAACAGGAAATGGAGTATCTCTTTTTAAGGAAGATTATAGGAGTGTTCGTGTAGTTGCCATCGCCAACATCGATGCCACTGACGAGGCCGTCGACTCTTACGATGAGGCCAATACATTCAAAACAGCCGACACTCCTAACGGTCGTATCCAGCAAAGCGGTCGCGCCGTTGGTGGTATACCTCGAGAAATAACCTGCTACGACGACCTTAAGCAATGGGTCTACTATCCCCGTATCCGAATGAGCGAAGATGGCTCCAATGGTGATATATCGGAGCTTCCCGATGCCGGAATGCCTATGATTGGAGAGAGCGAAGGTCCAATTAACCTTTATGGAAAAGCTTATTCGGAAGATCCGCAGTCGCTTGTGATCAATATGCGAGCTCTGATGGCCAAAGTCAATGTATCGGTAGAGCTCGATCCGGATCAGTTCACATCTGATCTGCCTACGCTCACCATCAATGAATACGGTGTGCTCAATATGCCTATTGCAGTACCCTTCACTGAACCTCAGGGAGGTCTGCAAGAGGGGAAAGAATGGACTAAAACAGATCCTGATGATTTAGACGTAAAAGGAGGATATTTCGAGACGTACGACGTCACGAAGCAACCCATGTTCCATAAAGGCACCACCCCTTCCGACTGGGAGCATAACAGCTGTGAGCAAGAAGCTCACGAGTTTACGACAAAGATTGAGCCTATTACCATCAATAAAGATGCGGCACCTATCACATTCTCTTACTACACCTTCGAGAATGTAAATATGCCTAACTATAGCGCAAAAAGAGCTTCAAACATTGAGGATCCGGATAAACAACTTAATGCTTTCAAAGACGAGCTTTATAATCCTCAGGTTGATCATAAAGAAGGATATATACCTAACTATCCTAAAGGCGTAGGAGAGGCTGATTATCAGCGCTGGAAACCTACTATAGCCTACCAGCACCGTGCATCTGCTCTAATTCTCAAAGGTTCCTACACCACCCATCAGGGACTTACTTATCAGGCACAGTTCACCGTTTATCTGGGGCGCGATACCGATATCGACTTCCAGGTAAAGCGTAACTATCAATACGACAACAATATCATAATAAAAGGTCTGGATTATGTGCGCAATACAACCGATGAGGTCTATACCTTCGACGGCCGCGTCAACCTTAAATATGATAACCCCCTCTATCTTGCTGTTGTAGAGGAGCGGCATGTAGATGCCCATGCTACAGCCCTGCCCGTCGATGTCTGGCTCATGAACTATGAAGACTTCACTCCCGAGCCTGAAGATTACTACACCGACGTAACTTTTACTATTCCTAATGACTCCAGTAACCCTGGCGGAAATCCACGCGACTGGATCCAGATGGTGATGATTCCGCGTGAGGAGATGCAAAGCGCTGATGGTCGTTTCTATGCAGGATCAGGAGCAGAAAAGTATTTCTACACCAGACTCCTCGAAGATATAAAGACCCGACCAGATGTAGTTCTTGGTGGAGGCGAAAACGGTGCCTACGAAGGTCATGTAGCCGGAGCTCAGTGTGGATCAGAGGTTACTGTTAGTTGCACACCTAATTTAAATAACTCCCGCTCACGCGTTTATTTCTACATCGATGAAAACGTTGGAGAAGTAGGTAATGGTGCTGACCGCAGCGTAGATATTGAAGTTACGTACCACGCCTACAATAAAGATTCTGATGGTACTATATCCAATGAAGTGAAAGTCACCAGAACCCTTACCATCGAGCAGCGAGGACTCCTCAAAGTCCCGTCTACTCATCCCGAGGGAGGAAATGTACCCGAGACTTACATCGAATACTATGAAGAGTATCTTGACCACAATGACCCGCTTGAAGAGCATCTTTCAGGTGACGTCTACGAAAATGGTTTGGAATGGGGTTTGAACAACGTGAGAATATTCCGCAGAAGACTTAATCCTGGTAATGGAACATTTAACAATCCAGAAGATGATTATAGTCACCAAGTTTATACAAAGACGGGCGCCTTTGCTATGATGCGATGGGTATTTAACCGTACTGATGTTGTTTCGGTGACTACAGTTAATCTTTTTAACGATAAAGAAAATAAACCGGCATCGGCATTCCATTATTGCTTAGGGAAAAATAAAAGAGACTACGACGGCTCATTTGCTCTAGGAACCTCTGGAACGAAAGGGTGGTATCTACCGGGAATCCGCGAATTGGAAACTGCTCTGGTGGCCTATTATACAACTTTCGATGACTTCCAAGGAAAGATGTACTGGTCTTGTGCTTGTGGAGAGGACGGTGCAAATGCTGTAGGAATATACAATTCTGAAGATCGCACCCACTCACGAGCCACTAGCGTATCAATCTCAACAAATAATAATGGCACACAAAGTATTGATTATTTGAAAAGTGGTAATGGTCAAGATGGTTTCCAATTGCGTACTACCCCATTGCGCATCCGCGCTTTCTATTCAAAGAACTGATAATAAATCTGATTTTTCTTAGTCCAACCCAGCCCGTCTGAAGCGCCACAGCAGCTCAGACGGGCCTTTTCATAAGTCCACCTCTCCGCCTTTCCCCGTTTAATCCCGTTTATTCCCGCTTAATGTGGAGCACCCGCACAGACGCAAAGACGGGGAGCTTCTCACGAGGCCCCCCGTCTTGCTGCCATAGAAGAGGCTCACGCCCGGTCTCCGGCAGACGATAGAAATTACTAATTCTATAACCCAAAATTTAGACAATGACGTTTTCCACTTCGTAATACTGGTAAGGCACTCAGAAAGTGGGTCATTCCTTTGCTGTCCGTCCCGCTGCCCTGCATCGCGCAGAGCCTGCGAACCGGCATGGAAAATCCATCACTATGAAAAAATAGAACTCGTCTCACTTTTTTCTCCTGTTGACTCCGGAGTGATCCGGAGCATGTTTTTAACCGTTGCTATTTTCCTTATTATCTAAACCGTTTCGTGTTTTTCAGTGTAAGTATAACGCAGCCCTATATGCAAATATTAGTGTAATAATGTTAATATTTTCTTAAAACCACCCTTCGCTCCTCCTCCGCACCACCCTACCTCTGGTATACCCACCGTACCTTCGGTGCGATGCAACCACCCTCCTCCGAATGCCCATGGAATGGGCATCTGACGGTAACCGCGGGTGCAAACCCGCGGTAGAACGTCCCCCACCATCATAAACCCACAGCGTGGGTGCCTCATACACACTTCTCCGCATCGTGCCGGAGGCACGAGGTTGTGGTTAGCCCCGTACGACCACAGGGAGTGCGGGGAGAGGAGCGACGATGCCATCTCTCCACCATTACATTTAAGATTTCTCTCCGAAAAATTTGGAATTTTCAAAACAAAGCACTAACTTTGCACTCACATTCACCGCTATTATTGTTTAACCATTTTAATTTCAAACATCAATGAAAACCTACAGTAGCAAACCCACACAAAACAGGCCGCCGAGATCAAGAAGACCCGGCGGCCGAAAGCAGAAATATTTTTCTAAAGAATCACTTCAGAAGCATCACCTCAAGCACGTAAACTCCGGCGCCGCAGAGGTAGCCCAGCAGAGCCAGCAGAGTGAAGCGCTTCAGATACCAGCCGAACTGGATCTTCTCCAGACCCATGGCGATCACGCCGGCTGCAGAGCCGATAATCAGCATCGAGCCGCCAACGCCTGCGCAGTAGGAAAGGAACTCCCAGAACGTGCCGTCGACCATGAAGTTGGCCAGGAAGCCTTCGGTGCCGGTAGGCATCACGGGATACATGCCCATGGCTGCCGCTACGAGAGGCACATTGTCGACTATCGACGAGAGGATACCGAGCAGAAGGTCGATGATGTATACGTTGTGAACCGTATCGTCGAGGAACTGCGCCGTGGCCGCAAGGATTCCCGTGTGCTCAAGCACTGCCACTGCCAGCAGAATGCCCAGGAAGAAGAGAATCGACGGCATATCGATGCGCGAGATCACGCGCGGAAGCCTGTTCTCCTGCGACCGGTCAAGATGCTTGCCGTTGTAGAGGATCTCAGTGTAGATCCAGAGCAGGCCGAGCACCAGCAGAATGCCGATGAAGGGAGGCAGATGGGTGACCGACTTGAAGATAGGCACGAAGATAAGGCCGCCCACTCCGAGATAGAAGATGCGCTTGCGCTCCTTGGTGGTCACTACCGTGCTCACCGCCGAGCCGATGTTCTGAATCGGCTGCAGCTGGCCCTTGAGCCAATGCTGCGCTATAAGCACCGGCACCACGCAGGCCACGATACTCGGAATCAACACAAACTTGATAAGAGCCAGAGCCGTGACGTTGCCCTTCACCCAGAGCATGATCGTGGTGACATCGCCGATGGGCGACCACGCGCCGCCCGTGTTGGCAGCTATCACGATCATCGAGGCGTAGAGCCAGCGTTCGTGCTGATCGGATACGAGCTTGCGCAGAAGCATCAGCATCACGATCGTGGTCGTCAGGTTGTCGAGGATTGCGGAAAGGATAAACGTGACGCCACAGATCACCCAGAGCAGACGCGTCTTGTTGCGCGTGGTGATCCGGTCGGTTATTACCGAGAAGCCTCCGTGGACATCTACGAGCTCTACGATCGTCATGGCGCCGATCAGGAAGAAGAGCGTCTGCGTGATATCGCCCAGACTCTCTACGAGCTCTACGTTAAGCACATACTGGAGCGCCTGATGAGCCAGACTCTCCTTCTCAAGTCCCGCAGTGGTGGCCACATACTCCGCCAGCTCCTGACCGCTCACCATCGGCACGAAGATATCTGCGCATAGAGCGTAGACTATCCAGAGCGCGACGCCAAGCACCAGAGCCACGGCAGTCTTGTCGACCTTCAGCGGATGTTCGAGGGCGATCGCGATATATCCGATCACGAATATCGCCACAAGCAACATAATCATGGTGATTCTGAGGTATTTAGTTGTTTTGTTGTAATTCGCGTTACAAAATTAGCCATTTATTCTGCGGCCACCAACGCCATACCCCAATTTTTTCAAGAAAAGTTTGCCTCAGGCCAGTCCGGCGCGCCTCAGCGCAGCGCTGTCGATAGGACTGCGGTCGGGATAGAGGCGCAGGTATTCCTCGCGCGTGCGCTTCCAGCGCCGGTGGCTCCAGAGCCAGTATTGAGGCTCACGGCAGATCGTAGCCTCCAGATGGCGGAAGTAGCGCTCCGTAACTACATACTCCGGTTCCTCAGCCGCATTGTCGGCCAGCTTCACGAACCGCCCTACATAGTAGCCCCGACGCGGCCGGCTCATGTCAATGTACCAGGCCGACGTCTTCAGCTTGCGCGCCATTCGCTCGCCCCCGCTGTAGACGGGCGTATCGTGGTTCAGGAAATCGGCCCAGAAATGAGTGCCGTCATAGCCAGGCACCTGGTCGGCTATATACCCCGTCACCGACGCGAAGCCGTCGCGATGCCAGGTCAGAAGCACCCGCATCGTCTCCTTCATCGGCACCGACACCGCGCCGAAGCGCGACCGAAGCCGAAGAAATATGGCATCGGAAAGCCCGCTCTCCAGCGGGTGGTATATCTGCGCGCACTTCGCCGAAGCAGGGAAATGAAGCGGCAGGCTGCTCACCCACTCCCAGTTGCAGTAGTGGCCCAGAAAAAGGCTCACGCTCCGGCCCGCCGACAGCTCGGCCGCCACCTCGTCGGCGCCCTCGAAGCGCATGCGGCGCTCGATACCGCTGCGGCTCATCGACGCCAGCTTAAGCGTCTCCACGCAATAGTCGCAGAGCCAGCTGTAGAATCTCCTCTCTATCCGCCTCAGCTCCGCCGTCGGCTTCTCCGGAAACGACGACGAGAGGTTGGCGCGCACTACCCCGACGCGGTAGCGCACCAACCGGTGCAGCACGAAAGCCAGGAAATCGGAAAAAATGTAGACGAGCCTGAAAGGGAGCAGCGAGAAGAGCTTCACAACGCCCCAGACTACCGGCAGAAGCAGCTTTTCAGTCATGGCCGGAAGAATCAGATGCGCGGGGTGATAGTAAAGGTTATGGTGCCCCGGGTCTCACCCGCTCCCTTCTTCGGGCTCCAGCGGGCGCGCATGGCGGCTCTCTCGCAGGCGCGCCGGATCTCCGCGCTCGCGCCGCCCTGGGCTGTGGCCGATACCACATTGCCCTGCTCATTCACGGTTACGTTGACCGTCACCGTGAGCTTATGGCGTAGCGTCACGTCGGGCGCCGGGCAGCCATTGAACACGCGTCCGCGCGCCGAGCCCACAATTCCGAGTCCCTCGCCTCCCGATCCGGCCGAGCCGTCCTTGCCGTCGGGCTTGCCGTTCTGCGAGGAGAATCCCTTGGCCATGGTTGAGGTGATCTTCTGGCGCTCCTTGTCGGTGGCCTTCGGCTCCACGGTCTTAACCTCCGACTCCTTCGGGGTGCTCACGAGCTTCTCCTTGAGCGGAGCGGGCTTCGGATTTTCGCCGGGAATCACGAGCCGGTCGTTGTTGGTCTCGGCCGGTTCAGGCTCACCCTGCGGGTTGGGAGCGGGCTGGTCGCGGTGCACCGACTGCTCCTCGCCGAGATTGAGCAGCTCCGGATCGAGGAATATCTCTTCCTCTTCCGGCTCTTCGGGCGCGGTGAGCTGCTGCGCGAGCGCCTCGCGGTTCCAGGTCATGGTCGTGAAGAGAAGAAAAAGCAGGAGGGCGAGCGCCGCCACGAGGGTGACGCCGGCCGCTATCATCTTGTCTTTTCTCTCTCTGGCCGTCATTATATATTAGCGGAGGGGGTTACCTTGGCTTCGACTGCATCACCGGGGTCTTCACGATGCCTCCCTGAGGCGAGGGCGTCTGCGCGGCGCGCGTGGCAAGCACCATCTTGAGGCGGTTGCGGGCGGCGAGGTCAAGCACCTCCACAACCTTGCCATACTCTACCGCCTGGTCGGCATAGAGCGCTATGGCGCGGAGCGAATCTTCGCGCTGAATCAGAGCCAGGGTGGCGAGCAGCTCTTCGGAATTTACCTGCCGGGGAGTCTTCGCGCCGGGGGTCTTGTCGTCGTTGCGGTCGGCCACCACATAGAGGTTGCTCAGAGAGTCGAGATAGACCTCCGTGACCGGCTTCAGTGCCGTCTGCTCGCTGCTCTGCGGCAGATTCACCTCTATGGCCGCCGGAAAGATGAGCGTGGAGGTGACCATGAAGAAGATGAGCAGCAGGAAGATCACGTCGGTCATCGACGACATGGAAAACGTGTCGAGCGAAGGATAAGTCTTTTTCAGAGCCATAGCAGTGCTACCGTAGGGTTAATGCGGATCAGAATGCGGGCTCGTTGAGGAGGTCCATGAATTCCATGGTCTTCCCTTCGAGGTCAGACATCACGCTGTTGACGCGCGCCACGAGATAGTTGTAGGCGAACAGAGCCACGATGCCGACCACCAGACCGGCCACGGTCGTGACAAGCGCCTGATAGATACCGCTGCTGAGCACGGTAATGTTGGCGCTCGTGCCGGCTGCCGCGAGGGCGAAGAAGGCCTCGATCATTCCGACCACGGTTCCGAGGAATCCGAGCATCGGCGCTCCAGCAGCCGTGGTGGAGAGCCAGGTGAAGCCGCGTCCCAGCGCGGATATTTCGATATTGCCGGTGTTTTCGATAGCTACGAGCACATCGTTCATCGGGCGGCCTATGCGCGTGAGTCCCTTGAGGATAAGGCGTGCGTAGGGGGTAGCGGTCATCTTGCAGAGATTGGTGGCGCTTTCAATGTCGCCCTCGTGCACATAGTCGCGTATCCGGCTCATAAAAGTGGCGTCGCTCTTCGATGCGCGCGATATGGCGATACACCGCTCCACGAAGATATAGATGCTCATAATCAGGAGCAAGGCGAGAGGAATCATGATGTAGCCGCCATCGATAATCAGGCTCCAGAGCGATAGCGACTCTACCTGCGGCGCTGCCGCGGGCTGCACTACGTCGATTACTTGGGTAGGTATGGTATCCATGTCGGAATTTTTTGTTTGTGAGGTTTATTCCTGCGGGCGCAGACAGCGCAGATAGGCTTTTATCGTAGCTTCGATGCCGAGATACAGGGCGTCGGAGATCAGGGCATGGCCGATGCTCACCTCATCGAGCGCCGGAATCTGCTGCGCGAAGAAGGCCAGATTCTTCAGGCTCAGGTCGTGGCCGGCGTTGAGGCCGAGGCCGGCTGCTTTCGCCGCTGCGGCAGCCTCGCGGAAAGGGGCTACGGCCGCTTCCGGATCGAAGGGATAGCCATCGGCATAGGGCTTCGTATAGAGCTCAACCCTGTCGGCGCCTACGAGGGCCGCCTTCTCTATCTGCGGGATTTCGGTTCCGGTGAACACCGATACGCGTATAGCCTTGGCATGCAGGCGCTCAGCCACATCGGAGAGAAACGAGGCATGGGTCTTCACATCCCAGCCGGCCGACGATGTGAGCGCTCCCGGCGCATCGGGCACGAGGGTGACCTGATCCGGCACCACACTCTCCACGAGCTTCAGGAACTCCTCTGAGGGATAGCCTTCGATGTTGAACTCTGTGGTAACGAGCGGCCTGAGGGCGCGCACATCGGCGCGGGTAATGTGGCGCTCGTCGGGGCGCGGGTGCACGGTGATTCCCTGGGCTCCGAAGCGCTCGCAATCTACGGCGAACTGCTCCACGTCGGGCGTGCCCTCTCCGCGCGCATTGCGCAAGGTAGCCACCTTATTGATATTGACACTAAGACGGGTCATGACGAGATGTCTCTTTTAGTGAAAATTGCAAAAAATTTCTCAGCATCGCGGCAGTTCGGGCAGGTTTGGCACAAAATTTGTAATTTTGAAGGCGTAAACCTGAACGCCGGCGCGCCGCGGCGCGTTTAGGTTACAAAAGTAGATAAATTTATTGACAAACAGCCACGATGACCGCCAGAGAAATCATATCGCCTTCGCTTCCTACGCGCCGCCCGCAAGGGCTCGGCAGCGTCGATGCCGAGTTGCCGGCCATCGAGGTGCTGCCGAAGCTGCTCGATGCGCCCGGAAGAATGCTCGATGTAGTAGAGCCCGACGGCTCTTTCGTAGGCACGATCGACCAGACTTCGATGCTCGAAGGGTTGGGGCGCATGATAGCCACACGCGACGACTGCTCGGTAGTGACGGTAGAATGCCGTCCGGAAGACTATTCGGCGTCGCTGCTCGCGCATGCTGTAGAATCAGCCGACACCCATCTTGTAGACCTCCTCACGGTCCCCACCTCTGGCGATCGCGTGCAGGCCACGCTGCGGGTGCGCTGCTCGGATCCGTCGCCGGTAGTGCGTAGCCTTGAGCGCTACGACTTTACGGTGACCGGTGCCCACGGCACCGCCGATGCCGATATGGTGCTGGCTGCCGAAAGGCTCGCCGCGCTCAACGCCTTCCTTAACGTGTGACCCCTTATTTCCACTCCACAGATATGGCAACCGCCCCCTCCTCCCCGATGCCCCGCCGCCGCGTAGGAGTCTACGGCCATCTGCACCAGGACGGCCTGCGAAGCCGCATCGGCCGCTTGCTCGAGCGCATGGCCGCCGACGGCATCCAGCCAGCCATCTATGCCCCTTTCGCCCATTATCTTGAAAGCGGGGGCGTAGCTCTGCCTCAATGCTGCCTCCGCATAGTGGGCGACGGTCCTGACGTGGAGTCGGTAGTAAGCATCGGCGGCGACGGCACTTTCCTTCAGGCCTCTCGCTGGCTTGCGGGCCGGGAGGCGGCCATATTGGGTGTAAACACTGGTCATTTAGGCTATTTGGCGAGCTTTTCTCTCGACCATATCGGTCGCATCTGCGAGGCGCTCCGTGGCCACCGCTGCCGGCTCGAGCGGCGTCAGGCTCTTGAGCTCTCCTGCGAAGGTCTTCCGGAGGATTTCTGGCCATACGCTCTCAACGATGTGGCAGTACTGAAGGCCGATACCGCCCTGATGATCTGGGTCAAGGCTCGTCTCGGAGGTTCATATCTTGCAGACTTTCAAGGCGATGGCCTCATTATAAGCACTCCTACAGGGTCTACCGGCTATAACCTGTCGGTAGGCGGTCCGATTCTGGAGCCGAGCCTGCCCTGCATGGTAATCTCTCCTGTGGCTACTCATTCGCTCACGGTTCGCCCGCTCGTAGTGAGCTCAGAATCAGAGATCGAATTAGTGATATCGGGCAGGTCGGATACGTTTCGCGTCAGTGTAGATGGTCGCAGTTTCCGGCTTAGCTGCGGCACTCCCCTGCGTATCCGTCGCGCGCCGCATGATGTAGTGCTCCTTGTGCCAGATACGGAAGATTTTGCCGGCACCCTGCGCTCTAAGCTGCTCTGGGGCCGCCGGTAACCCTCTGCTATTTATTTTTCGGAGACATCGGGAGAGTGGCGGAGAAGGAGCTCTTTTTCGAGGTCGGGAAGGCTGACGCCCATCTGCTCGCAGAGCACGAGGAGATGGAACAGGAGGTCGGAGGTCTCGTAGATGAACCGCGAGCGGTTGCCATCGACGGCTTCAATTATGGTCTCGGCCGCCTCTTCGCCTACTTTTTTCGCTATTGTCTTGACTCCCTTGATGAAAAGCTTTGTGGTGTAGGAGTTTTCGGGCATCTCTTCGTGGCGGCCTCTTACTACCTGACTCAGCCGGCGAATGAAGCCTTCGGATTCGGGGGTATAGAAGCAGGCGGTGGTGCCTCGATGGCATGTAGGCCCGACGGGATCGGCCATCACGAGCAAGGCGTCGGAGTCGCAATCGGGATACATCTCCACGAGCTTTAGATAGTGGCCAGAGGTCTCCCCCTTGGTCCAGAGCTCCCGGCGACTGCGGGAATAGAAAGTGACGAGGCCTGTGGAGACGGTTTTATCGAAGGCCTCGCGGTTCATATATCCGAGCATCAGCACCTTAAGGGTTACGCTATCCTGCACGATCACGGGCAGCAATCCGTCGGCAAGTTTTGAGAAATCAAATTCTGAGAATTCCATTATTATCTTCTTAGTATCAATATTTTGAATCTTTTATATCCTTACGGGAATACCCTGCGAGGCGAGGCGGCGCTTCAATTCGCCCACGGAGATCTCACCGTAGTGGAATATCGACGCTGCAAGGGCGGCATCGGCATGGCCGCGGGTGAGCACATCGGCAATATCTTCCGCACCGCCGGCTCCCCCGGAGGCGATGATAGGTATGGTAACCTGCTCGCTGAGAGCTGCAAACACCTCGCAGGGATAGCCGTGGCGGGTGCCGTCGTGATTCATTGAGGTGAAGAGAATCTCACCGGCCCCCCGCTGCTCCGCCTCGCAAGCCCAAGAGAAGAGCTCCCGGTCGGTGGTGCGGTGGCCGCCGTGGGTTGTTACGTGCCAAAGGCCGTCTTCCACCTCGAAGCGGGCATCAATGGCAATGACCACGAACTGCTTGCCATATTTTCCGGCAATCTTATCAATTAGCGAGGGATTGCTTACAGCGGCGGTGTTGAGCGAAATTTTGTCGGCTCCCACATCGAGGAGCCTCGCGGCATCATCAATGGAGGAAATGCCTCCTCCTACGGTGAATGGAATGCTGATATCGAGGGCAATCTGCTCTACAAGAGAGGTGAACGTGCGCCTCTCTTCGAGGGAAGCGCTGATATCTAGATACATAAGCTCATCGGCACCCTCGCGGGCATAGAACTTGCCGAGCTCAACGGCCGACCCTACATCGCGCAGTTGCCCGAAGTTGATGCCTTTCACGGTGCGGCCGTTTCTGACATCGAGACAAGGTATTATTCTTTTCGCAACCATTCTTCTATAAAATTGAGTGGAATAAGGTTTTCATAAATTGCTTTCCCGACTATCACGCCTTTGAGTCCGGCCTCGTCGAGAGCCTGGATATCGGCGGCTGAGGAGATGCCTCCGGATACGATTACCCGCAGCTCCGGATACTGCGCCTGAAGCTTAACATACATCTCAGTAGCAGGGCCCTGCAGCATGCCGTCGCGGGAAATATCGGTGACGATCGCCTGCTTAAGCCCGGCGGGAAGGAAGCGGTCAATGAGGTCGGAGACACCGGTCTGCTCAGTCTCGAGCCAGCCGCAAACGGCTATGCGCCCGGCCGATACGTCGGCTCCAAGTACAATCCGCTCGCCTCCAAACTCCCTGAGCCACTGCTCAAACAGCTGCGGGGTGCGCGCTGCCACGCTACCGACCACGGCGTAGGAGGCACCGGCATTGAACACATCGCGCAAAGCGGCTTCCGACTTTATGCCGCCGCCCCACTCAATCTCGAGCCCACCGAAGGCCGCTATCCGCTCTAAAACCTGTAGGTTCTGAGGACTTGAGGCCTTTGCGCCATCGAGGTCAACGACGTGGAGACGCTTCACGCCAATTTCTGCATATCGCCTGGCCATCTCCTCGGGCGAGGCATCGTAAACGGTCTGGCGGCCATAGTCGCCCTGGGTAAGGCGCACGCATCGGCCTCCGATAATGTCGATTGCGGGAATGATTTCGATTCTGCTCATAGCTCCAGGAAGTTTTTCAGGATTCTTTCGCCCACATCGCCGCTTTTCTCGGGATGGAACTGCACGCCATAGAAATTCTCATATCTCAGGGCGGCGCTGTAGAGAATGCCCTGGCGGGTGGTGGCGATGGTGTCGGAGCAGAGGCGGGCGAAGTAGGAATGCACGTAGTAGACGAACGAACCCGGAGCTATCCCTTTGAAGAGCCTGGTCTCCAGGTTGGAGATAGTGTTCCAGCCTGTATGAGGCACCTTGAGCTCCGGCGAAGGCTCAAACTTCTCCACCGAGGTATCGAAGATGCCCATGCAGTCCACATCGCCTTCGGCCGAGTGGCGGCACATAACCTGCATTCCTACGCAGATACCGAGCACCGGTTTGCGGAGCTCCATAATGGTGGGTATCAGCCCGCTGCACTGAAGATTGGCCATCGCTTCGGCGGCATTGCCCACGCCTGGCAGCAGCACGCGGGCCGCCCGGCGGATCTGGGCGGGATCAGAGGTGAGGCGATAGTCGGCACCGAGGCGGGTCAGCGCGTTCATCACGGACCGGAGATTGCCTGTGCGATAATCGATTATAGCTATCATAACATTCCTTTGCTTGAGGGTAATTCATCGGAAAATACGTTGCGGCTCACTGCCATGCGGAGGGCGCGGGCAAAGGCCTTGAACACACCTTCGATCAGGTGGTGGTTGTTCTCACCCTGCGCCGAAATATGGAGATTGCAGTGCATGCCGGAGCTGAGGGTCTTGAAGAAGTGCTTATACATCTCCGTGGGGGTGTCGCCCACATATTCGCGGGTGAAATCTACCTGCCATACGAACTCCGATCTGCCTCCGAAATCGATAAGGACCCGGGCGGCACACTCGTCCATAGGCAGGGCGAATCCGTAGCGGCCAATCCCGACCTTATCGCCCAGCGCCTTATAGATGAGCTGCCCGTGCACAATGGCTACGTCTTCCATCGTGTGGTGCTCGTCAACTTCCAAATCGCCTCTGGCAATCAGCCTGAGGGAGCAGCCACTATGATGAGGTATCTGCTCAAGCATGTGGTCGAAAAAGCGCAGTCCGGTGGAGATTCCATTGTCGCCGCGCCCGTCGAGGTCGATTTCGCCGGCGATGGAGGTTTCGCGCGTGATCCGTTCGATAGCAGCCCTGCGCTCGGAGGCTCTCAGGAATTCCTGCACCTTGCGCCAGGAATCGGTGATCAGCGAGCACCCCTCCGCCTGCGTACCCTCCGGCTGCAGGAGTATAGCCTTGGCTCCTAAATTTCTGGCAAGCTCCACATCGGTCAGCCTGTCGCCAATCACGTAGCTTCCGGCAAGATCATAATCGGGATTTCCGATATATTTGCGAAACATTCCGATGCCCGGCTTCCGGCAGGGCGAGTTCTCCCCGGGCAGCGAAGGGTCGATCAGAATATCGCTGAACCGGACTCCCTCGCCGGCAAGGGTCTTGAGCATGAGATCGTGGGGCGGATTGAATGCCTCAAGGGGAAACGACGGGGTGCCGAGACCGTCTTGATTCGAGGCCATCACCAGCTCGAAATCGCCGCCCGCAGCTATCCCGGCAAGCGCCGTGATGACGCCCGGCACGAACTCGAATTTCTCAAGGGAGTCAATCTGGTAGTCGACCGGCGGCTCTACAAGAATCGTGCCGTCGCGATCAATTATCAATAGTCTTTTCATAAGTCGTCACGTTTGTAGGAATTCAAGGAATCGAGGAGGCGGCGGTTTTCCTCCGGAGTGCCCACAGTGATGCGCAGGCAGCCCTGGCAGAGGGGAACCCGACTGCGGTTGCGCACGATTATTCCGCGGGCTATCAGATAGTCGTAGAGGGCATCGGCATCATCTACCTTTACGAGGAGGAAGTTGGCATCGGAGGGGAATACCTTCTCCACGAAGCCGAGAGAACCGATGGCGCGGGCGAGACGGCCGCGCTCCCGCTTTATCACCGCCACCTGGTCGCTTACCGGCCCGCTGAGCAGGCGCTTCACATTCTCAGAGGTGGCGAGGTTGATGTTGTAGGGGTATTTGACCATATTCATATAGCGGATAATCTCGGACGAAGCGAATGCCAGACCGCACCGGAGGCCAGCCATGCCCCATGCCTTCGACAGGGTCTGGAGCACCACGAGATTGGGATAGGAAGCGAGGGCGCCCAGAAGCCCGGCGCGGTCGGAGAAGTCGATGTAGGCCTCATCGACCACCACTATTCCTGCGAAATTCTCTACCACGCGGATAATCTCCCCGCGGTCAAATGCATTGCCGGTGGGGTTATTGGGCGAGCAGATGAAGAGCAGCCTGGAGCTGGAGTCGGCTGCCTCAAGGAGGGCTTCGGCAGGGAGGGAGAAATCGGGATTGAGAAGCACCTTGCGCATCTCGATATCGTTGATACCGGCTGCCACTTCATACATGCCGTAGCTTGGAGCGACGGCGATGGCGTTGTCTCTGCCGGGGGTGCAGAATATGCGGAACATCAAATCAATAGCCTCGTCGCTGCCGTTGCCGATAAAGATATTTGCAGGCTCCACGCCCCTTATCACCCCAATCAGGCTCCTGAGCTCCCTCTGCCGGGGATCGGGATAGCGGTTATAGCCATTTTCAAAGGGGCTCTCGTTGGCATCGAGGAAGGTACCTATCTGCCCGTCGTATTCATCGCGCGCGGTAGAATAGGGCGAGAGAGCCAGGATATTCTTGCGAATCAGATTCTTAATTTCCATCAGCGAGGCGTATTTCCACGGCTTCGGCATGGGCGGCAAGTCCCTCGGCCTCAGCCATTTTTATTATTGTTTCCGACAAGCCTCTCAGTCCGACGGGGGAAAGCTCCTGAATGGTCATCTTACGCATGAAGCTCTCGGTGTTGACGCCACTGTAGCTGTGAGCCCAGCCGGAGGTGGGGAGCGTGTGGTTGGTACCTGAGGCATAGTCGCCGGCGCTCTCGGGCGAGTAGTTGCCGATAAAGACACTGCCCGCCGCTGAGATCACGGCGGCAGCCTCCATCGGATCGGCCACGGAAAGGATCAGATGCTCAGCACCATAGCAGTTGGCGAAATCGAGCATCTCTTTCCTATCGCCGAACACCACGATGCGACTGTTGTCGAGCGATCTGGCTACGAACTCCTCCCGCGGAAGCGCGGCGGCCTGACGGCAGGTGGCAGCTTCTATAGCGCGGGCCAGAGCCTCGCTGGAGCAGACCACCATGCCTTGCGAGTCGGCTCCATGCTCACACTGCGAGAGGAGGTCGGCGGCTACGAATTCAGGGCGGCATGACGCGTCGGCCACTATCATCACCTCCGAAGGTCCGGCAGGCATGTCGATGGCTACCGTAGAGGCACCTACAAGCTGCTTGGCGGTGGTGACATAGCGGTTGCCGGGACCGAAAATCTTTCGCACCTGCGGCACGCTCCGGGTGCCATAGGCCATAGCGCCAATGGCGGCAGCACCACCGATACGGAACACTGAGCTCACGCCGCAGCGCCGGGCGGCATAGAGCACCGCAGGAGAGACCTCGCCGGAGGGAGAGCAGGGGGTGCACATCACGATGGAGCCGCACCCTGCGATGCGCGCCGGCAAGGCCAGCATGAGCACGGTGGAGAAGAGAGGCGCGGTGCCACCGGGAATATAGATACCGACCTTGTCGATGGCTACCGGACGCTGGATACACACCACCCCCGGACACGTCTCCACCCTGATCTCATTCGGGAGCTGTGCCCTATGGAAAGCGGATATATTCTCTACAGCCACCTCAATAGCACGCTTCAGATCATCGGGAAGCGAACGCTCCGCCCGGTCGAACTCTTCATCAGCCAGCCGGAGGCTGTAGGCGGCTTCATGGCCGTCGATCTCGCGCGCCAGCTCCCGCAGGGCCTGGTCGCCATCGCATTCCACACGCTTCAGAATCCGGGCTACGGTCTGCTCCACCTGCCGGTTTTCATCGGACTTAGCGCGCCTGCAGAGCTCTCCCCACCGTTCGCGCCCGGGATTGATATAGATTTTCATAATATGATTTTATCGACGGACAACACTAATATGCCCTCAGCTCCTATAGCCTTGAGCTGACGCACCTTAACCCAAAGATCGGAGGAATCCACCACCGTATGGACCGAACACCAGCCCTTGGCGGCGAGCGGGAGTACCGTGGGCGAACTCAGCGCCGGCAGAATGGCCAGGGCCTCGGTCATAACCTCCTGACGAATGTTCATGAGCAGATATTTCTTGCCCCTGCTTATGCTATCGCTCTCCATGCGGAATTCAATCTCCTCCACAAGCTGCCGATCTTCCTCCGAGAGAGTGGGGTGGGCAATCAGCACGGCTTCCGATTCCATCACCGTCTCCACCTCCTTCAATCCGTTGGACACGAGAGTGCCTCCCGACGATACGATGTCGAAGATTGCATCGGCCATGCCTGCGGAAGGCGTAATCTCTACCGAGCCGGCTATCACTACCGGACGGATCTCGATTCCCCTGGCTTTGAAAAAGCGCGTGAGAATGTTGGGATACGACGTGGCTATGCGCTTTCCGCGGAAATAGTCGAGGCCAGGATAGCGCTCGCCTTTGGGAATGGCGAGCGAGAGGCGGCAATGACCGAAATGAAGCTTACGCACGATCCTTACGTCGAAGCCTTTCTCCTCCACCTCGTTGAGCCCTACGATGCCTATCTGGGCTACGTTGTCGGCAACTACGCCCGGGATATCGTCGTCGCGCAGATTGAGCATCTCGATAGGGAAATTTGAAGCCCTGGCCAGGTATTTGCGCTTGGCGGTATCGACTTCAATGCCAATCCGGGAAAGGAGATTGAATGACTCCTCGCCAAGACGACCTTTGTTCTGGATTGCAATTTTCAGCATATGGATTGATAATTAAAGGGTACTAAAAAAATTGCTGCAGCCTGAGGCATGGCGCCTGAAACTGCAGCAACGGAATCTTCTAAAACAGGAGAATCATGAATGCGTCAACAGCCTCACCGCCCGTCGGAACTGGTGGTGATGGAAATGATGATGGTGATGACGATTCAAATTCATTAGTTTGTCTGTTACTTTTTCAGCGGAAGCTATTAACTTTCACCTGATTTTGCCCGTGTTTGTCCATACGGGCGGTTATGGCTGTCAAAGCCAACCGCCCTGAAGGGACGGCAGGCTGATTAGCGGCAATGACCAGTGCTTTCCGATCAGTTGGCGGGAGCTACGGGAGTGGCAGCCGGTGCCGACGGAGCGGGTGCGGGAGCGGTAGTAGCTGCGGGAGCGGGCTTGATGCTCGAGGTGTTGATAGGAGCCTTCACTGTAAATGCTGAGATGATGCTCACTACACAGATGAAGATGGCGAGACTCCAGGTGGCTTTCTCGATGAAGTCGGTAGTCTTGCGGTAGCCCATGTACTGGTTGCCTCCGGCATAGTCGGAAGCGAGGCCTCCTCCTTTAGATTTCTGGATCAGCACGGCGCCGATGAGCAGCACGCACGCCAGCACTATGAGGATAGAAAGAAAAATGTACATCGTTCTTTAGTTTATTTTTCTAAATGTTTGCTATTGATAATAAGTTTCCGCAGGTAGCGGATTTGGTCTGCAAAGTAAATACTTTTTTCCGGATTAGTCAAATTCTGATGCTCAAGCAATGCCAGAGCTTCCTCATATCTCTTGCCGGCAATGAGGTGCCTGAGATCTACGGCCTGCGGCTCAGGCGCCTGTCGTGACTCCTCTTTTGCTCCGAACACGGCCATGAAGGCATCGATGGTGGCTGATGTGGAGAGATTCTGCTGCCTCTCATCGGGATAGAAGGGCTCGGGCTCGCTTCCGAAGGCTTTACGCAGGGCCTGAGGCGATGCGACATTACAGGCAGCGATAGCTCTAAATGCGTCATCTTCCGCCTGTTGGGTAGCTCCTCCGGCTACTGCCCTGGCAGCGGCAACGGCAAAATAGGGATAAGCGTCGAGAAGCTTCCGGACATCGGAAGCGGAGAGGGGCGTGCCGGCAAGGAGGGGCTGGAGGAGGGCGGAGGAATCTGTAGCCATAACTAAAGGGAATCAGAGGGTTACCAACTTCCGATCGTGGCGTTGAAAATCAGGTCGACAAGTTCTTCGCAAATCTGCTCGCAGAGCTCGTCTTGCACATCGGTGAGCATCAGCGATGCATCGAAATCGCGATATGCTGAGAATGACTGGTCGATATTGTTGGCATCGTTTTTTGCATCGGAATATTTCACCCTCACCGTAATGGTGAGCCGGGTCTGGGTGGCATAGGCGTCCTGCCCAACAGCCTGGGGCGACAGGGAATAGCCGGTGATTTCTCCGCTCATCTCGAGGTCTGATGTGCCGTCGACCTCCTGAAGGCGCGTCTGGCGCGTGATGGCGTCGAGAAGTTTGTTTTCAAACGTCTGCTGGAGAGGAGGATATACGAGAGCGGCGCGAATCGGAAACTCGCTTACATGGATCGTATGGTAGATGTCGTAGTTGAGCGCCGATCCATTTAGCTTATAGCTGATTGTGCAGGCGGTAAGGATCAATGCGCAGGCGGCAGCACAGATTACTCCCACAAATTTTCTACTTTTCATCGGCAGGGGTCTTTAGCGGTGAGGATCCGAGCCCGAACTCGTTGATCTTTCGATAGAGCGTGCGCTCCGAGATGTTGAGCTCCCGGGCGGTGCGCTTCTTGTTCCAGGCGTTGCGGGTCAGTGCGGCCTCTATCATATCGCGCTCGCTCTCCTCAAGCGTCTGCGCCGGCGGAAAGAGGATAGCGGGCTCGGGGAGCTTTATGAGAGCTGTGGAGCGCTGGGGCTCCTGCACGGGCGCCTTGGCGGCAACTTCCCTTCTGAGGGTCTCAATCTCCGCCTTAAGGGATACTACCATCTGCCAAAGCATCTCGCGCTCAGCCTCGTAGGAATGGTTCTGATGGGGCATCACGTCGGAGCCGGCGGGCGACGCGGCTCTGGGCAGAAGCGAGAGCACTTCATCGCGGCTCACCTCCTCGCCGGCGTTGAAGAGCGCCAGCTGCTCGACCACATTCTTAAGCTGACGCACATTGCCGGGCCAGCGGTAGAGCATGAGGGCGCGTCGCGCCTCTTCGGAGAAGGTGATGGGAGCTGTAACGTAGCGCTCAGCGAAATCGCGGGCAAATTTCCGGGCGAGAAGCACTACGTCGTCGCCGCGGTCATGGAGCGAGGGAACCTGAATCACGACCGTGGAGAGGCGGTAGTAAAGGTCTTCGCGGAAGCGCCCTTTTACCACAGCCTCAAGGAGATCAACATTTGTAGCGGCCACGATGCGGATATCTGTTTTCTGCACATCGGAGGATCCTACCTTCAGAAACTCTCCCGACTCGAGCACCCTGAGCAGACGCGCCTGCGTAGGCAACGGAAGCTCGGCTACCTCGTCGAGGAAAATGGTGCCTCCGTCGGCTTCCTCGAAATAGCCTTTTCTGGAGGAGATGGCGCCGGTGAAAGATCCTTTCTCATGGCCGAAGAGCTCGCTATCGATCGTGCCTTCCGGAATGGCGCCGCAGTTTACGGCTATATATTTCTTATGCTTGCGGCTTCCGAACTGATGGATAATCTTAGGGAAAAACTCCTTGCCGCTTCCGCTCTCTCCGGTAACGAGCACTGAGAGATCGATCGGGGCCACTCTTACCGCACGCTCAATGGCAGCGGTAAGCGCCGGAGAATTGCCAACTATTCCGAAGCGCTGCTTAGCGCGCTCGGCATCGGCCTGGAGGGTGGCGGGAGTTGCGGCTTTCATTTCAGAACTTTGAAGTTAATTCGACCGGTTGGCAGGCGGCATGCTGACGCCTGAAAAAGGGCCCTGCAACGCAGGGGCGAATGCAAAGTTACTAATTTTCCGCAATACAGCGGAGCGCCCCCGGCCTTGAATGGTCGGGGGCGCTTAGGTAGCAGGTGATTCGCTTCAGGATCAGCGCTTTGAAGCGGTCTGCTTCAGCAGCTCTTTCACTGCGCCTTCAAGCTGAGCGTCGCGGCCAGCCTCGAGATCGGCCGGATCATTGTAGATCTCGATATCGGGACGGAGTTCCTGATTTTCAAGCACTGTGCCATCTTTTACGGAGATGCTCGTGACCTGCGGAATACCGAAGTATACGTCGGGGTCGATCTGGGTTTCCCACCAAACGGCGGTCATCGTGCCGCTGATCGGAGCGCCTACGAGCTTGCCAAGGCCGAGAGTCTTATAAACGTAGGGAGTGCCGTGGGCATCGCTATAGTTGCTCTCGTCGACGAGCATGACGCTCGGCTTGGTCCACTGCGAGAAGGGATCGGAACCGATATACTGTCCGCGGGGGGTGAAGCGCACGTATTCCTTTCCGCTAAGCATCAGGGCCACATCGTTGTGAAGCCAGCCGCCGCCGTTGTGACGGGTATCAACCACAATGGCGTCGCAGTTACGGTATTTGCCGAGGGCGCGGTCGTAGAGCACACGGAAGCTCGGGTCATTCATGCCTGCGATATGGACATAGCCGATCTTTCCGCCCGAAAGGCTGTCGACAATGGCTTCGTTGCGCTCCACCCAGCGCTGATAGCGGGCATTGGAGAGCTCTCCGTTGCTCCAGGGTTTCACGTAAACGGTGCGCTCCTTGCCATCGGTACCTTTCACCGTGAGGCGGGTGCGCTTGCCGGCCTTTCCTTCGAGCATAGAGTTATAGTTGGCGCGGGGGGTGATCTTCTGGCCATCAATAGCGAGCACGATCTCACCGGGACGCACGAGAGCCGATTTGGCGGTAAGAGGACCGCGCGGAATGAGCTCCTTCACCTTGAGGCCATCGCCGGTCCAGGCTTCGTCGAAGTAAGCGCCGAGCCATGCCGGGGGCAGCAGGGCCTTGGCATTCGTAGGCTCCGGAGAGCCGGCGCCGCCGGTATGGGAAGCGTTGAGCTCACCGAGGATCTCGCTCAGCAGCAGGCCGAAGTCGGGATTATTGCTGATATGGGGGAGGAACTTGCGGTAATGGTCGGCATAATAATCCCAGTCGGTGCCATGCATATTGACATCGTGGAACTTATGCTTCACCTGATTGACCATGTGGTCATACATATACTCGCGCTCCTTCGAGGGGTGGCGGTCATAGAGAGCCTGGAACTCCACATTGTCGACCTTACCGTCGGGCAGGCTGATCTTGCGGATTCCGCCTCCATTGTCCATGGCGAAGAGGGTCTCGCCTTTTTCATCGGCCATAAGGCCGCCGCCGATGCCCTGGGAGAGCACCTTGGTATCGCCCTTCCTGAGGTCGGTCACATAGAGATTGCGTCCACCCTCGGTGGAGCCGGTGGTATAGTAGAGCTTATCGCCCTTGGGGGAGATGAAATAGTCGCCGAGTGCGCCAGACTGCGGGGTGATGCGGGCCATTCGGTAGCGGCGGTTGGGGAGATCAAACTCCAGCGGCTTCACCTCATCTTTCTTGTCGGCATCGGCCTTCTTTGAATCTTTGCCCTTCTTATCTTTGTCAGCCTCTTCTTTCTTATCGCCCTCTTTGGCCTTTTCGGCGAGAGCGGCTTCCTCTTCGGTCATATTGAAGGCGTCCCAACCGTCGGGATCAAGGAACATCACATAGACATCGACCGTGTTGCCCCATGATCCGTGGCTCTTATAGCCATCTTTTCCAGAGGTATAGGCGATTCCTTTGCCTCCCATCACCCACTTGGCGTCGCCATCGGAATAGCCGCTTTCGGTAAGATCCACCACCTGCGAGCCGTCGGCCTTCACGAGGGCGATATCCTTATTGTTCCAGCCTCCGATGCCGAGATAGTCGGCGAGGAGCCACTTGCTGTCGGGGCTCCACTGGAAGCTCACGTCGCCGTCCTGATAGGAATAGTTGAACTCTCCGGGAAGGGCTGTGGTCACCTTCTTGGAATCCATATCGATCACCTTCAGGGCCGTGCGGTTTTCGAGGAAGGCCACCTTCTTGCCGTCGGGGCTGAAATCGGGCTGCTGGGCGGCGGTCTTCGGGATATAGAGCGGCTTCTCCTCGATCTCGGTAGCATAGGCGAAGCTGGTCTCGTCGGGATTCTTTATAGTAGCGGTATAGAGACCCCACACGCCGTCGCGCTCGCTATCGAACACGATAGTGCGGCCATCGGGCGAGAAATCCATGCAGCGCTCCTGTCCGGCGGTGTCGGTGATGCGCTTGGTGGTATTGTATTTAGTGTCTGTAACATAGAGCTCTCCGCGGATTATGAATGCCACCTGGTCGCCCTTCGGAGAGACGGCGAAGTTGGTGGCTCCGGAGGTCACATAGCGCTTCAGATGGTCGGAGTCGTAGGCATCGCCCACAATCTCGACTGCCACCTTCTTAGGCTGCGCGCCGGGGGCGAGGGTATAGATCTCGCCGTCCCAGTCGAAGGCGAGGGTGCCGTTGGAGGCAGCTGAGAGATCGCGCACGGGGTGCTTGGTAAACTTCGTGAGCTGCTTCTCCGAGCCGTCGGCGGTGCGGGCATACACATTGAGGATGCCGTCTTTTTCCGACACATAGGCGTAGCCGCCATTACCGGTCCATACGGGGTTGCGGTCGTGGCCATTGAAATCGGTGAGCTTTGTGTGCTTTCCCTTCTTGTCGATCAGCCACACATCGTTGGTGCTCTCTGCGCGCTCGTGCTTGCGCCAGATATTCTCCACTCCCTTGCGGTCGGTGTAGAGGAGCTGCCCCTTGCCATCGGAGGAGGCGGAGATCATCGGAGTGCTACCGAAATAAGCGGGGCGCTCGCCGGGCTTATTGATATTGAGGGTGTAGGCGGCTGCGGAAGGAAAACGCTGCGAGAGCGCCGAGCCTTCGCCGCTACCCTGGAAGAGGAGGGTCTCCGAGTCGAGAAAAGCCAGCGGGGTCTCTGAGAGAGGGTGATCGGTGAGGCGCACCGGGGTGCCTCCCTTCGCCGGCATCAGGAATATGTCGAAAGATCCCTCGCGGTTGGAGCGGAAAGCGATGCGGCTTCCGTCGGGGGTCCATACCGGCGAGGCGTCGATAGCCACGCGATCGGTCGTGAGCTGGGTGGCGCGTCCTCCTGCCGAGGGCACGGTGTAGATGTCGCCCTTATAGGTGAAGGCGATCGTGGCGCCGTCGGGCGAAATCGCCACATCACGCAGCCACAACGGCACATCGGCGGCCGAAAGGCCGGCTACCCCAGCAGCAGCGAGAGCGGCGGTGAGAAAGATTTTCTTCATGATGTTGATATGATCGTAGGTTTTTATGTTTCCACTATCTATAGAGACGGAAAAAGAGGTCATTTGTGACATAGCTCCGCCAATTTTTTCGCAAAAATAATGAAATTACCCCGGATTTCAGAGAGATAGCACCGCCTTTTCGACGCCATTCTCATCTACCACGCGCGCCTTCATCTCCTTTCCTTTCTTCTCGAGCACGATCATCATAGGCTTGCCCGAACCGCTTCCTACGATCACCGGAAAGGGATTACCCTTCTGAGAACCGGCAGGGTGCACGGCCAATTCGTGGGTATGGCCAGCTATGTCGAGGTCAAACGGCATCTTCTTCAGCACAGGGCTCCAGAGCTCCGTGCAGGGCCGGTATTCATCAGTATTGCCCCATACCGGGATATGATGGATAAGCACTTTCCTTGCCGCCTTCTGGAAAGGCCGGGAAGCGCCTTCCTGCTGCAGGAAGCCCACCTGGTCATGGCGCAGGCCGGTGAAGTCGTTGAGGTCATAGTAGACCCATGTGGAGTCGGGCTTATCTTCGCCGCAGTCGAGGAGCACAAAGCGCGTATCTCCCCATGAGAAAGCGCCATAGGTCTTTCCGCCGGGATTATCGAAGAGGGCCGGCATGCCCGACGACCAGGCGTTGCGGATCTCATGGTTGCCGCGGATAAAGAAGGCCGGTATCTCAGCTCCGTTGAAGCGTTCCACCAGATTGCCGATTGCCTCTACGGCTTCGGCCCGGTCGGAAGGTTCGGGGAGACAGTCGCCGTTGAAAATCACGAAATCGTGAGGCGTCTCGGCGGCGAGGCGCTGCATAGCGTCCATAGCTGCCTTGCGCTGGTGCATATCATTGAATATCAATGCAGTGAAGTCAGATGTAGTTTCTGAGGGGAGAGTGAAGCTATACCAGGGGCTGGTATAGTCTGTACCGAAAGTCTTACTATAAGCCTGATTGTCAAGAATCTCCTGAGCCTTTATGCGATAATAGTATTTCTTTCCGCCCTGAAGCCCCTCGAGCCGGATCTTATGCTCGATATCGTGGCATACCTCCTGGCCGCCGATAAGCTCTCTGGCGCTGAGCGTAGAAAGAGTGTCGAGGCCATATTCCACCACGCTCCTTGCCGGCCCTGCGGCCTGAAACATTATCGTAACGCCGTAGGGCGTAGGATTCTGAAGGTAAGGGCCGTTAACAACGATCTCTTCCGGGCGCGAAGGGAACTTGAAGGTAGCGGTGACCGGGCGATGGTCGGAGGCAACCGGATTGTTGATCACCGAACGCCTCACCGGCACGAGTCCCTGAGCCGACGGCTCGTAGATGGCGATATAGTCGATCACCTCGTCGGGCTTATCAGCAGGGAAAGTCGGCACCTTCTCGCTTGTGGCAATCCTGAAGCCCGCCTCCTTGAAGGCCTTGAGCACAGGCGAGTCGGGGTGACTGTTCCAGTCGCCGGCCAAGATAAAGGGCTTCGCGCTCTTCCGCGCCTCGGCAGCAATCAGCGGCACTGAGGCAAGGGCATCTTCAGGAGTGAGCGACAAATGGGTCGACGCCAGCACAAAGCGGGGAAATTCCACCATGAGCAGCACGCGGTCTTCCTCCCGGCCGGGCAGCGCCACCGAGCGGGAGGCCAGTGGCTTCTCCTTACTGAGCACTCCCACGCCGTATTTCCCTTCGCCCAAAGGAATCGCCGGAGCAAACACCGGACGCATCAGCGCCTCCGAGGCTATTTCACCGAGAGTGTAGCGCCCGCCGGTGCGGCTGGTGAAGCTATCCACCTCCTGCACGGCTACCACATCAACCTCAGCGCGGCGGATAGCGTCGGCAATGCGTGCGTAATCAATCTTATCGTCGAGCCCCCGGCCATGCCTCACATTGTAGGTCATCACCTTAAGGGTATTGCCGTCAGAGCTTGCCGAAGCGCCCCCCAGCAGCATCAACGAGAAAAGAAGCAAAACTAATCGATTCATAACTAAGCATTTTTACAACACAAAATTACGAAATTTATTTTATGACACCTCAATTAAATTATCATCGCAACGCAGATTCGCACACTACAAGAAAAACTTTCAAATATTCAAGAAATCTACTGAAAAATTGCTACATTTGTAATCTGTTACAGATTTCGCGACCGATGACGACCGATTCCGTAAAATATCCTGTAGGAGAGCAGTCTTTCCAGAAACTCAGGGAGGAAGGCTTCCTCTATGTTGATAAAACGCGGTTTATCGATCACATCGTAAGAGGTCCAAAATACTATTTTCTGGGGCGTCCCCGTCGGTTCGGGAAGAGTCTTTTTCTCTCTACCCTGAAATGCTTCTTCGAGGGTCGTCGGGAGCTTTTCGAAGGCCTCTATATCAACTCTACTTCGTGGAACTGGGAGCCCTATCCGGTTCTATACCTTGATCTTAATATCCAGAAATATAAAGATGAGGGAGAACTCGATGATCTTATAGAACACCGGCTGATTGCCTGGGAAAAGGAATATGGGATTGAGCCGAAGGTAATGAATCAGTCGATTCGCTTCTCGGAGGTGATCCGCGTGGCTGCGGAGAAAAGCGGAAAAGGCGTGGTGATTCTGGTAGATGAGTACGACAAACCTCTGGTAAATAATCTTCACAATCGCAAACGATTGGATTTATACAGATCTAAGCTTGCTGAGATCTACTCAAATTTCAAAAGTTCAGCCGATTATATCCGGCTTGTATTCATGACGGGAGTAAGCCGTTTCGGAAAGCTCAGCGTATTTTCTGACCTCAATAATATTTCTGATATATCTCTTACCGACGATTTCGCCGCAGTATGCGGAATCACCCAGCAGGAACTTATCGAAAACTTCGGTGTAGGAATAAGCGAATTGGCCTTGAAACGCAAATCTGAGCCGATGGACATCGTAAATGAGTTGAAACATCGCTATGACGGCTACCATTTCGCTCCTGAATCACCCGACATCTACAATCCTTTCTCTCTACTCAACGCCTTTAAGAACAAGGCCTATGGTAATTATTGGATTGAATCGGGCACACCCTCGCTACTCGTAGAGCAACTTAAACGTACGCAGACTGATATCCAGAGATTGACAAAGGTTGAGATAAGCGCAAATATGCTCGCGGGTCTTGATCTCGACAGCATTCTTCCGGCGGCCCTATTCTACCAGACCGGGTATCTCACTATCAAGGCTTATGATGATGCCGACAGAATCTTCACTCTCGGGATTCCTAACGATGAGGTAAGAGAGGGACTGATGGAATATATCCTGCCTCACTATGCTAATCTTCAAGGCGAGGACCCCCACGTATTCATCGTTAACTTTCGGAAGGAGCTTCAGGCAGGTGCCGTTGATGCTTTCATGCGTAGGCTGCAGGCGATGTTCGCTTCATTCGGCTATGACAGAAAGATGGATAACGAGAATTCCGTGCAAAACGCGCTCTTCATTCTCTTCTACCTTCTTGGCTTAAGTGTAAGCACGGAATTCAGAACCTCAGACGGGAGAATAGATATCCTCATACGCACTGATAAATATATCTATATCATAGAGTTGAAATATGATAAATCTGCGGAAGAGGCGCTCCACCAGATCATGCATAAGGACTACGCTCTACCGTGGGCCGCTGACGCAAGAAAAGTCATAGCCATTGGCATAAACTACTCCTCTTCCCTACGCCGCATCGACTCCTGGAAGGCTGAAACGATCTGACGGGGGTGCCCGATGTCAGTGGGCGTCGAGCCAGTTGGTGGCTACGCCGCAGGAAGCCTCGAGAGGCACTACGCCGCGGTAAGCACCCTCCATCTGGCGCACCACAAGCTCCTGCATCACCGGAAGCTCCTCTTCAGGCACCTCGAAGTTGAGCTCATCGTGCACCTGCATTATCATCTTCGATTTCAGTCCCTTCTCCTTCATCTCACCGGCTATGGCCACCATAGCGGTCTTGATGATATCAGCGGCGAAGCCCTGCAGAGGAGCGTTGATGGCGTTGCGCTCAGCGTAGCCGCGCACCACCGGGTTCTTGCTGTTGATGTCGGGCAGGAGGCGTTTACGGCCCATCTTGGTAGCCACATAACCCTGCTCGCGCGCAAGCTCGATGCTCTGGTTCATGTACTGATGCACCTTCGGGAAGGTCTCGAAATAGCCGTCGATAAGCATTTTAGCCTCAGCGCGCGGAATGTTGAGGCGCGTGGAGAGGCCGAAAGCCGATATGCCGTAGAGGATTCCGAAATTGGCAGTCTTGGCATTGCGGCGCTGCGTGGCGCTTACCTCCTCGAGAGGCTCATGATAGATCTTGGAGGCGGTGATGGCGTGGATATCCCGGCCATGACGGAATGCGTCGATCATCGTTTCGTCGCCGGAGAAATCAGCCACGAGCCTCAGCTCGATCTGCGAATAGTCGCACGAAAGGAAGAGGCTCCCCTCCGGAGCTATGAAGGCGCGGCGGATTTCGCGTCCTATATCGTCGCGCACCGGTATGTTCTGCAGATTGGGATTGGTCGAAGAGATGCGCCCCGTTGCAGTCACGGTCTGCGTGTAGGTGGTATGCACGCGGCCGGTACGCGGATTTATGGCGGCAGGAAGCGCTGTAAGATACGTGTTTATCAGCTTCTTGAGCTGGCGATACTCCAGGATAAGGGCCACTATGGGGTGCTTCATCATCACTTTATTGAGCACATCTTCCGCGGTGGAATATTGCCCGCTCTTTGTCTTCTTCGGCTTCGGCTCCAGACCGAGCACATCGAAAAGCACCTCACCCACCTTTGCCGGCGAGCCTACATTAAATTCCAGTCCCGCCATGCTGTGGATTTCGCGCTCCACCTCCTCCAGGCGCGTAGTGAGCGTGCGGGCGGCAGCATTGAGCGCCTCCACATCAATCAAGGCCCCGGCCATCTCCATATCGCCCAGCACCTTAGCCAGAGGCAGCTCCATATCGTAGAGCAAAGTGTCCATCTTCTCCTCCCTCACCTGAGCGTCGACCAGAGGATAGAGGCGCAGGCAGGCATCGGCGCAAGAGCAGGCCCAGGGAGTGAGATTCTCCGGTGCTATCCGCTGCGGCGGGAGCTGGCGCACCCCTTTCGGCCCGGCTATCGAAGAATAGGCTGCCGGCACTGCATGGAGATAGTGGCGGGAGATATCCTCCAGGGTATTGCGCCCTTCAGGCTGAAGCAGATAATGACCAAGCGTGAGGTCATAATAGTTTTCCAGGGCATCGGCACCGTCAGTGCGCGCAAGCGAGGCGAGCACATAGTCATGCTTCGCCGCAGAGGTAATTTTCAAAAGATCGCGGCGCGCAAGCATATCGAGCACAAAAGCCTGACCCTCAGCGAAGCTGCACGGCACATACCAGGCCTCACCCTCGTCTACGGCCACGGCTGTACCTGCCCATATATCGGTCACATGGCTACCCTCAGTGGCAGCCATGAATACGCCTACCCGCTCCGCTCCTGATACCTTACCTGCAAGCTCATTGAGACTCTCCTGCGAATCGGCAAGCCTGTAGTCACCCTTTATCTCACCCTCTTCTACCTGCACCGCAGGCTCTTCCGCCTGCGCGAAATCAAACAGCGAGGGCTCCGTCGCGGGTGCGCTCTCAGCATCGAGGCGCTTCGCCACGCGGTCGGCCAGCGATTTGAACTCCAGCTCCTTGAAGATGGCGAAGAGCTTCTCGCGGTCGGGGCGACGGGCCTGAAGATCATCGGGCTTCTCCTTCACGGGCACATCGGTGCGTATCGTAGCCAGGAATTTGGAGAACCGGATATCGTCGGCATGTTCCTCCACCTTCTTTTTCAGGGCGCCCTTGAGCTGATCGGTATGCTCCAGAAGGTTATCTACAGTGCCGAAGTCGGCTATGAGCTTCACGGCGGTCTTCTCTCCCACACCCGGACAACCCGGTATATTGTCGATCTTGTCGCCCATCAGCGCCAGCAGGTCGATTACGCGCGCCGGCTCCGGAATTCCGTAGCGCTCGCATACCTCCTCCACTCCCCGCAGCTCGAAATCCTGACCGCGGTAGGAGGGCTTGTATTGCAGCACATTAGGGCTCACCAACTGCCCGAAATCCTTATCGGGCGTCATCATATAGGTAGTGAAGCCCTCTTTCTCCGCCTGTTTTGAGAGAGTGCCTATCACGTCGTCGGCCTCAAAGCCCTCCACCTCCACAATCGGAATCCTGTAGGCCCGGATTATCTCCTTAATAATCGGAATCGACTTTTTTATATCTTCCGGGGTCGACTCTCTGTCACCCTTATAGTTATCGTAGGCCTCATGTCGGAAGGTGGGACCCTGGGGGTCAAAACACACGGCCAGATGCGTCGGGCGCTCCTTGCGGAGCAACTCCTCAAGGGTATTCACGAATCCGAAGATCGCGGAGGTATTGAAACCATCGCGCGTGGTGCGCGGCATTTTTATCAGCGCATAATAGGCGCGGAAAATCAGGGCGTAGGCATCGAGCAGGAAGAGTCTTTTGGGTTCCATCAGCGTATTTTTTACTAAGGTAACAATTTCACGCGTCACGACAATCACAGAATCAGGATTTTCTTCGTAAATTTGTAGCCGGAACAAAAAATGGGATATTTAACCGCAGTACGCCAGCAGCTCGCTCCGGAACTGGAGCGCATGAACACGCTCATCGGGAGCGTGCTCGCCACGCGCCATGAGGTGATCAATACGGTAGTGACCAACTACCTGAAAACCAAAGGTAAGCAGATTCGTCCGGTAGTAGTGATGCTCAGCGCGAAGATGTATGGCGAGGTGACCGACGATGTAATCTACGCATGCGCGGCCCTTGAGCTGCTACATAACTCCTCGCTGATCCACGATGATGTGGTCGATGAGACTAAACTCCGGCGCGGCCTGCCTACAATCAATGCCTCATGGGGAAATCAGCTGGCGGTGCTCGTGGGCGACTATTTCATATCCAACGCCCTGCGCACCGGCCTGATGACCGGTAACCTGAAGATCATAGCCGCGCTTTCCGATCTCGGCAAAGAGCTTTCAATCGGCGAGATCGACCAGCTCTGCAATGTGCGCTATCATAATCTCGACGAGAAGGCATATCTCGAGATGATTCATAAGAAGACGGCGTCGCTCTTCATCAACTGCGCTAAGATCGGCGCAGAGGCCGTGGGCACCGATGCCGAAACCTGCGCTCCGCTGCTGCGCTTTGCCGAGCTGCTCGGACTCTGCTTCCAGATAAAAGACGATATTTTCGACTATTTCGAAGATCCCCGCGTAGGCAAGCCTACCGGCAATGACCTGCGCGAAGGCAAGGTCACACTGCCGCTGATCTATGCTCTCAACAATGCTCCCGCCGAAGAGGCCGCGCCTCTCAGGGCTCTGCTTACAAGCGATTCCGAGCTCACCAACGAGCAGATACAGACCCTTATAGCATTTGCCAAGGAGCATGGCGGAATCGACTATGCCTACAGCCGTATGCGCGCCATGCAGAAGGAAGCCGAAGAGCAGATTGCCCTCTGCCCCGATTCTCCCTGGAAAGAGCATTTCCGCGAGATTTTCGAATTCATAATCAGCCGCAATCACTGAAGCCATGCTGCGACCTTACATGGAGCAGGGCCGACTTGAGGCCGGACTCGATGAGGCCGGACGAGGCTGTCTGGCCGGACCGGTAGTGGCCGCGGCCGTGATTCTGCCGGAAGGATTTGAATGTGAGGAGCTCAACGACAGCAAGCAGCTTTCGGCCAAAGCCCGCGAGCGCCTGCGCCTTCTAATTCAGGAGAAAGCGCTGGCCTGGAGCGTGGCAGAGGTATCAGCCGGAGAAATCGATGAAATCAATATCCTGAATGCCAGCATTCTGGCTATGCACCGCGCCGTCGGGGGCCTTACTACCCGCCCCGACCACCTGCTCGTAGACGGCAACAGATTCAAACCCTACCCGGGAATCGGTCACACCACCGTGGTGAAAGGCGATGCTACATTCATGAGCATAGCTGCCGCAAGCATTCTCGCGAAGACCTACCGCGACGCTCTGATGATGCGGCTCGCTGAGGAATGCGCCGGCTACGGCTGGGAGCGCAACATGGGCTACCCTTCAAAGGAGCACCGCGAGGCGCTGCGCAGGCTCGGCCTAACGCGTCATCACCGCCTCACGTTCGGTCCCTGCAAGAATCTTTAGTGGCTCGGTTTAGCCACTATGCCGCGCGATTTGCGGCCGTTTATGGCAATCGGCAGAGGCTCTGCGAACTCAACTATCCTTACGCGCTCCGACTCATAGACCGCCGGCTGGGAATCAAGCCACGCCACATCGTAGAAGCCCTGACCAGCCTCCTCATCTACAGTGAAATAGCCTACTCCAAAGGAGGTGAGATTCTGGAAAAAGTGGGTACCCTGCGAAGGCTCCACGCGATAGCCCGGAAGAGCCGACTCCACAATCAGGCGCGCACCGGCTATCTGAGGCCACCTCACGGGAATGCCAAGCGCTTGATCTGAACTACCCCAGCGACCGGGGCCTATCAGGATATAGGGACGCTCCTCAGCTATCAGCTTCGAGTTGATTTCAGCTACCTCTTCAGCCACCAGCGGGTTATTGGCGGAATTGAAAGCCTCGGGACGCACGTAGACCACCGTCTTCACATTATCCATCACGCCGTGGCCCAGCGCAGTCTCGCTCCTGAGCAGCAGCGCGGAATCATCGAGATGCATTATCGCATCGTCGAGCATCTCTTTCTTATCTACTATCGGACGGATCTGCAGCCAGTAGAGCGTGCCTTTATTTCCGGAGCTCATGGCATCGGGGTTCACATTGCCCACAAACTCGATCTCTACCGGCCTGCCCATCTCATACTGCCCCTTGGAGAGCATGAAATCGATTATCTCAGCCAGAGGGAACACATTTTGCTTCAGCACATTAGCAAAAGTCACCACCTTGCGTCCGCGTCCCTGATCCGTATCGCGGATCACTCCGTCGATGCCATCGTAGGTCGATACCAGATATTTCAGCGCGCCCGTCTTGAAAGCCTCGCTCACCGGAATGCGGCGGATATTGAAACCATCGTCGGTCGTGAAATCGCCCGTAGCCTCGCGGCTCGACGGAAGGGCATCGAGCGAGGTCTGGGTGTCGCGCAGAGCCATCTCAAGCGTCGATGTCTGAAGTGCATGGGCCGGGTGCTTGGGAGAGAACCGGAGAGCCATGCCGCCGTCTACTATATATTTACCAAGACCTACGGCCACCTCGGCCACCCCCTCCTCGGCCACCTCATCGCCGATAGGATAATAGTTGAGCGAGCGCCCAACTCCGGAGAAACTCGGATAATAATAGCCGCCATGATCCTCGCCTACCACCTCCTGCAGGATCACGGCCATCTTCTCCTGGTCGATCACATTGCGGGTAGCGTTCATGTAAGCCTTTGAATCCGAGAAGAATACGGAGGCATATACGCTCTTGATAGCCTCTGCCACGAGCTTCAGCATCTCCTGCCCGTCTTCCACACGGGGCACCATATAGGTGGCATATACGCCTGCAAAAGGCTGATAGTGCGAATCTTCAAGCAACGAGGAGCTGCGAATGGCCAGCGGCTTATCTACTACCTCAAAGAGGGCGAGCAAGTCATCGCGCACCGACTCCGGAAGCCTTGCAGCCTGGAAAGCCTTGAGAATATCGGCATCGGAAGCATCGGAGAGGCCGATGGGATAGAGCCCGTTGGTCTCCATGAACTCGTCGAACACATCGGTACAGAGCACCACCGTGCGCGGTATGCTCACCGTCACGCCGCCGAAATCGTCGCACACCGGATTGCGCTTTATTATCTGGTCGATAAAGGCCAGACCGCGGCCTTTGCCACCGAGAGAGCCCTCGCCGATGCGGGCGAAATTACTGTAGCGGTCGAAGCGGTCTTTCTCGAACACGGCTACCACTCCGCGGTTTTTCATGCGGCGATATTTCACGATACACTCCTCAATAAGCCTCCTTACCCCCGGTGCCTCCGAGAGGTCGGTGAAGCGCCGCTTGTTCAGGGCATGGGCTATCGGGAAAAGCGCGCGCGAATAGAGCCAGCGGGAGAAATCGTTGCGCTTCGAATGGTAGAAAAGGGAATCGGTCGGGATATTGAACACGTTCTTCTGAAGGTCCTTCAGATTATGAAGCACCATCAGCTCGCGCTTCGTGGCCGGATCGCGCACTATGAAATCGCCGAAACCGAAATTTTCGCTGAGCGCCTTCCGCAGGTCTTGCGGAAGAGTTTTGGAGTTCTTATCGAGGAATATGCCTTCGGTAGCCTCTACCTTCTCCTTGTTGGCGATCTCGCTGCTCTCTACCACCACCGGCACGTAAGGATAGTGGTCATAAATCCATTCCTTGAGTTTCAGGCCCGCTTCGGGATCCTTCTTGCCATCTTTCGGAAATCTCACGTCGGTAATCACACCGAGCACATTGTCGCCGTATTTCTCCATCAGCCCTACAGCCTCCTCATAATCGCGCGCCAGAAGCACCTTTGAGCGCCCGCGCATACGCAGCATTCTCTCATGCTCGTTGAGGGCCTCGGAGCTGAATACTACCGACTGGTGCAGAAGGAAGCGGAAAAGATAAGGGAGCACGGAGGAATAGAAGCGCACGCTGTCTTCCACAAGAAGGATAGCCTGCACGCCCACCTCCAGAATATCGTTGTCGGCGTTCATTCGGTCCTCAATCAGCTTGATGATGGCCAGAATGAGGTCTACGTTGCCAAGCCAGGAGAACACATAGTCTACACCGCTGAAGTCCTCGTTGGCAAGCCGGCGGCTCACTTCTTTCGAAAACGGAGTGAGCACCACGAAAGCGGTGCCCGGATACTCTGCCTTTATGCGCTTCGCCTCGCGGAAGGTCTCGCTGATATCGATGCCGGGCATGGCGATGATCAGGTCGAAATTCTTCACGGCGAGCACCTCCTGCGCCTCCTGATAGTTGGCCACGCGGGTGAAGCGCGGAGGCGACGAGAGATTGAGGTTTACGTATTCGAAATATACCTGCTCCTCTACCCTGCCGTCTTCCTCCATCATGAAGGCATCGTAGGGAGTAGCGATAAGGAGCACATTGAAGATTCGGCGCTGCATCAGCTTGCCGAACGCAGTGTCAGTCAGATAGAGACTGCTGAGCACTGATTCATCTACACCTTTCATTCCTCTTCCTGATGCTCGTGGAGATAGGCTTCGAGCGCAGCCGTCATTGAGGGAGATTCCGGCGTTGGCGCCTTCACGTCGAGATGAAGCCCCGCTTCCTCTACAGCCTTGGCCGTAGTAGCGCCGAAGCAGCCGATCCGGATGCCGTTTTCCTCCTGATTTAACTCCGGGAAATTCTTCATCAGAGCATCTATTCCGGAAGGGCTGAAGAAGAGCAGCATATCGAAATCGAGCGGCTCATCGGGACCGAAATCATTGCTCACCGTGCGATACATCACCGCCCTCGTGTAGGGTATCTTGGCTGCATCGAGAGCCCTCTGATCGCCTTTGTTCACATCGGATACCGGATAGAGAAACTTCAGCTTGAGATTCTTCTTCATGGCCGCCATGAGCTGCGGATCGTCGAGCTTGCCGGAGGTGCCGAAGAAGATCTTACGCTTGCGATACACGATGTATTTCTGCAGATACAGCGCTATGGCCTCCGTGGTGCAGAAATAGCGCGTATCGTCTTTTATCTCCACACGCATCTCCTCGCAGAGGCGGAAATAGTTGTCTACTGCATGACGGGCCGTAAAAATCACGGCGCCATAATCTGCCAGATTGAGCTTAGATTGGCGGAACTCTTTTGCTGAAAGGCCTTCTACCTTTATGAAAGGGCGGAACACTATCTCCACCCCGTATTTCTCTGCAATCTCGTAGTAAGGCGACTTCTCTGAGTCAGGTTTCGGTTGAGAAACTAAAATCCTTTTGATGCCCATTCAACTAAGTTGGTTAGCCACGTCGAGCCGACGTTCTCCACAATCAGAAGTCTGCATGCCTGCCACACTAAAACGACGGACACAACTTCCGCGCTGCAAAGGTAATACAAAAATGGGAGAAATGAGGAGATTCGGGCGAAAAAAATGCGGAATACCTTGCCGATAAAGATTATACGGATCAAAACCCAGATGCCCGCGCACACCCAAAGAAGCTCTGCCGACCATTGCGGATTGAACCATAAAAGAAGCACCGGCACAAACAGACTGATGCCCGCAAGCGACTGCGAAGCCCAGAAGGCGCGAAGCCACATGCCAGTGCGCCGGGAGTCGGAAAATATTCGCCCGCAGATCCAGTAGATCGAAGCTACGAGCACCGTATAGCAGGCCGAGATGCCGATGCCCCAGAGCATCTCCCCCACGCCAGGGGTCTGCCCGCGCAGGCGGCTGAACCAGATCGCCGCGAAAGCAAGAAGAATGCCGGTAGTAAGGGTGCAGAGCAGGTTCAGAAGAATCGTGAACCAGCGCTCGCGCACCGTGTCGTCAAACATATTGTGGCGCTCCCTCACCTCATAGAGATCGCGTATCATGCTGCCCATATAGCGGGAGTTCTTGCGGTATTTGAGGCAGACCACCACGAATATCAGCGTAACTCCTAGCACCATGCCCCACATTCCGGCGGAATCCCTCTCCGGCCTGACCCCTACAAGACCTCCGCCACCAGCCGGAGTGATCACTATAGCCTGCGCCGGGGGAGCGGGAGGCAGCGTGTCGGCTGCCAGGGAATCGACCGTAAGCGAGAGCGGAGCCTTCGAGGCCCAGATGCTGTCGCGCAAGGCTTTCAGATGCTTGTAGAGGCTGTCGGGAAGCCTGTAGCCCACTCTGTAGGGCACGATCGTCTCCTGCGCGGGAAGATACACCGGGATATCGAGCTCCTCTACCGGAGTAGCCGGAACCGAGGTATCCTCCCTCCGCCAGCGCGGCAGGTTTTGCACCTCCTGCTGCGTCTCCGAAGGCCGCACCGTAACCGTATCCTGTTCGAGCCGGATCATTTCAACCACCCCTCCTTCTTATACCATTCCACCGTGCGCTCCACTCCCTCTTTCAGCCCTACTTCGGGCGAGAAGCCGAACCCGGCCTGAGCCTTGGAAATGTCTACGCTCCAGTTGCGCTGCTTCATGATATTGAATTTATCGCGGTTCAGAGTAGAGGGCTTCATGCGGATAAGGCCCCATTTCTCCGCCACCGCCGAGGCCACCTTAGCACCCCAGAGAGGCAGGCGCACCCCGAGTATATGCTTCTTGCCCAGAGCCTTGGCAGCAATCTTCCGGAACTCCTTCTGGGTATAGCTCCGAGGCTCGGCTATAAGGTAGGTCTCTCCCGCCGGAGCTTTCTCGAGCGCATCGAAAGCGGCACGCGCAAGATCGTCGACATAGATGAACGACAGCAGCTGTTTGCGGAAACCTACGCCGAAGTCCACACCCTTCGCCATGCTCTCAAACATAAGGAAATAGTCGCGGTCGCAGGGACCGTAGATCCCAGTAGGGCGGAAAATCACGGTAGGGATTCCGGCTGTGGCAAGCCACATCTCCGCCTTCAGCTTCGAGGCGCCATAGCGGGTATTGGGCTGCGGAATATCAGTGGCGCGGATTGGCGAATAGCCCTTCTCATCGCCCGGTCCCATCGCGGAAAGGCTGCTCATGAAGAGCAGTTTGCCGGGCACCCTGCCCGCCTTCTCAAGCGCCTGGGTGAAGCGCCGCAGATAATCGTGGTTTATCCGGTTGAAATCGCTGAAGTTAAGGCATTTCGTAGCGCCAAGATTATATATTATATAGTCCCATTCCGGGCCCTCGGCCAGCTTCTCGACCAGAGCCGACGGCGCGTCGAAATCAAGCACGAGGAAGTTAAGCCGCGGATCGCTGAGCCATTTAAGCGATGTAGATTCGCGCACACCGGCCCATACCTCATAGCCGCGGTTCAGTCCCTCGGCCGCAAGATGGCCTCCCACGAAGCCTCCGGCACCCACTATCAGCACTCTCTTGCTCATATCGTAGCTATTTTCGAATCATCAAGTTTTCCAAAAGCATACCCTTCCGACTTCAGCCATTCCAGGGCGGCCGGAAGAGCCTCCTTCAGGCGCGGCGCGCTCTTGAGCGAATCGTGAAACACGATTATCGATCCCGGACGCGCCAGGCGCTTCACATTGTCGGTCACCTCCCGCGCCGTGAGCTTGCGGCTGTAGTCGCGGGTCACCAGGTCATACATCACCAGGCGGAACTCACCCGCCAGCCGGCGCCGCTGTCCGGGCCGGAGCCAGCCGTGGGGCGGGCGGAAAAGACCGCTGCCTATCAGCTCGTCGGCTTCCATCACATCGCGCAGATAGGAGGCCACGGTGCTCTTCGAGCCCTGCAGATGGTGCATCGTATGGTTGCCTACGGCGTGGCCTCTGCGCCTCACCTCCCTAAGCAATTCCGGGTGGCGCCTCACATTGTCGCCCACCATGAAGAAGGTGGCCTTCACGCCGAAGGCATCGAGCGTATCGAGCACCCACGGCGTCATCTCCGGAATGGGGCCGTCGTCGAAGGTCAGATACACCTTCCGCTCCCCCGCCGGCATTCTGAAAATGCCGCCGGGCACCAGCCATCTGAACAGCCTCGGAGGGCGCTCTATCAGCATCGCTCTCAGGAGCCTGAATAAGAGTCAGAGAGGCGTTTGCTCCTGCCCATATCTACCGCCTTGCAGGCGGCGCGCTTATCGAGCTCCTCCTGCGAGCCGCCCTGGCTCAGGTAGTAGGTCACCAGTTCGTAGTACATCGAATCGACCTCTCTCTCCTCCGCGCTCTGCTTCGCATATTCCTCCGGACTCAGGGCGGCGAGCTTATTCACGATCTGGGCGTATTTCTCCATCTCGTCGAGGAAATCGCCTACGCTGAGCGCCTGGCTGCCCTGAGAGTCGGAGCGGCCGTTGAGGCGGTCCCAGTTCTGCTTCAGCTCATCGAGAGTCACCCCGCTGCCGGCCAGAATCTTCTCCACCTCTTTAGGCGAGCCGCCGTAGTCCATATACATGCGGGCGAACTGATACCACTGGTAAGGCACGTACTGCGTTTCGAGCGTGAAGCTCGGATTGCCGAAGGTAGCGGCCATCTCGCGGTGGTAGGTCACGTAGGGCAGATACCTCTTCATCATGCCCTCATAGAGCTTCAGTCCCTTCTCCGTCAGCTTCTTGTCGTTGAGGCGGTCGGACTGGCCGAGCTCGCAGTAGAGCTGCGCGGTGGTCATGCCCAGGCTCAGGCTCAGCGGCTGCTGGCCTTCGGGGAGCTTGCTGAGCATCAGGTCGAGCACCTCGAGAGCCTTCCGGTATTCCGGCTGAGCGGCATCGGCGCGACCGCCCTGGCGCATATCGTCGCCCTCATAGAGCAGCTCGGTAGCGAGGTCGGTCATGCTGGTGCGCACGGTGGTGAGCATTCTCCGGGCGGTCTCGTCGTAGTACGGCCCGTTGCCGTCCGCGCCCAGATCGGCACCGCCCCAGCGGTATTTCTTAGTCACCACATCGTAGGCCTTATCGGTGCGCGTAGCCATATCCTCCTGCATCGTAGGCACTATCTGGTGGGCCATGCCGGTAGAGCGCAGATAGGGGGTAAGGCCCACATGATTCTCATGGCCCACGGTGGTGACCCAATAAATCGGTCTCGGCCAGCCCTCGGCGGCATTGGTAGCCAGAATATCGAGCATCAGCAGCTCGCCGAGCGATACATAGCCCTTGCGGCGGTAGGTCTGCGTGCCGGCGAGGTCAATCTCGATGCGGTCTACGAGGCGCGCCGTATCTCTGGGCGATACCAGACCGGCCTTCACCACAGCCTCCTTATCTACAGGCACATAGACCGTGGCGGCATCGATCACCGGATAGCCATACAGGTCGCGCCCCTTGCCGGCGTATACGCCCTTGATGGCGTCGAGCATATTCATGCTGCCGCGCGCGCCCGGCGGAATAATCACCACATCGGAGCGCCCGTAGGCGTAGTCCTTGGGTTCGGCGGTAAGTTTCACCGGAGCGGAGTCGTAAGCGGGCAGAAGCAGCTGGTTGGCATACCAGTCGGAGTTCAGATAGCTCAGGTTGACAATGCGCACATCGGGCCTCACACCCTCTACCTCCTGGGCATACCAGAGCGGGAAGGTATCGTTGTCGCCGTTGCAGAACACTATGGCATTCGGCTCCAGGCTCTCCAGATAGTTTACCGCGAAATCGCGCGCCGCGAAGCGATGCGAACGGTCGTGGTCGTCCCAGGTCTGGCTCACCATCTGAGCGGGCACGCAAATGCCCAGCAGGCAGGCTATCAGGGCGCTATAGCGCGAAGCCTTGCCCCACGATGCCGGCTCCTCCACCACCGTCTCGGCCTGGTCGCCCTCGTCGGCCTTCATAGCGGCATTCAGGCTGCCCTTGGGAGCGAGAAGCATCAGGAGCAGGCGCCACAGTCCGGCCACTCCCATGCCTATCCAGATGGCGAAGGCATAGAAAGAACCGGCGAAGGCGTAGTCGCGCTCGCGGGGCTGGTTGGGCGGCTGATTGAGATAGATCACGATGGCGATTCCCGTCATGAAAAACAGGAAGAACACTACCCAGAACTGCTCAATACCCCTCTTCCCGGCAAACGCCTGCCAGAGCAGACCCACAATGCCGAGAATCAGAGGCAGCATATAATAGACGTTGTGACCCTTGTTGCCCTTGCCGAGGTCATCGGGAAGCAGGCTCTGGTCGCCGAGGCGGGTGTTGTCGATAGCGGGGATTCCGGAAATCCAGTTGCCGGCGTCGAGCTCGCCAAACTGATTGTTGATATCATTCTGGCGGCCGGCGAAGTTCCACATGAAATATCTGAGATACATGTGGTTGAGCTGGTAATTGAAGAAATAGGCCAGATTCTGTGCAAACGATGGCTTATAGGCCGTCTTCGCCGGATAGTTCCATGTGCCGGAGTAGGGGTTATACTGCGGCTCGCGGTTGAAGTCGACCTCCGGCACCATGTCGCCCGTAGAGGCATCGCGCGCCTGGATCTCCACAGTATTCTCAGGCATCGTGTCGAGATTCACCCATACGCCATACTGGTCGCGGTGCATTTTGCTGTAGATGCGCGGGAAGAGCATATTGAGCTCCGGATTCATCTTCGCCTCCGCCTTATGATCCTGCTTCACGTAGTAGTCGCGTCCGCGCTCCGCCAGCTCCTGGTTGCGCCTGATGTCGCCCTCGGAGAGGAAACCATATTCCGAGGTAGGCGTGGCGCCGGCCACTCCCTTCACGTAGAGCGCCTTACCGGGCTCTACCACCGACCTGTAGGAGGGGCTGACGAGCACCAGCGGCCGGCCCTCCTCGTCGTATTGCACCGTATCGCGGCGCACCCCCACCTGCTCCTTCATCGGCGAGGAGTTGAGCGTCTCGCCGTAGAGCAGCGGGTTCTCGCCGTATTGCTCGCGGTTCAGATACGAGGCGAGAGCAAATACATTGTCGGGCGAGTTCTGGTTCATCGGCGTATCGGCCGTGGAGCGTATCAGAATGAGCGCGTAGCTCGAATAGCCTACGAAGATCACCGCGATGCTCCACATCGCCACCGTGAGCCCCCTGACCGGAAGATTGCGCTTCCAGCCCAGCCAGAGCAGCGCGATCAGGCCGGCAGTGAGCACCGCGCCGATCACCCAGCCCGAGCCTACGAAGAGCATGCCGGAGAGAGTGACCGACAGAAGCACGCTCACGCGGATCCAGAGCCCCGAGCGCTGACGGCGCAGCTCATAGAGAGTCCAGATGAACACACCCGCTGCCACCAGAGCATAGATGATGGCACCACTGTTGAAGCCAAGGCCGAAACCGTTGACGAACAGCAGCTCGCTCACCTGAGCCGCCTTGATGAAGCCCGGCACAAGGCCGAAGAGCACAAAGAAGATGATGGCAAACGAGATGAGAAGCGCCACGAGCGATTTCACCACGTCCATATCCTTATTCCGGCGGTAGGCATATACCAGCACAATGGCGGGGATACAGAGCAGATTGAGCAGATGGACCGCCACGCTTACGCCGATAATGTAGGCTATCAGGATCAGATAGCGGTCGCTATGAGGCTGGTCGGCCCGGTTCTCCCATTTCAGCGCCAGCCAGAACACGAGCGCCGTGCAGAAGGAGGAGAAGGCGTAGACCTCACCCTCCACCGCCGAAAACCAGAACGTATCGCTCCAGCAATAGGCCAGAGAGCCCACCAGGCCGCTGCCCATGATGGCGAGATACTGCTGCAGCGAGGGCTCCTTGCGCTGGGAGTCTTTCACCACGAGGCGGCGCACAAGATGCGTGATCGTCCAAAAAAGCAGCAGGATAGTGAGGGCGCTCAGCAGACCGCTCATCGCGTTGACCATCACCGATATCGAAGCGGCGTCGGAGGCAAAGTTGGCGAAGAAGCGCGCCGTGAGCATGAAGATCGGGTTGCCCGGCGGGTGCCCCACCTCCAGCTTGTCGGCCTGAATAATAAACTCTCCGCAATCCCAATAGCTTGCGGTAGGCTCGAGAGTGAGCCAGTAGGTGACCAGAGCGATGGCAAACACGAGCCAGCCGCCCAGATCATTTATCAATCGGTAACGTTTCGTCAGCATAAGCGCTTAGGTTCTGAGCCATAATGGCTCTATCAAACCACAAAGTTAGCAATTTCTGCAAAATCCGCGAAACCCACCGTCCGCCCCGCCGGCGCGCCCCGTCAGCCGCTCCGTGCAGGCCCCTTGACAGCCTTGACATTGACAAGGGGTTATATCGCTATCCCTCAGCGATATAACCCCAAAACCGCGTCAAGGTGCCTGTAAATCCTCTTTCGGATCAGTGGGTTGTGATAGTCTGTAGCTCATTGTCGCTGCTGTTGAACTGCTTCTTATTGCGCCGTTTGAAGTTCTTGGTCTTAAAGCTGTATTCCATGCCTATTAATAGCATAGGAGCTCTTGTTAATCGTATTAGACTTGTATAAGAACTATAATTGTCAGTCTTATCCCAGGTTTTCTTTGGTTTCCTCGGACATAAAAAACTTTGCGCCTGAAAATACAATCCTATGGAATTCGTAATACGCCATTCGAAATTGAAAGAAGAGGTATAGTCATCACCTTCCTTTGTGTATAAGTAATATCCAAACCCAGTATATTTGAGATCCGCGGAAAAAGAGACTCTTTTATAATTCAGAATAGCCCCTAAATCCGCTATGATTGCCGACCCTCTGAACGTCATTCCTTTCATGAAATTTTTCCCATATCGCACACTGCCTTTCAAATTACCATAGAAATCATTTTTTCTCGGAATATTGTAATTAAAAAATACGCCTGCTGAAAGATTGCTCGAATGCCCGAAGTTTTGAAAAGTCTTTACTATTACATCTCCCTCCATGTATTGATAATCCCTTACTCTATCAGAGAAATATGAATAAGAAATATATGAGTTAAGCCAGATATTCCCGAAAGAAAGCGTATACCCCAACTGGGTCTGGTCTGCATGGCTCGGTTTCAGAAGCGGATTGCCTTTGTTCACAACCAGAATATCAGTTGATGTATTGCGCGGATTGAGGTTTCCAGCACTCGGCATCTGGCGGCTGCGGTAGTAGCCTATCGAAAGAGTTTGTTTATTAGTAACTTTGTAGGTCAGTGATACAGATGGCACAAAATCCACATAGCTATTTTTTACCCCGTCAGCATCGGAGAATACCATATCTACGCCTAAAGATACCATATAGTTAAATTTGCTGTTAGACCAGTTATTGTCGATTCCGGCAAAAATGTATTCCTTCGTTCTTCTATAGCGAAAATTTGGCCAACTATCGAGATCGTCATCGATATTGGTTACGGAATACTCAGTATTTGATCCCGCATCAAGATGCATCGTCTCAGTAAGCATATCTGAGTAGTTGATATCAAACTCACCCATATGGCGGCTATTATCAAGATCGACACTGCTTCTATATGGTTTATATAAAGGCAATTCGCTTCTTTCCTCACGTTCCGTGAAATTACTATTCTGAGAGTAATAATAATCTCCGGTTAGCTCTAAAGCGCGATCATCTGTGAATGAATGTTTGTAATAAATATTACCTGAGAGCTGCTTATCTTTTTTCCTGCTGCTAATCTCAGAAAAGATAGGTGAACTTTCCCCTGTAGCATTATCGCTTATCACACCTACATAATCGGTATCATAGTTATAGGGGTGAGCGTTATATTTAAGATTGTAGGCAAAATAGTTATTCTTAGAAAATAATTTGTCACCACCGAAATTTATGGTGAGATTTCTGCTGCCGTGCGACTTGCTTTCTCCGTTTAAAATTTTATGTATATTACCCTGATAATCTTCAGAATAATGCTTATTGCGATCCTTTCTGATACACCAAAAAATAGCATTTAGAAAAACTGATGAAGTGGCTGTTCCTGCCTCAAATACTCCAGTTGAATGTATAAAGTTAGCATTCGGCATCATATATCCCGCAAAATCACCCCGTAGGTATGGTTTGATTCCTTTCTTTTTAACCTTGATATTAAGCACTGCGGCTACTTCCGAATCGCCCCGATAACGTGCCGACGGATTGTCGATAACCTCTACCGATTCTATTAATTCAGGATCAACAGCGTCCAGAGGTTTCTTTACACCATCAATGAGTACTATGGGAGAAGCACCGTTATTAAATGTTATGGAACGAGTTACCGCATCAATATTAAGTCTGGGAATTTCGCGCAAAGCTAGATATGCATTGGGTTCATTCTTTGCCTGTTCCGTCAGATAATAGATCGACATTCCCGCACGCTCCTTAGTCATCTTGCGGGCATCGCCGGTCACTGTAACTTCACTGAGTATTGTAGCATCCTCCTCAAGCTCGAATTTGGGAACCCGCGTTTTCTCAGCAAGGCTAAACTTCTTCGAGGCCGTCTTATATCCGAGCATCGAAACCTGACACTCGTAATCGCCTTTCGGAAGACCCTTCAGCTCGAAGCGGCCTTTGCTGTCAGTCACCGTTCCGCCCGCTACCGTATCCGCCTGCACGAACAGCACAGTACTGCCCGCAAGCGCCTCGCCCACCTTGTTAGCAACACTGCCGCTAACCGTCGTCTGCGCAAAAGCCGAGGTAATTCCGAGCAGCAAAGATAGAATCGATATAAGGATTTTCATGGTTCTAAGTTTAGTTTTGTTTATAGTCTTTATAATATATGCTGTGAAAAATGCCCGATTTGTGACACTCCCACCCCACTTTTTCAGAAAAGCCCATGGCATGGGCTTCTGAAGGTAACCGCGGGTGCAAACCCGCGGCATCGCGTCTCCCATCACAATAAACCCACAGCGTGGGTGCCTCTTTCGCAACCCCTTCATTAGCAGTCATCTCCCTAAGGCACGAGGTAGAGGGTAGATACCGATGCCGAAGGCTGCGTTTGTGGTAAGCCTCACGCTCGCGGCTTCGCCGCAGCGTGAGGTCATCGTGTAAACGTGAAGTCCTCATATGAACTGACTTATGCATTAACTATTTGTAAATGACCTCTTTCGAGGTCACTATCATTTTTTTGACTCTCTTTCCCTCACGCTACAGCGTTGGCTGCGAGCGTGAGGTTTACCATAAATGCCACCTACGGCAGCATATTTGCCACGTTTCCACCAACCACTGTCTGCCCGAAAGCAGATGATGCGGTCAGAATCTTCTTGGCTCTCTCTGCTCATACATAGGCTACTATAACATCGCAGCTCCGCAGCTCAGGTGTTTTGCGTTGGTCATTCCGTGGGCTCCGCTTTGCTCCACCCACGGTTTACCACAATCTCACCGCTTCGCGGCTCACTAAGCTACACCTACCCTCGACTTGCGCCCTGAAGGCGCTACATCGGGGGTTACTGGATAGCATCGTCTCCTTCTTCCTCCGTACAGGCCCCTTGACAGCCTTGACATTGACACGAGGTTATACTGCTGAGGGATAGCGATATAACCCCAAAATCGTGTCAAGGTGCTCATGGTATGCAAACAGCGCCGAGAGGCGCGAATGCATCAGAAACCGGGCATGAGCTACCGCGAAGCGGAAGCGAGTGTCCGGACAGCGACACACCTCCCATAAAGCGCCGGAGGTGCGTGGTTATGGTCCGCCTCGTACGACCGGAGGGAGGAGAGCAAAATCTATAAATCATACTTGCAAAATTAGGACTAACTGACTTTGATATCCAAATCTAAACTTTGATATTTATATCTCCAACAGACTGAATATCAGCATTGATTAATTTTAATCTTTGACATCCCCCGAAAAATCTTTGATTCGGGGTTATCAAAAGGCTCTTTCGTGGCCTAAGCCTATAGGTGACCAATCAGAAGTCTCCCGACTTCTCCATCATATCCTTAATAAGGGTGCGGAGCACCGGCCCGTATTTACCGTAGCCTAATTTCGCGCGAATCTGGCCGCTCAGCCGGTAATGGCTCGCTTTCTTCAGATACTCACCCACCTCTTTTCCGCTCATACCGATAGCGTAGAGACATGCATAGTCGAGCTCCTCGTCATCGAGTCCGCAGCTTTTAAGTTTAGTTACAAAGTTCGGGTGGGAGGCGGTGAGGGCGAGGCGGCTGTCGCGCATAAACTTAGCGCGCTTCTCAAGCAGCTTATCAAGCTCTTTTTTGGTGCATTTATTCTCTTTTTCGTCAGTTATTTGCTTCAAAAGCACCAATCGTCTGTAGATAGCATCGCGCAGTTCAGGCGATGAGATAATATCCAGGTGCTCCTTAAGCATATCTTGCTCCGAAAGCAGACTGGCAATCCTCTCCTCCTGCTTCTTGCGATTCATTCTATATCGATAAATAAAGACCACAACCGCAATAACGAGCAGGCTGAAAGTTATTATACCGAAAAACAGGGCTTTTATCTCCGCTTTCTTATGCTTCTCCACAGCACTTCGCCACTGGAACCGCTCTTCGGCATACTGAGCGTCTCCCTCTATCGCGGCTGATTGCTCCTGGTCAAAAGTTTTAAGAACCTGCTCGCTGCTCTTCAGCGCCTCCTCGAAATTGCCTTTTGCTTTTTCAATGCGCATTTTCTTTAGCAGATAGGAAATCTGGGTATCTGTTCCTGGCTGGACGGACTGAAAAACATTTTCGGCCTCACTGATTCTCCCTAAATTCAGCAAAGTCTGCGTAAGAACAATCCGATCCATCTTTAACCCCTCATACTCCCTTAATCGGGAATCAAGAGATGCAAGAGTGCCGAAATGCATCTCATATTGAAGGGCTTTGGAGCGGGCTAACACAGCATTAGGAGATAAAGAATCGAGGGCAAGATGAGTTACCCTACTTATATTTTCTATAGCAAATTCTGAATTACGGTTGAGCGCGAGCTCGAATTGATATAGGAAAGCCTTATCTGCAAAATCTTTTCGGCCAAGCGATCGATAAATCTCCTCTGCCTGACGATTATTATCTACAAACTTATCAAACTGGTAAAGCCTGAAATATTCGTTGCCTTGCGCCACAAGCAGATGACCAAGCACAAGCGAGTCAGTCTTCGGGCCGCGATACAGGAGTCCTTCAGCCCACACCTCCATCGCTTTCTCCATATGCCCTGCGTTCTCATAGATCCGACCGGCATAATAAAGGGTGCGGATCTTGTCGGCGTAGGTGCCGTGGGTGGGATAATAGTCGAGCGCCGGCTGCAGCACGGTCAAGCTGTCAATGTCGATATAGTTCTTATCGAGCGCCATTGAATAGAGCAGCGCGAAGCGGGCGCGCTGCGCCTCGGAGCGGATCTGCGCGCCGTCGTAGGGCTTTAGCAAGGCAAGCGCGGAGTCGGGGTGAGCTTCCATCAGCGCGTCGGCGCGGTCGAGAGAGACTTGCAGCGCGCGGTCACCCCCGCAGGCCCAGAAGAGGCCGGCGAGCAGCAGAAGCGGTATGTAGCGAAGCGGCGCGCGCATTTTCAAGCTATATATTTGCAAATGTAGCGCTTTGACTCCGGATTTCCAAACGGACGGAGCGGGTTTGTCAGAGCAATATGCGGTCGGTCTCTTCGAGGTGAAGAAGGGCTTCTTTGGCGGGGAGGCCGCCGGCATAGCCGGTAAGAGCGCCCCGGCAGCCTACCACGCGATGGCAGGGCACGATAATGGAGACCGGATTGGCGCCCACGGCTCCGGCCACAGCCCTGACGGCCTTGGGATTGCCCAAGCGAAGGGCGAGCTCACGGTAGGAGACCGTAGAGCCGTAAGGTATCTTCATGAGCTCTGCCCAGACGGCGCTCTGAAAACAGGTGCCTGAGAATATTACCGGGATATCAAACTCCCTGCGCTCTGAGGCGAAGTATTCCCCGAGCTCCTCTGCTGCCCGCAGCGCCAGCGCCGACTCCCCTTCGGCGCACTCGGCTCCCAACCTGGCGCAGAGGAGGCGCAGATTAGCGCCATGCCGACGGCTGGCGGTCCAGTCGCAGAGGCAAAGGGAGCCCCGGTAAGCACCCAGAATCAGTTCGCCCGCGGGCGAGGCGTAGCGCATAGTAAGGATTTTCTCGATCATAGCGCAAAGGTAGCAAATTTCCGGGCGGTAACTTTGCAACCGGGTTGCAGCGTGGGAGTTCTACTTTTGCAGTGCAGAAAAATAGACGCAATAATCATGGCACACGACCATCAACATCACCACCATTCGCATATCGCGGGCAGCGCGGCGAGAATGACCCGCGCCTTCCGCCTGGGCATCTGGATCAATCTGCTCTACGTAGCGATAGAGGCGGCTTTCGGCTTCTTCTACAATTCGATGGGTCTGCTCTCCGACGCGGGCCACAATCTGAGCGATGTAGCCTCGCTGCTGATAGCGCTCATAGCTTTCCGCGCCACCAAGATCAAGCCCACCGACAGCTTTACCTACGGCTACCGGAAGGCTACGGTGATGGCCTCGGTAGTCAACGCCATAATACTCTACGTGGCTGTAGCCCTTATCCTCATCGAGAGCATCGAGAAGATCCTGAATCCGGTAGCGGTCGACGGCGAGGTAGTGGCCTGGGTGGCAGGCATCGGCATTCTGATCAACGGCTTCACGGCGATGCTTTTCCTCAAAGACAGCAAGGAGGATCTCAACGTGAAAGGCGCTTACCTGCACATGGTGGCCGACACGCTGGTATCCGTAGGCGTGGTTGTGGCCGGCATCGTGATGTGGCTCACAGACTGGTATCTGGTAGATCCGATCATCGGCATAGTAATCGCCGCCATCATAGCTGTATCCTCCTGGTCGCTGCTTCGCGAGAGCCTTCGCCTCGCCTTCGACGGCGTGCCCTCCGGAATCGACCTGGGCAAGGTGAGGGAGAGCATTCTGGCTCTGGAGGCGGTGGAAAGCCTTCACCACCTCCACGTATGGAGCCTGAGCACGACGGAGGTGGCGATGACGGTTCATGTGGTAGTGAGCGACCCGCAGGCGGTAGACCGCGCCATAGCTGAGATCCGCGCGGCCGTGGCGCCTCTGGGCATAAGCCACCCTACAGTAGAGGCTGAGACGCAGGCTGTAGGCGACTGCAGGTGCGACGACTGCTGAGCGGGCATCTACAGCTCCCTGACAGCATGGCGCAGAGCCTCGAGGGGGTGATATAGGAGCATACGCGGTCCGGCCCAGCGCATGACGGCACGGATCCGCTCCCTCTGCAGCGGAGCATAGCAATGTATGGGGCATTTGCGGCATGTAGGTTTGCGCTCACCGTGAGGGCAACGCTCGAGCCTGGCCGAAGCGTAGGCTATAAGCGCCTCGCATTCAGGACAGAGACCCGCATTTCCTTCTTTCCTGCGGCACCACAGCCGCACCATGAGCTCCACTACGCGGCGCTCTTTCTCTACTCTTGATATTTTCTTTTTCATTGCAGTAAATATTAATGGTTAAACATAGGTTTATGAGTACTTCTTGTAACGGTGCAAAGTTACAAATAATTCTGATACCATCAAAATATTTTCTAAAATTTTCTTCAAGATTTCTCTTTTGAGATGTTCTGAGCTCTTTTGAAGGGGAAAATAAATGTAAAGCATACTTTACTATTTGGAAAATATTATATACCTTTGCCGACGGTACAAGAAAGCTACGGCAATATGAAGAATATACTTTTTCCCAACGCATTTCAGCTCATAGGGTGGATTCTGTTCGTGCCCTCCCTAATAGCGGGTGCTCTGATCTATTGCGAGGTAATATCCCTTTCAGGCATGGCAGCTACGGCGGCAAACGATCTCGCTATCATAGGAATAGCTGTAGGGGGCCTCTTCATAACCTGCTCCAAGGAGCGGATAGAAGATGAAATGGTGCGCTCGATCCGCCTCTCCTCGCTGCTTAACGCGATCTATATGAACGCGATCCTGCTCGTGACCTGCACCGTTTCGCTCAACGGGGTTGAGTTTCTTGAATTTGCGGTGTTAAATCTCGTGCTGCTTCCGATTCTTTTCGTATGCACCTTCCGGCTGGAGATTCGCCGCTACCACAAGATGTGTGAAAATGAAGAACAGGATTAAGGTAGAGCGTGCCGAAATGGATATCACGCAGCAGCAGCTTGCCGAGGCGGTAGGAGTGAGCCGGCAGACAATCGTGGCCATCGAGAAAAACCGCTTCCTCCCCTCTACGCCATTAGCTCTGAAAATCAGCCGGTTCTTCGGCAAACCGGTAGAAAGCATCTTTATTCTTGAAGAAACCGATTAAAACCATAATGATATGAGAAACAAAGTGAAATACAGCGTATTGACCCGGATTCTGACCGCCGCAGTGCTGATACTGTTTGCCGCGGGCATCATAATTCTGCGCGACGAGACCCGCGACCTTGCTCTCTTCTGCATCATAGCCGGAACTACCACGGCGTCAGGCCTCTACTACGGGCCTAAGGAGGTAGAGGCGAATGAAAGCGGCGTAATAGTCCACCGCATTCTCTCCAATCCTAAAGTATTTTCTTATAGCGAGATAGAATCGGTCGACACGTGCTATCCCTCGGGCGGCGGCATCCGCATCTGCGGCAGCGGCGGCTTCTTCGGCTACTGGGGATATTTCAGCGACATCATGATCGGCACCTACTTCGGCTATTACGGCAGCCGCTCTTTCTGCTTCTGCATCAAGCTGAAATCGGGGCGCCAATACGTGATCGGCTGCACGGATCCCGCCGGCATGGCAGCCTTCATCTCCGACCGCCTGGAATAACCCCCGGAAAAAAGATAATGATCTATGAATGAGTATATCGCCGTTTATCTCTTTGATATTAAAAGAGCTATTCGATGAAATGTACCATCGAAGGAGCAATCGGGAAAATTGTACCTTCGGCGGTACATTTTTCGGTAGTTTGGCAGCGCCGTCCGGAGAATGGAGCGGCGCTATCAGGCTTCAGGATACATAGAGCCTGAAGCCTTATAAAGAGAAGATTTCAGAGAGTGACGTGCTTTAGGGGTTAATTCCTGAGGTTGATGCCGGATTCTTCCTCGAAATTGGGATTGTTGAACTTGATTTTGCGTTTCTTGTTTTTCCGGAAATTGTAGTAGAATCTCACGTAGGGGCTGAAGCCGTGGCCATGCGTGCGGTCGAAAACCTCTGTAGAGCTGCTGAAAGAACCCTGGCTAAGATCGACCACCGACCTTTGGGTGCCGAGGTAATTATAGATACCAACGGCCACGTAAAAGTCGGGCGTAAAGTTGTAGCTCACATGAAAGCGGCTCTGCACGGGCTTATAGTAGCGGGTCGAAGAGTTTTCGGTGTGCGACCTATCCTTATACTCGGCCTCCAGAATGAAATAGAATTTCTTCACGCGGAAGAAGAGGCTCGCATAGGTCTGGAAATATCCCTTCGCGGGCAACCTGCTGAAATACTGGTTAGTCCAGCCGCCGTAGGCTGTTACGGTGCACCATGGGGCGTTGTAGCTCGCGGTGAGAAAATAATTCATCTCGGAATAATGGCCGAAGTTGCGGTAGGTGCTGTGGTACACGTCTTCCTCCGTATAGCCCCAGGGCGAGATCAGATCCCTGTCGTGCAGAAAGATAAGTTGCGGCGAGAGGTAGAAACCTTTCTTATTGAAGGTGTATGTAAGGGCAGCCTCTTGCTCCGTCTTCGGCTTGAGAAGCGGATTGCCGGAGCTTATCACCAGCGGATCGGTCGACGTATTATAGGGATTCAGAAGCGCGATCGAGGGGGTTTCATTCGTAAGGGTATAGGAGAGCTGCAGCGAGTGGGAACGGTTGAAAAGCCATGTACCGCTGGCGTTTGCCCGCGGACGCAGATAATGGTTGTCGGCATCGCCTGCCTTCAGCCAGATCGCCTCCAGGCCTGCGGACAACGTGTAATAGAGCTTCCTCCACGCGCCGCTAATGGAGCCGTAGAGGTATTCGTTGAGCTTCCTGTGGTGAAACAGCGGATTCTCGGGCCGCTGCTGGTCAATGCGGTCGAAATTCGACGTCAGATGGTTGCCGAACGCCATTGAGAAGCCGCTGTCGAAAGTCTTTGAATAGTCGGCCTTGAAAAGTGCTGATTTTCTGGAATTATGAAATTCGGAGACGTAATCATTGGTAGCCTCACCGACGGTCTCTTCGCTGCGGGAGTCGAGATTATTGGTATTTGAATTGAATGAGGCGGTGAGTTCCAGACTGTTGTAGTCGGCAAACGCATGCTTGTAGTAGAGGCTCGCGCTTGCCACTCTTCCGACATTCCTGTCGCTACCCTCGGAGGCATACGGGAGCGTAGCCTCTTCAGCAAACTCTCCTTCCGCCTTCGAACCGCTACGGCTCGAGCTGTCGTTATATCGCAGGCTCACTGAGAGATAATCTTTCGGCGTAGGGAGATATTTCATCAGGATCCAGCCGAGCCATTGGTCGGAAGAGGTTCGGGTCAGGGAGGTAAAAGACTGGCTATAGCCTACGTTACTGCGGTTTACGCGTGACTGCGTCTCGCCATTGCGTATGTATTTGTATATACCTGCTCCGTAGACGCTAAACTTCTCATTACCAACCTCAAAATTTGCCCCCGGGCCGGAGTCGAAGTAATGCATACCCTGCTCCATGCTGAGGCCGAACCATACATAGGGCGCACGGTTCTTTTTCAGCCTGATGTTAACGATTCCGCCATAGCCCTCCTGAAGGTAACGCGCAGGCACTGAGGTGATGACTTCGACCGACTCGATATCTTCGGGCGAAATGGGATTGATACCGGAATTCACCTGGTTGCCGTCTACGAGGATCAGCGGCATCTTGCCGTTGAGCAGCTTCACCGACGAGGTGGAGAAATCTGAAATCAGCAACGGAATCTCGGCAAGCGCCATGAATGGATTGGTCTCCTTCTTCGCTTTGCCGGAGAGATAGAAAATCTGTCCATTGGCCGTGCGCTTCACGGTCTGGCTCCTGTCAGCCGTAACCGTCACCTCTTCAAGTTTACTTGAGATTGCAGCCTCCTTGAGCCTGATTATCAAGGGAGACAAGACGGTGTCAGGGAGAAGCGCCGCTTCGCTATCCTGATACCCCAGTGCCGTGACGGCAACCGCAACCTGCGCTCCCTCCGCAACCTGGAGCGAGAACGCTCCGTTCTTATCCGAGAGGAGCATCGGCAAGATCGAATCGCCCTGAAAGGCAGTGATATATGCACCCGGTATAGGAGAGCCGTCTTCAAGCGACAATATTCTACCTTTCAGCTGTTTATGCTGAGCAGCAGACGTTTGCGCCGAACAGATCAGCGGAAGTAGCGTAGCAATTGAAAGTGCCGATTTCAGTAGTATCATTATAGCTTAAAAATAGTCTCTACTATAATAACGGAAAAAACACCGATCTGTGACATCCCCCCGCAAAGATATTTTCTCCCTACCTTTTCGAGTTTTCTCCCTACTTTTTCGCGTTTCTTGCCGATATCGGCAAGTTTTGCTTCCTTTGCAGTAGTTTTTCAACCAAATCTTGCCGATAGATGAAGGCGGATACCTGCCTGGCGGCACAGGATAATTTCAAGATTCTGCTCGATAAATTCAGAATCACCTACAGCTCCTGATAATAAGCAGGCGAGGGAGAGCGTTTCTAAGGTATGAAACTCTGGAAAGCGGCATTGGTGTTGGCGGGAGTCCTGGCAGTGGCGAGCTGCTCCACGCCTAAAATGGCTACGGCTGACGAGCAACTGGCACGCGGCGAATATTTCAATGCCGCCGCGACCTACCGTAAAGTCTACAATCGCCTTAAGAAGCGCTCCGACAGGCAGATGCGTGGCGAGGCAGCATTTAAGATGGCTGGCTGCTACGAGAAGCTCAACATGGCGTCGCGCGCTGCAGCGGCCTATCGCAGCGCTGCCCGCTACGACTATCCCGACTCCTCCCTCTACCTTGGTCTGGGGCGCACCTTGCAGGCGGAAGGACGCTACAAGGAGGCCATCGAAGCCTACGCCGATTACCTCAAATATCGGCCCGAAGACCCTGTAGCTCAGGAAGGTATGCGGGGCTGCCGCAAGGCTATGGAAGGCCAGAAGACCAGGTATTTGGTGAAACCCGCCACCGAACTCAACTCTCACCGCGCCGATTTCTCGCCGATGTACGTGCCCGGGGAGTATGACCGACTCTATTTCACTACCTCTACCGAGAAGGCGAAGGGCGACGCGCGATCGGAAATAACCGGCACTAAGCGAAGCGATATCTATGTGGCAAAAAAAGATGGCAACGGCAAGTGGCAGCGGCCGGAACCCGTTGAGGGAGAACTGAATTCCGAAGCCGATGAGGGCATTGTAAGCTTCTCGCCCGATGGCCAGACGATGTATCTTACCGTGGCGCGCCGGTCGCCTGCCGCGGATACCTCGGTCGAGATCCATACCTCACGCCGCAGCGACGCCTCCTGGAGCGCCTCGCGGCCGTTTGAGATCGACGGAGATACCGTGAGCGCCTACGGCCACCCCGCAGTATCGCCCGACGGCAAATGGCTCTATTTCTCGAGCGACAGGCCGGGTGGCTTCGGTGGGAAAGATATATGGCGCATGCGAATCGACGACGACCACCGCTCCGCCCCACAGAACCTTGGCAATCAAATCAATACCCCGGGCGATGAGGAATTCCCCTTCGTGCGCTCCGACTCGCTTATTTATTTCGCTTCCGACGGTCACCCCGGATTCGGCGGCCTCGACCTTTTCGTAGCCCGCAGAGATGAAAGCGGACTGCGCTGGAACGTGGAGAATCTCGGGCAGCCCCTAAATAGCTCTGCCGACGATTTCGGCATCACTTTCGCGGAGGGCGAGAAAGGCTATTTCAGCTCTAACAGAGGCGATGCGAGAGGCTATGACAATCTCTACAGCTTCGAGTTGCCCGATATTGAAGTGGCAATTTCCGGCTATGTGCTTGATAAAGATGAGGAACCGGTGCCGGGAGCTACCGTGCGCATCGTCGGAGCCGACGGCACCATGAAGCGCGAGAAAGCGAAAGACGACGGCTCATTCCGGTTCCGGCTAAACCGGGGCACGAAATATGTGATGCAGGCCGGAGCGGAAGGCTATCTTAATGTGAAGCAGGAGTTTGAGAGCGACCCCGCGGAGGAAGATGCCGAATATGCGCTCGATTTCATTCTTGTGGCAGCCACAAAGCCGCAGACGGTGGAAAATGTGTTCTACGATTTCGACCGCGCCACCCTGCGCCCTGAGTCGAAAGAGGCGCTCGATGAGCTCGTAGCGCTTCTCAACGAGCACCCCAACATCCGGATCCGCATGACCTCCCACGCCGACCGCGTTGGCACAGAGGCTTATAATCAGGCGCTTTCGGAGCGAAGGGCCAAGAGTGTGGTCGATTATCTGATCGCGGCCGGCATCGCTCCGGCAAGGCTCGAATTCCAGGGTCTGGGAAAGTCGCAGCCAAAAAGGGTCACTAAAAGAATCAGCCGCCTCTATCCGCAGTTTGCCGAAGGCACTCTGCTCGACGAGGCGACTGTAGAAGCGATGAACGACGATGACAAGGCGGCGGCCGACCAGATAAACCGGCGCACCGAATTCGAAGTCACCGCCACTGACTACGACATGGAGTGACCCTCACTCTCAGCGGCGAAGCCAGAGGTTGAGCGCGAGCCAGCCTCCGAAAAGCTGAAGCAGGAGGCCCGGGAAACCGATGCGCACGTCCTGAAGCGCAGCGGCGAAGCTGCCGGTAAGGAGCCACTCACCGACCATGCCTACTCCCTGATAGCCGGCTATTACCAGCGCCAGAGCCAGAAGGACGGCTTTCTTCGTCTTTGAAGCCACAAATGCAGCTATCAGGGCGAGGCTCACCGACTTAAGCAGAATTGCGGCAAGTGCGCTTTCGCCGGGCATACCGAAAAGCAGATGGTTAGCCACCGGTGAAGCTATCGCCGTGAGCAGACCCGCCATGAGGCCGAACCGATAGGCTGCTACCAGGGTGAAGAAATAGATCGGAAGCCATACGAGGCCGCCCTGAGGCAGCTGATGGCAGAGCTGGGGGAGCAGGATATTGCCTACTATACAGCCCAATGCGGCCAGGCAGGCACGCTGAGCCCCGGCACGCGAAAAGGAAAATCCAGTTGATGAGAATTGCATTATTTCTGCAGTTTTTTGTTTTGTTCTATAAATTCGGTTATCAGCGGAAGGCATTGCTCCGGAGTGCGGGCTGAAGCGCAAAGCGACTCCACGGGACAAGGCCCTGTGCCCATGCGGTTTATGATTCCCTCGGTCAGAGTGCCGAAACTCACCGGAATGCCCGCCTGCTCAAGAAGCTCCAGAGCCGGGCGGCTTATCACCCCGGCCCACACCTCTTTCACTCCGCCCAGAGCCATGAGCGCCGCCGCGCCTTTGCCGATCACCTTGTCGGCCACCGACGCCCCGCGCAGTCGGGCCGGCTCAATGTTGAGCAGGTAGAAAAGATCCGCCACACCCTTCTGCGAGTATGTGCTTACGCTGCCATCGGCGCCCACAAGAGCCAATACGACCCCGGGGGTAGCTTCAAGCAGTCTGCGCGCTTCGGAAACCATAGATCAGAGCTTTCCTTGACGCAGATTGTCGGCATACTTGTCGATGCGGGCAAGCTCGCCGGGAATGTTGATCTGCTGAGGGCAGTGGGGAGAACACTGGTTGCAGCCGGTGCAGTGTGACGCCTGGCGCAGCTTGGGCACGCTGCGGTCGTAGCCTACCAGAAACGCGCGGCGCGCCTCGCGGTAGTTGGCCGCCTGCGTATCTTCCGGCACATTGCCTTCGTTCACGCACTTATTGTAGTGCAGCAGAATCGACGGAATATCAATTCCGTAGGGGCAAGGCATGCAATATTTGCAGTCGTTGCAGGGAATAGTCGGAAACTGCAGCATGATGTCGGCCGTCTCGTAGAGATAGTCAAGATCGGAATCCGTGAGAGGCACGAGCGGACAGAACGACCGCAGATTATCCTGAAGATGCTCCATATAGGTCATGCCGCTGAGCACCGTGAGCACATCGGGAAATGACCCGGCATAGCGGAATGCCCAGGAAGCCACACTGCGGTCAGGCTCCTGCTGCTTGAGGCGGCTGGCCACATGGTCGTGCACCTTCGCAAGGCGCCCGCCGAGCAGCGGCTCCATAATCACGGCCGGAATGCCGCGCTTTTCGAGCTCACCGTAGAGATACTCGGCGTTGACGTTGCTCGGGTTGATCTCGTGCGCATGTTGCCAGTCGAAATAGTTGAGCTGAATCTGCACGAAGTCCCACTTGTATTTATCGTGGAGCGACAGAGCATAGTCGAAGAATTTCACATCGCCGTGAAACGAGAAGCCGAGATGGCGGATTCGCCCTGCCTCGCGCTCCTTCACGAGGAAATCGAGCATTCCGTTGTCTACATAGCGCTTGTTGAAGAGCTCAAACGGATCTTCGCCTCCACCCACACTGTGAAGCAGATAATAGTCGATATAGTCCGTCTGGAGCGCCTTGAAGCTGTCGTGATACATCTTCATCGAGGCTTCGCGGCTGAAGGTCTGCGGCGCGAAGTTGGAGAGCTTCGTGGCGATGAAGTATTTGTCGCGCGGGTGGCGTGCCAGGGCTATGCCGGTAGCCGTCTCCGAACGGCCCTTGCAGTAGGCCGGCGACGTATCGAAATAGTTCACACCGTGTTCGAGGGCATAATCTACCAGGCGGTTCACCTCGTCCTGGTCTATTCTGTCTTCTCCCTCCTCACCGCCTTCTACAGGCACTGTGGGCCAGCGCATGCAGCCGTAGCCCAGCAGCGATACGGAATCGCCCGAACTCGGAGTGGTGCGGTGGGTCATCTTATCGGTCGGTATGGGGCCGAGAGCGGCCTCACCCTGATCGCCCTGCTTCTGCGAGGAGCAGCCTACGGTAGCTCCCGCCGCGGCCACGGCGGCGCCGCCGAGACCCAGGCGCTTCAGGAATTCGCGGCGACCGAGGCCGCTATGCTTGCTATTCATATTGCTGTCAGATTTCTTCATTGCCGGATCAGATTGTGCGGTGATGGGTATGACCCTCCACATAAATTGCGCTGAAGGGACGCGCCGGACAAAGGTTCTCGCAGGCTCCGCAGCCGATGCATTTCTCCGTATTTACTACCGGAATCTCCGGACCGCCTTCCTTCTGGGCCACCATCTGGATAGCTCCCGTTGGGCAATGGCGGGCGCAGTTGCCGCAGCTTACGCCGTCGGCCAGCACGATGCAGTTGTCTTTCACCCACTGGGCATGGCCGATCTGGATCGACGACTTCTCATCGGGCAGTATTTTTGCTATCGCACCCGTGGGGCATACCTCGGAGCATTTCGTGCATTCCGGCAGGCAATAGCCTCGTTCATAGGAAGATTCGGGCTGCATGAGCGTGAGCAGATCGCCCGAGGGGCGGAGCACTCCGCTGGGGCATACCGACACGCAGAGTTGGCAGCCCGTGCAGTGCTGCTGCAAGTTGGCGAGGCTGCGCGCGCCGGGAGGCACGATCGGGGTGCTTCTCTTCGGAGCCTTCTTGTCGAGTATCGCTGCCAGACCGCCGTCTACCGTCTTCTCCTCCGCCTTCAGGGCAGCGCCGCCGGCGAGCAATGCCGTGCCTATCAGGAATGTACGGCGCCCGTTGTCGGCAGCTTTATTTCCGGAAGTCTGCATCGCGTCGAGGCCAGGCTGAGCTGCCCCCTTGGCAGCCTTCTGCGGGTGGCAATAGCTGATGGCGTCTTTCGAGCAGGAGCCGAGGCAATCGCCGCAGGTCACACAGCGTGAATAGTCGATCTTATGCGCCTTGGCGTCGATGCAGGAGGCCTTGCAGCTGCGCGCGCAGAGGCCGCAGCTGATGCATTTCTCCTCATTGATCACCGGCTTGAGCCAGCTGTAGCGGGCCACTGCTCCGAGCACCGTGCCCACGGGGCACACCGTGTTGCAGTATGTGCGGCCGTTGCGCCAGGCCAGGATAGCCAGAATCACAAACGCCGATGCCGCCATAGCCAGGGTGAGGGCTCCGCGCATCCACACCTCGGTGCGGTAGAAGGCGTAGCTGTCGGCCCGCTCCGCAAAGTAGGCCAGCACGTTGTTGCCCCAGAGCCAGAGCGGCTGAAGCAGGTTGGATACGATGCGGCCGTAGGTGCTGTAAGGGGCGAGAAGAGCCACAAACGAGCCTACACCGCCTACCAGAGCGATCACGAAAAGGCCGAGCACGCCCCAGCGCAGCCAGGTCATGGCGGGAGAATACGTGAAGCGGTGGCGCTTTTTCCTGCGGCGCGCGCTGAGCCAGCTGATCACGTCCTGCATCACTCCGAGCGGACAGATCACCGAGCAATAGATGCGGCCGAATACGAGAGTCAACACCAGCAGCAGAGCCACTATACCTACATTGAGAGCCAGCAGCGCCGGCAAAAACTGAATCTTTGCCATCCAGCCAAGATAGGTGTGGACTGTGCCTGTGAAGTCAAGGAACAGCAGCGTTATGCAGATAAAGAACACTGCCGCGAGAGTTACCCGTATCTTCTTGAGCATAAAGGTTATCTTTAGAGTTAGGTTAGTCTTTTGTCGGCGGATTCCTGAATGGACACCATTTCTCCGCAACGCAAAGATAGACAAAAATTTCCTCCCGCCAAAAAATTGAGTAAATTTGTAACCCTTTCAAGTTGTAAGCGATGCTTTTCCGAACCGAATATCATGCCCGCCGCCAGGAGCTCACGCTCTCCCCGGAGCGTCCGGTGGTGCTCATGGGATCATGCTTCTCCGACCGGATTGGAGCGGCCATGCGCCGCTGCGGCTGGGACGCGTGCGTGAATCCATGCGGCACTCTTTTCAATCCCTTCTCCATAGCCTCTCACCTTCTCTATGAGGAATATACCGTTGAGGACGAGGGATTTTCCTTCGATTTCCCGACTGCATTCGGAGCCGCAGAAGCTATGGTTCGCGCGCGAGAGGAGCTCCGCGATGCCATATCGCGGGCGCAAGCGCTGATTGTCACTCTGGGCACCGCAATCGTCTATGAAAGAGGCAATCGCGTAGTAGCCAACTGCCATAAGCGCCCTGCTTCGGAATTCCGCCGCCGGATGCTCAGCGTAGAGGAAATCGCGGAGAAATGGCGTGCCGTTATCTCCGCGCTCCGCCGTAAGAGTCCGGAACTAACTGTAATTCTTACGGTTAGCCCCGTCAGGCATGTGCGCGAGGGCTTCGAGGAGAATTCCGCTTCAAAGGCCACTCTCCTGCTCGCCTGCCGGCAACTGTGCGCAGAGCTGCCGGGGGTGTTCTATTTCCCTTCGTTCGAGATCGTTACCGACGATTTGCGCGACTATCGTTTCTTCGAGCCCGACATGGTTCACCCCTCTCCTACCGCTGTAGACTATATCTGGGAGAAATTCCGCCAGACCTATCTTGATGCTGACGGAGAGTCACTTGTAGCCGCCGGCGAGGCGCTGCGCCGTCGCCTCGACCACCGCCCCCTGCGTCCGGATAGTCCGGAGGCCGAGGCATTCCGCATAGCTACGGAAAGGGCGGAAAGCGAACTGCTCGCTTCCCACCCCACCTTGAGATTCTAAGCCGCTGAATTTTCTTTACTTGCGGGTGCGGCGCTTGTGACCCGTGTGGTGCTCGATACCTTGGGCTATATCGTTGAATATCTCATCGACCACGCCCGTGCCCTTGATTGGCAGGTATTTACCCTGCTTCTTATAATGATCCTTCAGGGGCGACGTCTGGTTGTGGTACACGTCGAGACGGTTCTTGATCGTCTCCAGGTTATCATCGGCGCGACCCGTCTCTTTACCGCGGTTGATCAGGCGCACGATCAGCTCCTCCTCCGGCACATCGAGTCCGATCACGGCGTGCAGCTTCGTGCCGCGCTTCTCCAGCAGCCCCTCAAGAGCCTCAGCCTGAGGTATCGTGCGCGGGAAACCGTCGAAAATCACTCCCTCTGCTCCATCGGCCATCAGCTTGTCGAGCTCGGCATCAAGAATGCTGATCATCAGCTCGTCAGGAATCAGCTGACCTTTAGAGATATAAGCCTCTGCGGTCTTACCCAGTTCAGTGCCCTGGGCAATCTGAGCGCGGAGCACCTCACCTGTGGAGATGTGGTGCAGTCCGTATTCATCAATGAGTTTGGCGCTTTGGGTGCCCTTGCCGCAGCCGGGAGCGCCGAAAAGTACGAGATTAAGCATTTCTTTATCTTTATTTTCCGCAGAGCCGGATTCCGACTCCACAATATAAATATCTTTCAGATTTCTCGCCTTGCCGTCGAGGTCGAGGCCATAGCCGATTATAAACTTTGGAGGTATCGTAAAGGCCACATAATCAGGCTGGAATCCGGTAGTAGAGCTCACCGGCTTATGAAGCAGAGTGGCGAAACGCACCGAACGCGGGTTGCGCTTGCGCAGATCGGCCACCATCTTAGTGGCTGTAAGACCCGTATCCACGATATCCTCGATTATCACCACATCTTTACCGGCCAGATCTTCCGTTAGGCCCATTATCTCCTTCACCTGACCCAATGAAGAGGTGCCTGAATAGCTCGAATAGCGCACGAAATTAATCTTCGACTCATTGATACCCAGCTCTCTGAACAGATCGGCGGCAAAGATAAACGCTCCATTGAGCACACAGAGAAACACCGGGTCTCTCCCCTCCAGATCGCGCTTAATTTCCGCTGCTACCCGTTCCACCTCGGCCTGAATCCGGTCGCGGGTAATATAGGGCACGAAAGTAAGCCCATTGATTGCTATTCTCTCTTCCATTACGCCTAAAATCTTGATTAAGCTCGCAAACTTATTATTCAATCACGAACTCGTCATTCAGTTTACGAACTCTCTCATTTCGCTTACAAAATTAACCCTTCCCCTCCATTCCTCAAAATCAAATTTCCCACCTCATTGCATACTTGTGAATCCCAGTATCTTGTAGTAACCTTGCATTGCCATAATGCAAGGGCGCCAAATCCCGATAAATCCCGATAAATCCCGATAAATCAGGCTACCTCCCGATTAATCCCGATTATTCTAAAAGAAATTTTTATCTGAAATTTGGAAGTTTCAAAACTTTGTCGTAACTTTGCAAGCGGAATTCCAAACCAACCAGAACCATTAACCATTAAAACCCTGTTTAACCATGAAGCATTTTACCATCGCGGAGCTTTCCGCCTCCGCTACCGCACGACGCCTCGGCATCGACAATACACCGACGCCCGCCGCGGAGGATAATCTCCGCAACCTCGTAAGAAATATCCTCGACCCCCTGCGCGAAGCCTGGGGAGGGCCGATATCGGTAAGCAGCGGCTACCGGTGCGCCGCTCTGAACCGCGCCGTGGGAGGAGTGAACAATTCGCAGCACCTCTACAGGCAAGCCGCTGATATTTCAGCAGGTTCGCGCGAGGCCAACCGCCGCCTATGGCATCTGGCCCTCGATAGGAAACTGCCGTTTGACCAGCTTATCGACGAGCGCGATATGGCCTGGATCCACATCTCGTGGGCACCGCTCCCGCGAGGCCAGACCCTGCACCTCTGAACCCGATGCAGAAATGCGGGAAATCTGCGGAGATTTGATTATCTTTGCGCAGATTACCAATATGATTCAGCCATAAACGATGAGAAGACAACATTGCCTCGCGGCGCTCGCCGCACTCACCGCCCTGACGGCAGCGGCCGTGAAGCCACTTGACGGATTTTTCTATGGCCGCGCCAATGCGCCCGGAGGCCATGAATGGCAGGCGCCCGACTCGCTGGGCTACAATAAGCTTGCTCCAAGAGCCTCCTTCCAGAGCTTCGCCAATATGGAGGAGGCGCTGAAGGTGCTACCTGAAAACAGCAGCTATCATCTGAGCCTCGACGGAGTCTGGAAATTCCGCTGGGTGCCGGAGCCGAAGCAGCGCGACCTGGCGTTTTTCAAACCCGGTTTCGACGCCTCTCACTGGGACGATATCGAGGTGCCGTCAAACTGGAACATAGCCGGCCTGCAGACCGATGGCTCGCAGAAATGGGGCACGCCGATCTATGTGAACCAGCCTGTGATTTTCTATCATCAGGTGAAGCCCGACGACTGGCGAGGAGGAGTGATGCGCACGCCGCCTGAAACCTGGACCACCTTCAAGGCCCGCAATGAGGTGGGTCAGTACAGGCGCACCTTCACCGTGCCCGCCGGCTGGAAAGGCAGAGAAATCTACATCAATTTCGATGGAGTCGACTCGTTCTTCTATCTCTGGATCAATGGCAAGTATGTAGGCTTCAGCAAGAACTCGCGAAATGCCGCGCGTTTCGACATAACGCCTTATCTCAACGAAAAGGGTGAAAACTCGGTATCGGTCGAGGTGTATCGCAATTCCGACGGCTCTTTCCTTGAGGCGCAGGATATGTTTCGCCTGCCGGGTATTTTCCGGTCGGTAAGCCTCTACAGTGTGCCGAAAGTGCATGTGGCTGATCTGCAGGCGGTGCCGGAGCTTTCCGATGGCAAGGGCACTCTGAAACTGCTCGCCGACATAGAGAATCTTACGGCAAAAGCCGCCAAGGGCTATTCGCTGCGCTACTCTCTCTGGCCCTGCGGCCTCTATAGCGATAAGACGGCAGCCACTCCCGCCGGCACTCTTACGCTGAAGCTCAGCGATGTGGCGGCCGATGGAAGCGCCAGCTTCTCTTCCCGCTTCGAGATAGCTCAGCCGAAGCTATGGAGCGCCGAGGAGCCGTGGAGGTATGTGCTCGCGGCTGAATTGCTCGATGCAAAGGGTAAGACCGTGGAGACGGTGAGTATCTACACCGGATTCCGGCAGGTTGAAATCCGCGACACGCCTGCTTCCGAAGATGAATTCGGATTGGCCGGAAAATACTTCTACGTCAACGGTAAGCCGGTGAAGCTCAAGGGAGTAAATCGTCACGAGACGAGCCCGGAGCGCGGCCACGCAGTGACGCGCGAGCAGATGGAGAAGGAGGTGATGCTGATGAAGCGCGCCAACATCAACCATGTGCGCACGTCCCACTATCCCGACGACCCCTATTGGTATTATCTTTGCGACCGCTACGGTATCTATCTCGAAGATGAGGCCAATCTGGAGAGCCATGAGTATTACTACGGTAAAGCCTCGCTCTCCCACGTCGACGAGTGGCTACCTGCCCATGTGGCCCGCAATCTGGAGATGGTGCGCAGTCAGATCAACCACCCCTCGATCGTGATCTGGAGTCTTGGCAACGAGGCCGGTCCCGGTAGGAACTTCGAGGTGGCCTATGCTGCCGTGAAGGAAACGGATCCGTCGCGCCCGGTGCAGTACGAGCGCAACAACGACATAGTGGATATGGGCTCCAACCAATATCCCTCCATACCCTGGGTGCGCGAGGCTGTGAAGGGGGGCTACAATATCAAATACCCCTTCCACATCTCCGAGTATGCCCACTCGATGGGCAATTCGATGGGTAACCTCGTGGACTATTGGGACGCTATCGAGAGCACCAACTTCTTCATGGGCGGTGCCATCTGGGACTGGGTTGATCAGAGCCTCTATAACTATGATCCTCAGTCGGGTGAGCGCTATCTCGCCTATGGAGGCGATTTCGGCGACTTCCCCAACGACGGCCAATTCGTGATGAACGGAGTGATGCTCGGCGACCTGACCCCGAAACCGCAGTATTTTGAGGTTAAGAAGGTCTATGGCAATGTCGGCATCAAGCCGACCGACGCCGGCAAAGGTGAGATAGAGCTGTTTAACAAGCACTATTTCACCGGTCTGGACGACTATGCCTTAGCGTGGGAGCTTATGGAAGATGGCCAGGCGATAGCCTCCGGAGAGATCGCTGACCTCGACGTGGCTCCGCGCAGCCGCGCGAAGTTTACCCTGCCTTACGCCGACCGGAAGCTCGATCCGGAGAAGGAATATTTCGTCAACGTGGCTCTGCTCCTCAAGGAGGCGAAACCTTGGGCTGAGAAAGGCTATGCGCAATATACAGAGCAATATGAGGTGCAGAAGCCGGCCTATACCGACGCAAAGACCCCTGCAGGAAAGGTGGAGAAACTTTCGCTTTCCGGCGATAGGCTGCCGCTCTCCGGCGAGGGCTGGAGCGCTGAGTTTGATCTCGCCGACGGCTCGCTCGTGCGCCTCAACTATGGCGGACGCGAAATGATCGCTCCGGGCGGCAGCATGAAGCTCGACGCCTTCCGCTCCTTCGTGAACAACGACACCTGGAGCTATCAGCAATGGTTTGCCAACGGATTGCACAATCTCCGCCACCGCGTGACCGACAAAGAGGCCTTCCGTCTCCCCGACGGCACCACGGTGATATCGCTCACTGTAGAATCGCAGGCTCCTAACGGCGCTCGCATTGAGGGAGGCACGAGCTCAGGCCATAATACTATCGTGGAGCTGACCGACTCACCTTTCGGAGCTGAAGATTTCAAACTCGTAACCAACGAGATCTGGACCGTGGCGCCCGACGGTAAGGTCGATCTCGAGGCTGTAGTCACCTCCAACAATCCCAACCTGGTGCTCCCTCGCCTCGGTTGGGAGATGCTGGTACCCAAGGAGTTCGGACAGACGGAATGGTATGGCCGCGGACCGCTCGAGAACTATGCCGACCGCAAGTCGGGCTCGTTCGTAGGTCGCTACTCGCTGCCGGTGAAGGATATGTTCGTGAACTATGCCAAGCCGCAGAATATGGCCAACCGCGAAGATGTGCGCTGGATTGCGCTGACCGATGGCAAGCAGGGTCTGGCTGCGGCGGCGCGCACCCCGATGGCAGCTACCTCTCTGCCGTGGAGCGAGATGGATCTTCTGATGGCTCCCCACCCCTATCAGTTGCCCACTCCGGGGGATACGCACCTGCACCTCGACCTGGGCATGACCGGACTGGGCGGAGCGAGCTGCGGCCAGGGAGGTCCGCTGGAGCAGGATCGCGTGAAGGCTGACGGCAGGCGCTTCGGAATCACCTTGATGCCCTATCGCGCCGGTGAAACTCCGAAAGCTTCGGCTGCCGGACTCAGGCCGATCTGCATAGAGCGCTCAAGAGGGGGCGAAGTGAGCATCGACGCTGGCGGCGCCGGCGAGATAGAATATAGCATCGACGGCGGCAAGGCGCTTGCCTACACCGGCGCGTTTGCTCTGCGCGAAGGCGGCACAGTGAAGGCATGGCTGAAGAATAACCCTCTGATACGCACAGAGGTTAGCTTCCCGCGCATTCTGACCGTGCCTACCACGGTAATAGCCGCCAGCAGCGAGGAGCCGGAAGATGGAGAGGCCTCCAACCTGACCGATGGCGACCCCTCTACGATCTGGCACACAGCCTATAGCGTCACGGTGGCTCAGTATCCGCACTGGGTTGACTTCGACGCAGGCGAGCTGAAACGGATATCGGGAGTGGTCTACACGCCGCGCACCGACGGCACCACGGGCAATGTGGCTGACTATGAGATCTATGTGGCCTCCGAACCGGGCAAATGGGGCGCTCCTGTAGCAAAGGGACGCTTCTCCGGGCCGGCGCCTGCTAAAGTGATGTTCGACAAGCCGGCGGAGGGCCGCTACGTACGCTTCATGACCCTGAGCGCTCAAGACGGTCGCGACTACGCTTCCGGAGCTGAGTTTGCCGTAATAGCAGATTGATTTTTAACATAAAAATACAGAACCATTAAGATAGAATGCGAAAGATTTTTATAGGCTGCCTGGCAGCCATAACTCCCCTTCTGGCGTGGGCCGATACGAAAGGAGTGGAGAGCTATGTGAACCCCTTTATCGGCACTGAGGGAATGGGCCACACCTTTCCGGGAGCATGCGTGCCCTTCGGTATCGTGCAGCTCAGCCCCGACACAGATACCATTCCGCACAATGTAGACGGCAAATATCAGCCGCGCGCGTATGAATACTGTGCCGGCTATCAGCATGGCGACCCTACAATAGTTGGCTTCAGCCATACCCACCTGAGCGGCACTGGCCATTCTGACCTTGGCGATATCCTCATTATGCCTACCACCGGTAAGCTGCACCTCAACCCCGGCACCGCCGACGACCCCGACAACGGCTACCGCTCGCGCTTCTCTCACGCTACGGAGGAGGCCCGGGCCGGCTATTACGGAGTGACCCTCGCAGACTATGACGTGAAGGCCGAGCTTACGGCCACACCGCGCGTGGGCGTGCATCGCTATACCTTCCCGGAGGGCGAGAAGCAGCGCATCGTGATGGACCTCAACCACGGCATCTACAACTATGACGGCAAGACGCTCTGGGCGGTGCTGCGCGTAGAAAACGATACCCTGCTGACCGGATATCGCATCACCAACGGCTGGGCCAATACGAATTATACCTACTTCGCTGTGGAGCTCTCGAAGCCGATACGCAACTACGGCTATACCGACCGGCAGAAACCGACCTATACCGGCTTCTGGCGCAAATTCGACGTGGAGCATAATTTCCCGGAAATGGCGGGTCGTAAGCCAGTGGCATGGTTCGAGTTTGACGCTGACGGCGAACCGCTTGAGATGAAGGTGGCCCTCTCGGCAGTGAGCACCGAGGGCGCCCTGAAAAACCTGCGCGCCGAGGCCTCCGGCAAGAGCTTCGACCAGATAGCCGACGAAGCGGCCGGAAGCTGGCGCAAGGAGCTATCGGCTGTGGAGGTTGAAGGCACGGAGCCGGAGAAAGAGATGTTCTACACCTCGCTCTATCATACGATGATCAATCCCTCGGTATATATGGACGTTGACGGCCAGTATCGCGGCCTTGACCATAATATCCATAAGGCCGACGGCTTCACGAACTATACGGTGTTCTCACTTTGGGATACTTACCGCGCCGAGCATCCCCTGCTGATGCTGCTTAAGCCCGACCGCGCCCGCGACATGGCTCAGTCGATGATCCGCCATCAGCAGCAGAGTGTGCACGGCCTGCTGCCCGTATGGAGCCACATGGCCAACGACAACTGGTGCATGAGCGGCTACCACTCGGTGTCCGTACTCTCCGATGCCCTGGCGAAAGGAGCAGATCTCGATGCGAAAGAGGCCCTTAAGGCAATGACGAAGACCTCGACGGTGCCCTACATGGACGGCGTGGGCGAATACATGGAGCTGGGCTATGTGCCCATCGAAAAGAGCGGCACAGCAGCCTCGACCACCCTCGAATATGCCTACGACGACTGGGCAATATATAAGGCAGCGCTCGACGCCGGACTGACCGACGTAGCAGAGACTTATCGTAAACGTGCGCTCAACTACCGCAATCTCTACGACCCGGAGATCGGCTTCGCGCGCCCGGTGCGTAAGGACGGCACGTTCAGGCCTGATTTCGACCCGCTTCAGACCCACGGAGAGGGATTCATAGAGGGCAATAGCTGGAACTTCTCCTTCCATGTGCCCCACGACGTGAAAGGCGTGATGACGGCAATGGGAGGCGAAAAAGACTTCCGCGATAAACTCGACCGCCTCTTCGCGATGGATCTGCCGGAGAAATACTATAAAGACAATGAGGACATTACGGCAGAGTGCCTGATTGGCGGGTACGTACACGGCAACGAACCGAGCCACCACATACCCTACCTCTACGCCTGGACTAACGAGCCTTACAAGACTCAGTATTGGCTCCGCGAGATAATGAACAAGATGTATCACCCGGAGATACGCGGCCTCGGCGGCAACGATGACTGCGGCCAGATGTCGGCCTGGTATGTATTTTCGACGCTCGGCTTCTATCCGGTATGTCCCGGCACGGATCAATACGTGATCGGCGCGCCCCATCTGCCCTACGCGAAAGTGAACCTGCCGAACGGCAATACGCTTGAAGTGAAAGCCCCGGGAGTGAGCGACAAGAACCGCTACGTGAAATCAGTGAAGCTCAACGGACAGCCTTACAGTAAGCTCTATCTGACTCACGGCGACCTCATGAAAGGCGGCACTCTGGAGTTTGAGATGGCCTCCAGACCGACCAAAAACCGCGGTCTCTCAGCCTCCGACAAACCCTACTCCCTGACCGACGGCAACTAACCCCACCCTTTTGCTGCCCCCAGCAAAATGACCCCACTCTATGACTTAATGCTTATCTTCGAGTGTTAAGAATTTTGTGTGGTGTTAATCATCGCGGATGGGGCGGACTCCGAAGCCGGCGGTGATCCACTGGGAGTCGAGCACTACTTTGGTGGGGGTCAGCGTGAGGTATGACGACATTCCTTTCTTAGTGCTGGCGTGGCCTTCCCATACGCCGGTGATAGGCTCTGTGATGGAAGCGTTGATGAATACGCCGCCTATCGTGCGGTAGCCCAGGAGGGGGAAACTAAGCGTCTCTCCGTTGGCGAGGGTGAATACGGCACTCTGAGACGAAGCATCGTAGGTGGTAGTCATGTTGTGGAGCGTCTGCATCACCTGTCCTACAGGCACTTTGCTTCCTACGGGACACGGGTCGTAGATACACTTCACTTCGCGCGCCTGGCCGTCGCTGGCGTTATCGATATTCCAGAGGTTGGTATAGGCTGGCACCAGTTTGGGCAGTTCCTCTTCCGATGCTGTCATCACTCGGTCGGGGTGAGAAATCGACGTAGCTATCTTAGCTTTATAGTCGGTGGTGAAGTCGAGCGTAGGGAGCGAAGCCGTAGGCAGGATATTGTGGGCGGCGTCGTAATACCAAGTTATGCTCGAAATCAGCGGATCCTTACGTCCCCATTGATAGAAGGTGTGGCAATCGGGAGTGGTTACGACCGCGCTTTCCTGCATCACGGCGAAATCGGCCGTGAGCGGCTCGAGCCCGGCAGGCACATTTTTCTGGGTGAAGCGTGCAGTCACTGTCACTGGATCGAAGCGGGTCACATCGCCGCCATAGAGATAGCCAACATTTACGGCAAGCAATGGGTAGCTGCCGGATCCTGTGGATTTCGGCACATTGACCCAGAGGTCATCGAGATTTAGATCGGTAACCCATATATGCCAGCTCCACAGCACATTCCCATCTTTATCTGACACGCCCACCAACGCTGTGCCTTGCCGGATTGATGCTGCGGGCACATCAAACAGGAGGCTCTTGCCGTCGTCAGACAATCGCACGTTGCAAACCAGTTTCAGACGCCCCTCCCAGATGAGCGATGCCGAGGCGGGTGTGCACCCCGCGTTATTGTAGATGTAGGGGTCAGTAATTTCGTTGCCGAGATGATTTATGAAGGTCTTAAGCGCCGTAGAAGAATGCATCGTCGATGTGTAGGCGCCTGAATTTGTAGCCCCATCTTTCACGGCATTGCCATATACGAGTGGTATGCTATACGTGCCTGGCGCCCCTACCATATAGCAGTTGGCGGTATTTTCTACCGCTGCGGCTCCGGTTGCCGAAGCAAGATTATAGAGGTCGTGACCGGTGGAGACGTTGATATCGGCAGCCTGGCGCAGGCGCGCGGTATGCTCGTTCATGGCCTCGAAAATAGGATCGGGAAGATCTGTTGTCATAGTGCATTCCGTGGTTCCGCTACCGGAGAAGGGAAAGCTTATGATCCATTCCGGAGTGGTCTCCACGGGATTACCGGAAGCATCGAGAAACGCGGCTTCCCAATCTATGGGCTGAGGATCTGAGCCATCGCCGGGGTCATATACGCTCCTAACCGTAAAGCTGTGCTGCCCACCGGAATAACGCGACGAAATCGACTCCACCACATTACCCTCGCTATCTACAATCTGTAGATAAAGCGACGGTTTCGAGGGATTTACAGAGAGGCGATAGGTCACCGTGGTGCCCGCTTTCCATTGCTGCCCGGCTATGGAGGCGGTGAAAGTGGTAGTTTTACCATCGCCGTCGACAATAGTCACGCTTACTGCCGCATTCTCTTCAAGCATCTGCGGCATAAGGAGGAAAGTCTGGTCTGCATCAGTAAGGCTCTCGCCCGGAGCGGCATACTGGCTTCCTTCAGCCGCTACAAGCGCCTTATCCGGACTCACCGAGTAGGAGGCATCTCCCTCCACTGATTTCCACTGGCCGCTCTCCAGATTGAGCACTCCACTGCTTTTTACCCCCTCTATGCGGATTTCACTAACTGTGCAGGGAGACATCTCGGCACCGGTGACGAATCTCACGGCCGTAAGCGCATGGTTGAAGTCGAGATTACAGGGCGATGCGGAAGCATCGACCGGATCGGCCCAGAGCAGATCCTGCTGATCGGCCACGGCGGCAGGCACCGTATAGGCGAGCGAGAGCTCACCCTCGCCGGAGAGCGAGGGCAGAGCCGTGATGCCTTCCGAAGCCACAGCCGACGCGAACGGCGCATAGGCATTGAAATGGAGCGGATCCTTGCCGGGCCAGAGATACTCCGCCTCCGGAGCCCAATAATCTGCCTGCCTGACAACCTCCACATTCTCCATATAGGCCTCCGCTTTCTGCCCAATAAAGGCATACACTCCGAAAGAGCCGAGGTCAGCGCTGCTGCCTACCATAGCTCCACGCGTAGCCCCGCTTCCGCGACTGCCCGCATCAATTCCTACGGACACCGAAGAACTCATATAGAGGGTATCTCCGGCTGCGGAATGCAGCGCCACGGTAGCTCCTGCCGCCGGCGTGGCGGCGGCGCGCGTTGCCGCCGTATTGACCGAGAAATAAATTCCGGCATGCGGGGAGACATCGCTATCGAAAGGCGACGATTCGGTGCACGCACTCAGAAAGGCAAGAACCGGGAGCGCGGCAGTGAGCAGAGTGGAGACTGTGGATTTCATAGGCTGTCGGCGAGAGGCGGCCGGAGCCGCCTCTCATAGATTCATTTGGAGGTGGTCATATCTTCATCGATCGAAGATTCCACCCAATCCTTTACATTTACGTTAAACTTAATCGGACCTCCGAGCACCGGTTCTCCCGGATCGGGATCGTTAGGATCGATATGGCCGCCGCCGTGGGTGAAGTCGAGCGTGTAGATATATTTCTTGCCAGCTTCAAGCGGCGTATCGATAGGAATTGCTGCCCAGGCGGAAGTGGAATTCTCAGAGGGGAAGAGCTGCAGTCCGTTGTCTTTCTTGGTCACGGTCAGCTTCACCGAGAGATATGCGCCGCCCTTGGTGTTGCTCTTATCGCCGTCTACGTCCCAGGCCGTGAGCTGCTGCGGTATTACCATAGCGTTGCCGCCATCGCCCATCACTGACTGCGGCTCCGAGGTCAGCGTCACCGTCTCGGTGTAGTCGGTCTCATAGGTGTGAGGGGCTGCTCCGGTTGCGAGCGTCCATTTGTCGGTGCCGTCGGCCCCGAAATAATAGGTGCCCTCGCCGGCCACGCTACCTACGCGCACTCCGGCAATCTCGAAATCATAGATCTCATTGTCGCTTTTGGCGAGCACCTCGATCTGGGCAAGCTTATGCTCGAAATCAAGCGGCATGCCGGTGGTCTCGTATTCATCGCGGGTGCCCTCTGCATGAGCCACGATCAGATCCTGATGCGAAGCTATGTCGGAAGCGGGCACGAAATTTTCGATGCGCTTGCTGGGATCGCTGCCGAGCACTACGCTGACGCCATTCTTGCCGTTGAGGTCGGCCGGCGCATAAGCCCAGAACTCAAGGGCATCGAGCGCAGGCCAGAAATAATCGTTCTGGCTGCTGAACACTGTGGAGCCCGGGCGCTCGGCATAGCTTTCCTGATCGAAATATACGCCGGATCCGAGCAGAGCCGTAACGCGGATCTCCTTCAGGTTACTATTGTCGAAGGCGAGGGAGCGGGTAGCCATCGCCGGGCGGAAATCTATTGCCCGGCCTTCGGGCACCTCCGCCTGCTCCTCCGATGTGCACGACGCGAGCATCGCTACGGCAGCCATAGGGAGCATTAACTTAAAAACATTCAATTTCATAGTAGCAGTTATTATTAGTTTCTTTTTTCTCATTGATTATTTGCCGGGATTATTTGCCGGCTCCCATGTCGAGATCAATCTCCACATGCTCCCAGTCTTTCACGTTGGGGCTGAAACCTCCCTGCTGCACCTTGGGCAGCTTGAGCCCGCGCACGATAATGTGTACGTGGGTCGGATCTTCCGCCCCGCTCACCTGCGTGGTAACGTCGGCCGTGAAATGAGTTTTCGAGCCGTCGCTCAGAGCGGCATAGATCGAGAGGATATGGTCTGCCTTTGTGACGGGACACTCCCCGAAGGTAAGAAACTCTCCATGAAGGTCCTTGTCATTGTCGGCAAGAGTCAGCATGAAACTCATCGTGACAGGCGTGTCAGTAGGCTTTCCAAGCCCGTGCAGATAGCCCTCGGCCATTCCCGACAGGGTAGCGTCAAGAGCCGCACCGCGCACCGAAGAGGCGTTTTCCACATCGATCACGTCGACCGTATAATGACAAACCCTCTCTTCAGGATACATCGTTATAACCTGATGGCCGCCAAGAGGATCGACCGTGATTCCTTCCTTCGTGCTTCCCCAGAGCATTCCCGGCGTAGAGGCTATGCGCTCGCTCTCCGCGCCCCTGGCTTTCGGCAGCGCTCCGGAGTCCAGGTTCTGCGCCTCGAGCTGCTCGGCGTCGGGGGTCAACACCTCGAAGGTCTCGATCGCCTCGCGGTTGCGCAGGCGCGCCCAGTCAGAGATATCGCTGTTGAGGCAGAGCGCCCTGTAGGAGCCGCCCTCCGCGCGGATACTGCCGCCCGTGCGGTTCTCAAACATGAATGCCACAGGATCTTCTCCGCTTTCCGGATACATCGTGAAGGCCATAGAAGCAGGATTGGCATCAGGAGCCTCCCGCCAGTCGAACACCACCTCCAGATCGCCTGTAGGCTCAAACGGCTCCAGATTCTTATGGTGGCAGCCTGAAAGCATAAGCGCGGCCACAGCTGCCAAGGCAAAGCGTTTCATCATAGCGAGCCTCCTTTCCGGGCATTCTCATTGCCCCTTCCGATAAGCCATACCAGAGATACCTCCGCCTTCGTAGGGCCTATCCAACGCTCCATTACGGTCGATTTCCAGACATACCATTTCTGGCCGGCCTCATATTTCACTCGCTTTCCCTGCCTGTAGCCCAGGCCTATCGTGAAGTCGATATTCAGGCGCCTGGCGATGGGGAGGGAGTAGCCATATTCGATGCCGGCCACATACTGGCAGCGATCCCAGAGTGTGCCGCCCGGTATGCCGCCCATATAGCCCGTGCCTCCGAACTCGAAGTCATAAGTCACCACTCCGCCGTAAAGACCCAGATGATGACCTGTGAGAGGCTTCTCGCCGGCGGCCTTACCGAACCAGCGGCGCACGGCTATATCGCCGCCGTAGATGCGCCAGTAGCGATGAGCGGAATCTTTGCTCCACCAGGCATACATCCAGTTGCCCACAACCGACCAGTTGCGACCCACGTAGAACTCCGCGCCGATGTTGGGCACAGCCAGGGCATCATAGAGCATATTGGTTTTCAGCGCCATATAGAAAGACTTCCGGCTATCCGGGGCCGCTATGAAAGCAGTCTCGATCCGTTAGGCGGGCGCGGCGTAGGGCTGCGGGGCCGAAAGGCTCAGAACCGCGGTGCCGATCTGCGGCAACAGAGCTGTATAGGCTATCTGCATTCTCGCCTCGCGCAGTTGCGGGAAGAGATGCGAATAGATATATGCGTAGGGTGCGCCGGCTGCTATGCCCTGAATCTCCTTCAGAGCCTCCGGCGAATCTCCTGAATTGCTTGCTATTATACCGCGGAGTGCTGGCAGCAGGGCACCGCGTGCCGGTATCGCCTCATCGCGCTCTGCCAGCGAGAGCAGCCCGCTCCAGTCACGCCCGACACCCTCAAGACTCACCAGCGAGTCGGGAAGGCTTACGCTACGGCTTACGCGCTGCGCCAACACCTCGGCGCGATGCCTCGACAGCCTGTGGTTAAGCTCAGCAGGGCCTTCCGGAGAGGCGGCACCGATAATCCTTACGCTATCAATCCGGTAGCGGTCAGGATTAGCCACAAGAAGCTGCAACGGCCTGATAATCGAATCCAAACGGGCTGAATTAGAGCAGAAAAGAGTATCAAGCACCCACTTGCCCTGCCGGAACCTGAGCTCCGGCTGATTCTGAGCCTGCACCGCGGCACACCCCGCAACCACGAGAGCCGCAAGAAGCAGAACTCTCCGCCACCTGCGCCGTGCGCTCAATCTGTAGGTATCACCAATAGGGCTCATAATCATATAGTCTAAAAGTGGAAACGGATTGCAGCTCCATCTATTGTGCAATTCCTCTTTCTCCTCTCATTTATAGATATAACTGACCCGCCCCCCGAATGGTTTCTTATCAGGGTAGCTTTTAACATTATAAGCCTTGAATCGCTTCATATACGCGAAAAAGGCCGCTGCCCCGGAGAAGGACAGCGGCCCGATTCAATTCATAAGCCTCGCAGCTTATACTATCACCTTGAAGGCCTTGCCGCCTACGCTTACGATGTAGACGCCGCGCGAGAGACCCTCTACTAGGTGCTCGCGAGTCTTGGCCACCCGCATACCGGTCATCGAGTAAACCTCGACCTCCATGCCCTCAGGCGCAGTCACGATGATTACGCCTTCACGAGCCACGGCGCTGATCTGAGCGTCAGCCTCAACGCCATCAACACCCGTCTTCGTCTCTACAGTCACCACGCAGGTAGCTTTCAGACCATTAGCAGTCTCAGCGGTAATCGTAGCCGTACCGGCCGTCAGAGCCGTTACCAGACCGTTCTGATCCACCGTAGCAACTGTCTCGTCGCTCGAGCTCCATGTAACTGTCTGATCAGTAGCATCAGCAGGAGTAACAGTAGCCGTAAGCTGCAGTGTCTCCTCCTCCTTGATCGTCTTCCCCATCACATCAAGCGAGATGCCATCAGCATCAATTACCTTGGCGACAACGGTAATCACGCAAGTAGCCTCCTTACCATTGGCAGTCTTTGCCGTAATGGTAGCCTTACCTACCTTAAGCGCCGTTACAATACC
>CANRPJ010000013.1 GCA_947632485.1 uncultured Muribaculaceae bacterium
CCGCTGCCCCTCGACTTGCATGTGTTAAGCCTGCCGCTAGCGTTCATCCTGAGCCAGGATCAAACTCTCCGCTGTCAAATTATATCTCTAAGATATCTTCTTTTCAGTTTGTCTGTCCCGACAGGTGGTCCGATCGTAGAATCGTGGCCCCCGTTGCTCTCAGGTCCTTCTTCGGTATTAAAAGAAATCGTAATGACGGGAACATTTTTAATGTCCCTTGTATCTCTCTTGCTACCCGCCTGCTGCACAATTGGCAACAGGCGCGCTGCTTTGTCATGTCCGCATACTTGTCAATGTCCTCTCTGGCGCTCCGGCCCGCCTCCCCGAAGGGACGCTCCGCCGAATTGCGAGTGCAAAGTTACAACCGCGGGGAGGGCAGTGCAAGTATTTTGATGAAAAATTTGGGGTAGGGCTGAGCGGGGAGAGGTAAGGGGTTAATGGATAGAGGGTTGGAGAATGTTAAAAATTGTAATAAAAGCCAAAGAGATGTAAAATCGATCTCTTTGGCTGCTTTTCTGGTCAAATTTGGGCCGTATGCACGGGTGCATCAGGGATTATCAGGATTAAGCGGGATAAACCTGATTAAACCTGATTAAGCCTGATAGTATGGGTGGGATTAGTTGTCGATCTTGAGGAAATTGCCTGCTCTGTCGAACTTTAGATCGATGCCTGTGGAGAGCTCTATTTCGTAGGAGTTCCGGTTTATTTCAACCTGAACAATTTTTGCTCCCTTGAAGTTGGTGGCAACGTATTGGTTGATGGCCGGAAGGAGCAGAGCAGCGGGCACGGCTGCGCGTCCGCAATCGATCTCGGTCCATGATCCTTCCTTGTTGAAGTCGATTTCAGTGCCGTCGCTTAGGATTACTTCGTAGTCTTTTCCTCCCAACACCTTGTTATCGGTCTTGATATGGTGGATAGTTTTATTCGGGAAGTATTTCTTAAGCATGGTGCGGGCGGCCTGAGGCAGCACTGAGGGATCGTTGTGGTAACGGTCTTTAGCTACGGCCGGCAATGCGAATATTGCGACGGCGGCGATGAGCGCAAATAGTTTTTTCATAGCAAATTGGTTTAAGAAGGTTTTATAGTGGAAACGCGTGCGGCGCCCTTAAGGTTTAGGCGCCGGGAACAGAAAAATCCCGGTAGGGTTGGTCAACCAGGCCGGGATTTCGCTGCCAATGGTTTGTGGAATTACCTGTTATCGATAGTCTCCGAGCATTTCTCTGAGCTTCTGGCGGGTGAAGAAGATCCTGCTTTTCACAGTGCCAAGCGGCATAGAGAGCTTTTCTGCAATCTCCTCATATTTATATCCTGCGATATGGAGATTGAACGGCTCTCGATAGGTTTCGGGAAACCTGGCGATCGTCTCGGAAATCTCAGTTACTGCATAAGTTCCTTCAGTTGTTGCGCCTGAGGATTCGTGCATGTTAAGGTTGTAGAGATTTTCCGTAGCATCAACAATTGTTTTTGTTTTTGTGGTTTTTCTATAGCTGTTGATAAAGATGTTGCGCATGATGGTGAGCATCCAGCCCTTGAAGTTGGTGTTGTCAACGAACTTTTCTTCGTTGGTCAGCGCCTTGAGGGTTGTGTCTTGCACCAGGTCGTGAGCGGCATCGCGGTCAGCCGTAAGTCTCATGGCGAATGCCATCAGATTGGGCTGCAGCTTAAGCAATGAAGCTTTGAATGATGGGTTTTTTTCCACGTCTGAAAAATAGTTTACGGTGTCGCTTAGTGTTATTGTTGTTTTGTCGGTTACAAAGGTAGTACGCGAAACCTCAGTTTCCAAATCTTAAGGCAACTTTTTTTTGGTAAAGGCGAAATTTTTTAGGATTGGAGGATTAATGCCTTAAAATCGGTAGTTTTTACAGTAAATATAGAATTATTAAAAGGAGGAGAGGGGGATAAGGCAATATTTTTTATGAGGAGAGATAGAAATTTTGGAAACCGGGTCGGGGCTCACTCTTTTCTCTGCTCCTCGGAGACGCCAACGAGCAGAATCCTTGTGGCCGACATTCGCAGAATCTCGAACCGGAGATTATCGATGGTGAAGACATCGCCCTGGGCCGGGAGCGCCTCAAGATTTTCGAGAATATAGCCGGCTATGGTGTGATAGTCGTCGCTTTCGGGGATTCCGAGTCCGAATTCCTCATTGATACGCTCAATCTTCGCCCTGCCGGCAAATTCGTAGCCTCCCTGCGGGAGCTTGCGGGCGAGGAAGCGATTTTTGTCGTGCTCATCTTCAATTTCTCCGAAAATCTCTTCCACGAGGTCTTCGAGGGTTACGAGTCCGGCAGTGCCTCCGAATTCGTCGACCACGATGGCCATGGATTTTTTCTCCGATAGCATGCGGCGCATCATATTGTTGGCGAGCATGGTTTCGGGGGTGAAGATCACGGGTTTGATGAGGGTGGTCCAGTCGGTGTCAGGGCGGAAGAGCTCAGATACGTGGATATATCCGGCTACGTCGTCGATATCTTCGCGAATCACCACGATTTTAGATAGCCCGGTGGCGACGAATGTGCGCAGGAGCTCTTCTCTGGAGGTGTCAGCAATATTGACGGACACGATTTCATTGCGCGGAATCATGCACTCCCGGATCTGGGTATCCTTGAAATCGATTGCGTTGCGGAAAATCTTCACTTCGTTTTCCACCTCGGCTCTTCCGGGCTCGGTCTTGAAGGAGTGCTGGAGATAGTCGTCGATCTGATCGATGGTAAGCAGGCGGTTGGGAGCCGTGCTTTTCTCGATTCCGAAGATTTTCATGAGGCCGGAGGAGATTCCCGACACGAGCAGGGAAAGGGGATAGAGCACAAGATATATAAGGTAGAGAGGCACTGCAAGCAGCCGCATCATAAAATATGAGTTGATGCGGAAGGCAGTCTTGGGCAGGAACTCTCCCATGAAGAGAATGAAGGTGGTGGATAGGAGGGTGTTGGTGATGAGCACGAGGGCATCATTGTTGAACCACCGCACCAGAATCGGGTTGATAAGGGCGGAGAAGGCTATACCATAGACTACGAGCACCACATTGTTGCCGACAAGGAGGGTAGAAATAAACATATCGGCATGGCGGGTGAAGCGGCCGAGAATCCTGTCGATAGCTCCTCCGCGAGCCGCATCGATCTCCATGCGGACTTTGCTCGACTGCATGAAGGCGATCTCCGTGCCGGAGAAAAGTCCGGAGAAGATGACTGCTATGATGGTGATTATTAGAGCTGTGGCTATTGTCATTGCTGGGCTGAGTCGGTTGGTTCGGGTGTAGGCGCGGGTGTAGGCGCGGTGCGGGCGGTACGGGGCTGGCGGGCGGAGTCCTGAGGCTCTGCGTCGCCCCGCAGGCGCGAGCGCTCGGCTGGGAAGATGCCGGTGGGGCGCACTACGGTATAGCTCGTGAGATTATCGTCAGACTGAAACCCGTGGCCTTCAATAATATGCGCGGCATTTTCCACATGAATGAATGAATCGCTGTAGATGGTGCGCGTGCGCTCGTTCCAGAAGAGCTGTTCGGTCAGAAAGAGGTCGGCCGGTTCTTTTGTGAGCTCCACATTGCCATCGAGGCGCCAGAGCTTCTGGAGCTTGAAATACCGGGCAGAGTCGGCGGCTACCGATGCGATTACGCGGAATTTATCGTCGTATTTCCGCAGATAGACCCCCTGGGGGAAATGCCAGTAGGGCGTATCGGCCTCGTCGTAGATATACCAGACCGGAGCTACGATCTTATATCGCGTGACTCCGGAATCGGAAATCAATGTCGAGACGTTGACGGTCTTCATCGTAGGCATATGGGAGGGGTCGAGGCCTGCAGCGACATCGACCTTCCTCTCTTTCTTGCAGGCGGCCGGCACGAGGCCCAGAAGCACTATGGCGGCGATAGGGAGCAGCCGCATTCCGCGTAGGGGGATCACTTGATCTTTCGCTGCCAGAACCAGAGTTCGTTGAAGTTGATACCCACCATCACGTTGAAGTAGTTCTCCGAAATGAGGTTGACGGGTGCGGCATAGCGCTTTTTCCACTCGAAGCCGATGTTGATCTGCGTCTTGCCTTCCGGGGTCGGGAGTCCGAAGCCGCACGAGAGCCCGTATTCCTTCACCTGATTGGAGCGGATATTGAGGTAATCGCGTGAGTAGTAGCCTCCGAAGCGGAATGCGATGCGCTGTCCGTAGGTGCCTCGCACGCGGGGCACGTATTCACCTCCGGCGGCAATCTTATACCGGTTGTTGAAGTTCATGCCTTCGAAAAGCAGTCGGCCGTCTTTGTCATACATGGGTGAGAACTTGGCCTTAGCCCAGTCCTGATATGTGAAGTCGACCTCCGCCATGATGCGCGATGTGCGCTCGCGGGTGAAGTTGAAACCTACGCCAATAGTGTTGGGCTGATAATAGTTGCCGGCGAGGCTGAGGTTTCCCACGGTGTCAGGGCGGGAGTCGTAGACGAGGTCCTGCACGGTAGCCATGCTTGATCCGTGGAGGGTTTTCTTCGGGTTGAAGGTGACTCCGATCGTGGCTTTATTGAATCGGTTCCAGCGCTTAGAGTATTGGGCGCCGAGAGTGATATTCCAGTCGCGCACGCGCATCACATGCTCGAAAAGCGATCTTCCGGAGGTGGTGGGTGCGGAATAGATGTCGTTGATGATATTGCCGAAGTCGTAGCTGATATTGAGGCCGAATGATATTCCATAGTAGGATCCGGAGATTCCTACATAGGCTTCGTTGATGCCTCCAGATCCTTGATTTTCAAGGGTGCCGTGGGCCACCTTGTTGCCGAAAGAGTATCCTACTGAGGTGTAGGGTAGCAGGCCGACCGAAGCTCCGAGATGCTTGCTGATAGGGAACTGCATCGAGAGGTAGTCGAGACCGCCTCCTACAGAATGCTCCTTGGCGCTTCCTTCCTGAGTCCAGAGTAACGATACGTCGACTCCCATGTCCCAGAGGAAAGTGAGGGAATCGATGGCGGCGTAGGATGCCGGGTTCATGATATTGATCTGTCGTCCGGAGTTCATGGCATAGCCGATGCCTCCCATCTGCCTCTGGGTAGATGTGGCACGGTCGTTGATGATTCCATAGCCATACATGGAGTAGGGCGAAGTGGTGTTCTGGGCCGATGCCGCTATTGCGGGCACGATTACTGCCAGAAGCAGGGCGGTTTTAGTCAGTATCTTCATTGTATTGAAAAATTCTTTTCAGGCCTTCGGCGGTGAGGGTTTCAGCCACCTCGACGGTATGGGTATCAGTATTGAGGTATTTTGCGAGCATCGGGGCGTCGCCTCCGGTGAGCAGAATCAGGTCGGCGCCATAGAGCCTCTTTGCTTCAGCAGCGCTATGCTTTATCTCGGCAAGCAGGCCTCCAACCACTCCGGCGCGAATGGCGGAGTCGGTATCGGTGCCGAAAGGGGGCAGGGGTCCTTCGGGCTCCACTTCCGGAAGCGCTTCGGTAAAATCGTGGAGAGCCTTGAGCCTCATTCTGAGTCCAGGGGCGATATTGCCTCCCATGAAGGCTCCGTCGGCCGCTACCACATCGAGGGTGACGGCTGTGCCGGCATCGACCACGAGGGCAGCCTTTCCGGGGTAAAGTGCAGCCGCTCCTACGGCGGCGCAGACGCGATCGAGGCCGAGGGTGGCTGGGGTAGCGTAGTTAACCGCGAAGGGGAGAGGAGTGGCGTGGGTCACCACCATCATGTAGACGCCGCGGAAGCAGCGGAGAGATTCCACGAGGCGCGCATCGACGTGGCCTACAGCACAGTAGACTATCGCTCCGGGCTGCCATCGGGCCACTATCTTCTCGAGATCCTCGAGACGCAGGGAGTCGAAACGCTGCACGTCGACAGGTTTGTCGGCGCGAAACACCACGGTCTTAGCCGTAGAATTTCCCTGGTCGATGGTCAGAAGGCAGTCCATATTTTACCCTGCAAAAATACTGAAAATGAGGGAGGCCGCAAAATCGGGTTGATCAATAAGCCTAATGTTTCTTTCCGGAATCCTTTCCGGCAGCGAGTTTCCGGCCTACGGAGTCGATGCGCCAGGCGCTGATAATCTGTATCAGGGCTCCTACGAGGGTGAAGAGCACGGTCTCGCGCAGCAGGGCGAGATTTCCCGCTCCGGTTCCGAGGCGGTGCTGATTGTAGAACCAAAAGAAAGCACCGATCATGAATGCCACTCCGCCCCAGCACTCGAGGCGCCTCAGCCTCCGGAGCTGAAGGTTGTCGGAGGGATCAGTAGCTCCTACCACACGGGCCACCGTATATATAAGCGCTCCAGCGGCGAAGAGCCATCTGAAGGCGGCTCCCCAAGCGGTATTGAGCAGATTGGCAAACGGGCCCACGAGGGCTGCGGCCACGATAATGAGGCCGAATGTGGCGGTAGCCTCAGTGGCTTTACGCCTTTTCTCAGCGGAATTGACTGTAGGTGCTGACATTCTTGTCATCTGATTATGTAGACATCTTCTGTGGGTCGCTGCATACGGTAATGCTCGCGTGCCACCTCCTCGAGATCTTCTCTGCCGTGAAGAATGGCCTCCCGCTTCGATCTGTAGTACTCAGCCGAATCGCTGGTCATCTTTATTTGCTTGCGCAGATCGCGTATCTCCTGATCGTAGGCCATGTTGAGGCGCATGGAGGTCTCTTCGTTGAAAAACAGCAGGAGCACGGCGAGCAGTCCTACTAACAGCAGGGGCAGGCTTGCGCGTCGGCGTACCCAGAAATCGGTTCGTTTAATCCAGTGTGGCATCGGAGCGCAAATATAAGCAATTTCCGGCTACTGCAAATGGCTTGCGGAGCGTAGAGAAAAGAAATTTGAAATTTTTTTGCTCTTTCGACGATAAAAATTGTCTCCACGTTGTTATACTTACAAAACACACCCTATAAACTATAATACAATGGCTGATCACAGAATATTCAAGGAGCGTCTTTTAGGTCTTCAGGCAAACCTATTGAACTTCGCTTATCAACTCACCACCAACCGCGACGCCGCTCAGGATCTGGTGCAGGACACAACCCTCAAGGTGCTTGATAATGAGGAGAAGTACGTAGACAACGTAAACTTCAAGGGCTGGGTCTTCACGATCATGCGCAACATCTTCATCAACAACTACCGCAGGCAGGTGCGCAGCGCTACAGTGGTAGATCAGACGGAAGATCTCTATCATCTGAATCTGAGCCAGGAAAGCGGACTCGAGACTCCGGAAGGCAGCTTCGCCGCCCGCGAGATTTCCGAAGCCCTCAATAGCTTCTCAGATGAATACAGAGTGCCGTTCTCGATGTATGTGGCCGGCTACAAGTATAGCGAGATCGCAGAAGAGATGCAGTTGCCGCTGGGCACCGTGAAGAGCCGTATATTCTTCGCCCGCAAGAGACTGCAGACGATGCTCAAGGATTATCGTTGATCAGGTCGGGGCGCAGACGCTTAGTGCGCTCAAGCGCCTGATCATATCTCCATTGGGAAATTTTAGCTTCGTGGCCCGACAGTAAAATGTCGGGCACTTTCCATCCATTATATTCGGCAGGCCGGGTGTAGACCGGCGGAGCCAACAAATTATCCTGAAACGAATCTGACAGAGCGGACTGCTCATCGCCGATAGCTCCCGGGATCAGCCTCACAATAGCATCGGCTATCACGGCCGCAGGAAGTTCGCCACCGGTAAGCACATAGTCGCCGATAGATATTTCGCGGGTTACGAGATGCTCGCGGATACGATAGTCGACACCTTTATAGTGGCCACACAGAATAATCAGGTTCTCGCAGAGTGATAGAGAGTTGGCCATCGGCTGGGTAAGTGTCTCGCCATCTGGGGAGGTGAAAATCACTTCATCGTAATCTCGCTGAGCCTTGAGGGCAGATATGCAGGCATCGACCGGAGCAATCTGCATCACCATTCCCGCCTCTCCTCCGAAAGGATAGTCGTCAACCTTACGGTGCTTGTTGGTAGTATAGTCGCGCAGATTATGTATGCATATCTGCGCAAGCCCTTTATCCTGGGCTCTTTTGAGAATCGAGCAGTTGAGAGGCGATTCGAGGGCCTCCGGCATCACGGTGAGAATGTCGATGCGCATTTGTAATGGTAAGATTGAAACCGGATTGATTCTTTCAGTCGATCTCCTCGTCAGCCTCATAACCGCCCATCTCGCGAATAGCGTTTTTGAGCATCACGTATTGCTGGAAGAGATGGTTTACCGGCACTTCTTTTTTCGAATAGTCGTGCATCGGGCTTTTGAGGAAGAAGCTCAGGAAGCGTTGGATTCCGTAGCGGCCCGCGCGCGCTGCGAGGTCGGTCAGAAGCACGAGATCGAGGCATACGGGAGCGGCAAGGATAGAATCGCGGCAGAGGAAGTTGATCTTGATCTGCATAGGATAGCCCATCCAGCCGAAGATATCGATATTGTCCCAGCTCTCCTTGTTGTCGTTACGCGGAGGGTAATAGTTGATGCGTACCTTATGATAATACTGGGAATCATCATCGTTGCCGTGACCGTAGAGATCCGGCTGATTCTCAGGCACGAGGATACTTTCGAGCGTAGAGAGTTTTGATACCTCTTTAGTGCGGAAGTTGGCGGGCTCATCGAGCACCAGGCCATCGCGGTTACCAAGTATATTGGTCGAGAACCAGCCTGAGAGACCGAGACATCTGGTGCCGATTATTGGCGCGAATCCAGACTTCACAAGCGTCTGGCCGGTTTTGAAATCTTTGCCCGCTATGGGCATCTTAGTTTTGTCGGCAAGCTGCCACATCGCAGGAATGTCAATCGTAGTGTTGGGAGCTCCCATTATGAAAGGCGCTCCTTCTGAAAGGGCGGCGTAGGCGTAGCACATGGAGGGGGCAATGCGCTCCTTGTCGTCGGCTTTCATCGCTTTTTCGAGAGCTTCAAGCGATCCGTGGATATCCATATCGACTGGCACGAACACTTCCGTAGAAGCTGCCCAAAGCACTACAACTCGCTCTACTCCAGTCTCTTTCTTGAAGTTTCTGATATCTTTCCGGAGCTGCTCCACCATTTCCCAACGCGTCATGCCTTCCATCACATTGGTGCCGGCGAGCCTTTTGGCATAGCTTTTGTCGAAAGCGGCTTTCATCGGCTTAATGCGTTCGAGCTCCTCTTTTACGGGATTGATATCCTTCTCCTTAAGGACTTCAGCCTTGATCGCGGACTCGTAGGCGTTGTCGGGATATACGTCCCACGCTCCGAACACGATATCATCTAATTCCGCAAGGGGCACTATATCTTTATAATGGAGATACTTCTTATCTGCTCCTTTTCCTACACGGATTTTGTCATATTGGGTCATGGAGCCGACCGGTTTTGCCAGGCCTTTGCGGGTCATGAGCACTCCGGTGATAAAAGTAGTGGTGACAGCCCCGAGACCTACCACAAGTACTCCCAATTTTCCGTTGAGTTCCTTAGAATTGCTAAGTGACATGATCTTTCTGTATTAAAAGTTTCCCAACTACTGCTAATCGCTAAGCGTTGTGATATGGCGCCCCGACAGATCGTAGGTCTGCATGCGGAGATACCAACCGAGCGCTTCATAATCTTTTCCAAACTCGGCCTGTTTCTCTACGCTAACCGGTTCGCCGATAGATATTCGCAGAGGTTTATTTTTCTTCTTAAACAGCTCTCTGGCGAGGCAAGCGGTGCGCAATGGAATCGAATGATGCCCCAGATAGCTGAAAAGGCGGGAGTTGGAGCCGTGGAAATAAATCGGAATCACGGGCACTTTCGCCTTGCTTATAATCTGTAGCACAATCGGCTGCCACGGACGGTCTACTATTATGCCGTCTTTATCAGTTTTGCCGATAGCTCCGGCGGGAAAGAACCCTACCGGAGAGCCATTTTTGAGCAGTGTAAGAGCTTCGCGCACTCCCGCTACCGAGACTTTACGCTTCTCCGGATCCGTGGAGGCCGCCTGGTCTACGGCTATGAAATTCGGGCGCATGGCGGAGATACGGTTCAGGATCATATTGACCATCACCTTATAATCAGGGCGCAGACGCGTTATGAGATATATGAGCGCTATGCCGTCGAGCGAGCCGAAGGGGTGATTGCTCACCGTGATGAATGGACCTTCCTTGAAGCGGTCGAGAATCTCGATACCGGTTACATCGACCGGAATCTTGAACTCATCTTCAATTAGGTGCTTCACGAACTCAGGCCCTGGCGTCTTGCACCAGGCGGAATGTATCCTGTTCACCTCGTCGAGCTGGAAAAGATGCATCGCCCACTTCACAAGCCATGGAAAAGATTCGAGCTTAGGCACGATTTCCATAATGTCGCCCATGTTCAATACGTCGGGGCGAACCTCAATCCCGGGGTAGTTGTCGAAGGTATAGACTTCTTCACCTTTATTATTTTTGCCAATATGCATCATTTCCGGTTATTGTTTGCTTTTGGGATAGAGCCCTATGCTTTTAAGAAACGCGGCTATATAGCGGTCAATCCAGGTTACCTTAAACACGAAGTTGCGCTGCAGCAGGAAGTTCCAGCAGAGTGATACCATAAGCGCCACAAAGAGGCGTGCCGCCAGGAAGATGCCGTCTTTTGTAATTCCGGTGGTTTCTACCAGCCAGTCCCAGTCGCCGAAGAGGTGATAGATTATCTGGGTGCCGAAGCTGTTGAGAAGGAGCGAACCCGTCCATACGAAGAGGTATTTGGTAAGCGCTATCCTCCAGTCGATTCCTTCGGCATGGAAGGTGAATTTATAATTGATCGAACAGTTGAGGATTCCTCCGATAAAGGCTCCGAAGGCCGTGGAGAGAAACGGTGTGAACCCTAAGAAGGAAAATGCAATGAAGGAGAGCAGGGTATCGATCCAGCCACAGAGCTGCGACGAAACGCTCGATCGCAGAAGCGTGAAGAAGAAACCGTCGTTGTGCAGAACCGTTTCTTTAGCTTGAGCGAGGCGCGACTTAACATTCGTAGTCTGAGCTTTCTGCGGGCTGCCCATTTAATGCTTATGGAAAGGTTTTGGGGGGTCTATTCTGGAAAGATCCTTAAGATCTTTTGCCATAGAGATTATGTAGGTCAGATAGAGTCCAGCTGCTACTGCTGCGCCGATGCAATCATATATGGTAAATTCGGCATTGGCGATTTTCAGATGAATATCGTTGAGGGGCAGATAGATGTAGAGAATGCAGACTAAAATTATAATCACCCTCATCTCTGTCGGGCCAAGTTTGCCGTAGGTGAGCCTGAATTGCCCGAGCACGATAGTCGAGATATAAGTATAGATCGACATGCAGAGGTATCCGCCCATTATGAAAAGCGAGATGCTGAGCTGCATCAGCGGGGAGAGACCGAGACCAAGACAGAATAGGCTGGTGGTCAGTGCGTCGAGTGTATGGTCAATGAAAAAGCCGTATTTAGGCCGCTGGGTCTGCCTCATTCGGGCCAGAGTGCCGTCGAGGCCATCGCCCACCCAGTTCAGGAAGAGGCAGGCTGATGAGGCCCAGAAGAAATGCACATTGATATTTGCGAGCCAGCAGAAGGCGGCATATAAAATAGCGGAAACCAGTCCGAAGTAGGAACACATATCCGATGTGACCCAATCAGGAGTATGCTCCGCAATCCATTTTATCGTCTTCTTATCAAGGCTGATGAGAAGCGAGGTCTGAATGCGTTCCGCATTTTCATTTCCCATAATTGATAACTATTTATAGTCGTTTTATGAAAAATCGTCTCCCGGAAAGCTCAGCTTTTCCGGTAATGATGTTATAAACCACTACAAAGTTAATCATTATATTTGGAATCAAAGGCTTAATTGCAGAAATTACTTACGGCATACGCGGCCGGATGCGCCGCTCGCTGAATCAAAAAATCTAACAGACAGCCGTTAGCATCGGCTATACCTCATTATTTCAGCTCTTTGAGCCGGATCCGGTTATCGCTTTCACGGCCTCGAGAAGGGCGTAGGGACTATTGCGCTCTATCAGGATTGATTTGCAGCCGGCATTGATTCCGGCATCTACATCGGCTTTGCTGTCACCGATCATGTATGATTCGGAAAGGTCGATATTAAAATCCTCAGCCGCCTTGAGCAGCATTCCCGGGCGGGGCTTACGGCATTCGCATTCAAACTTAAGCTCCGGAATCTCGCCTTCAAAACCTTTGTCGGGGTGATGAGGGCAGTAATAGAGGGCATCGGTGAAGGCGCCGGCGTGTCCCAGCTCGGTAGCCATCTTTCTATGAATCTCGTTGAGCTCCTCTACCGTCACTTCGCCGCGGGCTATCACCGGCTGGTTCGTCACCACAATAGCGAGATAGCCTGACTCATTTATAAGTTTTATGGCTTCCGCCGCTCCAGGCAGAAGCTCGAACTCATTGATATTCCGGAGGAAACCGACATATCGGTTTATTGTTCCGTCGCGGTCGAGGAAGATGGCTTTCTGCTTGTGAGATAGATTACGGGCTTTCACAAGGCCGGAGGTGAAATCCTTCATCACCGATTCAAACCGGTCGGGTGTACCCATATCCTTCACATATTCAGGACTATCGTAGCAATACAGGGGTCCCGTGCCCGCGAGTGGCTTTAGCAGGTCACGGTCGAGATCTACTTTACGGATCTTGCCTTCGGGCGAGGTCTTTCCTACTTCGTCGGGATCAATGCCGCAGTCTTCGAGCAGACGGGGGCTTATCACATGGACTCCGGCGTTGACTCTGTTGTCGTAATACCGCGGGCGCGGATCCTCCTTGGCGAGCCATGAGAGCACGCGGTTCCCGCTGTCGGCGATTATGAGTCCGCTGTCGTAAGGGTGACTGTTCGGGTGGGTAAGAATGGTAGCCTGGCCGCCATGACTTTTGTGATAATTCAGGAACCGGCTGAAATCCACATCGAACATCGCATCAGCATTGAGCAGCAGAAAATCTTCTGTCAGCTTCTCCTTAAGCTTCAGCAGAGCGCCGGCGTTTCCGAGCGGCACCTCTTCGTTGAAGTATTCGATGTTTACGCCGAAGGGTTTTCCCGTGGCGGGAGAGATTCCGGAGCCGTCGCCGAAATAATCGGTAATCACGCTCCCAAGGTGAGATACGGTTATGATAATGTCACGGAAGCCCTGATCCCTCAGATTCTCCAGCTCATGCTCGAGCACGGGTTTCCCCTCAATCTGAATCATCGGCTTCGGAATATCCGAAAACATTGAGGCTATCCTCGTGCCCCGGCCGCCGGCCATTATCACCGTTTTCATAACCTTAACCCTCAGTCAGAATAACCTTCGCCGAAAATCTCATTCTCCACTATGCCGCAGATGATGTGTCCGATCATTATGTGGCATTCCTGGATTCTGGGGGTTGACGTGCTGGGCACCTTTATAACAAGATCCCATTCGTCCATCTTGCAGGGTTTGCCTCCCGTAAGAGCTATTGTGAACACCTCTTTCTCGCGGCATACCGGCAGCGCCGCCACAAGATTGGCCGAATTGCCGGAGGTGGAGATACCTATAAGCACATCGCCTGCCGCTCCCTGCGCCTGCACCTGCCGGGCAAACAGCCTGTCGTAGCCATAATCATTACCTATGGCGGTGATTATAGAGGTATCGGTGGTAAGAGCCAGAGAGGGGAGTCCGGGCCGGTCGAAATAGAACTTGCTCACGAACTCACCGGCCAGATGCTGGGCATCGGCCGCGCTGCCGCCATTGCCGGCAAACATCGTCTTTCGGCCGTTCCGGTAGGCCTCGATGCATTTCTGGGCTGCTTCGCCGATTAGGCGGCAGAGCTCATCGTCGGCCAGAATCGCTTCTTTGGCTGCTATACTATCGGAGATATGCGATTTTATATCACCCGTTATGGTTCTATCCATCAAAGTCAGACTTTATCTGTATCGTAGATTTTCCAGCCGTGGGCACCTCCCTCGGTAAACTGAAACGGCAACACGAATCCGTTGAGCTTGCCAAGTGCCTCGCTGACTGTCTTTTTATCTTTAGGGTCCATCATAAACATGATGAAACCTCCGCCTCCCGCGCCGCTCACTTTTCCCGAGATGGCTCCTGCCTGGGTGGCTACATCGAAGGCTTCCTGAATCACCGGATTGGTGATTGCGCTCGCCATCTTCTTCTTGTTTTTCCAGCCCTGACCGAGAATGTGCGCGAAGGCGTGCATATCGCCCTTAAGGAGAGCATATTTCATATTGATTGCCGACTGCTTGATCTTATGCATGGCATCGACTGCTTCCTTATTTCCCTTAAGGGTATTTTCTTTCTGCTCCTTAATGATCTTTGCTCCCGCTCTGGAGGCACCGGTAAAATAGAGCACCATCGAGGCTTCCAGTTCATCGATTATCCAGCGCTTGATTTTCAAGGGATTCACTATCACCATGTTGTCTTTGTGAAACTCCATGTAGTTGAATCCGCCGAATGCCGCGGCATACTGGTCCTGCTGGCCGCCCTCGAGAGCGAGGTCCTTGCGCTCAATCTCTACGGCGAGGCGGGAGGTCTCGTAGTCGCCGAGGGGCAGCGACTGCCATTCTATGAAGGCTTTCAGAATGCTTACTACCATCGACGAGGAAGTGCCCAGACCGGAACCGATCGGCGCGTCGTTGTAGGTGGTGATCCGGAATCCTGGGGTCTCGATTCCATAGTCGCGCACGATGCGGTTGTAAACGCCCTTTATGAGCGATGCGTCACCATCGATAGCGAGCTGCTTTGTAAGCGGATATGATTTGAAGCACTTTGTATCGTAAGAGTTGATGATGATTTCATCACTATCTATCTCCTCGATAAAACAATAGGCATAGAGACTAATGGTGGCATTGAGCACAAGACCACCGTAAAGATCACTATATGAGGGGAGATCGCTACCGCCTCCGGCTAATCCAAGACGCAAGGGCGCTTTACTCCTGATCAACATAATCGAATTTCTTTAAGTTCTAAAATTTGGGTCGATCTGTTTCTTCTTTCCGCCAGTGGAGAGCCGCAGCTGCGGGTGTGGCGTCCGCTGAGGTCAGGAAGAAATAGTTGTCCATCTATCCGCAAATTTACTATTAATATTTCGTTTTAGCAAATGTGGCGCGGAAGGTGCAGGCCCCTTGACAGCCTTGACACGGTAATTGTCTTAAAATGCTGTAGATTAGTTAGATGGACATTATTTCGTGTCAAGGCGAGATGGATCGCACTATCCTAAGAGCCGGAAGCGCCGAGAAAGGAGACTTGACACTCGAAAGAGGTTATCGCTCTGTATATCAGATGATAAAATGGAAATCTCTGTCAAGGCTGTCAAGCCTCCTTTCTTCAGCCGGGACACCGGCTTTTTTCCTACTTCAGGCGCGCTTTAGCGTTTTGATATAGCGAATCGAGGGTAGGGAGGAGCACGGTTGTGCCCAGCTTCACTCCCGTCTGGAAATCATGGAGCGGGGCGTGCTTGTCGTAGCTGTCAATGTGCAGTCGCTGCGCATCGCCATATTTTATCATCTGGTCGGTATATTGCTTTCCTGCCGCCTGAAGCATCTGCGGCGAGGTGGAGGCGAGTGTGCAAGCAGTGATTCCGAAATCGCCTATGTTGATAGCCTGTTCAAGCCACGGGCGAAGCTCATCGACGAGAGCCAGATTTGTACTGTCAGCGAGAAGCTGCAGGGCCGCAGCCTTCAGCTTGCCGCACGATTCCGCGATGCTCATAATGGCTTTCTGATCACCGGCCAGCGCCTTTTCAGCCACCGGTTTCAGCTCCTCATTCTCCATTCGGCTGAAACCCTGCCAGTTGGGGAATGGATTCTGGTTGAAGGAAGCAAATAGCTTCATCTCTTCGGCAGCTCCGGGAATAAGCAGTTCGATAGCCTCGTTCCAGGCGCGCACCGGTTCGTAGGCTTTCATGTTCCAGAGATAATCGCCCACGCCATAGACCGCAATTTTCGAAGCCTCAGGATATTGCATCGGATTGCTCACGAAACCGGCCAGCTTGTCGGCTATATCGGGCGTATTGCCGTAGGCGGGACCGAGGAGTACCTTGTCCTTCACATAGTCACTTACGGGGAAATTCCACCAGATGAAGGCCTTGCGCCCTATTTTCGGATTTACCCAGTCGAGCGTGGGAGCGTCGATGTCGGCCATTACGTTGCGTCCGGTCCACATCACCTGCACCCCCGGATTCAGGTTTTCCCTGAGCCCGTCGAGATAGTCGGATTCATAGCTCTTCTGGAAAGCTTCGTTATATACGGTCGGACACATTACCAGAGGAGCTACATCGGGATTGGCCGCGATGAAGGCACTGTCGATATAGTTGAGAAGCTCAGCCTGGCGGGTGGCTTTGGTACCTTCCCCTGAAATGTCGTCGAAGAATACTGCGAAGGCGCGTACACCAAGGTCATACATGTGGCGGAACTTATCGACGATTTCCCGGCGCTCCGTACCGTCCCATACGATGTCAGCCCCGGGGTGTATGGCCCAGTAGAAATTTACTGCCCGGTCGTTGGCCGCCTTCGCCAGCTCGCTTATCTCCTTACCCTCCTTCTCCGGATAGGGTTCGCGCCATCGGTCACGGTGGAACGGATCGTCTTTCGGGCCATAGAAATAGCTGTTCATCTTGTGCCGCCCCAGAAACTCAAGCATGGAGAGGCGTTCGGAATGGCTCCAGGGGGTGCCGTAGAAGCCTTCCACCACGCCGCGGAAGGGCACGTCGGGACTGTCGGCTATGGTGCATTCCTCCAGAAGGCCGTCGGCCATCATGGCGAGCAGCGACTGCACGCCATAATAGAGACCCTGTTCATCGGCGCCGGCTATCGTAACCTCGCGTGGGGTGATGCTCAGGCAGTAGCCTTCGGAGCCGGGAATCATGCCCGCAAGTTTCTTCACATTTTTATCTCCCTTCAGGCCCATCACGAGTCTTACAGGAGCTTCCTTGCTGAATTTCAGGGAGTCGCGCTCAAGTGCCTTTACTGCTATTGAGTTCTGGAGCGATGCTGGAATCTCCAGGCGGAAGCTCTCCGGAGCGTCGAAGGTCTTGCCTTCAGCGGAGATCTGGTGAGGCGTAGGCGCGATGAGATTTGCCTGCGGATAAGCCGCAAGCCCGGCTGCCGCAAGGAGCATGGCGCCACAAATAAATCTTTTCATGGTGTTAGGGGGTTCGGGTTAGGGAAAATCAGGTTGAGGTTCAGGCTCCGGCCAGGAATGCCAGCACCTCGTCGAGGTGGCTGATGGTGTCGGGGTGGAGCTGCGCTTCTTCGTCGGCGCTCCAGCCTTTGCCCTTCAGCCAGAGAGTCTGGCAGCCGAGATTCTTTGCCGGGAGGATATCTTTCTTGTAGTCATCGCCGATCACGAGTGTCTCCTCCGGAGCAGTACCGAGGGCATCGAGACCGAGCTGGAATATCTTGGAGTCAGGTTTGCGCACTCCGACCTTAGCGCTTTCAACTATGGCCTTGAAATACTGCTTGATACCGAATTCCGAGAGCACAGTTTCGAGATTGCCGTAGAAATTGGATACGAGCACCAGGGGCCATCGCGCCGCCAGCGCCTTAAGCACTACGGCTGCTTTAGCGGTCTGCTGCTCAGCCGCCTCATGGCAGATCTTAGCAATTTCCTGAGCCTTGGAGTCGATATCAGCCGGGGCGAAGAGTCCGTGCTCGGCAAGATACTGCAACTCTATCTTCACCTTAATCAGAAGCATATCGGCGAAATCATGCTGAGGAAGAATATGCAGGGTTCTGGCAAGTTCGCGCTCACCGTTTACGTAGGCGTCGAGGAAATTCTCGTCGGTGACCGCTACTCCGGCCTGCTTATAGGCTGACTCGATGATGTGGCTCCAATGAGTGCCGTCGGTATCGAGGGTGCCTCCGTAGTCGAGGATCACACCCTTGATTTTGCTGAAATCAATAGTTCCCATTTTCAAGCTGTTTTGTAAAGGTTCGGCAGATGCGCTCATGGCGCATCACTATATAAATCAAAACCATATTGAGGGCTGTGAGTTCAAATGCAAAATAGAGCCAGGGCATTCCAAACACCAGGATCGCTATCAGGAGAGCGAATGCACGGGTGTTGAAACTCAGGATATTGCAATATTTCATAAGGGGTTTGCTCCGGTTGCGGAACGCTTCGCGGAAATCGGCGGGAATTTTATCGCCGAAGCGCTTCCTGAGCTCGGCGCGGAGGCTCTGCATGGCGGGGGAGCGCTTCTCCTGGCCCTGAGTGTAGCCGGTATAGAAGAGCAGAACCAGTTTATTCCAGAAATTTTTCCGCCAGCTAAGTGAGTTAAATCTCGCTTTATTAGCCGCTGAGGAATCGAGTTCGCTTCCTTCAGCCCCTTTCAGAAAGTAGAGGTGAAACTGTCGGTAATAGTCAGCCGTGGCAGCCTGAAGGCCATGGAAAAAGCCTGTTACAGCGGCGATTATCCAGATCAGCAGGGGGTGGGCCATGAAGAATCCGCTTGTATGGTCTTCCCGGAGGCAGATGGCGGCATAGATTGCTATGAACCAGATATCGCCGCAGATGCCGTCGAGAATGCGCCCTATGCGGGAATACTGCCCGGTGATGCGGGCAAGCTGCCCGTCGGCGCTGTCGAAGCTATTGGCCCATACGAGCAGGAGCGCGCCTGCGAGATTAATCCAGAAGTTGTTGAAATAAAACAGAATTCCGGCTCCGATTCCAAGGAATATGGCAGCCCAGGTTATCGCATTGGGAGTCACGCCCAGCCTGCGGCCGAGGCGTGCCCACTGGTAGCCGATGGGGCGGTAGAAGAGAAGGTCGAAGGTCTCTTCAGTATCCATCGATTTCAGCGATGCCCTGTATTCCGCTTGCTTCTCTTCCAACAGTTCAGAATTTTCCGGTGATATTGCCTCCTACGGTCTGGATAAGATCCTGCACGGCTGACCTTAGCGGAGTGATGATTGGTTTGAAATCCTCATTGGTTTCGGGAGCGAGCACATTGAGACCCAGATGGTGGCAATCTACTTCGAGATGGTCTTCGAGTTGCAGCGGTTCACCGTCTACGTGCAGCTGTAGCGTCTCCTTATTGCCTGTAGCCTCAATAAGGGCATGGGAGGTGCGGAAAGTATGGATAAGGGTATTTTTGTCGAGATAGCCGGTAAGCATATCTAACCCGGCCAGAGCGGTTTCCAGGAGGGTGCCGCGGCTCACGATAGTCACATCGAGCAGCCCGTCGTCGATTTTAGCTTTCGGGGCTATGTAGGCGTTGTTGCCATACTGCGACACATTGCAGATAGCCACCACGAGGGCTCTTTCCGTAAGCACTCTGCCATTGCTCGAAATCACGTATTCTTCAGGCTGATAGCTCAGATATTCCTGCAGCGCGGTCTTTACATACGACATGCGTCCGCGGCGCTTCAAGGCAGCGAACTTATGGCTCACTGTGGCATCGAAGCCTACCCCCATCGTGCAGAAAAACGGCAGTCCGTTCACCTCGCCATAGTCGCAGCCGGCGAGATGTCCGCCGGTAATTATATCGAGCGATTTCTTAAGATTGAGAGGGATACCCAGATGGCGGGCGAAGCCGTTGCCGGAGCCGCAGGGTATCAGGCCGAGAGCGATATCGCGGTCGCGGCAGGCGGAAGCACATTCATGGAAGGTGCCGTCGCCTCCGGCTGCTATTATAATGTTGCAGCCCTCTTCTATTCCTTTGGTTGCGAGGTCGAAGGCGGCTCCGGAATAGCGAGTGAACTCAGTGGTCACATTGATTCCTTTGGCGCGGAGCTCCTCTTCGGCGCGTTCGCGCAGGCCCTCCTTGCTCAGGGTGCCTGATATGGGATTAATGATCAACAGCGCTTTGCGAGGTGTTTCCATTTCATTCACTGTCGGATTTGCTCCGTATTGAGTCCAGAATTTTATCAGCTATATGGTGTGCGGCCTCCTGCCGGCATGGCGCGAAACTGGGCCAGTCGTTGAGATCGACCACAACCAGACAGTCCTCAGGGGTGAGAATGCAGTCGCCGCCATAAACCGTCACTCCGAGCGCACGCGCGGCAGCTCCGCCAATCTCGCGCAGCCGTAGGTCGATATTCTTCTTCATGGCCGGGGTGCACGCGGAATTTCCGGAGGGGAAATACCAATGGAAGAATGGCGAACCGGCTACGCCGTAGAATTTTATCCATTCGCCTTCTATATGGCGGTTGATCACTACCCGGCTGATTCCGTGGTCTCCATATTGCCGAAGCGCTCCCGCCGCCTCCTCGGTGTTGGCGCAGAAGATAGCCTCTTCCTTACGCTGCGGGTCGGGGTCGGCACATTTTATCCAGCAGGCCTCGAATCCTGCTCTCTCCAGAGCCTCGCGCGATGCTTCTCCGATTTCGAGTATAAGACTTTCCGGATAAGGAATTCCGTTGGAGAGAAGCAGGCGAGTCATGCGTTCGCGGGAGCAATTCTCCACTCCATAGGCGGAATTCACCACAAGCGATCCGGAGTCCTCAAGTTTCTGCAGCTTCATGAGAGTGGGTCTCTGGCGGTACATTCCGATGACCACCTCCGGCTTTCGCCCGCTCCCGATGAATTGCTCTTCACTGAACACCTCCACTTCACAACCACGGTTGCGAAGGTTATCGCAAACGGCATTGAAGATAGCGGTATCATCGCCCACGCGGTTGGGGCTGAACGCTTCGGCGCGCTTTATACCTGCAATTTTCAAGGCTGCCATAGTAGGGACTGCTCTCAGGATTGATAATCTCGGTTCTGATTCAGCCAATCGACTGCTGCGGCGAGATCCGACGCATGGTCTACATCGATGATTTTCTCAAACTCCCATGCTTTCAGCCTCATTCCGGAGGCGAGCAGCGCGCGCTGGAAATTGCGCATACGCTCCACTCCCTCTTCCACGCAGCCTTCGAGCACCTTCAGCGCCTCAGGACCAAGACCATAGATGCCTCCTGACACGAATCGCGCTTCGGGCCAGACTGAATCGAGGAAGGCGAGGATATCGCCGCGGGGAGAGGTTTCCACATACAGGGGCTTTTCGTCGTCGACGTATCCGGTTACTCCCATCAGACCGTCAGTCTCCTCCGGCATCGACGTGAATGCCTCTACATAGCGCCGGAACTCATCGGGACGGAACACGGTATCGACCGTAGTCGCAACGAAGCGGCCTTCAGCTCCAAGACCGGCTTTGGAAAGCTCGTAGAGACTGTGAAGGGAACTGGGGGTAGATTTCACGATAACATTCAGCGGCACCGGGATATCGAGAGAATCAAGATACTCCTTGACCTCCGGCATTTTCTCATTTACAATCACGCTCACCGAAGCGGCTCCTGATTCCTCCATCACCCTTATCAGGCGACCGATCATCGGCAGCCCCTCCAGCTCCACGAGCGGCTTAGGCACGGGGCTTCCCTCACAGCGGAGCCGACTCCCTTCGCCGGCAGCAATGATTCCGAAATGCATCGTCTCAGAGTTCCGGTTCGTCTTTTGTGAGATCTATAGTCTTGTCGGCTCCTCGCTCCTGATATTGCTTGCGCAGGGGATTGGCGGTGGCGCGGTCGTAGTCCACACGGGCACGAAAAATATCGAGCGCGGCATAAATTGCCTGGCGCATGGAGGTTTCGTCGGCTTTTCCGCGGCCTACGATGTCGTAGCCGGTGCCGTGGTCAGGCGATGTGCGCACGAAAGGCAAGCCGGCGGTAAAGTTCACTCCTTCGCTGCCTGCCATCAGCTTGAAAGGCGCCAGACCTTGGTCATGGTACATGGCAAGCACTCCGTCGAAGTCGCGGTAGGATCCCGTACCGAAAAATCCGTCGGCCGGGAACGGGCCGAACGCGAGAATCTTATTCTCCACGCACTGAGCTATGGCCGGAATTATCACTTCGATTTCTTCCGTGCCTGCCACTCCGTTGTCGCCGCCGTGAGGATTCAATGCGAGCACGGCTATCTTGGGACGCTCGATGCGGAAATCGCGTTTGAGAGAATCGGAGAATGATGTAATGGCACCGGCTACATTCTCAACTGTTATAGCATTGGCAACCTCGCGAATGGGAAGGTGGGTGGTGACGAGGGCTACTTTGATATCCTCATCAAACAGAATCATAGTAGCTTTCGAACCTTCGCCTAAAAGATCCTGGAGCATCTCCGTATGTCCCGGATAGGGACTGCCCGCCAGGCGGATAGCTTCTTTGGAGATAGGTGCGGTGACGAGCACATCGATATATCCGCTCCTGAGTGCCTCGCAGGCTGCTTCTATCGACATCAGGGCTGCCCTGCCGGATTCTGCAGTAGGTATTCCCATATCGACCTTGAATTCCTCCTGGCTGATATTGAATATGTTGGGCTGGCCGTCTCTGATATAATCCAAGTCGGTGATACCGTTATAGTTCACATCATCGATTCCCAGCGTCTTGCGGTAATAGCCAATCAGTTTGGCAGAGCCGAACACCACCGGGGTGCACAGTTCGCACATTCGATCATCGGCCAGAGCCTTGAGAATAATCTCGTATGAGATGCCATTGGAATCGCCGTGGGTGATACCCACTCTTATCGGTCTTGACATAAGGGGCTTATTTGGTTTCAAAAGCCAAAGTTACGAAAAAAATCCGATGTCATGGCCGCCGCCAGCAGATTACTGAGATTGCTGTGACTATGCTTACCATGTGGTGGAGGATTGTGGTGAGGGGCTTGGGAGCCTATTGAAGCACCGTATCAATTATTCGGTTGAGCGAACTGAAGTCGGCAACAGGGGAATCCGAAAACGTAGCTACGATTATTCCTTTGGAGTCGAGAATATAGGTGCGTGGAATGATGGAGCGGGCATAGAGATTGTATATGCGGCTATCATTTTGTGGAGCTACAGGTAATGTGAGCTCATTGTCAGTCCAATAGGCTTCCACGCTCTCAAGATTCTCGCTGCGGGCCACACAGAGAAACCCTGCATCGTCTCCGCGAAGGTCGTAAAGCTTCTGCACCTCGGCCAGCTCTTCGCGGCAGTCAGGGCAGGAGGTATTGAAAAATACCAGTACTACGGGCTTGCCTTTCATGGAGCTGAGGCTTATGGTGCGGGAGGAAGAGAAAACTCCGCCGCTGAACACCTCAACAGAGAAATCGGGTGCCACGCCTCCGATTTTCACGTTCTCGCCTTCCGGTTCTGCCACACAGGCAGAGAGAATCACTGCGAGCAGGGAAAGAAAGAGGAATTTCAATGCCCTCATGAGATCAATGGCGCGGATTAAGGAGTTGATATGAGTTTTCAAGCAGCTTCAGGCGCAGAGCCGGCAGCATCTCCACTTCTTCGGCAGCACGGGCCACAATTGATGCCGCTTCGGCGGAGGTGTGACCTCCCACGAGCGAGCCGACCCACTGGCCGGGGAAGAATATGTCAGACGTGCGCTGAATCTCCGGGAGAGCCTCTATTGCCGGTCGCAAATACTCGATGCTCTCAGGCTGACGGATCTCGTCGTTGAGCAGGGAGAGGAGGGTAAGAGCCCAGGGCTCTACACTGCGCCCCTCCGGACTCAGCAGGCTCTCGAAGGCTGCCTTGCGCTCTTCCGGGCTCACGGCTGCACCGCGGGCTATGAAGTCGAACTCCGCCTGCTTGTCACCGCTTGAGAGGCGGGAGCGCTGCGTATTCAGGATATTGGCATTAAGTTCAGGCTTTAGCATTGCGAGGCGCACTGCCAGCAGCATCATATCGCTCTCATTGAGTAGAGGGGAGGAGGCCGCCGACCAGATCTGATAGAGGCTGTCGGTCGCTTCAGGGCTGATTCCGCGCCGGATAAGGCCACGCAGAAGGCGCTGTCTTACAGAGGCTACCGTATGGTCAGCCGCGGCTGAAAGCAGTCTCTTTTCAGCAGCTCCCCGACTGTCGGAGGGAAGTTCCTTAAGAAGCCGCAGTGCGAAATCGGCGGCATAGAGTGCAGGAGTTTCCTCGGTCTCACTTTCGAGAGCGGAGGTCACAAAATCGAATAACTCAGGCGAGGCATAGCAGGAGCCCTCAGCTGAGTAATGGTTTTCGAGCACATTCGCCATAGCCGCATAGCGCTGCAGGGGTGACATCTCTGGCTGTAATGCCGACAGGGCATCGAGACTCATGGCGAGGCGGAAATGGCCATAGCCTTTGCCATCGATATTCGGCAGCAGCCCGATTGCTTTCTGAGGCAGGGTGACAGTAGAGTCGGCAGGGAGAGTGGCGGGAATCTGGTTGATGGTACCGTCTTCGCTGATCCAGCCGAGCGTAAAGGTCTGTGACCATACGAGTCCGCGTCCTCTCGGATCGATCTGGTCGATTCTTACGGTTTTCCCATCTGCCGCAAGAGTGGCGCTGACAACCGGCATTCCTTCCCGTTTCACCCAGACTTCGCTGAAATCAGCCACTCCTGAGCCGGGAGCTACGCTGTCGAGCACGGCGATCAGTTCGTCCCAGCTCGAATTAGCATAGCTGAATTTCTTGAGATATGCCTGGAGGCCGGCTCGCAGTTTCTCTTCTCCAAGGAGGGTCTCGAGCTTTGTCATCATCACCGGCGCCTTATCATAGATGATATTGCCGTAGAGGAGACCTGCAGCGTTGAGATTGTCGAGAGGCTGCTGTATGGGATTGGTGCCATAGGTACGGTCGGTTTCGAGTGCGGGAGCCTGATACGCCCTGAGGAAGCGCAGCGTATGGTCAGCCTCAGGAAATTTGGCGCGACAGGCTTTATCGGCCATGAAGTTGGCGAACACCTCCTTGGTCCAGACATCGTCGAACCAGCGCATGGTAACGAGGTCGCCAAACCACATGTGAGCCGTTTCGTGAGCAATCAGCTGGAAGCGCTTCAAATAGTCTTCGGCGGTAGCCGATGCTCCGGGAAACATAGTTTCGCCTCTATACTGTATAGCGCCGGGGTGCTCCATGCCGCCGAACTGGTAGCCGGGAAGGATTACCATATTATAGGTCTGGAAGGGCATAGGAATCCCCGTATAGGTCTCCATGAAGGCGATCGCCTCGCCGGCCTCATCGAGAATCTTTTCAAGCTCAGCAGGGGCGTCTTCGCCGGAGTGGCGGTGCAATATACGGATCGGCCTTCCCGCACGCTCTCCTTTATACTCCTCAAACTTGCCCGCTGTGAATGAGAACAGATAGGTGGGTAGCGGATCCGATTCGGCAAAGGCCATAATGCGTAGGTCTCCCTGCGCCTTATCTTCCATAATCAGGCCCGCGCTCTGTGCAGTCCAGCTTTCGGGCATTTCAAGGGTGAGGGTGAAGCGGGCTTTTAGGTCGGGCTGATCGAAAGCAGGGAAGACGCTCCTCGCGAGTGCAGGCACAAAGAGGGTGTAAAGATAATCGGCATGCCTGTTGAGGGCTTTGTCGGAGCTCTCGAAACGCAGTTTCAGTTCATTATGACCTTTTTTGAGTAGATTGGCGGGTAGAGCGATATGCTCATTGGCAACCTCGGCCGTGAATCTCTTGCCGTTAAGCTCTCCTTCAGGTTTTAGTTTGCCCTGAAAGTCGAGCATCAGGCTTCCTGTGCCGGAGAAATCGAAGTCGAGTATAAGCTCTCCTTCTACCGGCTTCTCCGCGGAATCGGGAATTCGGAATTTTAAGTGGTAGGCAGGGTTATGCACTTCAGCCTTGCGCTGACGGGCGAGCTGTGCGCTCACTCCCTTATCCTGCGCGTGCACAGTCAGTATGACTGCAAGAGCTGAAAGGAAAGCGATCAGCCTCATTTCCCGGCCGGTTTTGTTTCTCCGCGACCTGCAAGCATACCGCACGCGGCCATTATATCCTCACCGCGCGAAGCCCTGATGGTAGCTGTGACGCCGCGACTGTTGAGATGATTCCTAAACATCAGCATTCTCTCTTCCGAGCAGGGCTGGAGCTGTACGCCTGGAATGGCATGGAAGCGGATCAGATTTACGCGGCATTTGAGGCCTCCGATTAGGCGTACCAGCATATCGGCATGGGCAATATCGTCGTTTACTCCGCGCCACATGATATACTCCAGCGATAGCCTTCTCTGATGCGTGAAATCATAGCCCTTGAGCACATTCATAACATTTACGAGCGGGAAGGCTTTCTGCGCCGGCATCATGGATTCGCGTTCTGCCGGGTCCGGGGTGTGGACACTGAGAGCCACATGCACCTGAGTGCGGTCGAGCAGTTCCTTAAGCTCAGGCAGCTTGCCTACGGTGCTCACGGTGATGCGCTTCGGGCTCCAGGCCATTCCCCAGGGAGCGGTCATGATTTCAAGCACCTTGAGGAGCTCCTTCATATTATCGAGGGGCTCGCCCATACCAAAGAACACTACATTCGTAAGTCCTCCTTCGCCGCGCTCTTCCTGGCCGCCGGGAGCGCTCAGAATCTGGTTGAGGATTTCGGCAGCCGATAGCTGGCCATGAAAGCCATTGCGCCCTGTAGCGCAGAAATAGCAGTTCATGCGGCAGCCTGCCTGGCTCGAGACGCACAGAGTAGCACGTTCGCGGTCGGGAATGTAGACTGACTCTACTTTTCTTCCTCCTTCAGTCGGGAAGAGGTATTTTTCAGTGCCGTCAGAACTCTTTGCCCGGGCCACCGGCTTGCGGCGCCCTACGGTGTAGTGCTCTTCGAGCCACGCTTGATTTTTCTTGGAGATATTGGCCATCTCCGAAAACTTCGTCACTCGCTTTTCATAAAGCCATTGGGCCAGCTGCCTGGCCACGAATTTCGGCATACCCCCATTTGAAACAACGCCCTCCAGTTCGGAGAGCGTCATTCCTATTAGTGGTGTCCGACTCCGGTCATCAGTCGCCGGCTTCGAATTTGTAGGCATTGTTCTTCACTTTAGCCGCGCCTCTGAGCATTGCGCCGAGGTCGGGGTTCAAAAGTTGATAATACTGCTGCGAATACTGAGCTTCATCGAAGGGGAAGGTCTCCTGCTTGTTGCCATCTACCTGGAACACATAGAGTCCGTCCTGACCTTCTACAATTACCGCCTGAGTGCCTTTCTGGGTGCCCATCACGCGGCCTACCACCTTCGGGCTTCCCATGCCGTAGGCAGGGGAGAAGCGGAAGTTGTCCTGCTCGGAAGGCTGAACGCCCATGGCTACCGCCAGCTCGCCCACTGTCTTGCCTTTGCCTTCGAGCTCCTTGCTCATTTTCTGGCCGGCCTTTTCGCGACGAACCTTGTCGGTAAGATATCCTTTCACAACCGGATTGCTTACGGGCACGAAGTCGTCGTAGACCTCGTTGACAGCCACTGCGTAGAGCACGGGCTCGGAGCTGTAGTTATCGGCCTCATATACATGGCTTACCTGACCCGGCTTACCATCGATCATCACCCAACGCACAACCTGGCGGCTTTCCGGATAATAGCTGTTCATGCCCTCGATGCGAGGCAGAGCCGGTGAGCTCTGGGTGAGCGAGAGCTCTCTTACGTTGTAGCCCGCGTTGGCGGCGTTAGCCTTGAATTTCTCGGCATTGTTGTTGTCGGCGAGGTATTTCTCAAGCTTATCGCGTTCACCCTGGATTGTGGTCTGGCTAGGACGCAGCGTATAGTTGTATTCATCAAACTGGTAAACCTCGACCGGTGCATTCTTTTTAGCCAGACGGGCCAGAGTAGCACCCTGCGGAGCGGAAATCAGATTGATATATTTACCGGCTGCGCTGGTGAGAGAGTCGAGCTGTCCGGGATCGAGAGCCTTCGTCGGACCGTTGGCGGTGAAGAGTTCCACCCACTGGCCGGTCTGAGCCACGAGGCTGTCGGTGCCGAACTTCGAAGAGAGGCTGTCAGCCGAAACCCCGCTGTTGAGCGCTGCCATAACGCGGGCAGGAAGCGTTTCGCCAACTACGTGAACCAGGTCGAGCTGGATCGAATCGACCTCCTGAGTGCGGCTACCCATCTTGATAACAGTGAAGCCGTTGATGCTTTCTGCCACGATGCTTACGCTATCGCGGGGAGCTGACATCACATAGTTCTTGATCAGGCCTGCGGGCAGGTCGGAGGCGCGGAGTTCGTGGCGCGTAACCTGCACACCTTCCTTACGTGCGGCCTCGCTGAGGTTGCCGGTGCTGTCGGAGAGAGATGCCTTGGTGGTCTGTGCCAGTTTCTTGGCAGCCTCAATATCAGCGTTGGAGGGTGCGATTGTCACCGCGATAAGGCTCACCTCTTTGGTGGGCTCCTCTACGCGGAATTCATTCTTTCTCTCGTCGTAGGCCTTCTTCAGCTCAGCATCGCTTACAGGATAGGTCTTGGCATCGAGCGATCCGTAGGGTTTGTATGCGTAGGTCACCTTGGCGGTGTTCACATAATCGTTGTAGAGGGCCTTCCTGTCAAGGTCGTTAGCCTTCACCGATCCAACTACCAGACGCTGGTAAGCGTCGCGCTTGATAAGCTGCTTCGTCTGCTCCTCCATGGCGAGCCATACGCGCTGGAACGGAGCCATCTGCGCGTCGGTAAGGCCATTACGCTTGGGGTTGAAGATAAGCTCGTAAGCCTGCTGGGGAGTCTGCACGCCCAGTCCGTTTTCGTTCATGCTGCGGATCAGGTTGCCCATTTCGGGGTTGATAACCTGCTCCAGCATGTAGAAGCGTAGTTGATCGCCAGAGGTCTCGAGTCCAAGCTCCTTTACTCCGCGGTCGAGCAGCTTTTCTGCCGTGAGTTCCTGGATAGCCATCTGTGCGAGCACCTGAGTGTCATAGTCCGACATCTGGTTCGGATTCTGGCGGCGAGCCGTCTCGAGGCGATTGTTCAGCTCTTCGCGCTTCTGCTGATACTCAGGATATTCCACTTTGATATCGCCGACCTTTGCCACTGTATTGTGGTCTCCAAACAGGTTGCGGCTGTTGGTCAGCGCGTCGCCGATGATGAACGCAAGCAGCGCCAGGCCGATCACTACGATCAGAAACACCGACTTGCTTCTTATTTTCTCTAAGGTTGCCATTCTGAAATATAGCTGTTATGTTTTTTCGTTCTTAAATCCGATTCTATGCGGTTTTGAGCATGCAAAGATAAGAACAATTCCCGTAAGTGCCAAATATTAGGAATGTGCGCCTACGGTGCAGAGGTTTTCTTGGGGGGAGGGTTACTTTAGGGCGGCGCGTACGAGGGGCACCTCGCGGCTTACGTCTTCCCACGGGAAAAGATCTACCTCTACGCTAAGCGGGTCGGCGTAGCGCGAGCAGAAGGTCTTGGTGGCGTGATGCGGTGTGCGTCCCATGTGGCCGTAGGTAGAGGTTTCCCTATAAATCGGGGCTTTGAGATTAAACCGCTCGATTATTGCCGACGGACGCATGTCGAAGATGCCTTTCACTCTCTCAGTCAATTCGCTGTCTGTTAGCCCGGTTGTTCCGGTTCCGAAGGTGTTGATTAAGATGCTTACGGGTTCGGCACGTCCGATCGCGTAGGCTACCTGCACCAACGCTTCTCGAGCCGCTCCGGCTGCCACGAGCGCTTTTGCCATGTGTCGTGCCGCATAAGCAGCCGACCTGTCTACTTTCGAGGGGTCCTTGCCTGAAAAGGCACCGCCGCCGTGGGCGCCGCGGCCTCCGTAGGTATCTACGATTATTTTGCGACCGGTCAGTCCGGTGTCGGCATGAGGGCCTCCAAGCACAAATTTTCCGGTCGGATTCACGTGGAGAATGAGCTTATCGTCGAAAAGCTTCTGCTGCTCCTCGGGCAGAGATGCTATCACTCGCGGCAGCAACACTTCCTTCACGTCTTTTCGGATCTGGGCAAGCATCTCGTTGTCGGCGCTTGCCTGAGCCTCCGGGGTGTCGGCCATAGGAGCTACGAAATCGTCATGCTGGGTGGATACGACAATGGTATGCACGCGCAGCGGGCGGCCGTCGTCGGAATATTCTACCGTCACCTGGCTCTTCGCGTCCGGACGCAGGTAGGTTGCAAGTTTACCTTTCCGATAGTAGGTCATATCCTTGCCTTCGCGCCTTATGGTAGCCAGCTCGCTCACGAGGCGGTGAGCCAGGTCGAGCGTCAGGGGCATAAAGGAAGGAGTTTCCGAAGTAGCGTAGCCAAACATCATGCCCTGGTCTCCCGCTCCCTGCTCTTCTTTGTCGCGACGGTCTACTCCACGGTTAATGTCGGGGCTCTGCTCATGAATAGCGGTGAGGATTCCGCATGAATCGCCGTCGAAGCGGTAAGCACCACGATTATACCCGATTTCCACGATGAGGCGGCGGATAGTAGCCGGAATATCTACGAATGCCTGACTCGATACCTCGCCTGCCACAACTACCTGACCGGTAGTAACAAGCGTTTCGATGGCAACTTTAGATTCAGGGTCGCGCGCGAGAAACTCGTCGAGCAGAGCATCGCTGATCTGGTCGGCCACTTTGTCGGGGTGACCCTCCGATACTGATTCTGATGTGAAAAGATAGCTCATAGCCTAATTGATTTAAGGGTTCAAAAATTTAGGCTGAAGGCAATCGTGAGGGGTAATGCGGAAGCAATCAGGTGGCCAATAGGCTCAGTATGATTATTTTTTAGCATTTTTTCGGGTGGTTGCAAGCAGCCAAATCTCTCCACCTCCGGATCCGGGATCCGGAATTGCGCCGCAAAGTTACGAAACGCCTTTCGATTATGCAAGTATTTTTTCAGGCTGTGAGCACGAGATACGTCATATATCCGCAATAGAGCAGCGTCAGCACCGCGCCTTCCCAGCGGTTGATGCTTCTGGGCTTGCCTCTGAGGGCAAAGAACCATACGAGCACCGATGCTCCCGTGAGGGTTGCGAAATCCACATAGGTGATATTCTGGGCTTCAAGCGGAGATATGAGGCCGCTCACTCCGAGTGCAAACAGAATATCGAAGATGCAGGCACCCACGATATTGCCGAGGGCTATGCCCGGCTGATTCTTTACGGCTGCGATCACGGAAGTGGCTATATCTGGCACTGAGCTGCCGATCGCCACGATAGTGAGGCCTACCATAGCTTCCGACATACCTGCCTTCACGGCTATGCCCGATGCGCCGTCTACAATCCATTGACCGCCGAAAATCAGCGCCGCCAGACCGCCTACGATATAGAAAGCGGCTAACCAGAGCTGCTTCTTGCCCGGCAGGGGAGCCGGGGCAGAGGTTGAACCAGAGGAAGCTGACTGAGGGGTAAGATCCGGCTGGCGGGAACTTACAAAGGTATAGACCATGAAGATAGCGAAGCAGAGAAGCATGATTAAGGCATCGCTACGGGTTATGATGTTTGGTGTGCCGTCGATCAGAAGGTCGTCGGCGCAGAAGAACAATACCAGGGCGGAAAATACTACGAGCGGCAGATCAATGCGCAGGGTGCCTTTGTCGATAGGTATCGGCTTAACCAGAGCAGTGATGCCTACGGCCAGCAGCAGGTCGAAGATATCGGCACCCACTACATCGCCCAGCGCCAGTTCGGATTTGTGGCGGATCGTTGAGGTCAGGCAGACCACGAGGTCGGGCAGCGAACTTCCGAAAGCTACGACCGTGAGACCTATCACGAGCCCTGAGACTTTCAGCCGCCGGGCCACCGTAACGGAGCCCTCTGTGACGTAGTTGCCTCCGGCTACTATCAGGGCCAATCCGATAAGAAGTAGTATTATGTCGTGTACCATAGTATTGTGTTAACAAATTTTGTATGCAGTTTGCTTTTGCGCTACTATTTTTAACGACAGGAATATTATCGAGCCCGGTTAGAGGGTCTCTCTTAACGGACCTTTCTCCCTGGAGCGATCTTCCAGTCGGCTATGCTCCGCCTGGCTATGGAGAAATTTACTCCTATGAGCCATACCGGCCTGGGATCCGCCTGATCGGCATGGAGATAGCCGCGGCTCCGGATCTGGCTGAGAGCAGCAGATGCAGAGCCGCTGGTCTTGAACTCGAAGATATGTATGAAGCGCTCGGTGGCTACGCGCATGTCGATGCGTCCGGCCGACGTGAGCCGTTCGAGTTCGGATTCCTGGAAGCCCATGAGGCGCACGATCAGAAATACATAGGTCTGAAAATGGCGTTCAGCCTCAGCGGTGTAGACTGCTCCGTAGGCCACTGAGGAGAACACCGCTCTCAGCTTGACCATGAAATCGTCGGGCCTACCCTCCTCGAGGTCTTCTTTCATAGATTCCAGCAGAGATGAATTGGGAGGCGGCAGGGGAATCTCTTCCTCCTCTCCGGCATTGAATTCTTCAGTCTTAAGGGAACCGGAAGAGATAGCCGCCAGGATGTCGGAAGGACTGTACACCCGCGGTGCGCCGGCGGCAAACCGTCCGCTCCGCGCCGTCTCCCTCAGGCTTTCTCTCGCCTCTGTAATAGTAATACCCTCATTTTTGGCAAGCTGCCGGAGCCAGTCGTCGGGAATGCGTTTTATTTCGCGTGGAGTGAGGCCGCATATAGTGGCAAACGCCGGATCGTCTGAAATGTCGAGGAGTCCGTAGGCGGCAGGATTTCCGGTCAGTCCGGTCATGGAGTCGCGTCCTGTTATCATCACGAAATCGAGTTTATGCTGCAGCCGCTTTTGCTTCTGCAATAGCTTCCTCAATGATTCATCGGTCTCCGGTAGCTCCGGTAAAAAGCCGTCTATCAGGAGCACAGTCGGATTTTCAGCATATTCGCACTCATCTAATCTCGCCAAAGCGTTTTCTACAGCCGTTGTGCCCTCTTCCAGGTCAACAAAGATCACCTCATAGCTGCCGGCTGAATTACGCAAGGCCTCCTTCTCGAGTCCGAGTCCGCTGAAAGCCTGCGCCTCGCCGGAGAAGAAGCTACGCAGAGCGGTGAGCAGAAGCGTTTTGCCGAAGCCAGCGGGACGCGAAAGGAAGTAGCGGCGGCTTCCCGTCAGGAGCTGCTTTATAAGCGGAGTCTTATCGAAATAGAGAGCCGAGGACTTTCGGAGAGCCGGAAAGGATTGAATCCCGGCCGGCAGATTCATTCTGCGGTTTTTCGGAGCCGTAGCCATGAATCCTGATAGGGAAAAGTTATTGTAAGTTCGGTGCCGTTGTCGTTGCGCTGCGCGGTCACTTCATTGCTCAGCGGCAGTCCTTCGGCATCGAACCATGTGCAATGGTACACACCTTCGAATCCTGAAGGCTCAAGCAATGCCTTGACGCGTCCGGTTGTCCAGCCCGTGGCATTCACCCTCGCCCCTGAAAGATACACCAGCCTGTAGCCGCCATCTTTACTCCTCAGCAAAGCGCAGTCATAGCTCCCTCCGAGGCGGAGCAGATTCTCATCGAGCGAGCGGTCAAGCAGCCGCCAGCGGCCTTCCATCGGGTCGGCACCGGAGGCAGGGCGTAGGTCGCAGAAAAGAGCGGTATTATCCGGCTCCGTAAGCGAAGCGCGCACTATCTTCAGCCCTTGCCCTTCGAGACTTAGCCGCGCAGGCTTGAACCCTGGAGCCTTCACTTCCGGGCATTTCAAATCCGCTTCCTGCGCGCTTTCAAGCGTAAACGTTTCCCCGGCGTGGAAGAGCCGGAGGGAGAAAGGGCGCCCGTATGGGCTTAAGGCATTGTCAGCCACTATATAGGAGGCCAGAGTGTCGCCATCGAGCACTGCGCTGAGCATCAAGCGGTCAGAGGCCATGCCGAAACCATCTGCGGTAGAGGCGGGAGCCACAGAGTATGTCAGTCTCCGGCCTGCGCTGTCGGCTATCTCCATGGCCCATCTGCTTTGTGCTGGCGAAGAGGCCCGCAGATAGAACTCGAATTCAGGAGCAACTGCCACTCCTTCCGGACTGTCGATGGGAGAGAGGCCGCGGGCTGCGTTCCAATGGCGCACGGAGGCCGACGCAGGCGCAGCAAGAGCCATGATGCCGGTTACTATTCCCACCAGAGCAAAGAGGAAGATGATGCAGGCTATCGTGCGGTTTATGAGCCACATGGAGCGCACATTGAAGTGAGTGCGCACTTTATCGACCGAGAAGGTCACTATCCACCACCAGGCCAGCGCCCCGCCGAATATGAAGAGGAAGCCCAGTATATAGTGATAAAACTTAATCTCAGGCATCAGGAAATTAAACCGCGCGAAGAGACCTATTATCAGGAACAGAATCAGTGGGTTAGAGAATGTGAAGAGAAATCCTGTAAGGAAATTTTTCCTATCGGAACCGGCCTCGCGCTCTTTCTTCTTCAGCGTTATGGCAGGATTTTTCTTGAAGATATAGATACCGAAGGCTATGAGCACGGCGCTGCCGAAAAGCTGGATCACATTCTGGTTGCGCTCCAGAAATTCTTCTATGAATGAGAGACCGAAGCCGGTAAGCAGGCAATAGAAGATATCCGATGTAGCGGCTCCGATGCCGGTGAAGAGTCCGGCGCGCCGCCCCTTGTCGAGGGTGCGCTGAATGCAGAGCATTCCTACAGGCCCCATAGGAGCTGAGATGAGCACTCCGATGGCTATTCCCCTCCAGATCATATAGAAAAGACTCTCTGCCATCGGAACCTGACTCACTGGGTTATGATATAGCCGCCTGTAGTTGCCGGCCGGCAGGAATAACGTCGCAAGCCCCGGATATGCTCCTCAGCAGCCTTACCGGATATGGTTGCGCCAGCCGCGTCGTACACATTATAGTGGGAATGGCATTTCGGGCAAATCGCTTCGAAGGTAGCCGGGTCGACCGCCACTCTTACGTCGGCACTGCACTCTACGGGGCAGCTGAGGTCGTAGGCCAGAGGCACTCCGGTCTGGCCCGACAGCCCATCTATTCCGCATATAAGCAGCACTCCGCCGAGGCCGGTGTAGGTGGCATCGGTATAGGCGAAGCCGGAAGGCTGGCGCAAGGGCTTGATGAAGGAGCGGGTCTGACCCAGAGCGGCTACGCCGTAGGTATTCCAGAGCCCGGGGTCGGCCAGACTTATGGCCACCGGCATTGCAGGAAAATGACCGGGGCTGTCGGACCCGCACGAGGAGGCGAGTCCGGCAGCACACAGTAAAGATATCAGGCCTTTCCGGCCCATGCTCATTTGAAGGGCACGGCGCGGAGCACCGAGGCAAACTGGTCGCACATCTTCTGAACCGGGCCCGAAATCATCGGCTTGAGCATCGGGGGCACTGCCAGGTCAATGCTCACCTGCGCCTCGCAGGAATCAGCTCCAAGAGGAGTGATATCGAGCGAGAGATGGAGGGGCACAGGGGTGCCTTCGCCGCTGAGCTTCACCAGAGTAGGAGCGATGCGCTCGCTCACGCGCAAAGTGATGGCGCCCACGGGACCGCCGGGAATCGTGATAGTATCAGATGTAAGCTCGATTTTATTGAAGAGGTCGCGCTTATCTTCCGGTATGCTCTCTTCGGGCACATTCTCGAGAAGGCTTTTCAGATTGTCGAGATTGGAAAGCTTCTCAAACACCGTTTCTGCCGGCGCATTTATAGAGGTCGGCTTGCTCTTGAACTCTGCCATGCCGAATCAGTCTTTTGAGGAATCCGGAGTCCAGCCGGCAGGATTCTTGCGCCATTCCTTGAGGGTCTCTACCTCATTGGGGCGAATATAGTCGGTCTTGACTGCCACTTCGAGCATCGACGTATAGTTGCCCAGGGGCACGAGCGTAACGTTGGCATCGCTGAAACGCTTCACCGATACGGGGAATTCGTAGGTGAAGATGCAGGTCATGCCTACCACTTCGCAGCCTACATTGCGGATAGCCTCCACAGCCTTCAGCGAGCTTCCACCCGTGCTCACGAGGTCTTCAATCACCACTACCTTCGTGCCGGGCTTGAGGTTGCCTTCTATGAGGTTTTCCAGACCGTGGTCTTTCGGAGTGGAGCGCACATATACGTAGGGCAGTCCCAGGGTATCGGCCACGAGGGCTCCCATCGCGATGGCTCCTGTGGCCACTCCTGCTATCGCCTCGGCGTCAGGAAAGTTCTCGAGCACGATGCGGGAGAGCTCTACCTTGATGAAATTACGCACATCGGGATAGGAGAGAGTAGTGCGGTTGTCGGTATAGATGGGTGAGTTCCAGCCTGATGCCCAGATGAAGGGATTGTTGGGCTGAAGCTTTATCGCACTGATCTGAAGGAGCTTTTCAGCAAGCAACTGGTCGGGTTGTTTCATTGTCGGAGCATATTGTTGGTTAATGAGTGAGTTGCAAAGTTACCTAATCGGAGGCTGAATTGCAAATGAGAATTAAGGATTATATATATCCTTATTATAGTAATCCAGGATTTCGCGTGCCGATTGGAGTGCGGCGCGCGCTGGGCTGTCGGGGTTGATGGCTATTGCGGCCAGATAGTCGTTGATAGCCTCCCTGCGGTGCTGGAGGCTCCAGTGCTGGAGTCCCCGGAGCGCAAGGGCGGAATCGTCGGAAGGATTATCGGCTATATAGGCATCGAGAAGCCTTACCGCTTCATCTTTAGCCAGTCCCTCTGATATAAGGGTGCGGATATGGTCGAGTGTCATGCTCATAATGCTATTCTTTCAGAGTGAACCTCCTCTCCGGCGAAGAGCGAGGCGAGATGGTCGAAGCGCGAGGCTTGCTCGGTAGTGAGATAGCGCACGGAGGCTCCCCGCGCGCATCTGGAGTCGATCTCCTTGTGGCGCCCGAGATAGTCGGAAAGGCTGGCGGCCACCAGCGATCCCTGGGAGAGAATCCTGATTCCTTCGGGCACTACCTTCAGGATCTTGGGCAGCAGGAGAGGATAGTGGGTGCAGCCGAGCACGATCGTATCCGTTTCCGGGTCATTATCCAGCGCACGGTCAATATATTTCTTTACGAAATAGTCGGCGCCGGGGCCATATGCCTCATCATTTTCGATAAGCGGCACCCACATCGGGCAGGCATGTTCGCTTATCTTCATCTCCGGATAGAGCTTCCCCACTTCAAGCGTGTAGGATTGGCTCGCTACTGTGCCCGGGGTGGCGAGCACTGCGATATGCCCCGTGCGGCTCACGCTTCCGAGAGCCTCCACCGTAGGACGAATCACTCCCAGCACCCTCCTGTCGGGAGCCAGTCGCGGCAGATCGCGCTGCTGGATAGTGCGGAGGGCCTTGGCGGAGGCGGTGTTGCAGGCGAGGATCACCAGACTGCACCCCTCTTCGAATAGTCGCTTCACGGCAGAGAGCGTAAAATCGTAGACAATGTCGAAGGAGCGTGTGCCGTAAGGCGCCCGGGCGTTGTCGCCCAGGTACAGGTAGGAATAGCCCGGCAGGCTGCGCCTGATTTCGCGCAGGATAGTGAGTCCGCCGTAGCCGGAGTCGAACACACCTATGGGTCCTTGCTCTGCAGGTTTCATTCTCCGGAGATTCTCTCTTTCTTTTACGACTCAGGACGCAGCCGGGCCGCGTCCTGAGTTAGTATGATCGGAATTATATCAGATTCGGTATTGAATGTTATTTTATTCCGAGCTTGGCCTTTACATCGGCAGTGATGTCGACAGCCGGAGCTGCATGGTAGAGCTGCTGCTGGATCTCCTGAATCAGCGTATAGTTGCCCTCCTTGCCTACGCTCTGGATAGCGTCGCGGATCTTCTGCTGGATAGGCATGAGCAGATCCTGCTGCAGCTTGTTGAGATCCTGTTCGGCCTGCTGCTGAAACTGCTGGATCTTCTGGTTGAAATCTTCCAGTTCGCGGGTCTTGCGCTCTTTGATTGCTGCGGGCTCATCTTCCTTCATCGCGCGGAATTCCTCGAGCTTGCGGTTCATCTCCTCGCCGAGCTTCTGGTATTCTTCCTGATAGCTTTTCTGAGTAGCTTCCATCTTTTCAGAGGCAGCCTTCATCTCCGGCATAGAGGTCATCAGTGCCTGGGTGTCAACGAGGCCGATCTTTACAGTCTGGGCCGAAGCGATAGCGGGCAAGGCCAGAATGGCCGCAAGAATAATCTTCTTTATCATAATTTAGAGTTGTTATTGAATCTCTTTGTCAGTTTGGTTTGTGTCTGAACTACAAAGTTAGCCAACTTATTTGGAATATCCCAATTTAGCCAGCACATCATTGCTTATATCGATGCGGGGAGAGGCGAAAACGATGCTCTGCGACGATGCCCGGTCGAACACGGCCTGCAGGCCCTGCTCCGATGCCACGGCTTTCACGGCGTTGTAGACATCTTCCTGAATCGGCTGCATCAGCGCCTGGCGCTTCTTGAAGAGCTCGCCTTCAGGACCGAAATATTTGTAGCGGAGTTCGGTCACCTCCTTCTCTTTAGCCACTACGGCCTCTTCACGCTTCTTCTTCTGTTCGGCAGTGAGGAAGACCATATCGTTCTGATACTGCTTGTAGAGCTCCTCAGCCTCGGCCTGAGCCTTGTTGAGTTCGCGTTCCCACACCTGGGAGGTCTGGTTGAGCTGCTCGGAGGCCATCTCGTAGGCCGGCACGTTGCGGAGCACGTATTCCATGTCGATCATGGCGAATTTCTGGGCAGCGGCGGGCAGCATGCAGCCGCATACGAGGGCCAGGATCATTAGTGTTTTCTTCATTGGTCTGTCAGTGTTTCAGTTTCTATTCTTTACTTATAGACGCTTAAAAGGAGCCAATGTTTAATCCTCAGGGCTTATTGCTGCGATTTTCTTTAGAACTCCTGTCCGAGAATGAAGTGGAAGTTAGATCCGCCGCGGCGTCCCCATACCTCGTCGAAACCGTAAGCCCAGTCGATTCCAAGGAATCCGATCACGCTGAGGTAGATTCGCAGACCTGCACCGGCGCTTCGTGCCAGATTGAAGGGCGAGAAGCTTTCCACACTGGTCCAGGCGTTGCCGGCCTCAGCGAAGGCGATACCGTAGATGGTAGTTGACGGCTGGAGCAGGAACGGGAAGTGGAGCTCGGTGGTGAATTTGGCGTAGGCATAGCCCTCGTAGCGGCTCGGAGTGAACTGGCCGTTGTCGTAGCCACGCATGCCGATGGTTTCCTGAGCGTAGGTATAGCTGCCGGTCATGCCGTCGCCGCCGAAATAGAAGGTCTCAAACGGCGTCTTCAGGTATTTGTTGTAGCTTCCGAGCAGGCCGAAATCGGCGCGGGTCATCAGCACAAGGGTATATTTGCCTTCCGGATCCGTAAGCGGAGTGTAGGTGCGGCTCTTGAACTTCAGCTTCCAATACTCTATCCAGCGGTACATCTCTTTGCGGGCACCTTCATAATCGCCGTCGGGATTCTGGCTCTGGTAGTAGAGCTCCTTCCAGTTGCGCTTGCGGAAGAGCGACATCGGCGGCGTAAGGTTCAGCTCGACCGAGAATGAGGAGCCGCGGCGGGTATAGAGCGGGTTGTCGATACTCGAGCGCGACAGATTCAGGCCGAGCGAGAGAGAATTGGAGCTACCGTTCTGCATGTAGTAGAGATAGTCCCAGTTCTTGAGGTAATACCAGCGGTAGGCCAGAGTAGCCTGGAAGGTGAAATAGTCGTCGGGCCAGGTGAGGCGCGTGCCGAGGCCGAGGCTCACGCCGGCTATCTGGATCACCTTGTTGGGGTCGTAGGCATTCTGGTAGGAGTAGTTGTTGTAGTAGTTGTTATTGTAGTAAGAGCCTGTGTAGTAGAGGCTGTTGTAGTAGGAGTTGCTCCAGTAATCGTTGTAGTAGGAGGAGTTTATGCCGGTGGAGCGGCTGTAGTCAACGCTTGCCTGCAGCGATGTGGGGCGGTTGCCTCCGAACCAGGGATCGAAGAATGATATACTGTAGCTCTGATAATACTTCGCGTTGGTCTGCGCGGCGATGGAGAAGGTCTGACCCTCACCTTGCGGAATGATGCCGCGGTAGCTGTGGGGGTGGAAGAGATTCTTGATCGAGAAGTTTGTGAATGAGAGCTGCAGCTGGCCGGTAAGACCCGTCTGACCCCATCCGAAGGAGAACTGCACCTTATCGTTGGCCTTCGATTCGAGGTTGAACACGATGTCGACCGTACCGTCGCTTTCATTAGGCTCTGGGCGGATATCCATGTTTTCCGGGTCGAAGTGGCCGGTCTGGGCAATCTCACGGGCGGAGCGCACGAGGTCGCTCTTCGAGAAGAGGTCGCCGGGGCGCACGCGCAGCTCGCGGCGGATCACATTCTCATAGAGACGGTCGTTGCCGTTGATCACCACCCGGTTGATGGTGGCCTGCGGACCCTCGATCACCCTCATCTGCAGGGCGATGCTGTCGCCGTGGATATTCTCTTCGATAGGCACGAGGTTGAAGAAGAGGTAACCGTTGTCGGTATAGAGGCTGGCTACGGCGTCGTCGTCTTCTGAGGTGCGCTTGTTGAGGCGCTTCTGATTGTAGACGTCGCCGGGGAAGATGCCGAGCACATCGTTGAGAATGTCGGTACTGTAGACCGTATTGCCCACCCAGTTGATATCGCTGATATAGTATTTGCGGCCTTCGTCGATGTCGAGATATACGTCGACGCGGTTGTCGTCGTAGGGCACTACGCTGTCAGCTACAATCTTTGCGTCGCGATAGCCGAGCTCGTTGTATTTCTGGATAATGCGCACCTTATCGTCTTCATAGTCGTTTTCTACGAATTTCTTCTGCTTGAAGAGATTGAGGATATTGCCGTTTTCGTTGGTCTTCTTCATGGCGCCCTTCACCTTGCCGTCGCTGAGCACCCGGTTGCCCTCCACGTAGATCTTATGAACCTTCACTTTCGAGTTGCGGTTCACGATGATATCGAGGAACACACTGTTTTCCTGCGCCGGGTCTGGCTGCTCGCGCAAAGTTACCTGAGCATTCTTGAAGCCCTTGTCGGCGTAGTATTTCTCTATAATCTGCTTGGTGCGGTCGATGATGTTGGGCGTAAGCTGCTGCCCGGGCACCATTCCGAGGCGCTCCCTGATGTCTTTCTTCTCTCCGCCCTTGGCTCCTTCGAACCGCAGTTCAGAGAGGCGGGGGCGCTGTCCGAGCTCAATGAGGAGCCATGCCTTATCGCCCACTGTCTTCTCTACCTTGATCTGCACCTTCGAGTAGAGACCCTGGCGCCAGAAGCGCTTCACGGCATTGGTGATGGCGTCACCCGGAATCTCGATGCGGTCGCCGACTGTGAGGCCGGAGAAGCCGATTATCAGGTAGTCATCGTCTTGCGGCACTCCGGTCACCCTGATGCTGGCGATCTCAAAGGTCTTCGGAATCGGGGAGTAGATGATGTTGGGCTCGTAGATAGTGTCGTTGGCTGTCTGCGCGCCGGCCCGTGCGGGCAGCAGCGTCAGCAGCGCGAGAAGAGCGGTCGCAGATAAGAAGTGTTTCATTATTGCGCTTTGGGTGTGTTAGCGTTTGTGTCAGTATCCCCGGCTATCTGTTCGCTGGTCATGCCGTAGCGGCGCTCGCGGCGCTGATAGTCGAGAAGAGCCTCGGCATAGGCCTCTTTTCCGAAATCGGGCCATAGCGTCGGGGTGAAATATAGCTCGCTGTAGGCAATCTGCCACAGCAGGAAATTGCTGATTCTCTGCTCTCCGCCGGTGCGGATAAGCAGGTCGGGATCTGGCACTCCGGCCATATCGAGGCAGGAGGCCACGGTATTTTCGTCGATCTGGTCGGCTGTGAGCTCTCCCCTGGCGCACTGAAGAGCTATTTTTTTCGCCGCTTCGGTGAGCTCCCAGCGGGAGGAATAGCTAAGGCACATGCAGAGGGTGAGGCCGGTGCAGCCGGAAGTCTCTTCCGCACAGCGCAGCAGGCGCATGCGCGATGCTTCCGGAATACGGTCGATATCGCCTACGAGACGAAGCTTCACGTTGTTGCTCACCAGATAAGGAGTCTCTCTCTCGATAGTGATGCCGATGAGGTGCATCAGCAGATCCACCTCCTCCTTCGGGCGGTTCCAGTTTTCGGTCGAGAAGGCGTAGAGGGTCAGGTAGGAGATGCCGAGATCTGATGAAAGCTCAGTAACCTTACGCACGCTTACTACGCCCTCGGCGTGGCCTTCGGAGCGCTGCTCGCCGCGCTGCTTTGCCCAGCGTCCGTTGCCGTCCATGATCATGGCTACATGGCGCGGAAGGCGCGTCATGTCGAGTCGGGATAGAAGGTCATCAAGTCGGTTCACGTCGGGTCAGTCTTTATAATGGCACGTCGCGCAGCGGCGGCTGAATTCATAGGTAACGCTCACGGTGGTAGTGGAATACCAGTCGGTGTTGCTCATAAAGGAGCTCTTTATTCCGTAGGGATCGGCCAGCTCCGGGCCGTCGAGCTTATCGGTGAAAGTCTTCTTCATCAGAAACTCCAGACCGAGATTTACCCGCTCGCTGAGTTTATATTTCACTCCTACCCCTAAAGGAATTGTGAGGGCGGCGCTTGAATGACCCCCTCCGCTCCAGCCGGTCACGGAGAGTCCTCCCGCTATATAAGGCGTAAGCTTCACGAGCTTGCGGTAAGATTCGCCCACTCCGAAGGGGAAGAAATTAAACTCCGCCAGTTCGCCAATCTCATAGAAGGTGGTGGAGAACTTGAAATCCTGGCCGTCGGGCATCACATTCGTCATCTGAGCGGTGTTGCCTCTCAGGGTGCCCAGATAGGCATTGGTCTTGAAGGCGATGCGCGGATTCACGATATAGCGGAACAGCACTTCGCCGTCGACCCCGGGATTGCGCCAGAGATTCGATGAATTGGCATCGCCGAGATAACCCGTCATGCCGATTCCGGCGCCAAACTCGAAGCGATAGTCTTCCTGGCCGTAGGCTGGAGCTGCCACGGCTGCCGGCATCATTGCCAGCGAAACAGTCAGGATTCTCGCTATGCGCCAGGCCACGTCAGATTCAGAATATCGGGGTGTATTTCAACCGGTTGAGCACTCCGCTCCATACGCAGTCGTTGAGCGTGGAGCCATCAGTTCCGTAGCCTCCGAAGAGGTATAGGTAAGGGCACTTCCAGATTATGGTGTCGCCATCGATAGTATAGTCGGCACGCGTCCAGGCATCGCTTATCTTTGCTTCCATATCTGAGGGAAGCGTGATGAGGTCAGCTTCGCTCCAGCCCGACATCTCCCTCGGAAGAGAAGGCAGGGCGGGACAGGACTGCCAATGCACGCCGTTGTCATACGACATATAGACGCCGCGGTTCAGTCCGCTGCCGAGAGTGCCTCCGAGCAGGAGCCAGATCTTATATTCTATATATTTAAGACCACGCTTTCTGAAAATCGAATACTGCGTCACGGTAGCGTGCTGCAGCGCCGGGGCGGGTGCCTCCGAAATCTTGGCCCAGTTCTGGCCATCGTAGGCCCAGGTGGCGTTGCTCGCATTTCCTTGAGCCGTGGTGCCTCCTACGAGGAATACGATAGGATCCGGAGTCCAGTCTGTTACGATCGAGCAGAGCGGCGAGAAGCCCTCAACCGGGAAATCCGGTGCCGCGATAGCTGAGACTCCGCCCGGATAGGTGCATTGCAGCGTAGCGTCACCTGAAGACTTCAGACCCATTACATCGCTGCCGAAGGCACCGAGTATTGAATTCCATTTCTCTCCGGTCGAGGTCCAGGTCATGGCATCGGAAGAGCTGTAGAGAGTTCCGTCGGAGGCAAGGATATAGAAATCTCCTCCGGTGGCGGTGAAGGTTCTCACCTGAGGCGTGAAAGCCATAGCTACGCTTCTCTTTTGCCAGGGATCGGATTTCGGCGAATCTGTAGTGGACAGGGTGTAGGTACCGTCGCTCTCCTGAAGGAAGCTGTAGGCGGTGCCGTTGTGAGCCACTGTCTTCTGCTGCTTCGGATTTCCGAGGCGCGAAGGCAAAGTAGCCGTTCCAGTATTTTCCCATACGATGGTATCGCCCAGGCTGCGGTGCACATTCACCTTGAGCAGATAAGAGGTCTTGGTCAGTCCGTCGGCTGCCGTCACGTCGAGCGTAACGCGGCCGGTAAAGTCGATGGAGTCGGTACTGGATACAAGGTAGTTCACCTCGCCGGTACGCGTGCTTCCGCCCGTCATCGAAATAATCACGGATTTCGGCGAGCCCATGAATTTAATCACGGGCACAAGCTTATTGACCTTAGTGCCTTTCGGAAGGCTGTCGGCGTTGAAAATCACCTTATTATTAAGGTCGATGGAGAAGAACACGGAATCGAGCGCTCCCATCACCTTGGAGTCGGCCGAGAGGCTGAACGACGAAACGCCTACTACCGAGGTGTTGTCAATCAGCTTCTGCACGTCATCATCGTCACTGTCGTCCTTACTGTCGCACCCGGTGGTCAGCATGCCCCCCAGAAGCGGGAGGGCCGCAAGCAACAGTTTGGTTATCTTCGTTTTATTCACTCTTTTCAAGTGGTTAAGCGTTCTTTTATAAGTCGCCGCGCATGAGGCAACGGAGCGCAGAGCGTCTGCGTTCAATCTGCAAAATTAGCATTTATTGTCAAAACGAGAGGCAGGTTGGGCGTTCCGAGGCTGAAATAGTTAATTTTTAGGTCTTTTTAACGTCTGAAATATTCTATCACTGATTTACGCTGACGAATGGTGTCATAAGGTTTGCCTAAAGCTATTTCCGGCTCCCGTACCCCGCTTGATAGGGGGATTCCGACCGTTTCGCGGCGCACTTCATCATATAGGCCGGCATCGATGAAACTCTGCAGCAGGCGGGCGCCACCCTCTACTATAAGCGAGGTCACCCCATGCACCTTGTAGAGATTGCGGCACACCTCATCAAGCGGACTATCTTCCTTTATTACTATAGCTTCCGGTCCGAGTAGTCCGGACGGCAGGCGGCCGCTGATATCGAAACTCACCTTCAGGGGATCGCGCCGCGCGGGCCAATGTCTCACATTAAGCGCCGGACGGTCAGAAATCGCTGTCGAGGTTCCTACCATGATTGCATCGGCCATGCTGCGCCCGCGGTGCACCCATACTTTTCCAAGAGCATCGGAGAGCGCGGCGGGAACCGGATTTCCTTCGGCATCAAAAGTGCCGATAAAGCCGTCGGAGCTTCTGGCCCACTTGAGCTGGATATAGGGGCGACCCAGGGTGTGGGCGGTAAGGAATGCGCGGTTGAGCTCTCGGCTCTCAGCCTCGAGCACTCCCTCGGTCACCTCTATCCCCGCCTCCCGGAGACGGGCTATCCCACGCCCGGCCACGGCGGGAAAAGGATCGCGCACCGCCACCACTACTCTCTTTACTCCGCTCTTTATGAGAAGGTCGGCGCAGGGAGGAGTCTTGCCGAAATGGGAGCAGGGTTCGAGAGTTACGTAGACTGTGGCCTCTTTGAGCAGATGGCGGCATTCCGGGGCTACAGAGCGGAGTGCCTGCACCTCGGCGTGGGGACCACCATACATGCGGTGCCACCCTTCGCCTATTATGCGTCCGCGAGCTGCTACTACGGCTCCTACCATCGGATTTGGCGATACGAACCCGGCGCCGTGGCGCGCCAGTTCCAGGGCTCTCGCCATGAAATCTTCATCGGTCATCATGAGGCAAAAATAGCGTAAAAGTATTATCTTTGCAAGAGATGAAGGCTACACTGCAAGAAATGAGGCGACGCCTGACGCCTCTTTACGGCGAGGGGGAGGCGAGAGCCGTGATCCGCGCCATTTTCCATGCCCTGAAGGGCTGGGGTGCCACGGAGATGATTATGCATGAGGGCGACGAGCTCTCTCCCTACATGCGCGAAAAGATAGAGGAGATTCTCAAGCGGCTGGAGGCCGGGGAGCCGGTGCAGTACGTTGTAGGGGAGGCTTATTTCTATGGCATGGATCTCCGCGTGCGTCCGGGAGTGCTGATACCGCGCCCTGAAACGGCCGGTCTGGTCGATATGGTGGTAGCCGACTGCAGCGGCAGCGATCTCAGGGTGCTTGATATCGGCACCGGATCGGGAGCGATAGCAATTGCCCTGGCCCGGAATCTCAGGTTTCCGCAGGTTTCGGCTCTCGATGCCAGTGCTGCCGCACTGGAGATAGCGCGTGAAAACGCCTCGATGCTGAAAGCGAAGGTGAAGTTTATAGAAGCCGATATTTTTGCCTGGGAGCCTGCACCGGAAAGCTTCGATGTGATTGTCAGCAATCCGCCCTATGTGCTCGAGAGCGAGAAGAAGGAGATGAGCGACAGCGTATTGCTCCATGAGCCTTCGGAAGCGCTGTTCGTGCCTGATTCAGATCCGCTGGTTTTCTACCGGCGGATAGCCGACGTAGGTCTCGAGGCTCTCACTCCCGGCGGCAGGCTATATTTCGAGATAAATCCGCTCACTGCTGATGCCTTGCGGCAGATGCTTGAAGATAAAGGCTACTCAGAGATTGAGTTGGAGAAAGATATTCACGGGCGAATGCGCTATGCCCGCTGCCGGAAACCAGATCATGTACAGTAGCCGACGCCGCCAACCGATGAAACCGGAGGCCGCACTTACGCGGCTTGCCGATATGTGTGCCCGCGGGGAGCAGTGTGCTTCCGACCTGCGGGAAAAGATGTGGCGCTGGGGAGTGAGAGGCAGCGATGCCCACAGGATTATCGAGAAGCTCGAGCTTGAGGGCTTTCTCAATGAGGAGCGCTATGCCATGGCCTATGCACGCGATAAGGTGCGCTTCAGCGGCTGGGGGCGGCGTAAGGTTGCGGCCATGCTCGCTGCGAAGAGGATAAGGAGCTCCGCTATCCGCGAGGCGCTTGAGGCGGTAGATCCCGAGTTTTATGAAGAGGCGCTCCGGAAAGCGGCTGAGTCGAAATGCCGTAGTCTCGATCTCACTCAGGCTGCCGACCGGGCCAAGGCCATGCGCTTTCTGCTCCAGCGCGGTTTCGACACCGACCAGGCGGCTGCGGCGATAGCCAGGCTGAAAAGGGAAGACCGATGAAGATTGGGCGCTTCATAGCGGAGGCGCTGTTTCCGGCGCGCTGTCATGCCTGCGATGCCGCGCTGATGGCAGGTGAGCGCTTCATCTGCGCCCGTTGTCTCCACGATCTTGTGCGCACCCGCTATCATTCCGTAGATGATAACCCTATGGCTGAGCGCTTTGCTGGCCTGATTCCTTTCCAGCGCGCGGCAGCCCAATTTTTCTATAGGCCGGAATCTGACATGGCAGTCTTGGTTCAGGATTTCAAGTACCGGAAATTTCCGGGGCTTGCGCGCTATCTCGGGCACGTGGCTGCCGACGAATTGCTCCCTACCGGTTTCTTTTATGGGGTAGATGCTCTGGTGCCGGTGCCGATGCATTGGCGGAAGCGGACCCTGCGCGGCTATAACTAGGCGGCCGAAGTGGCTGAGGGAATCAGTAAGAGCACAGGGCTGCCTGTGGCGCAGTGTCTTAGAGCCTTGCGGGGCCATGCCACCCAGACGCGTAAGAGCCATGAGGAGCGGCGCATGAACATGGCCGGAATCTTTGCCGTAAGAGAAAAAAGCGACATCGCCGGCAAGCATCTGATGCTTGTCGACGATGTGTGTACCACCGGGTCTACGCTGCTCTGCGCCGCAGAAGCGCTGCTCGCTCATTCGCCCGGCATCAGGGTGTCGCTGTTCGCGCTCACCGTAACTCCCTGACTGGCTTTATTCCAGTCCGAGTTGGCGCAGAAGCGCGCTTGTCTGGGGCTTATGGCCGCGGAAGCGCTCGAAGAGCACCATGGCATCTTCCGTGTCGCCGCTTTCCATTATGTTTTTCTTGAACGAAGCAGCCGTCTTAGGATCAAAGATGCCCTTCTCCTTAAAGAGATCCCAGCCATCGGCCTCGAGCACCTGTGCCCAGATATAGGTGTAATAGCCTGAAGCATAGCCTTCATCGCCGAAAATGTGAGAGAAATAAGGCGAGCGGTAGCGGTAGGTCACCTCGGCGGGCATACCGATCTTCTTGCTCACAGCATCTTCGAAAGCCATCACGTCGGTATCGGAGCCGTCGCTTTTACCCCAGTTCAGGTCGAGCAGCGCGGCGCCGGCCAGCTCCGTTATGGCGAAACCATTGTTGAATGTGCCTGCTGCCTGAATCTTTTCAATGAGATCATCGGGAATTGGCTCTCCGGTCTTGTAATGGCGCGCATAGCTTTTCAGTACCTCCGGCTCCATAGCCCAATGCTCGTTGATCTGCGAGCAGACCTCCACGAAGTCGCGGTCCACATTGGTGCCGGCCAGAGTAGGATACTCCACCTGAGAGAGCATTCCCTGAAGGGCATGGCCAAACTCATGGAAGGTGGTCTCCACCTCATCGAGAGTGAGGAGCGAGGGATTGCCGCCGCTGGGACGCGTGAAATTGCCTACGTTGTAGACTATCGGGCGCTGAATCTTTCCGTCGGGGCCTATACCCTGGCTCACAATTTCTTCCATCCAGGCGCCCTGGCGCTTTGTGGCGCGGGGGAAATAATCGTACCACCACACTGCGATATGCTCGCCGGTCTTGGCATCCTGCACGTCGAACACCTTCATCTCGTCGATATATTTCGGAGCGTCAGGCATCTCTACCATCTTAATGCCGTAGAGCTTCTCGGCGCTGTCGAACATTCCTTTGAGCACATTGTCGAGTGCGAAATAGGGGCGCACCTCGCTCTCGTCGAAGTCATATTTATCTTTCTTCACCTTCTCGGCGTAGTAGTAATAGTCCCAGGGAGCTATCTTGAACTTGCCACCGTGGGCATTGGCGTAGGCCTGCATGTCGGCCACTTCCTGCGCGCTGCGTTTCACGGCCGGGGTGAACACTTGCATCAGCAGCTCTTCGGCAGCCTCAGGCGTCTTTGCCATTACGGGCGCGGTAGCCATCTGGGCATAATTGTCGAAGCCCATGATCTTCGCTTTCTCCTGGCGCAGCTTCACGATCTGAGGTATGAGGTCGAGGTTGCTGTTTTCGCCGGTTGAGGCGAGTGAGGTGTAGCCTTTATACATCGCTTCGCGAAGGCCGCGGTTGTCGGCAAACTGGAGCACCGGGAGACGGCTCGGACCGTGGAGGGTGAAGACCCATAGGCCATCGAGACCACGCGATGCAGCTTCTTCGGCAGCGGCGTTGACCGACGATTCGGGAAGCCCGGCGAGATCGGCCTCGTCGTAGACGGTGATGAAGAAGGAGTTCATGGCAGCCAGCAGATTCTTACCATACTGGAGATAGAGCTTCGAGAGCTCATCGTTGACCTTCACGAGCTGCTCCTTCTTCTCCGGGGAGAGGGCAGCGCCCTGACGCTCGAAGCGCTTGTAGTATTTCTCAACGAGGCGCTTCTGCACCGGCGTGAGGCCCATCTCGTCGCGACGGTCATATACCTGCTTCACGCGCTGAAACAGCTGATCGTCGAGCATCACCATATTGTCGGCCTCATTGAGCAGGGGCACGATCTCATCAGAAATTGTCTGCATCTCAGGGGTCGAGAGTGCCTCACGATAAAGATTGAAGGCTGCCACGGCGCGGTCGAGCGTCGGAGCCAGGTTCTCGAGCGGCAGAATGGTATTGTCGAAATCGGGCATTGCGCGATTGCGCACAATGTTGTAGAGGTTCTGTTTCTGTTCCTCTATTCCGGCCTTGATGGCGGGCACGAAATGTTCCGTCTTGATGCTCTCAAAGGTCGGGATACCGTATTTGGTAGGATACGGCTGCATGAGCGGGTTTGAATCTTCGGCCATGGCTGGGATTGTCGGAGCAAGCGCCGTTATGGCTGCTACTCCTAAGGTTAATAGTGTTTTTTTCATATTTCTCTCAGTTTGATTTATCAGTGGTTGATGTGAAAGCGAAGGTGGCTATCAGGGGATAGTGATCACTGTTTTTCTGTTTGCCCCGGCAGAGGTCTACTGCTTTAAGGTCTCCGCGGTAGAGCACCTGGTCGATATGGAAGAGGAAGCGGTGCTTATTGTAGGTCACCATCGGGCCGAAATTGGTTTCGGCGTAGGCATCAGCCAGATCGGCTCCTTTTATATGGCGATAGCTCCAGGAGGCGGGCACATCGTTGAAATCACCGCAGATTATCAGTGGCCCTTCGGTCTTCTCAACATCGGCCCGGAGCTTGGTGGCATGCTGCGCCCGGTTGCGGAAAGATTGCTTTAGCTTCTCCATTACGGATCCTTTCAGCTCCTCCACACTGCGCCTGGCGCTGCGCACGCCCTTGATACGAGTCACGATATCAGCCTCCTCATCTGTAAGCTTATAGGAGGCCAAGTGCACATTGAATACCGTAAGATTCCGCTTTCCTATGCTGATTCGGTAGGCATCGAAGAAGAAGGGATTACCCTCTACCGGCAATTTTTGGGCCGGATATTTTGAAAGCAGCATTAGGCTTTTGCTGGGATCGGCTATCCGGAAGGGGTAAGCTGCTTTGAGGCTATCAGCAAGTTCAGGAGTGAGACCCGGCACAATCTTGGGATTAAGAGCCTCAAACTCCTGCAGGCATACTATGTCGGCTCCCGAGCGGAGCACCCATTGCAGGCCGCGGCATTCCGCAGGATCGGGATTTTCGAGGTCGAGACCATGCAGAATGTTGTAGCTCACCAGAGTGAATATCTTATCGCCTTCATCAGTGCCTCTGGAATAGCCAAACGGAGATACGGAGGAGATCGGCCCCCAGCAGATGAAGATTGTAAGCGCCGCGAAACCGGCCATGAAGAAGCGCCCGCACGCCAGCCAGATTATTCCGGCTGCGAAGGTGAGCCCGGCCAGATAGGGGAGCGCCAGAGTGAGGATAGAGGGGAAGGCCCAGATATCGGGGTGCACATAACCGCCGTAGGCGGAAATGATTGTGAGGGCCAGGAGAATGAAGGTGAGGATTCTCATGACCATTCTTACAATCGGAATGATGGGATTGAGGGTCATTGCGGGTCGAGTCGTTTTGAAAGGGCTTCCAGTCGCTTGCGCTCCTGAGAGGTGAGCGAGTCGAAGCCGGATATGCGGATCTTGTCGAGCAGGGAGTCGAGTTCGGCGTGGTCTTCGCGATGGCGCCTGAGAGCGGCCGCTACCTTGTTGCCGCGGCGACGCGTGATGGTTTTCTTAATACCGGCAGGCATCTTGGCTCTCAGAGCGCAGAGCGCCCCGGTAGCTATTCCTCCGGCATGGGCCGCAAGCGAACCGATGCTGCCTCCGGCTCCTAAAAGAGCTATGACAATGGCGATTATCACGAGCACCCGCAGCCGCACAGAGCCAAGAAGGAGCATCTGGAGCCTGACGTTACCAGCCAGGACGCCGGTATAACTCATTATTCCGAGCACTGCGGCTGAGGAACCGCATAGCGATCCTGCGCCTTCTGCCATCAGGTTTACTGCGATATAGGCGGCTGCTCCCCCGAGCCCTCCGGCCAGATAAAGCAGCGTGAGGCGGATTTCCGGCCAGATGCGGGCGGCGATTACTGCGAAGCACCAGAACCACAGCATATTGAAGAAGAGGTGCAGAAACTCCACCTGAGTCACCATATAGGTGAGCACTGTCCAGGGGCGCTTCAGCACCGCAAGCGGCGAAGCCGGGAGCGAGAACCACGCATCGGAACCGGCGCCGGCAAGTCTCCCGACCAAAATGGCCAGGAATACAGCGGCATTGACCGCTATTATCAGGCGGATAGAGCGCCAGCCGGGTAGATCAGTAAATGCGGCCACCGAGCATTCCTTTCTTTTTCCAGTAGAGAAGCACCAGTAGACCAAACAGCATGCCGCCGAGATGTGCGAAATGAGCCACGGTGCCCATCGTGCCCGAAACTCCGAGGAAGAACTCTATCACGCAATAGCCCGCTACCATATATTTCGCCTTGACCGGCACGGGAATAAAGAAGAGATAGAGCGGCATGTTGGGAAACACGAAGGCGAATCCCAGCAGGAGGCCGAAGATAGCTCCCGAAGCGCCGATGGTAAGGATCTGATTCTTGAAGAGGGCGATATTGGCAAGCCAGCTTCCTTCGCCGGCGGCTACAGCGGAGTCAATGAATTTCTCGGCGCTTGCGAAGGTCTGACCGTTGAGACGGGCTATCTCGGCCACATAGTCGTGATGCCACGTAAGGGCCCATACCCCCTCTTGCACCAGCGCGGCACCCATGCCGCAGATCATATAGAACACGAAAAACCTGCGCGAGCCCCATACCGTCTCCAGAGTGCGCCCGAACATCCACAACGTGAACATATTGAAGAAGATATGGAGCGGACTCGAAGGATCGTGCAGGAACATATAGGTCACCACCTGAATGGGGTTGAAATCCGAGGCTGCCATGAAATGCAGACCCAACACCCGGAGCATTCGGGGTGCAAACGAGGGGAAAATCATCTCTACCGCCCAGAGCAGGGCATTGATGATGATTAGATTTTTTGTAACCGGCGGTATGGTGCCGCCGAAATTTGAGCGTCTGAACATATTTGCAAAGTTACTAAAAAGAAGCAGGGTTGCGCGCTTCCGGCCCTCCAATTGATATATTTTAGGGAGAATGAAGATTTTTTTTGCTTTAATTGTTGTAATCCGCTGACTTATTTGTATATTTGCCGCGCATCTCTTATCGCAGATGGGCGATGCGCAATCACGGACCTAAACAATTCATAATATTTAAGCTATGAACAAAACAGATCTCGTCAACGAAATCGCCGCCAAGGCTGGTTTGAACAAGGCTGCCGCCAAGGCCGCTCTCGACGCATGTTTGGAATCAATCGAGCAGGCTCTTGCCAATGAAGACAAGGTGCAGCTCATCGGTTTCGGTACCTTCGCAGTAGTGGAGAAAGAGGCCCGCACAGGTATCAATCCCCGCACTAAGGAGAAGATTCAGATTCCGGCCCGCAAGGTGGTGAAATTCAAGCCCGCCGCTGACCTCGGCAAGTAATCTTCCTGAGAAGGAATCCACCAATACAAGAGCCCCGGACCATTGCGGTTCGGGGCTCTTGTGTCGGTTCAGTCAGCTTCAAGCACATAGACAGGCTTCGGCTCGGTCGCTACTGTGCGCTCTCCATCGCCCTGGGCTGTAGGCTGCACGAAGATGTGAAGTTTGCGCTCGCGTCGCCACAAATCCTCGTCGATCGAGGGCTCCCAGGCTCCTACGGAGAAATCGGAGAGGTCGGCCACGCTCCAGTTCTTGCCGTCGGAGCTGCGCGCCAGAGAGACCCGGCTGCCGCGTTCTGAGTCGCGGAATATCACGTAGGTCTCATCGCCATCGGCCGCTACCCTCGGACGGCTTATAGGGATCATCTTAGTGCCCCCTCCGGAGAGGGAGAAAGGGGTATGCCTGCGGCTAACCTGCGATGCCTCCCACCCGCCGGAGCCAAGCCTCACGATGCGGTATTGGGGCACACTGTCGCCCTCCTCGCGCCAGTAGGTGGCAATAATGGGTCGGCCGGCCGGATCGGCCGTCATATCTGTCTGGTTGATAAGTTCGGAACCCTGGGGAATGCGCCAGGCATATTCGGCGCTCCCGGCGGTGATGGGAAGGGCAAGGGGGCGACCTGAAGAATCTTCCCAGGTGAGGCCACCGTCGCGCGACCGCGCATAACACAAATCATGGTTTGTCTCCACCAGCCAGGATTCACGCCACACCCAGGAGAGATGCAGCGTACCGGCATGGTCAAGATGAATCTGCCAGTAGGCATTGCGCTGGCCCTCGCCGTCGATCACGATATCATGGAGTCTTTCCCATCGCTCCTCGCCGGCATGGTATCGGTTGAGCACCAGATTGCCGGCTCCGGATACTCCGCTGCGAAAAGCGAACAGAAGATCGCCTCTGGGCAGAGAGTGAAACTCAGGATAGGTCACATCGCTCTCGCCCTGAAGCCCGGTCATGGTCTCCAGGGGACCAAGCTCAAGGCTGCCGGGCATGATGGTGCGGGCGTAGCGGAGCGTATCGCCGTGGTGGTCGAAAGCCACGTGAAGGATTCCTCTGCCGTCGAGGCCGATCGAGGCTACGTTGTGGGCATCTTCCACGCGGGCGCGGTAGCCGGTATTGTGAAGAGTCCATTCGCCCTCAGGCAGCCTGCGGAGGCCGAGAGTGAGAAATCCGTCGGGGCCGTAGTAGGCTATATACTGGAGGCTGTCGTTGCTCGCCAGAGATGAGCGCCGGAACACGGCCGTATTCACTGAAGTGGAGCTATATCCGGGTCCTACTTCAACAAGATGACCCTGCGCCGCGGCCGTGAAGACCGGACACAGAAAAGCGAATAAAATAATAAAAATCATGGATTTGTACGGGAAGCGGGACTCGAACCCGCACAACCCTTCCGGGTCAAAGGATTTTAAGTCCTTCGTGTCTACCATTTCACCATTCCCGCTTGGTCGGGGCAAAGTTAGTCAAAATCTTTGTAACTTTGCGGATATAATTTTGTGATTAATGAAGAATAAGAAAATTTTACCCTCGCTCGCGCTCCTTCTGGGGCTGCTAACGCTCTGCGCAGCAGGCTGCAAGAAGACCGAGTTCAAAGTAGAGGGCACAGTGACCGGTGCGCCGGATAAGGAGCTTACAATCGAGCGGAGCGACTATTCGGGCCGCTGGCAGCGTATCGGTGAGACGAAAACCAATGGTTCGGGACGCTTCTCGGTATCGATGGCTGCTCCGGGTGCGCCGGAGGTGTATCGCCTTTGCCTCGACAACAGCTTCATCTATTTTCCGGTAGAAGGCACCGAGACGCTTACCATCGATGCCGATGCGGCTACGTTTGCCACCGGCTATACCATCAAAGGCTCAGAGCAGGCCGAGCAGATGGCGAGCTTCGAGAAAGAGGCGGCAGCCCTGAAAGGCCTCAGTGCCGATTCGCTGGCAGCCTTCAAGCGCCGCGTGTATGAAACCTATATCCGCCCGGGCCGAGGCAGCCTGCTGAGCTATTTCGTGCTTACGAAAGTAGTTGACGGTAAGGCGCTCTATGACCCTGCCGATGCTCAGGACTCTAAATATTTCGCAGCCGTGGCTACCGCCTTCCGCGAATTTGCTCCCGACGATCCGCGGGCACAGCTTCTGGAAGCGATTGCCATAAAAGGCATGAAAGCCCGCAACTGGCAGCAGGGTCGCGCCTTAGTAGTAGAAGGCTCTGAGCTGCAGATGATCGATGTGGAGCTTCAGGACGAGAACGGACAGATGCGTAAGCTTTCTGATATCACGGGAAAAGGGAAACCGGTTGTGCTCGCCTTTACGGTTATGACTTTGCCGGAATCGCCGGAGGTGAACCGTCGCCTCGCCTCTCTGCGCGATGCTTATGGAGCTGAGATCTATCAGGTGGCTCTTGATGCTGACCACTATGCATGGCGTGATGCTGCGAAGAATCTTCCGTGGGTCACCGTAATCGATTCCCGCGGCCTTCAGGCGCAGTCGGTGACTGATTATAATGTGGTGCAGTTGCCAGAGTTCTTCGTAATCAACTCGGAAGGCGCATTGTCTGCCCGTGCCCAGAACTTCGACGAGCTCAAGAAAGCCCTGTCGTCAGTTCGCTGAAAATAGAATTATCCGCGAAAAGCGGAATATCTGTTGCCCGGCTTGACAGCCTTGACACGATTTTGGGGTTAGCTTTCTGATTGTTAGTGATTTAACCTCATATCGATGTCAAGGCTGTCAAGCCTCCTTTCTCCTGGCAAGGAATTAAGTAAAACATGCCGAAGGCATGTCCCTACAGATTATTCGATGCTCATGAAATGGGTAAAGGCGCCGCGCTCCTGAGGCGGGATTCCGGATTCCTCTTTCTGGAGTCTGATGGCTTTGATAAGGAATGCCATGTTACGGGCCAGATTGCGCATCGTCTGAAGACCTTCGAGGTCCCGCTCCACATCTTCCGCTGTGAATCCGTGCACCTCGTTCCAATAGGTAGATGAGGCGATGGGCTTGGAGGCGATGGTAAAGTATTTGTTGATTTCCTCGAATGCGGAGGTGCTGCCGGCTCTGCGGGAGGAGACAACGGCGGCTCCGACCTTCATAGCTTTAGGCACTGACTGTGAGGAGCTATAGAAGAGGCGGTCGAGGAATGAGAGCACCTGACCATTGCTTCCGGCGTAGTAGGTAGGCGTGCCTACGATCAGGCCGTCGGCCTCGGCAAGTTTGGGAGCGGTCTCGTTGACCAGATCGTTGAATACGCATTTGCCATGCGAGGAGCAATAGTTGCATGAGATGCAGCCGCGAATGTCTTTATTGCCTATATTGATTCGCTCGGTTTCTATTCCACATTCATGAAATGTTTTCTCAAGTTCGTCGAATGCGCGTGCCACGCAGCCGTTTACGTGGGGACTGCCGTTGAGGAGCAGCACTTTATATCCGTTGCTCATAAGGGATTGTTTATAAGTTTTTATTTTCTTAACAATTTGCTCTCAGCTGGAGTTCGGCTGAGTGGCTCTACAACGGAATCCAATGTCAGAATTTCTCGACGAGATCGGCTGATTCGGAAGCGGTGGCGGGGGAGTGAAAAGCTCTATTTAGAGGTCATGTATACGCCTCCTACTATAGCCAGACCTCCGGCAATGGTCCAGATGGTTACGGGCTCGCTGAGAATTGCTGCGGAGGCGAGAATAGTGATTAGTGGGGTGAAATAGATATAGTTGGCTGTCTTCTCCGGACCGAGTATCCTTACGGCATTGTTCCAGATTATGTAGCATACGAATGACGCTATCACCCCGAGGAAGAGCAGATTGAAGATCACGACCGAGAGGCGGTCAGGCTCCGTAAGATCCGGTAGGGGCTCGAAAAAACAGAGTATCAGGACACTAAGGCAGCCATAGAAGAACACTTTTCTCGTGATAAGGAGATTTGAATAGCGGCGGCTCATGCGCTTCAGGAGCGAGCAATAGGCTGCCCAGAAAAGGGCTGCGAGGAGAGTTAGAAAATCACCTTTCGGGCTCAGACCTAAATTCATTGACCCGTTGAGAATCACGATGGTAACTCCGCATAGAGCCAGCACAGAACCAAAGATAGCCTTAAACCGGATCCGGTCCTTGTAGACTATTGCGTCGAGGAGCATGGTAAGAACTGGTGCGGCGCAGATGATAAGCGAGACGTTGGAGGCGTACGTGAACCGTAAAGCTGTGTTCTCCGCTATGAAATAAAGCGAGCCTCCGGTAAGCCCCATCGCAGCCATACAAAGTTCGTCGGCTCGGGAATTGGCCCATAATTGGCGGTGGCTGATTGTGAGTATGCAGAGGTAGGCAATGGTAAAGCGGATTATGAAGATCCAGGTAGGAGTGAGTCCGCTTGAAATCAGAACTTTGGTCGATATAAAGGTTATGCCCCACACCGTTACGGTCAGTAGCGAGAGTATATTGTAAAGGGTACGTTGTCTTGACTTGACGGTTTCAGTTTCGGTTTCCATTAGAGATGAATGATATCGATTGTTTTGTAGTGCAAAATTAAGAATTACGTTTTATTTGTACTATTGATAGTGATAAAATTGGGAAATAATCCTACCTTTGCAAGGTATTAATAAGATATATTCCTGAATAAAGGTATTTATTGATTTATCAGCAAAACTATAGTGCTATGGCAAGACTTGATGAAACCGATGTTAAGTTGTTGAAGGCTCTCCAGAAGAATGCCAAAGCGAGCGCAAAAGAGCTTTGTGACCTTCTGAATCTATCAAAGACGCCAGTGTATGAGCGCATCCACCGGTTAGAACGTGAAGGTGTGATTAAGGGTTATAGTGCGGTGATCGACAACAAAGAGGTCGGGTTGCCGCTGGTAGTTTTTTGTAATGTTTCGCTGACTATGCATGATGATGCTCACATTGAGCGTTTCAAGCGTGATATATCTGAGATTGAGGAGATAATGGAATGCTATTCTACCGGTGGCTTTTATGATTTCCTACTGAAGATAGTGCTTCGTGACCTGGACGAATATAATACATTTGTATTTGAAAAGCTGACCAAGGTGCACGGCATAGCCAAGATGCAGAGCTCGTTCGTATTAAGCGAGATAAAGAAAATCACTGAGCTCAATATCACTATAGATCCTTAGAGCGAATAGTGATAGGTTCCATAATCTGCATTTCAAGAGCTGCCTCAATCTTGGAAATTGTCTCGATTGAAAGATTCTCTGTGCCTTTAAGTACTCGTGATACGTATTGTTGGGAGCAGCCCATTCTTTCTGCCACTGCCTTTTGGTTAAGTCCCAGTTCTTCCATTCTGTCGAGCATCATCATTGCGATGCGTTGAGAGTAGCGAAGCCATTCCCTGTTAGCCATACGCCACTCTGCATTTTCCCGCCATCTGGAAGGGTACTTGCTACTATGCCTGTTTAGTCCGCTTTTTATTTCCTGTGCTGTTTTCATAGCTATATCTTCAATGATACAACTTAATAGTTGTAAAAGATCAATGTAATTATGTTTTTCAGACAAATAAATTGTGATGAAGGGCGACGGTGACTTAATTCTCACCGTTAAAGAGATTTTAAGAGCAGCTTTTGAAGCACTATGGCATTGTTGTGAACCTCATCGTGAGATGAATAGAGAAGCGTAACCACAGGTTTTCCGGATATCAAATTCTTCAGGGCTCCAAACGTAGGATTGCTCTGCAGTTCAGATGCATAGCGCTCTTCAAACTCTGTCCATTCTGATCCGGGATTCTCATGAAACCACTGGCGCAGTTCAGTAGAAGGTGCTATCTCCTTATCCCATAGATCGTAGTGGAACGACTCGTGTGACAATCCACGCGGCCAAAGCCGGTCAACATAAATACGGAATCCATCTTCAGGAGATGACGGTTCGTAAGCCCGCTTTATCAATATCTTGTTTTCCATTGTAACGCTGATGATTAGTTGTTTCAAATTATCTATTTCGCCATCTCAAGACTATAGCCGTTTTGCTCCAGCGCAGTGAGGGCACGGGCAAAGTTTTCCCGCTTTACGAGCACATAGTCGGTATTAAACGTGGAAACGACAAAGATGCCGATTTCGCAATCTGCAAGAATTCCGGAGATTTTTGACAAAACACCAATCATAGAGAAGTCAAGAACTCCTTCAATTCTAAAGCCTTTCCAACCGTCTTCTCTCTCAGTGGTATTCTCAGGTGTATTCTCGGTAGGACATACAAGAGAAATCTCCTCATCAGTCTTCCCGATGAAATAGAATGGATCGGCCAGGTTGAGACTGGCAGTTGAGCCGACTTTGCAAACGGTAAGATCGTAGGGTAATATTTTAAGAGTCATGAGATTAGTTGTAGATGTTCTTTATATTCGCGATTCAATTCCTTGGCTCTTTTACCAAGGCGTTTCTCCATCTCGAAGCGTTTATTTAGATTTCAATGACATGAGGCGAAATCTCCGGGTCATGACATGCAAAGGAATCTACACAAGAATTAGTGCAGCTAATATCTCTAATCCACTCCAATGATTTATAGGCAGCTTCTTTATTTTCGCAAACACCAGGTAAAAGCATATCTTTCCAAGAGCGGGTGGCATAGCCTCCGTCAGAGAAATAAAGCACCTGTTTCCCGTTATTCGAAATCAAAGTGGCAACGAGGCCTTTACTATGCCCTGGGATGTGTACTAATTGAATAGAGCTATCGCCGAGGAGGTCATATGACTCACCGACTGGGCCTAATCCCGTATTAGAGAAACTGAATGTTTCAATCCCTGTCCCTTCCCAAAGGCTTGGAGTGTAGCGTGTATGGCTATTTATTACTCCGGTGGCACTTTTCATTTCTTCATCAGATACTATTATCTTCTTAGCCTCCTTGAAAGGAGAAAGACCGCTGGCGTGATCACAATCTAAGTGGGAGAGAACAACATAATCCAGATCGGCTGCATTAATTCCCATTTGGCTTAACTGTTCATCAGCTGTTTTACCCGACTCTACATATCCTTGGTTAATCTCATACAGAAGATGAGAAAGATGCTTGATTTGAGCCTCCTTATCTTCTACTCCTTCGGGCGACATCGCACGGTTCCAACCTGTATCAATAAGTATCTTTGCAGCAGGGTGCTCGATATAGACCGCATTTACCGGTAACCAAATCTTTTCCTTCTTAGGCTCGAATAAGCCTGACGCCTTGATTAAATTGCCGTTACCGAAAGGTAGATTTGGCGATACAAGCACATAGCCGCATCTCAACAGGTGAATCTTGATCTTTTCCATAAACATTATTCTCTAAAGGGAGAACGTATGCTGAAAGCATTTAGTTCCCGGCTCTGTAGATCAAGTATAATGCTCTATCTGTAGGTATTCCCCGAAAAGATCGTGATATCACTCAACAATATAGGGGAGTGGGGCACATAATTAATAGTGTATTACGCGTAATTAATAGTAGGTTTACTCCATGAGAAATAGCATAAAAGATAAGCCCATGGAATTGGGACGCCTGAAGGTAACCTCGCTTAACTGACTATATGGAGTTTAGCTTCTCATTTATTCTTTTGGAAATATCTTTTATGATAGTAGCCACCGACAACGCTACCGATTATTCCGGCTACAACAGGAAGATAACAATACCAAGGAAGATTCATATTCTCTACATTTTTACTTTTACAAAACTACGCAGATTTTTTGAATCATACAAACCCTTTGACTCGAAAACACGACGTTGAATTTTCTTCATTGTTAATTATGACAAAACTAATTTCACTTTATCTCGTTATTAAATTATAATCTGGAGTATCCGTTATAAATATGTAAATCTTAAGGTTCATACTTATAAATATATGGCAACACCTAAACTAAAATCCAATCAGGGTGCCGCGCGAATAGTCGCGTTTATCGCAGTTTTCTGTATTCTCGCGTCTCTTGCAGTGATTCGTAACGGTTCTCTCTTTGGTCGTGAGGCGTCCGAATACTTTTCTTCTGCTAAATCGGTTTCAGGTAATGATCTTGACTCCCCGACCTCTATCTTACAATCAGGTACACAGGAAATTATCAACACTACCGAAATCGGTAAGGATATATCAGGATATGCCGGGCCGGTACCATTGGAAATTTTTGTCACCGACGGGCGGATCGATTCTATCGTGGCTCTTCCCAACTCCGAGTCTACAAAATTTTTCAGTCGATTGGAATCATCAGGATTGACTAAGGCATGGAATGGGAAAACCCTTCAGGAGGCTGAGACATTAGATGTTGATGCCGTGACCGGAGCCACTTACTCCTCAAATGCCTTCATTGCCAACGTGCGCGCCGGGGCGGCCTTCGCAGTAGGAGCGAAGGCTACTTCATCAGGCTCCATATCCATAGCAGCAATCGCCGCTTTGATCGTGATTTTAGCAGGTGCGGTCATTCCGCTCTTTGTTAAGAATCAGACTTACCGTCTTGTGCAGCAGCTTTTTAATGTGGCGGTTCTCGGTTTCTGGGCCGGCACCTTCATCGACTATGCCATGATGCTCAATTTCTTCTCCCGCGCGCCTCATTTCACACTCAGTTTCATTATTTCGTTAATCCTTCTGATTGTCGGGCTTATCTATCCGCTTTTCAAAAAGCCCAATTTCTATTGCACGTGGATCTGTCCGTTTGGATCGTTGCAAGAGCTTGCCGGAAAAGTTTGCAAAAAGAAGTGGAAGCTCTCACCGCGCCTCATAAAAGGTCTTGATTCTTTCCGTCAGCTTCTCTGGGTAGTGTTATTGTCATTGCTTTATATAGGCTGGGGTGCGTCATGGATTGATTATGAAATATTTACGGCATTTATTGTAGAGTCGGCGTCATGGATTGTCATAGCAGTCGGCGGCGTCTTTGTGGTGCTCTCACTGTTTATCTCCCGCCCCTTCTGCCGATTTGTATGCCCCACCGGTTCGCTGCTGAAACAGGCCTGATGCCGGTATCGTCTTTTTTGCTATTAATCATAAATAAAAATAGATTATGAAAGGTTATCATTGGATTATATTGCTTCTCTCCATAGCTCTTATAGCAGTATCAGTGCGTCTTGGAGCTCAGTCTTCCTCATCTCCAGAAAAAGAAGGAAATAGCGGCTCCGACGCTGCTCTCGACTGTATCATGACCCGTGCCAGCGTCCGCAGCTACACCGACCGTCAAGTAGCTGACACCACAATCAATAAAATACTTCGCGCCGGAATGGCGGCTCCTACAGCTGCAAACCAGCAGGCATGGCAGTTTGTAGTCGTTACAGATCAGAATCTCAAAGATTCGATAACGGCCGCATTTGAATATACCAAGATGGTCGATAAGTGCAGCTTTGCAGTGGTCGTATGCGGTGATATGAACAATCTATTCAAAGGAGATATGCCCGACGGAGGCTTCTGGGTAGAAGATTGTTCTGCCGCATCAGAAAATATGCTCCTGGCTGCTCACGCTTTAGGTCTGGGAGGCGTATGGTGCGGCATTTATCCGCTGAAAGAGAGGGTAGAACGCCTGCGCGGTATCTTGAATCTTCCCTCTAACCTTACGCCTCTAAATGTAATGGCATTCGGTTATCCCGCTCAATCCGTGGCGCCAAAAGATAAGTGGACTCCTTCAAAAATCCATTACAATTCCTTCTGACATATTGACATTATAATCCCCCTACGTCCAAATTATCCCGCTTGGCCATAGCCATAATCCCAGAAAAATTTCTAACTTCGCATTTAGGTAACACAAATCCCAACAAAGAGGTATTGGCAAACAAAACTCAAGAATCACTTTGTAAACTAAGAATTATGATGGAGCAAAAATATACAATGCCATAGGGATTCTGTAATGCCACGAATTATTATTGTCTCTAAAACCTCAATATTAAATATAAAGAAATAAAAACTGAGAATTAGAGCACAATGAGTAATATATTTTTTATATATACGAATATCAACGGTGGATAGCGGTCAGATAATACTTTTTCAGACGCAGGGAGGCGAGACGAAGATTGAGGTTCGGCTTGCCAATGAATCTGTGTGGCTTACTGCAGATCAGATGGCGGAGCTGTTTCAACGTAATAAATCGACCATTTCAAGGCATATTAAGAATATACTTGAAAGTGGTGAATTAGAGCAAAATCGAACTGTTGCATTTTTTGCAACTGTTCAAAACGAGGGCGATAGAAAGGTTGAGCGCAATATTGCATACTATAATCTTGACATGATTATCAGCGTAGGGTATCGTGTCAATTCTCACCGGGGCGTTCAGTTCAGGCAGTGGGCTACTCAGGTACTGAAAGAGTATATGATTAAAGGGTTTGCCTTGAATGATGACCTGTTGAAGAATGCCGGACAAGGTAACTACTTCGATGAGTTGCTTTCGAGAATCCGCGATATACGCAGCTCAGAAAAGGTGTTCTATCGTAAGGTTCTTGAAATCTATGCACTGAGCATCGACTACGATCCTCGCACTGAAACCACTCAACAGTTCTTCAAGACGGTGCAGAACAAGATGCACTATGCGGCGCATGGCAACACAGCAGCTGAGGTTATCTATCAGCGAGCCAATGCAGATAGTGACTTTATGGGTCTGACTTCATGGCGTGGTGCATTACCAACCAAACATGAGGCTGAGATTGCTAAGAATTATCTTTCGGAAGAGGAAGTTGATATGCTTAACCGCATAGTAAACCTCTATCTTGATTTTGCCGAACTTCAGGCAAAGAGCCATGTGCCGATGTATATGAAGGACTGGATAAAGAAACTTGACGACTTCCTTAGATTGTCAGGAAAAGAATTGCTCACACACGCCGGGAGTGTATCGGCGGAGGTGGCAAAACTGAAAGCTGACACAGAATATGAGAAATTCCATGAGCGTGCCCAGCACCAACTCTCCCCGGTCGAAATTCATTTCATCGAAGCCTTCGAAGCCGAGCAAAAGAAACTCCTGGGTGGCAAGAGAGAAATGCCCCGTTAGAGCCTGAACCTTGCCAGGAGTAGCCCTCTTAGCCTGTAAATATCTGTGAGTTCCTCGAAAAAAGGTATATGTATTTTATTCATGAACTGTAAATTACCAATTTATGAGTTCCGGTTTCAGAAGAAAGTCAATCAGTCCTATAGTTACAATTCCTTCTTCATTTCGTTTGGGTTTAATGTAATCCCTAACGATTATGATTTTCTTGAATGAATCGTCAATGTTGAGTAAGGAAGCTGATTCCTGACGTTCCTTTGCATCTGTAGGCATCATGAATGCAGATTGGATATAGAATCTTTGGCTACCTTGATTTGCCACAAAATCAACCTCATATTGCTTACGGATTCTCTTACCCTCATCGTCATTGGTCCGATACTCTACTACACCTACATCTACCTGAAAACCTCTAATCTTTAGCTCATTATAGATTATATTCTCCATAATGTGGTTTTCTTCCTGCTGTCTAAAGTCAAGAATTGCATTGCGAACGCCCACGTCCGAAAAATAGTACTTCGACAGCGTGTTTATATATTTCTTTCCCTTTATATCATATCGGATAGCCCTTTCAGTCAGAAAGGATTCGCATATATATGTCAAATAGTTATCTATAGTTTTGTTTGACAAAGACACGTTCTTAAGACTCTTAAATGTATTAGCCAATTTATTAGGATTGGTAGGATAGCCAATAGCTGACGCAATTGTTTGAATCAACTCCTTAAGTTCCGGTTCTCCTTTCAATTTATACCTATCGACAATATCACGTACATACACAGTTGAATATAGCCTTTTTAGATAATCGATTTTTTTCTTTGGTGTCTCTAATGTTAGTACATGAGGAAGACCTCCATAAGTGTAGTAATCAGCCCAAGCCTCAAATGGGTGTCTATTGTCTACTGACATAAACTCTGCAAAAGATAAAGGATAAACATGAATTTGATCTCCTCGTCCTCTAAATTCCGTAATTATATCAGTTGATAAAAATCGGGAGTTGCTGCCTGTCACATACACATCGGCATTCTCTATCTTGAGATAACTGTTAAGCACATCTTCAAACTCAGGCACATGCTGAACTTCATCCAGAAGTATATAATACATCTTGTCGTCCATCATCTTTGAATCAATGTGGGCAAGTAGTGCATCTGGGTTGCGCAGACTGGCATTTCGTCTATCTTCTAAATCCACTTTGATGACATGATCATCTGTTATTCCCTGTTCTTTCAAATAATCACAAAACAGGTGAAACAACAGAAATGACTTACCGGATCGTCTTAATCCGGTGATAATCTTGATTAGCCCATTATGTTTACTTGAAATGAGCTGATTTAGATAGTAGTCGCGTTTTATGATCATAGTTTACTCCAAAAAAACGGTCAATTGGACAACTTTCTGGACTGCAATGTTAATAATAAAATTATGAACTCACAAGCGCTTACTCCAAAAAGATGGCCATTTGACCACTTTTTTGGAGTAGCAAATACGCATCACCACAAATCGCTCTCTTTCTTCGACATGGAGGCAATTTGGCTCGTTATTATTGACTATTATTGAAACTCGCTAATTATCAAGCAATCGGCTATCTCTTCGGAGGATAACTTAATGTAATCCTTAAAAGTCTTTTGAATTTTGTGACGCACTTATTTTCGGCTTGGTTTTTCTCAGATGAAGTAGATAAACGAAACACACAATCTTACTCCAAAAACTGAGCGTAAAATTGTGCGTTATTTCGCTTAATCGCCTGATGATCAGGCTTAACAGTGGAGGTGGAGGGACTTGTTCCTTGCCAGTCAAATGCACTTATATCAACAAGTTGCAACAACACTTAAATATTGTGCCACTAATTTGCATCCTAATTTTACGAACTTCATGTCACCTCTTGTGACATGGATCTTATTGGTTCGTTTGTGTACGCAAAGATAATACTTTTTTCGCTGACTTTCAAGCCCGAGGGTTCGTTTTAACCATTCTTATACAGAATGTTAAAATGTTCAGCGAGGTGCAAAAGCCGGTTCAAGAATCTCCAGATGAAGAGCATTTTCAATCTTTGAGATTGTTTCGATTGAAAGATTCTCAGTCCCTTTTAGCACACGTGATATATATTGCTGGGAGCATCCCATTCGTTCGGCAAGAGCCTTTTGCGTCAGTTCGAGTTCCTCCATTCTGTCAAGCATCGTCATCGCGATTTTTTGAGAGTATCTCAGCCACGATTTATTTGCCATACGCCATTCGGTATTCTCCAGCCACTTTGAGGGTGTTGTGCTTCGATGCTCGTTAAGCTTGGATATTGTTTCTTCTCTCGTCTTCATTGTTCTTAATCTCGCACCTCCCTCCACTGCTTCAAACGATCCCTGATTTCGGATTTAGGAAGCCGGGCGTTGATTGAAAATAATTTTTCCAGACGCTCTGCGGCGATTGTTGTTGATACGATACCATGTCTTACAAACTCGTCGAAAATGAAAAGGATTCCATGCACCTCAATCGACTGTTGTTCGGCATAGCGTCTCAGCCGTCGATCACCAGTTAGCATCGGCACGTTATGTTTCCTCGCAAAATAACATACAGAACAATCAGGAATGGAAAGATTGCCGGAAACGGCTGAGTGTTCCTCAACAATTTCCAATACCTCATCGGCTGTGAATCCGTCAACGATGATTCTATTTTCGTCAACAAGTTTGTCGAAAATCTCTCGTTGTTCAGTGTCCTCAATTTCAGCCACAACAAAATCCACAGTATGAATATCGTATGGCAACCGGCATAATTCTTCCAACAGACCTACCGAATGCAGGTCGATGAAGATATTTGTATCGTTGACTATTATTTTCATTGCCTATACAAGCTGGAGTTGAGACCTGACTCTGTCAACAGAGGTATTGAGCAGAGATGCAGCCTTTGACAATGATATAATTTCATCGGCTATTGCACGATATACCATTCTGACAAACCTCCCGGATGTTTCCGAGACAAAAAGTGATTTACCGACAATCGCGTTGAAATCAGGAAAGAGCTTTTTCTTTTTGAGATAGCCATCGTATCGTCTTCCGGTTATGACTCCGAGGTCTTTCAGCGACAACATGATGGTGTCGATTGAAACTCCATACTGCCTTTGAATATCGCTCAGTTCTGCCAATGATATGTCATGACGCATATTGCCAAGACGTCCTTTCAACACAGACGAAGGCATAAGCATTTCCGAAGCAAACGTATTGCAAAGGTGCTCAATCTTCTTTGATTCGGATTCCGAAAGACAATCCATTATGAGGTGTCCGAGTTCGTGAAGCAACGTGAATCGCTTCTCCTCAGAAGTCAGGTTTCTATTTACCACAATCACGGGGATGCTGTCGTTGGCGTAGCCACTGAGACCACCAAATGATTCGTCCTCAGAGATTTCAATGATTTTTATACCATTATCCTCCAGTACCTCTATCACATTTGATATGCCGTCAAATCCGAGACCGAATTTTATCCGCACTTCATTGGCATATTCTCTCGCCTCGTCGGCAGTGCATACCTCCTTCTTATATAGTGTAAAAACAGCACTGCTTCCGCACAATTCTTCAATTTCAAGGTATCTTTCCAATTCCTCCCTGACTTTTTCGCGTATTGATGCGATGACTCGTTCCAATACTCCTGCTTTCTTGTTGAACATTATCTTGTCAACAGCGACAGTAAAAGGTCGGAAGAAATAATCAGGTTTGACACCAAGTGCCGCACTAAAGGCTATCAGCATACGGCTGTCCGGCGAGGTGTTCCCCTTTTCGTATTTATTTATAGCTTGACGGGTAACGGCTGGCTGAACCCTCTTTCCGAGTTCATCCATAGTAAGTCCTTTGATAAGGCGAGCCTGATTCAGCCTCCTACCGAATATATTTTCAACGTCGTTAGTCATATCTAAGCATTATTTTAGTTGACAAAGTTATAAAATATTTCTCACTTGTAAACTATAAATATCATAAAAAAGTTTTGCCCGGTCATTGAATTACGGTGAATTTACGGTTAATTGCCGTACGCGGCAAGAGAGGGAGCGGTCTTCATTGTTGGCGGCGGGATGCCGTCAAAGGGTGACGGTGGACAAGCCACTGACACCCTTTAACCGCATCGGCCTATGGCAACGGCGGAACACCGATAACCGGCAACGCCTCCGAGGTAAGCATCGGTTACGCTGCTTTTCTTCTGAGACTCTATGCCGTTCATCCGTGTTCTTTTTCGCCGTTGTTGAAAAAGAAATTTTACGACCGCTCCCTCACTTGCCGCTTTGACACTGCGACACTCGGCATAGACTGTGAAGTGCAGTCTTCCTGCGTCGGCTGTCCTTCGCAGACTATGCTGGTCATGTCGCTCAGTTCCATTTCTATAAAGATTATTATTGAGAATTTATTTTCAATAAGATTTCCGAGAGATTATGTGACTGTCTGTTTTCACCGTGCCGGAGTCGTGGCTCCTGTTATTGTCTAATCAACAACGATTTTCAACTTGCTTGCCATTGGGAACGTGCGATGCCGGGGATATTCTTTAACCTTTTGACTGAAAAATCTCCAGACCTCCCGTTGGTCGGCTCGTATTTTTCCATCAAAGGCGAACATCCCCTCTGATCACCGCACGCCTTTGAGGTGTCAAGCAAGCGAAAACCGATGGTGATATACAAATAAAAAAAAGTCGCAACGATGAAAACAAACAGCCACATAAAAAGTCAAAGCGAAGCTCAAAGCCTCAGGTTCAACCAAATAAAAAAGGTTGCAAAGGTGGTGGCAATCATCATCGGAGCAATAATCGGAACTCTGGTGTGGGCGATAGTCAGACCTGTAATCCGAGGTGCGGGTTGGGTAATATCCCTCATAACCGCAATACTGATAATCTATTGGGTATTAACTTTCTAAAACATACGACTATGAAATCATCCGAGAATTTTATCGAGGCTATCCGCAACTATCTCGATAGCCGTGCAGAGAGCGACAATCTTTTCGCTATCCGCTATGCCGACCCCTCTAAGTCCCTTTCCGAGTGCTGTCAGTTCATACTGAACGAAGTTAAGCGTCAGGGTGTCAGCGTAATGACCAACGATGAGGTATTTTCGCTTGCCATGCACTATTGGGATGGCGATTGCACCGCAGAGGAAATCGGCAAACCCATCAACTGCAAGGTGGTAATCTCCAAAGACCAACTCACCGAGGAGGACAAAGCCGAACTCAAAGAGCAGGCTATGGAGCAGTTCAAGCAGGAACAACTCCGGGAACTCCGCAGTCAGTCAAAGCCGAAGGCTCAACCCAAGGCGACCGCTCCCAAAGCCGGAGCAGAGATTGACACTATTCCCAACCTATTTGATGAACTCTAAACACCTCCAAAAGATTATGAAACCTCGCAATAAAAAGCAACAGCATATAGTGGAACTGAGTGGGCGACTTCGCCCGCTCACCACTCCCCAAATGAATTGGGCACTCAACTCAACTATCAATCACTACGGATATAGACTGAAATCCGGAATGTGTACCTGTATGAAATGCGGTCACGAGTGGTTTGAGACCCGCAAAGGAATGTGTCTATGCCCCGAATGTGGCACACAGATTGAAATCAAGGACACCAAAGAGCGTGTTATCCGTGACAAGTCCTATTTCAACGTAATCACCACCATTGAGGACTATCAGGTAGTCAGAATGTTCCTGATGATGGTTGAAATGCGCAAAGGGATGAAGGCAAGTCCCGCTTATCTTGAAATCGGTCAATACTTTATTGACCCCAAGGGCAACAAGACCGTAGTAGGTTTGCAGAGGACACTCGGCTACTACATCGACTCTTTTGCTTTCGGTTCGCCATTGGAGATAAGGAACGACAACGATGCCTTCAATCACATAGCCGACCAATGGGTTTACCCCCGCATCAAGGTCACTGATACAATCAAGCGAAACGGGTTCAAGAACTCCACGCACCATATCCACCCCGTGACACTCTTTCAGCAGTTGCTGACCAACCCCAAAGCCGAGACACTGATGAAAGCCAACGAGATAGAATTGCTCCGATACCTTTGCAGTTCGGACCAGAGGACAGAGGACATCAAGAGATATTGGAACACCATCAAGATAGCCAACCGCAACGGCTACAAAGTCAAGGACTCCGTTATGTGGGTTGACTACATCAAGATGTTGGAGCGTTGTGACAAGGACATTCAATCTCCAAAGTACATCAGCCCCGCCAATCTCCAAGAGGAACACGACCGGTATGTGAAAAAACTTCAGACTATCCAAGAAAAGGCAAAGAGAGCCGAGGACATTCGCAAAGCCCAAGAGAGGGAAGCGAGTTTCAAGGAGCAGAAAGAGAAGTTCTTCGGTATCCGTATCAATGACGGAGAGATTGAGGTCAAGGTTTTGGAAAGCGTTGAGGAATACCGACAGGAGGCTGAAAGTCAGCATATATGTCTATTCAGCGCAGCCTACGACCAGCGTGAGGACAGCCTTATTTTCTCAGCGAGAATAGACGGCAAGATAATCGAGACCATCGAGGTTGACCTCAAAACGCTAAAGGTGGTTCAGTCAAGAGGAGTCTGCAATCAGAATACCGAGTACCACGACCGGATAATCAGACTCATCAACGCCAACTCCCACCTCATCAAAGAACGAATTACAGCATAAGATGTTTCATAGTCAGAGCGGACGACCTCGTGATGAAGTCGCCCGCTCATTATTGCCAAAAATTTCGGCCGCCACAGGCGGCGATGTGCGCGGTATTCGTTCCGAAATTCAGTTATTTTTTGTAATTTTGTAATCTAAAACTCATCAAATTCAAAGCCATACAGAAATGACTAAAGCAGAAATTGCGAATGAAATTGCAAAGACAACCGGCGTTGACAAGGCTGCGGTTGTAACAGTAATCGAACAGTTTATGACCGTTGTCAAAGACAGTCTCGCACACGGCGAAAACGTATATCTTCGTGGCTTCGGCTCATTTGTGGTGAAGCAGAGAGCCGAAAAGACCGCCCGCAACATCAGCAAGAACACCACACTCGTAATTCCGGCTCATAACATCCCGGCATTCAAACCCGCTAACTGCTTCAAAGAGGAAGTGGCAAAATAACAGCCTGTAATCTACAGATAATGCAATAATTCATACTAAAAAAGTGAGGCATTTGCCTCACTTTTTTTCATTCTTAAACTTCGGATTCCAATCTACCGCGTTTTTTGATAGACACTTATCGAAGTCTAACTTTCTAAAGGACGATGCCTTAAACCATATTAGATTCGGGATTAACCACACTAATATCCATAAAGGCAATGCTGCTGCAAGCCAGAATCCAATAGTTACCATCCCATATTTATCTAAGTCTATAGCACACGCAATTATTGAGGTTACTACGGCCAAGACTGCATATATTTTCAAAAAGGCAAAAGGAATCTGGAATGTAAGGTCTCTTCTGCGCAAACATTTTCGGCATATTCTATACCCTCCATAACGGACAAGATAACGAAATCCACGTTGTAATACAAATTCACGCGATAATTCAAATTTTTCTAACTCAGCCTCAGTAATTGGGTATGGTTTTCCGCAGCAAGGACAGTTAAAATCGTCTCGCTGAATATTCAGGCTTATCTGATTAGTATAATCTTTATCATGGGAATACTTAGCCATTGTATGATATTTCTATAATAAAAAGTCTAACAAAGAATCGGAGCAATGTTTTCTATAATCCTCTATAAGTTTAAGATTTCTAAGTCGTATTTCAACAGTTTGTTTAGATACACCAAAAACTTTACTTATAAAAGACAATAGGTCATTAAAGTCCTTAACATTTACTGGTTGGTCATCGACGTATATTTTTGGAAATATTCGCTTTGGAATGCCGATATAGTCATAGGCTCTAAAATACCGTTCACAGAATAATCTATTTGGCATTAGAAAATATGAGGCAAATTTGTTAGCCTGAATCTCTAAACGCTTATGGTCTGCGGATGAAAATACACCACCAAATAATGTTTGATTATCATCTTGAAGACAATCATTAACAAAATATTTTCGATGTAGAAGGATATGTCCAATTTCATGGGCAAACGTAAAACGCCATCGTGGACTCCCTATTTCAAGCTCATTGCTTATATATATCTTCCTGTTCTTGAAGTCACATTTGCCTAAGAAATTGTCGCTTTCAATATTCTCTACTGTATAATTCAGAAAAGTCAAGACTTCAAATAATGTTATATCAAGAAGTCTTGGATCATATCCAATCTTACACTTTTCAGCTAAAAGATTTGCATACTGTTCAATCCTTTCTATAGTAACAAATGGTATTGTCGGCCTTGGGTCGCTTTTTATAATACCCTCGTAAATATATTCACAAAGAGAGGTGTATGCTTCATGTTCCGATAACCCGACAAATCCAGTTTCCGGCCATTCACCATCCAGTACTATACTTCGATATAAATTTCTTGCTGAGGTTGTTGAACGCTCTACTTCATATAAAGGCTCATCATCTCCATAATTTAATCTGGCAATACCTATATTATAAAACTCAGCTTCCCTTATTACGCCGGATTGACATCCGGAAGTAGTAAAGATTATGCCTTTATGAGCTCCTATAAGCCCCATCTTATTATACAAATCACCAATTCGCATTGTATCAATCGGTTTCGCATAATCCTTGCATTCAACTAAAGTAATAAGGAATGGTTTTTTTGTAGGCTCCCTAAATACTTCTATCGCAACATCGACTTCAATGTCATTGCCACTTCTCGCTCTATATTTCTTCTTG
>CANRPJ010000014.1 GCA_947632485.1 uncultured Muribaculaceae bacterium
TATGGGGGTTATTATATAACGTACCGAGTCAGTCGAATATTTTGGTTAGCCCTGCCACGGAACTACGCCGCTGCCCCTCTCTATTCCAGTATTCTTGAATGCTCCTTCCTGAATAGTTTTAAGTCCGGAGCCAAGTGTAAGATTTGTTATATGTTGGGCGGCAAAAGCGTATTTACCAAGATTAGTTACACTATTCGGAATTACCAGACTCGTGATTGCAGGTGTTGCACCACCCCAACCACCATAAGCATCATACATCGCAAAAGCAAACTCACCGATTGACTCAAGAGTAGCTGGGAAAGTGATTTCATCAATAGCTGTGCCAAAGAATGAATAATTGCCAATCGTTTTGAGCTCCAGCGGCAAGAACACTGTCTGGAGGCTGCTACAATATCTGAAAAGATTATCGTCGAGATAATCAATATCAGCTACGAGCACAGCCTTTTCAAGAGCGGTACAACCCTGGAAAACGCCTTTCTGCCCTTCATAACCTACCATCTCATCGACCGGGGTCATCTCTCCCAGATAGGTAAGACCTACGGGAAGAGTAATCTCCGTGATTTTCTTACAACCCTGATATGCTCCCTCTTCTATTCTCTTAAGGCTTGACGGGAACGAAGGATTTTCGAGTAATTCGCAGCCCTCGAAGGCCGACTCGCCAATCTCCTCCAGTCCAGCCGGAAGAATTACGGAATAGAGTTCCTTATTGTTGTAGAAGGCGTAAGAGCCGATGCGCTTGATTGTGGTGGGAAGATCTACCTCATCTTTGAAATAGAGATTATAGTTCTTATAATCTGGAATCTCCGTCATTCCCTCCTTTAGTTCGGGCGTAGTCATCACAACACCACCTACGTAGGGCTTACCATTCCAATAGGGATTGGAATAGAAATTACCGAGCTTAACGTTGGAGTACCATGAGGGCCAATCAGCGAAATTCACTTTCTCAACCGATGTGTTTCTGAACGCGTCAGCTTCTATCTCCTTCAATGAACCGGGGATAGTAAGCTCATTAAGCGACCAGTTAACTAAAAAAGCGTCCTTAGAAATTTTCTCAACACCTTCTGGTATTACATATTTACTCTCATTGCCCTGCGAATTGTTTTCTTCTGCAAGAACAGGCACTAGATAAAGTGTTTTACCATTGTCAGTCAGCATAGTACCATCTGAAAGGATAATGGTGTTAGTTGGATCGTATCGGAAAATTCGTTCGCTTCCTATAGTATCCCACTTTACATTTTGAGGACATACTACAATACTTAAGCTATTAGGTTGGTCAAAAGCTCTTTCACCAATAATAATATTGGGATTTCGGATTATCACAATACTCATTCTATAATTATGATAGAAGGCTTGCCTACCAATAGTTTCTACCGAAACAGGTATGTCAACATTTACTATAGAGGTACAACCAGAAAAAGCATAGTCTCCAATAGATTTCAATGAATCAGGAAGTTTTAATGCCTCTAGACTCTGACAACAATAGAAAGCAGTAGATTCAATTGAGGTAACTGAATTCGGAATCTCTACTGAAGTCAATGAAGAACAATCAGAGAAAGCATTATAGCCGATTAAGGTAACTGAATTCGGAATCTTAACCGTAGTCAAGGATTTACATCCAGAAAATGCATTAGAGCCAATTTCTGTGACAGTAAACTCTACTCCATTATAATATACCTTTTCTGGAATGATAAGGTCACCTTCAATACTTTGAACGTTACTCGAGCCAACTACTGAAACTAATCTTGAGGGATCGTAGAGCACATAATAGTTCAAGGTCTGGCCTTCGTAGGTATACTCGAATGTCTGCCCGAACGGAATATCGCCTGAATCTTCCTTCACCATAATTGAGCATGAAGCTGAGACTCCGGTACCTTCGATAGTAGCTGTAATGGTTGCTGTACCTGCCGATAAGGCGGTTACATAGCCATTCGCGTCTACAGTTGCTACTGATTCATCACTCGAAGTCCAGATTACGGTTTTGCCAGTAGAACCACCGGATATAGAGACTGAGAGCTGTACAATTCCGCTTACTACCATAACCTTCTGGGTCAGATTCAGCTCAATGCCCTCCGGCTCAATCACCTTGGCTGTTACCGTGATTTCGCAAGAAGCCTCCTTGCCATTCGAGGTCTTGGCTGTAATGGTTGCTGTACCGGCTTTCAGAGCCGTCACAAGACCATTTTGATCCACCGTTGCCACCGACTCATCGCTCGAACTCCAGGTAACGGTCTTGTCAGTAGTATTTTCAGGTAGTACTGTGGCAGTCAAAGTAATAGTCTCGCTAACCTTCAGCTCATCAGCCTCCTTATCCAGTTTTACGCTTTCGGCTAAAATCTCATCGGTATTGGCGAAGTTGTAAGCTTCAATCTTCTGAAAATATTTCCACGGCTCAATTTCTTGGCACTTCTTTATAGTCGATTCCGGCACATATAGGGTAGCATTCTTGTAAATGATATCATGATCAGGATAATTTGAATTAAAGAATGACCGATTGCCACTTATTGGATTTTCTGCATCATAATAAACCGAAGTCAGGCCGTTGCAATCCTCGAAAGCAGAGATGCCGATTGAAGTTACAGAATTCGGAATCTCAATTGAAGTCAGATCACTGCAACTAGAGAAAGCAACGTTGCCGATTGAGGTAACGGAATTGGGAATCTTAATCGAAGTCAGACTGCTACAATATGAGAAAGCACCGCCACCGATTATGGTAACGGAATTTGGAATCTCAATCGAAGTCAGGCCGCTGCATTCGCCGAAAGCCCATCCGCCGATTGTTTCTACCGAATTGGGAATCTCAATCGAAGTCAGACCGCTGCAACCATAGAAAGCTTCGTCACCGATTGAGGTGACAGAATTGGGAATCTCAATCGAAGTCAGACTGGTACACCCCTGGAAAGCACTGACGCCGATTTCTGTTACCGAATTTGGAATCTTAATCGAAGTCAGGCCGCTGCAATTCTTGAAAACTTCTTTACCGATTTCGGTGACCGAATTGGGAAGCTCCATTGAAGTCAGGCCGCTGCAACCAAAGAAAGCATAGTAGCCAATTGAAGTAACGGAATTGGGAATCTCAATCGAGGTCAGACCGCTGCAACCACGGAAAGCTGCGCCTGCAATTAAGGTGACGGAATTTAGAATCTCAATCGAAGTCAGACTGGTACACCCCTCGAAAGCACTGATGCCGATTGAGGTGACGGAATTTGGAATCTCAATCGAAGTCAAGTCGCTACAATTTTTGAAAGCGTTGGAGCCGATTGAGATTAAGGAGTACTCTACATCTCCATCTTTTGGATTTGCAGGCAGGATCAAATCTCCGGAAACTTTGTTGCCACCAACAGAAGTACCTCCAGCTTTAGTTGAACAGGTCTTTGCTGCTTCGTTGATTACAGTATAGGTAATCGTTTGACCTCCATGGGTGTAGGTAAAGTCTTGAGCCGCGACGCGCATAGGTAATAGCCCTGCCAGCACTATTAGCAATAGAAGTAGTCTTTGCTTCATACTTAATAAATGTGTCGCCGGGCTCACCTCATTGACGTTAGGTTGGTTCTTAAAAAAGAAAGCGTGAGAGCCGTATCAGATGCTCGTCCTTCGATTAGGTCTTTTCGCTGATAAACGCTTTTTCACTATGTTTGCCGCACCACCCTCAAAACCCTGGTCGGGCTTCTGCTGGTAGGTATGCGTCGCAAAGTTACAACTTCTTCCTTTTCTGCGCAATACCCGAAACGATGCGATTCCGGGTGAACATAAGGGGCGGCAGGAGCTTTTATATTAGGAAACGCAGATGGAGGTTCCGACCGGAATGGATATATTATGCGAAAAATGGTGAGTTATGACGCGGAAATTTGAGATAGCGGGCTTGCAGTGCGTGAGTAGCGAGCCGGTAAGCAGCGACAGGGTGGCGTGGATACTGTATCCTATGGATCTGCCGGCCGGGTGGCTCGAGGCTGCGGCTGAGCGCTATGGCACTACGATAGTGGTGGTTACGGGTATGGACTGGCAGAATGTATTCAGTCCGTGGCCGGCTCCGGGCGTGCCCGCCGGCACTCCGGATTTCAAAGGGGAGTCGCCAGAGTTTCTGAGTCTTCTGCAGCAGAAGGTGATTCCGCAGGTGGAGTCGGCGCTGGGCATCGCTCCGGGCGCTGAGCGTAGCCTTGTGGGCGTGTCGATGTCGGGGCTTTTTGCCCTCTGGCAGTGGGTGTTGTGTGATACCTTCAAGAACATCGCCTCCTTGTCGGGCTCCTTCTGGTATGAGGGTTTCCTCGCATGGCTCAGGAGGCGGCCGATACCTGCGAAGAGCGGAAAGGGCTATTTCCTGCTCGGCGACCAGGAGCCGAAGTCGAAGGTGTTCGGTTCGGTCGGGGTGAACACGCAGGATATCATAGAGTTGCTACGTGGTGCCGGGATTGATGTAGAGTTTCAGAGCGTGCCCGGCAATCATTATTCCGATCCCGTTCCGCGTCTCGAAAAGGCATTTTCAGCGCTTTATCCCGCGGTCGGCCATGCATAAGGCAATCGATATCGAAGCCACGCTCCTGAGTATGGCAGAGGAGCGGCAGGCGCGCCAGCTGCTGCGCTTTTTCAAGACGGGGCCGGGGGAGTATGGCGAAGGCGACCGCTTCATTGGGCTGAGGAATCCGCAGGTCAGGCTGGTGGTGAAAGAGGCGTGGAGGCATACTCCGCTTAGCGAGGCGGTGACGCTGGCTCAATCGCCGCTTCACGAGTTGCGCCTCTGCGGGCTATTGATCATGGTGGAGCAGTATCTGCGGGCTATGAAGAGGAAAGATAAGGCGGAAATGGCTGATATCTTCGATACTTATATGGCGCTTCACCCGTTTGTAAACAACTGGGATCTGGTCGATCTCTCTGCAATCAAGATTGTGGGTAATCATGAGGTGCTCAATCCCGGTCTCGCCCTGCTCGATGACTGGATTCGCCCCGAGGGGCATACGATGTGGCAGCAGCGTATTGCTATGGTGAGCACATGGATCCTGACGCGCCACTGCCGCCCCGACGTATGCTTCCGGCGCGCCTCACAGCTCCTTCAAAGCCCTCACGACCTGCTGCATAAGGCCTCCGGCTGGATGCTGCGCGAGGCCTGGAAGAAGGGCTACAGAGAGGAATTGCGGGCCTTCCTAAGGGAGTACGCCCGGCAGATGCCCTCCGTAATGCTCAGCTATGCCTGCGAGCAGATGCACCCCGACGAGCGCCACCGTTGGCAGCAGCTAAGAAAATCCCCGACAAAAGCTTGATCTTCCGGATTATACGGTGACTACGATTTTGCCGGTCAGCCCGCGCTTCTCGGCCAGAATATGGGCCTGAGCAATCTCTTCCAGCCTGAATTTCGCGGCTACTACGGGGTGAATGCCGCTTTCCCCGATCAGGCGCATCATCGCGTAGATTTGCCCCTGCGTGGGGCTGTTGCTATAAAACCCAGTGAGGTACACTCCCGACGGTATCTCCTTTATGGGATCGAAATCCTTGAGCGAGAATACGTTGCCAAGCAGCCCCGTATGGCATACGATGCCGTGGGTAGCCGTAAGCCGCAGAGATTCCCTCAGCGTGGCGCCCCCTATGAGTTCGAGCACCTTGGTGGCTCCCTGCGGGTAGCGGCTGAGAAAGCGTCGCCGGAAATCATCTCCCTCGATCTCAACCCCGTCGGCTCCCGTAGCCTTCAGTAGGTCAGCCTTATGGGCGCTGCGGGTCGTAGCTATCACCTTTGCGCCCATAGCTTTACCGAGCTGAATGGCAGCAAGCCCCACGGTCGAAGTGCCCGCGCGCGTGGAGTATAGCCTTACCTCCGCCGGCCTCTCCCTGATTCCTATCATAGTGAGCCTCACCGTGTGGGCTCAGGCCAACATGAAGACCATCATCGCCCACCGGGCCCAATCCTCTTCCGACGCCTGAAAATTCCTCTTCGGATAAAAATCCTTTAGGAGTTAAAGCAATCATCTTGCCATCTGGCAATATTATTCGCAATATATTCGCCAATATTCTGGCTATCCTTTTGACCCCTAATGAAATGGTCATAATAACGGGCTTGTCAGGCAAAATTTAATCCTAATGATTTTGCAAATTTTGTTACACTTCCTTTCAGTGATGATATATATTTACTTAATGTAGGGACATGCCTTTGGCATGTTGAATTAGCTCTCAATGCAGGATTAGGAGTTCTTTGTTGATAGCCATTACAAATTTTTGATTCAGAAATCGATGCGATAAAATGTATATGATTGGGCATAACTACGAATATTGGGATAGAAATATCCGGGTAAATTTCATTACATCTAAGTAATTGCTCCTCTGTGAATTTCCCTATTTTACTAAGTCTCATCTCTGAATTCTCGATTTTTCCAAAATAGTGAAGTCTATTATGCGTGCATATTGTGATGAAGTATTCGCCTCCATCATAATCGAGGAATTTTGCCCGAGGGGACTTCCGGTATTGTTCCATATTCAGCCGGTAAATTAAACATGCAAAGGCATGTCCCTACAAATTTACTTATTATTCTGCAAGTGTCGCGGGAAATTTATTTTGAAAAATATGGTGGAGATTTGGAGGATTCAAAATATTTGTGTAATTTTGTAAGCGGAAAGAGGCGAGGAGGTGTGGCCCGAAGAGGCTTCATCACTAATTAACAAAGTTTTAACCATTAAAAGTATCAGAAAAATGAAGAAATTTCGTTGTAGAAAGAAGAAAACCGCTTTGATGGCGGAGCAGGAGCGCCGGAGAGCGGTTGCGCGCCGCGAACTGGCAGTTTTCAAGAAGAAATTCCGGAAAGAATTTGCCGGATCAAGGCAGGCGCCGGAAGCGGAGCCAGAAAGGAAGTCGAAACCTGATTTTCTTAAGACGGTAAGTTTTTGTAACTTTGCAAAATGTGCGGAGGCCTACCCGGATATTCCGGCGGCAGAGGCACTAAATGGCAATAATATGGCATTCAGTAACATACTAAAGAAGATTTTCGGCGATCAGAGTGAGCGCGCTGTGCGGCCCCTCTGGAATAGGCTTGAGCGCGAAATCAAGCCTCTGTCGGCCCAGATGGAGCAGGATACTAACGATGAGCTTCGCGGCCGCATTGACCGCATTCGCGGCGATATCCGCGGCGAGGCCCAGAAATATAAAGATGAAATCGAATCGGTGAGAGCCGAGATCGAGACGCTCGACTATGCCAAGCGCGAGCCGCTGTGGAAGCGCATCGACGATCTCCGCGAGGAGTGCTTCGCCATGTATGCCCGTAAGCTCGACGATGTGCTGCCCGAGGTGTTCGCGGTGGTGAAGGAGACTGCCCGCCGCTTCAACGAGGGTCCGACCGTAGAGGTCACCGCAACTCAGGCTGACCGCGAGCTGGCTGCTGCCGGCAAGGATTTCGTCACTATCGAAGGCGACAAGGCTATCTACAAGAATGAATGGATGGCCGGCGGCAACATGATAAAGTGGGATATGGTGCACTATGACGTGCAGCTTATCGGCGGTATGGTGCTTCATGGCATCATGAACGGCGACAAGCCTACCAACAACATCGCCGAGATGGCTACCGGCGAGGGTAAGACGCTTGTGGCTACGCTTCCGGTGTTCCTCAACGCCCTCACGGGCGAGGGGGTCCACGTGGTGACCGTCAACGACTATCTGGCCAAGCGCGACTCGGAGTGGATGGGACCGATCTATCAGTTCCACGGCCTGACGGTAGATTGCATCGACAAGACGCAGCCCAACTCGGCCGAGCGCCGCAACGCTTACCGGTGCGACATCACGTTCGGCACCAACAATGAGTTCGGCTTCGACTATCTGCGCGACAATATGGCTACGATGCCGGAAGATCTCGTGCAGCGCGATGAGCATTACTATGCCATTGTCGATGAGGTCGACTCCGTGCTCGTCGACGATGCCCGCACGCCGCTTATCATCTCAGGTCCGGTGCCGAAGGGCGACGACCAGATGTTCAACGAGTTTAAGCCCAACGTAGAGAAGGTGGTCAATGCCCAGCGCAAGCTTGCTCAGAATCTGCTTCTCGAGGCGAAGGGCAAGATCGCGGCAGCCATGAGCGGCGATCCGGAGAAGATTGCCCAGTATGACCGCCACAAAGGCGAGCCGGGAGCCAAGCCCCTCACTGCCGACCAGCTTCTCGAAGACGGCGGCCTGGCGCTCTTCCGTGTCTACAAGGCTTTGCCGAAGCATGGCCCCCTTATCCGCTACCTCAGCGAGGAGGGTATAAAGCAGATTCTGCTTAAGACCGAGGGCAAATATATGCAGGACAACAACCGCGAGATGCCCAAGGCTGTGGAGCCGCTCTATTTCGTGATCGACGAGAAGAACCATAGCATCGAGCTCACCGACAAGGGTATCGAAGTGCTTACAGGCACTACCCAGGACCCCGACTTCTTCGTGCTGCCCGATATCGCCGCTCAGCTCGCAGGAGTTGATGCCGAGGAGCATACGCCCGAGGAGAAGCAGGAGCTGAAAGATTCCATGCTTCAGAACTATTCCGTGAAGGCGGAGCGCGTGCATACCGTTAACCAGCTGCTGAAAGCCTACACGCTCTTCGATAAGGACGTGGAATACGTGATCGACGACAATAAGATCAAGATCGTCGATGAGCAGACGGGCCGTATCATGGAGGGTCGCCGCTACTCCGACGGTCTGCATCAGGCTATCGAGGCGAAGGAGGGCGTGAAGGTAGAAGCCGCCACGCAGACCTATGCTACGATCACGCTTCAGAATTATTTCCGAATGTATCGCAAGCTGGCCGGTATGACCGGTACGGCTATGACCGAGGCAGGCGAGTTCTACGATATCTATAAGCTCGAGGTGGTGGAGATTCCCACCAACCGCCCGGTGATCCGCAACGACCAGTCGGATAGAGTTTACCGCACGAAGAAGGCGAAATATGCCGCCATTATCGAAGAGGTGCAGAAGATGGTCGATGCTGGGCGCCCGGTGCTCGTGGGCACCACATCGGTTGAGATCTCCGAGCTGCTCTCCAAGATGCTGCAGCTCCGCAAGATTCCCCATCAGGTGCTCAATGCCAAGCTCCACCAGAAGGAGGCCGAGATCGTGGCTCAGGCGGGTAAGACAGGCACTGTGACTATCGCCACCAACATGGCCGGCCGAGGCACCGACATCAAGCTCACCCCCGAGGTGAAGGAGGCGGGAGGTCTTGCCATTATCGGCACAGAGCGCCATGAGAGCCGCCGTGTGGACCGCCAGCTGCGCGGTCGTGCCGGTCGTCAGGGCGACCCGGGCAGCAGCGTGTTCTTCGTATCGTTTGAGGATACCGTGATGCGCCTCTTCGCCAACGACCGTGTGGTCAAGACCCTCGACCGTCTCGGCTTCAAGGAGGAAGACATGATTGAGTCGAAGATGGTGACCAAGAGCATCGAAAACGCCCAGAAGCGCGTGGAGGAGAACAACTTCGGTATCCGTAAGCGCCTCGTGGAATACGACGATGTGATGAACGCCCAGCGCAAGGGCGTGTATGGTCGCCGTCAGAATGCCCTCAAGGGTGAGCGTATCGGCACCGATATAGCAAATATGGTCTATGAGGTGGCCGAGGAGCTTGCCAACCGCGGTTACCAGAATTTCCACGATCTCGACGAGGAGGTGCGCAAGAGCCTGGCTATCGAGGTGCCTTTCACAGAGGAGGAATATCCGAAGATGGACGCCTCGCAGGTGGCCGATGCCCTGGCTGAGACCGCTATGGAGACGCTCGCGCGCAAGAAGGAGAAGATGGCTCAGGGCCTGATGCCCTACGTGAAGGATTTCGTGGAGCAGCAGGGGGCGAAAGGCCTGATCGGAGTGCCCGTCACCGACGGCCGCCGTGTGTTCAATATCCGTGCCGATATCGAGGAGGCTTATGCCAACGGGTGCGCGCCGGTCACCAAGGCATGGGAGAAGGCGGTGCTTCTGAGCTCTATTGATAGCGCCTGGCAGGAGCAGCTGCGCGAGATGGACGAACTGCGCAAGTCCGTGCAGAATGCAAGCTACGAGCAGAAGGATCCTCTGGTGATCTATAAGCTGGAGGCCTACGAGCTTTGGAAGAAGATGCTCTGGGAGATGAATTCCAAATCCGTGGCTACCCTGATGCGCGGCAAGCTGGCAGTGCCCGACTATGAGGAGGCCAAGGCGCAGCGTGAGCAGCAGGAGGCATCCCGCCGCCAGCGCGAGCAGGAGATAAGCCGCGAGGCGAGCGCAAGGCCGCGCCAGAACCCGTATGCCGGTTATTCTACTACCCGTGGCGCTTATCCGGGCGAGTCGGCTCAGCGTCAGGCCGCCCAGAATGTGAACCGTCCGCAGGGCCCTGTGCAGCCCATCAAGGCGCAGCCCAAAGTGGGGCGCAATGATCCCTGCCCATGCGGCTCCGGCAAGAAATACAAGAACTGCCACGGCCGCAACGAGTAAGGCGCTCCCGCGACTTCTAAATTTTCAGAACGCAAAACCAACCGATAATGAGAAAGCTTATATTCTCCCTTTTCACGCTTCTGATTCCGATGGCGATCTGGGCTCAGGACTGGAAGGGTCTGAAAGAAGAGGCTCTGGCCAACAAGGAGTTTGCCAAGAGTCCCACGGTCGTGCTCCTCGACAGCACGAGCGTGGAGGTGTCCGAACTGGGTTCGGGCAAGTTCGTGATCCGCAAGGTCATAATGATCAACGATGAGAAAGGCGCACTTGACAATCGTGTGATCAAGTTTGACTATGATCCTCTTACGGCTTATGCCGAATTCGCTGATATGAAGATATATCACCCCGATGGCACAGTCGATGAGCTCGACGTGAAGAAGGCGTGTGACTATGCCGCTCCGGCGCGTGCCATCTATTGGGGCGCCCGCCAAATCATGATGGAGCCCGGTATGCTTCAGCCCGGCGATGTGATCGATTATACGATCGATAAGAAGGGCTTCACCTATGCCCTGCTTCTTGCCGGCGGCGACGACGATCGTTTCGTGCCCCCGATGCGAGGCGAGTTCTACGATATCGTGCCCTTCTGGGTGGAGCAGCCTACGGTGAAGAAGGTGTATCGCGTAAGCGTGCCGAAGAGCAAAGATGTGCAGTATGAGTTCTTCCAGGGCGATTGCCAGAGCTCTGTGAAGTTCGATGGTGACCGCCGGGTATATACCTTCTGGGTCGACGATGCAGTGCCTTTCCAGGGAGAGGCCAATATGGTCGACCGCTTCGATGTGGCTCCGAAACTGATGCTGTCGTCAACTCCCAAATGGATTGATAAGTCGCTTTGGTTCAACAAGGTGAATGAAGACTACGGTAGCTTCAACCCCACTCCCGAGGCTCAGAAGAAGGTCGACGAGCTCCTTAAGGGAAAGACCGACGAGATGGAGCGCATAGCTATCCTGACTCACTGGGTGGCCGACAATATGCGCTATTCCGGAATCTCAATGGGCAAGGGCGAGGGCTATACGCTCCATAATACGCAGACCAACTTCACCGACCGTGCCGGTGTCTGCAAGGATAAGGCAGCGCTTCTGATCTCGATGCTGCGTATGGCAGGCTTCGAGGCATATCCCGCTATGACCATGGCCGGGTCGCGAATCGAGCAGATTCCCGCCGACCATTTCAACCACTGTGTGGCAGTCGTGAAGCTCAGCAACGGCCAGTATATACCGCTGGATCCTACCTGGGTGCCCTATAGCCGCGAGCTTTGGTCGAGCGCCGAGCAGCAGCAGAACTATCTGCCCGGTCTCCCCGAGGGCAGCGACCTTCTGCTTACCCCGGTGTCGGCTCCCGAGAACCATTATTTCAAGGTCGATGCCAAGACGCAACTCTCCGCCAACGGCACCCTAACCGGCGATCTCACGATCCGGGCCGAGGGTCAGTCTGATGCCGCTGTGCGCCGTCCGTTCCTCCAGGGATTTGCCGGCAACGAGTTCAATTCCATCGAATCGGAGCTTAAGCGCATCGCGCCTCAGGCCCGCCTGATCAGCTATACCTGCCCTGATGCGAAGGATTACCAGAAGGGTCCCGTTATGCTGAAAATCAAATTCGAGATTCCGGACTACGCTACGGTGGCCGACGGCGTGATGATCTGCCGCCCGGCTACGCTCGGAAATATGTATGCCGGCGTGAAATCCTTCCTGCACACCGATACGAGCAAGGAAACCCGCAAATATGGTTTCAAGGATTCCTGCTCGCGCCTGATTGAGCTTAAGGAGACGATGACTCTGCCTCAGGGCTACACCTGGGACGGCGCTTCAGATGCTCAGCAGAATTTAGATATCGATTCAGACGTGGCTGATTTCAAGAGCGCTATCAGCTCCAACCGCAACACCCTGAATATGGACGTAACGCTGTCGCTGGGCAAGAGAGTGTATGAGGCAGCCGACTGGAGCGACTACCGCAAGGCAGTAGACGCATATAAGAATCTGGCAGATTCAGAATTCGTATTCATCAAGAAATGAGGCACATGGTTATGAAGAGAATATTATTTGTGGCCTTGGGCCTGATGGCGACTTCCGCCGCATTTGCCCAGACTGACGCGACCCTGAACTACGTAACGGAAACCTACACGCTGAAATCCGATGGCGCTACCGACTATGACTATTCAAAGTCGATGACGTTTCATTCGAATTACTCGTTCTTCTCCCTCTTCGGCGAGACCTTCATCGTCTACAATCCTGAATTTCAGAAGCTGAAGATCGATGAGGCCTATACGGTGCAGAAAGATGGCACGCGGATCAATTTCCCGGCCAACGCTTTCAATGAGGTGCTTCCTTCGGGTGCGGCCAATTCAGCCGCCTACAACGGCCTGAAAGAGATGGTGGTGACCCAGACAGGCCTCGAGGCAGGCGCAACCTCCTATCTGGCGTATACGATCACGAGCGCGCCGGAGAGCACTCCCACGCTCGACTATGACAAGGTGCTCGCCGTGGCCGGTGCCGATATCAAGAAATATGTGGTGAGCGTCACCGTGCCCGATGGCAAGAAGCTCAACTGGAGCCTTACGGGATCGAGTGTGAAGCCTGAGATCAAGGGCAATACCTACACTTGGACCTTCACTAACATTCCTGCCGCCCCAACCGAGGCTATGGCAGCTTCGGAATGTGCAGGCTATCCGCACCTCGCCTTCACTACTGCCGGCTCGCTCGAAGAGGCTCTGCGCCCGCTCACTATGGAGACGCGCGATATTTGCCGCGTGCCCAAGCAGGTGCTCGAAGGTAAGGCTTCTCCGGAGCAGAAGATCGAGGCCGTGCAGAGCTTTATTATCAATAATATAGCTCTCGGCCATGTGGATCCGGCTCTTACGGGCTACGCCTTGCGCCAGTGTAACGAAGTGCTCGAGAGCGCTTTCGGCACTGAGCCTGAGAAGGCTGCCGCAATGGCGAAGATGCTTCGCGGCGAGGGAATCGATGCCCAGGTAGTGGTGATGATGCCTAAGGCTACCGAGGCGAAGAGCATTCCTTCGATCAAGAAATATCTCGTTAAAGCCGGTGGTAAATATTATTCAGCTACCGAGAAAGGCGAGTATCCCGCCGCGCTTTATGCTGATCGCAATGATTTCTACGATCTTGGCGGCAACGCCCAGAGTGTAGGGGCAGCGGCTCTGGTGATCAATGCCAGCGCCCAGATAGCAGTAAGCGCCAAGGGCGCTGAGCTGAAGAGCTCTGACCGCAAGGCTACTCCTGCAGGAGTGAATGTGAAGGTGGCCAACGGAGGCAAGGTCGAGAAGGCCGGTGGCTACTATGTATATACGCTTCCGGGTGTGAGCGGCGGTGCCGATGCTCTCGGTCTGTCGCGTCTCAACTCCCAGCGTAAAAATGCAGTGGAATTCAAATATCCGGTAGCCGAGACCTGCGAATACACGCTTATTCTCGACGGTCTGAAAGCCGTAAGCAAGAGTAACACCGTAAGCCTGAAGAACGCTGCCGGCAGCGTTGAGATGACGGTAAACGCCACGGGCGATAAGGTAACCGTGAAGCGCTCCATCAAGCTGGATAAGAGCGTATATACCCCCGCAGAATACAAAGAGCTGCAGGCTCTCCTGAAGGAGTGGAACTCTGCGGCCTGGAAGCGGATCGTGCTGAAATAAAAGCGATTTGCTGAGAAACTGAAGAAGGGGGTGGGCACACTCGGTGTTCCACCCCCTTCCTTGTCAATGTGAGCGCAAAAAAGAGAGCAAACACCGGTAAGGTATTTGCCCTCTGTAAGACCTTTGCCCTAAGCGATTATTTCACCAGCTTCAGGGTATAATTCATTTCCGGATTGGCAGCCTTCTCCAAATCAGCGTTGACCATAGTCAGAGTCGAGTCGGAATCAACCAGGAAGTAAGCCGGGGTGTCGAGAGAACCGGCCTGAGAATCCTTCTGGTCCTTCTTCAGCTCATAGTAGGTCTTGCCATCTTTCGTCTTGATATAGAAATCGCCTTCGCTTGCGAAGCTCTTGCCGTCGGTGCTGCCTACAGCAGAGGTAGAGTCGGCCATTACCACGGTTTCTACGAGCTTGTAGTCGCCGTCGTTGTCGTCGTTATCAAACTCGAGCGTAAGGGTATAGCGCATTCCGTCGGCGTCAGCCATCGGCAGCACTCCGGTGAACACCTCAGTCTTATCGCCCTTGGCGCATTTACCGCAATCGTTGCAAGAGTCAGCACTTGCGCTCTTGTTTCCTGAGCATGCAGCCATTCCGAGCATAGCGAGGCCGGCAGCTGCAAACAAGATAGTTTTCTTCATTTCTTCAAATTATTAATAAATTGTAAGATTTCGCGTTTTTCTAACTATAACAATCTCTCTGAAAATTAGTTCATTTAGCCTTGATTAGGAGTGAAAGAACGGTCATATAATAGCTTAATAGCCTAATAATGCGAAGCTGGTGAAGGAATTATTCTTCTGCGGGCGTTATAGATATGTGAAACCTTATTATGAAGAATAGACTATGAAAAGAGTGATTATAATGGGAGCCTCGTCAGGCATAGGCTTCAAGGTAGCGGAGATGCTCGCTTCGAGGGGAGTGCGTATAGGTATTGCCGCGCGCCATACTGAAACCATTGAGCAGCTCCGGCTGCGATATCCGGAGCAGGTGGAGATAGCCAAGATCGACGTATCGAAACCGGCAGCGTCGGGTCAGCTTATCGATCTGATTGAGCGCACCGGCGGTATGGATATCTATCTCCATGTGGCCGGCGTAGGCTATGAGAATCTTACGCTTGATCCTGAGAAAGAGGTGTCCGTAGTAGATATCAACGCAGCCGGATTCGTGCGCATGATCGATACGGCCTACCGGTATTACCGTGACAATGGCGTGCACGGTCAGATAGCAGCCATAACATCGGTGGCCGGCACCAACGGCATAGGACGGCTCACCGCTTATTCCGCAACCAAACGCTTCGGTCAGACCTATCTCGTAGCTCTCGAGCAGCTTGCCAATATGGAGGGAAGCGGAATCACCTTTACCGATATCCGTCCGGGTTGGGTGAAGACTCCGCTGCTCACTCCCGGAGTGAAATATCCGATGGAGATGACGGTTGATTATGTGGCCAGGCGTGTTATCAAGGCGGTGGTGCGCAAGGAGCGGGTATGCGTGATCGACTGGAGATGGAATCTTGTGGTCGGTCTCTGGCGCATGGTGCCAAATGCCCTGTGGGTCAAGATGAATATGAAGCTCTCAAACCCTGATGCCCCTCTTCCGGAAGCCCCTGCGTCAGAAGAGTAGTAGTTCTTAAGAGCAGAGTGCTTGATATAATGAACGCACTTAATTGAATCGATGCATTAAGCAGTCAATTAGGTGCGTTTACTTTTTGTGCATCACAATCTTGCCAAGCAGCGTGAAGAGTTCATTCACTTCTGAATCTGAAAAATCTTTGAATATTTCTTTAAGAGTTTCGTTAGCGATTCTTTTAATAGAGGCCTTTAAGTTCAGAGCCTTATCAGTGGCAACCACATAATTTGAACGTCCTGTCTGAGCCTTACGGTTCACATATCCTTTCCTTTCCAGAATATCGATTGTGCGTTTTATCGCGGCAGCGTCTTTTTTAAGAATCTCAGCTATTTGAATTTGGGTCATAGGAGCATCATTTGAGTAGATTGCTCGCAGAACTGAATATTGAGAATGAGGCAGTTCTATTCCTTCATGTTGAAATCTGTCAGCGAGTGCTGATGACATAGCGGCTAAAGCCTGCTCCATCATGAACCCCATCAAATGTATTTTAGATATATCCATTGACAAATTGCTCGTTTGGAAATTATAAATACAAATATAAATATAATTATTGATTGCGCAATATTCATATAGGGGAGGCTTAACTGTCGGACAGTCAGTCTCCCCCATATATGTGAGCCACAAAAATAAGTTTCAGGCACCGGGTATCATAAAATTCGACGTAACATTCTCAGGCGATGCACTTTGCATCATCTTGTGGGAGAAAGTGAATGATGCAGCGGTCGTGTCGGTTGTCACAGACAGCAATGCCGGGCCCTTCGCCATCAGCCATCGTTTCATCGCATCTTCAAGTTGAGCGGGGTCTGAGACCGTTTCAGCTGTAAATCCCATCGACCGAGCCATTTCTCCGAAATCAGGATTGGTCAAAGCCACTTCATTGGGCTTATATCCTGCCAATTCCATCTCCCATTGCACGTATGCGAGCGAACGGTTGTCGGCGACAAGTATTTTTACGGGCAGCTGATACTGTACAATCGTAAGAAGATCGCCCATAAGCATAGCCAGTCCTCCATCACCGCTGAGTGCTATTACCTGTCGGTCCGGGAAAGTCACGGACGCACCGATAGCCATAGGCATTGCATCGGCCATTGAGCCGTGGGTAAACGAACCTACCATCTGCCGTCCCTTACCGGCAGTAAGATAATGACTTGCCCACACGCAATTCATACCCGTGTCAACCGTAAATATTGCGTCATCGGCTGCAAGCCTGTCGAGAGTGGCAAAAACAAACTCCGGGCGGATTCTGCCTTCTGCTCCGGGATTTGAGACAGGAATCTGCATCTTTGTCTTTATTTCCTCCCAATCAGAAAGAGCTTTCTTAAGGAATGAATCATCGCTCTTCACCGTCAACTTGGGTAGTAGTGCCTTTAGGAATGATGCAGAGTCGGCTCTCACGCCAACGTCAACCTTTGCACGCTTTCCTATTCGGGATGCACGGACGTCAACCTGAATAATCTTCTTATCATCAGGGAACATTCCGGGGAATGGATAATTAGTCCCGATAATCAGTATAGCGTCGGCTGAGTTGATCGCATCTTCCGCACTCCACATACCGAGATATCCCATGTGTCCCACATAGTTAGGGCAATCCCCAGTCAATGCAAGCTGGCTTTTGAATGTAGTTGCAACCGGAGCCTTGAGCATGTCGGCCAACTGCATTAGTTCTGCTTTGCCGTCTACCGCTCCCATTCCGGCAAAGATAGCTACAGTAGCAGCATTATTGAGTATCTCTGCGCATTGCTCTATCTCCTCTTCGCTGGCTTCCGGGAGTCTTGGAGTTACAAATACTTTGTCCGATCCTGAAGACTCTGCCTTAGATTGGGTTATCACATCAGCGGGCAGTCCGACAACTCCTACGCCTCCTTCTGATACGGCATGCTGCATTGCGCTTTGCAGCATAACAGGCACTTGTTGGGCTGTCTCAGCTGTCTGGTTATATACACTGCAATTACTGAAAAGTAGGGTCGGCGAGGTTTCTTGGAAATATTCTGTCCCGAACACTCCTGTAGGGCAGGTTGAAGCTATAGCCAAAACCGGTGCATTTGCCGTGTTTGCGTCGTATAGTCCGTTGATCAGGTGCACGTGTCCGGGACCGCTGCTGCCTGCACAGCAAGCGAGTTTTCCGGTCAATTGAGCCTCGGCACTGGCTGCGAAAGCTCCCGACTCCTCATGGCGCATGTGTATGAAGCGTATTCTCCCATCTTTTGATATTGCGTCGGTAAGGGCGTTGAGGCTATCACCCGTAATGGCATAAATATTTTTGATACCTGCAGCTGCAAGCATATCAACAACTCCTTCAGCCACATTTTTCTGATCCTTCGTATTTTCCATAATATAATGCTATTTTTACAGGCATATACCGGTTTTTGCATCACAAATATTTCCACCTTGGAATTCAGCAATCTGAATAGGGTCGATGAAATAGCTTTCACCTACAGGCGTAATCTTCACCAATCCCTTTTGTTCCATTTCCTTTGCCCACTTGTCGGCTTCCTTATAATTGGGGAAGTCAAAGGCTTCTTTCAATTCAGCAAGTGCAAGGCGATTGTGGCTTTTGAGGAAGTTTAATATCGTTGAGTCATCTTTATCAGGAGTCACGATAGGTTTTACAGCCCCATCACTGGCCATTTCAATGGCTCTGACGAATGTTGGGTAGTCGTTATAGCCGCGTAGCATGATCTGCTTGTCGCCATAACTCACGAGGCAGGTAGGAAATCCTGTGACTCCGAAAGCACGTGTCAGTTTAAGGTCTTCCTTGAAAGCCTTTTCAGCCGAACCGTCATCAATAAATTTGCGGAACTTGGCTACGTCAAGTCCTACCTCGGCGGCGAGTTTGTCAAGAACCTCCTCGCGGTTTGTCTGCTGGTATTCTGCGGCAGATGCCTCGCGCATTCGGCGGAGGAAACGGTCCGCCTTGTCCGGGTCTGACATCTGTGCTGCCTTATAGGCTATGTTCTGCGGATAAGTTGACCTGTATTCGCGATTAAATAAGTTGAAGTCTCCTGTTCCCTTGACGGGCATTCCATGGCGGCGCGAGGCGTCAATCCAGTGAGCCTCCACCTGCCGGTGAATTTGAGGGATATCGGCATGCCCGATACCGTTAGCGGGGTCCCAGATTTTATCAACGTCTTCTGTGAGACCGCCCATGACGAAGCGGAACTCAATCTCTCCGGGGAAATGGGTTTCAAGTTTCCTGAACACCGGTTCCAGCCCCCAGCACCAAGTGCATAGAGGGTCAGTGAAATTTGTTATTATTACTCTCTTTTCCATATTCTTTTTTGAAGTTTGATACTATAACAATCACAATCATAAAATTGTTGAATAGTCAATAATCTCTTGCTTCGAGGAGATTGTGATTAGCAATAATAATATGAACTACTCTGATAATGAGTTAATTGTCGTTAGTATGATCTCCTAATAACAAGCATGAAACAAGAAAACCGACCCCTTTGCCAAGGAGCCGGTTTTCAAGTATATCAAGTATATTAAGAATAATTTATCTGACGATTACTTTGGCTACTTTAGAGTCTATGCGCACCAGGTAGATTCCGGGAGCGAGTGACACCAGAGTATCGCCATCAGCCTTTCCCGAGGCTACGGCCACACCGTCAGTGCGCCATACGCTGTAGCTGCCCGAAGCTCCGGAGATTCTTATGCCTCCGGCCTCTCCGGTCACAACTGCCGCGCTCTCAGACTCTATCTTGCCTACTCCCGTAAGAGCCGAGCTGCCGAGCACCACGAAGGAGTGGCGTTCGAGAGTCACCGTGCCGGCTTCAGCATCAAACTGCGGGGCTGTGCCATAGCTGCATGCAACCACCTTATAGTCAGCGTTGGAGGTAGAAGAGAAAGTTACATTTATTGTAAGTCCCTCGGTCGATGAGGGATTGATCACCGTAATCAGCTCTTGGTTGCCGGCTGTGCTCTTCATGGTGCGTCCCTGGTTCCAGAAAGCCGATGAGGTCTGCGAGGAGAACTGGGCTGACTCCGCGAACATCTCCGGATGCTCTATCCTTATGGTGTTTAGGGCGGCATAGGTGTCGTAGAGGCCACGGCGGTAATCATTGTCGTAGTAGCTCCAAAGCACCTTTTTCGGATCCGTGTTGTTGCCCTGAGAGGTCTTGGTGTTCTCATTATTGCCGAGCTCTGAAAACATCCAGATCATGTGGGCTCCGGGAGCCATCAGCATCTGCGCGGCGGCGCAACCGAGCTGCCTCATGGAGTAGCGCAGGTTTCCCTTAATGCCGGATACTCCTTCGGTCTCCTGCGCGTAGGCGAGGCGCTGCTCGTCGTGGCTCTCCAGATAGCTCACTGTGCTTCCCCATGTGCGCTGGTCGTCGGGGGCGTAGAAGCGCTCCAGGCCGGAGTCGGAGCTATAGCCTTTCGCAAACTGCAGGGCCTGGCCGTTGATGTTGGCCCAGTTGAGCTCGCCGCTTTCCGCCATCTCATTCTCTTCCTTCGCTCCGGCAAGGTTTTCATTGATGCAGTAGGCGCCGGGGCTCACGCTTTGGATCACTCCCTGCAGCTCCTTCATGCGGGCCACACGCGAGGCGTTGTAGGCATTTGTGGCGGCATCGCCGCTATCTGCGTAAGAATCGTTGAGGCCGAGACCTTTCACGAGGTCGAAGCGGAAACCGTCGACGCGGTATTGCTCAAGCCAGTAGGTGAGCACATCTTTCCATTGCTGCTGCACCAGAGGATAGCCCTGGTTCCAGTCGTTGAGCACACTGTAGGCGTGAGGAGCCACCACATTGTAGAAGGGGCTGCTCTCCGTGCCGCCGTAGAGCTGATACCAGGGATGCTGCCAGTCGCTCTGATTGAAAACCATATCGAGCACCACTGCGATGCCCTCTGCATGGCAGGCGTCGATGAAGGCCTTGTAATCGTCGGGCGTACCGTAAGCCTTGTCGGGGGCGAAGTAGAAGTTGGGATTGTAGCCCCAGGAGATATTGCCGTTGAATTCGTTGATCGGCAGCAACTCCACGCAGTTCACTCCCAGCTCCTTCAGGTAAGGAATCTTCTCGGTCGCGCCCTTCACGGTGCCGTTGCCGAGCGCCTGGCCTTCAGTGCCGGTAAAATCGCGGAGCAGAAGCTCATAGATCACGAGCTGCTCCTTGGCCGGACGCTCGAAACCGGTGGTCTGCCATGCATAGTCGTTCAGGTTGCCCTGATATACGGCGATGCATACATCGGTCACCTTGTCGGAAGGATAGGCCGGCAGATCCGGATAGACCTCAGAGGAGATATATTTGTCATTCTGAGGGTCGAGCACGAGGCGCGCGTAGGGATCGCCTACCTTCGTAGTGCCGTCTACAAGGAAATAGTAGAGGTATGGTGTGGAATTATCAAGATCCTTCACGGTGGTCCAGAAATAGCGCACTCCGTCGAGATCCTGGTAGGCCATCGGCTGCGATGAGTCCAGATTCAGACCGGACCATGAGCCTACGAGAGTAGCCGCTGTTTTGCCCGGCGCGGCCAGACAGAAGGTGACGCTGCCGTCGGAGTTCTTCACGGGGCCCATTATCGGGGTGCCTCCGGGATAATCCAGAGCCTGCGATTCCTCGAGATATACTATCGGCATCTGGGTCGAAACCGTAGTAGCGCCATCGGTAGCGGTAGCGGTCACGGTGTAGGAGCCGGGCGTGGTAAATGTATAAGCTCCGGTAAGACTGGAGGTTTCCGCAGCTGAGGCGATTACCTCCGAACCTACGGAGATAGAGAGATCGGCGGTTGCGGTAGCTGAAGCGGTGAAGGTCACTTCGCCGGTAGCGGGAGTCACGATATTTCCCTCCACTGAAGCCGTGAGGCTTACCTGCAGACCCTCTTCGGCCACATCGACAAAGAAATCTGGGTGCGTCTGGGCCGATTTGTCGGCCGTACGGAACACGAAGCAGAGCTTCTCGGCCACCTCTCCGTCGTCCAGACCATAATAGCCTGCTATGGTGCCTATATCGAGGCGACAGAGGTCGGGCTCCACATATTCCAGTTTATACTTCTGGGCGTTGTCGCCCCAGGCGGGAGCATGGCTCCATTCGGTCTGGCCTTTGAGAATCACGCCGGTATGGGCGTAGATCTGAGCCGTGGAAGAGAGCCCGGAGAGCTCTTTCCGGCCCTGATCGGCATGGAAATAGATCACTATTCCTTCCGACGACATCTGCACCGGCGAAGGGTCAGTAGTGATCTGTGCGCGCAATCCGCAGCCACAGGCCAGGATAGCGAGCAGGAGGAGTAAACGTTTAACCATAAGCAAATTGGACAAAATGAAAAGTTAAGCTGTTATCGTAGTGGAGCGGGGGAGAGAGGGGGAGAGGCGGTCAGTCGTGCCAGGGCACGTCCTGATTCACCAGCGGAATCTCCAGCACAGGAGTATCAAAATAGAGTCCGGGCCTGAAGCAGTGTAGTTTATAGAACTTCGTCAGGTTCAGCTTCCTCACGATGTTGATCGGATCCTTGAGTTCGAAATCTTTTCCCTTCTTGAAAGCTATGGCCTGCACCGCTATGCGCTCTACATCGGTCAGCGTCTCATGCGTGTACGTTCCCAGATCGATGCCTTCATTTGGAGCGAGCGTACCCTCAAATCCGAGAGTCCATGCGTGGGCCTCGGCGCTGCGCGTAAGAAACGCGAATGAGAGGTAATAGTTGGAATCATTCACGAGCACAGCCGTAAATGTGGCCGTAGCAAGGTTTTTCACATTTGAGGGCTCGAAGGCCAGAGCTATGTTGAGGCGGTCGCCATGCTTGGTCTCGAGCACCGGAGCCGGTTTCGGTTCGGCTGGCTTCACCTCCTTTTCGAGAGGTTTTGCAGCCTTGCGGCCGGCGTCGTAGACGCTCTGGTCGAAGATTTTTGACGAAGGTTTCTGACCCGCCTGAGCCACGACCACGAGGTCTTTCAGAAGCACCGGGGTTTCGAAGCCCTGGTCGTCGACATAGGCCATCTGGCCTTCTATGCGGGTTATAACGCCGCCTCCTACGGCGTTGAGGTATCTTACGGTATCGCCCGTTTTAGCCATTATAGTGTAATCTGTCTATTCGTTGTTATCTGTTGTATCGGAAGAAGCGAGCGAGGCCTCAAACTCTGCGTCGGCCTCTTTCTCCTTATGCTCGTAGGCATCTACGATACGCTGCACCAGCGGGTGGCGCACGATATCCTTCTTGCCGTATTCTATAACCCCGATACCCTTCACTCCGCGCAGAATCCTCAGCGCCTGCATAAGGCCGCTCTGGGTGGTGCGCGGAAGGTCGATCTGGGTCACGTCGCCCGTCACGATCATCTTGGCGTTCATGCCAAGGCGCGTGAGAAACATCTTCATCTGATGGCGCGTAGTGTTTTGCGCCTCGTCGAGTATTATCACCGCGTCGTTGAGCGTGCGGCCGCGCATGAAGGCGAGGGGAGCTATCTGAATGGTATCGCTCTCCATATATTCCTTTAGCTTTACGGCGGGAATCATATCCTCCAGAGCATCGTAGAGCGGCCGCAGATAGGGGTCGATCTTATCCTTCATATCGCCGGGCAGGAAGCCGAGCTTCTCGCCGGCCTCCACCGCCGGGCGCGACAGAATTAGCCTCCGGCAGGCCTTGTTTTTCAGGGCTGCCACTGCGAGAGCTATCGCTATATAGGTCTTGCCCGTTCCGGCAGGTCCGAGGGCGAAGGTAAGGTCATTTTCCGCAAATGAGCGCACCATGCGCGACTGATTCGCATTGCGCGGCGCTATGGGGCGCCCCGTCTGGCCGAAGAGAATCACTCCCTCGGCGTTCTGGCGCTGAGGCGGCTCGCCCTTGATGATGTCGATTATCACATCTTCGGGCAGCTTGTTGTATTTCGACGCGTAGGCCTCCAGCTCCTTTATTTTACGCTCGAACTCGGCGGTCTCCGAGTCTTCGCCGATCACCTTTATCACATTGCCCCTCGCGGCCATGCGCAGCTTCGGGAAAAGATTGCGCACGAGGCTCATGTTGGAGCTGTTGGGGCCGTAGAAGGTCTGAGGATCCACCCCGTCGATTATCACAGTGCGCTCTATCATCCTACGGAGCCTTCAAGGGTGATCTGCAGGAGCTTCTGCGCTTCAACGGCAAACTCCATCGGCAGCTTGTTCATTACCTCTTTCGCATATCCGTTCACGATCAGCCCTACCGCTTCTTCAGTCGGGATTCCGCGCTGGCGGCAGTAGAAGATCTGCTCCTCGTTGATTTTCGAAGTCGTAGCCTCATGCTCTACGGTTGCCGAGTCATTGCGCACATCAATGTAAGGGAAGGTGTGTGCCCCGCATTCGGAGCCGAGCAGCAGCGAATCGCACTGGGTATAGTTGCGGCAGTCGGCAGCCTCCTTGGCCACGCGCACCAGGCCGCGGTAACTGTTTTGCGACTGGCCGGCCGAGATGCCCTTGCTCACTATGGTGCTCCTTGAGCCCCGGCCGAGATGGATCATCTTGGTGCCGGTATCGGCCTGCTGGCGATTGTTGGTGACAGCTACCGAATAGAACTCTCCGATGCTTTCATCGCCCTTTAGGATGCACGACGGATACTTCCACGTGATGGCTGATCCGGTTTCTACCTGAGTCCATGAGATATGGCTACGGTGGCCGCGGCATAGGCCCCGCTTGGTCACGAAGTTATAGATGCCTCCGCGACCCTCCTTATCGCCGGCATACCAGTTCTGCACGGTGCTGTATTTCACCTCCGCCCGCTCTTCGGCTATAATCTCGACCACGGCGGCGTGGAGCTGGTTTTCATCTCGCATCGGAGCCGTGCAGCCCTCGAGATATGACACGAAGGCATCATCGTCGGCCACTATCAGCGTTCTCTCGAACTGACCCGTGCCGGCGGCATTGATGCGGAAATAGGTGCTCAGCTCCATCGGGCAGCGCACTCCCTTGGGAATATAGGCGAATGAGCCGTCGGTAAAGACCGCGGAGTTGAGCGCGGCATAGAAATTATCACGCGGGCCGACCACCGTGCCCAGATATTTGCGAACCAGATCGGGATAGTCTTTCACCGCTTCGCTGAAGGAGCAGAAAATCACTCCCAGTTCGGCCAGCTTCTCGCGGTGGGTGGTCTTTACGCTTACGCTGTCCATCACGGCATCTACGGCCACTCCCGCCAGCAGCTTCTGCTCCTCGAGCCGGATTCCGAGCTTCTCGAAGGTCTTCACGAGCTCCGGATCCACCTCGTCCATACTCTTCTTCAGCTCCTTCTTCTTCGGGGCGGCATAATAGCTTATGGCCTGGAAGTCGATCGGCGGAATGTCGAGGTGACCCCATGTGGGCACCGGCAGAGTGAGCCAGTAGCGGTAGGCCTTGAGGCGGAAATCGAGCAGCCAGTCGGGCTCGCCCTTGAGCTCCGAGATGCGCCGGATCACGTCTTCATTCAGCCCCGGCGGCACCACTTCTTGCTCGATGTCGGTCACGAAGCCATATTTATAGTCATTGTCGGTGGCGGCGCGCAGGGCGTCGTCGGCAGTCGGTTTTCTTGAATCGTTGTCCATTTGCAATTAAAACGGCCTTTCAGGCAAGAAAGTTGGGTCTGCGCCGCTCTTCTCAGCGAATCACGAGCATGGCATCGCCATAGGCACCGAACTGATAGCCTTCCTTGATCGCCACATCGTAGGCTTTCATTATCAGGTCATAGCCTCCGAAGGCGGCGGTCATCATCAGCATGGTGCTGAGCGGAAGATGGAAGTTGGTGATCAGATGCGTGCAGACGGAGAAATCGTAGGGGGGGAAGATGAATTTATTGGTCCAGCCCTCGTAGGTCATCAGGTGGCCGTTCATGCATACGGCGCTGGCAGCTGCGCGGAGCACCGACGTGCCTACGGCGCATACGCTCGCGCCGCGGTCTTTGGCGGCATTGACCATATCCACCAGCTCCTGGTCTACTATCATCTCCTCGCTGTCCATGCGGTGCTTGGTCAGATCCTCCACATCGATATCCTTGAAATTGCCCCGGCCGAAGTGAATCGTAAGGAATCCGCGCTGCACTCCTTTGATTTCCAGTCTCTTCAATAGTTCGCGGCTGAAGTGCAGACCGGCAGCAGGAGCCATCACCGCTCCCTCATTCTTGGCATATATGCACTGGTAGCGCTCGGCGTCCTCCGGCTCCGGCTTGCGGTGAATATAATCAGGCAGCGGAGTATCGCCGAGGGCATAGAGCGCGGCCTTAAACTCCTCGTGATCACCATCGTAGAGGAAGCGGAGCGTGCGGCCGCGTGAGGTGGTGTTGTCGATCACCTCAGCCACCATCGAATCTCCTTCGCCGAAATAGAGCTTATTTCCGATGCGGATTTTGCGGGCCGGCTCTACAAGCACGTCCCAGAATTTATTGTCGGCATTGAGCTCGCGCAGGAGAAACACCTCGATCTGGGCGCCGGTCTTCTCCTTATTGCCCGAAAGGCGGGCCGGAAATACCTTGGTATCATTGAAAATCATCACATCGCCATCTTCGAAATACTGGAGGGTATCCTTGAAGATCTTATGTGAAATCTCTCCTGTCTTCGCATTGACCACCATCAGGCGGCATTCGTCGCGGTTTTCGCTCGGGTAAAGGGCGATCAGCTCTTCGGGGAGTTTGAACTTGAATTGACTAAGCTTCATATCTGTTTTTCAGTCTGTTTTTTCAGTTATGCTCCTGTTGGATAAAGTAGTCGGGGAAATCCAACGGCGCGTTGTTTATCAGATCTACCGCCTCATCGATCGAGAGGCAGCTGCCGATGCCTATCTCGCCTACGCGGGTGCGCCGCAGGGCGGTGAGATGGGCTCCGGTGCCTAAGGCCTGGCCGATATCGCGGGCCAGGGCGCGTATGTAGGTACCTTTGCTGCAGGCCACCCTAAGCTCCAGGCGGGGAGGCTCGAAGGATACTATTTCGAGTTCGGTGATTACCAGAGGCTTCGGCTTGAGCTCCACCTCCGCTCCCTTGCGCGCGAGCTTATAGGCCCGCTTGCCGTCGATTTTCACGGCTGAGAAGATCGGCGGAGCCTGCATGATGCTGCCGCGGAAGCGGGGGAGAATGGCCTCCACAGCCTCAAGCGTCACGTGGTCATACGGATAAGTGGCATCAATCTCAGTCTCCAGGTCGAAGCTCGGCGTAGTGGCTCCGAGCTGGAGCGTGGCCACATATTCTTTGGTGCCAGCCTGTAGCTCCTCGATGCGGCGCGTGGCCCGTCCGGTGCATACGATGAGCACCCCCGTGGCCAGCGGATCGAGCGTGCCGGCATGACCCACCTTGAAGCGCTTCAGATGCAGCCGGCGCTGAATAGCCCCGCGCAGACGCTTCACGGCATCAAACGAGGTCCAGCCCAGCGGCTTGTCGATGGCAAGCACTTCGCCTGAAATCAGGTCGAGATGACGCTCGCCGCTCATTGCCAAAGCAAGCAGATTATGCCGATGAGCACGCAGTAGAGGGCGAACCACATGAGGCGCCCTTTCTTTACCAGCTCAATCATCCATTTGCAAGCGCAGCAGCCTACTATAAACGCCGCTACGAAACCTACTATCAGGGGCAGCGCGCCGATGCCGGTGGCGTCGGCAGCAGCTTCAGTCGAGGTCATTTCCTTGATATCCAGCAAGGTCTCGCCAAGGATAGGCAGGATCACCATGAGGAAGGAGAAGGCTGCCACTTTATCGCGCTTATCGCCGATCATGATGCCGGTGGCTATGGTGGTGCCGCTGCGGCTCAGACCCGGCAGCACCGCCACCGCCTGCGCGCAGCCGATTATGAAGGCGTCGCCCCAGGTTATGTCGCGGCCCTTCTGGGCGCTGATCAGGCGGCCGTTGCGCATGCCGCTGAAATGAGCGAAAGTAAGGAGAAGGGCAGTGATGCAGAGGCAGATGCCTACTACAGTGAGTCCGCCTCCGAAGAAATCTTCTACATACTCCTTGAAGCAAAGCCCCACGATGCCGACAGGAATGGCGGAAACCAGGAGCTTGAGCACATAGTAGAAATCGTAGTCGCGCCGCCAGGTGAAGAAGCTGCGGCAGAGGCCAGAGAACAGGGGCCAGAGAATCACGATTGTGCTGCATACGGTGGCGGCGTGTACAATCACGTCAAACTGCAGCACCTTATCGCTGGGCAGGTCGATACCGAGAATCTCGCGGAAAATCTCCAGATGGCCGCTGCTGCTGATAGGCAGATATTCAGCCAGACCCTGTACTACGCCAAGAATCAGAGCGTCAAGCCATTCCATTGCCGTCGGTTTTTTCGGTTTCAGTTTCGGTGCCGGCCTTTCTGCGGCGGCTACCGGGAGCCATTACGATTGCAAAGGCCATGAACAGGAAGCCCAGGAAAGCGAGCAGCGGGCCCACAACGATGCGGCGCGTGCTGAATATATCGGGGTTGAAGCCCCCCTCTACGCTGCTGCTCCCTCCGCACATGAGGAGGAATCCTATCACTATCAGGACGATACAGCCCCCCATGCAGAGGTAGTTGATGCGCCCGAAGGGCTGTTGGGCCGCGCTCTGGCGGCGGAGTTCAGGCGCTTCCTGCGCCACGGCGGGTTTCTTTATTGCCATTGATTGAGGTTTGGTTTGCGGGCTCCGCGGTCAGCGGAAAAGCTCGTCGTAATCTTTTCTTAGATATTTGGTTGTAGCCAGGCAGGCTGCCAGCGCGCATATAATCGCGCCTGCCGCCACCAGGGCGCCGAACACTATGCATGCCGCCCCCCATGGAATGAAGGAGGCTATGTCGGGCAATCCGGCTCTGTCGGCTCCTGCAAGCGAGGCGGCAAGGATACCGGAGGCCAGAGCTCCCGCAAGCACCCCGCTGAGGAGGTTATTGTTTACGAAAGGCCTACGAATGAATCCGTTGGTGGCGCCTACAAGCTGCATCGTATGAATCGTGAAGCGGCGGGAATATATTGAGAGGTGCACCGTATTATTGATCAGCACGAAGCTGATTATCACCAGCACGAGGGCCACCGAGCCGAGAATCAGGGCGAGAGTGTGGAGATTAGAGTTCATTGAGTCCACTATATCCGCGTCAGGCATCGCCACCGATTCCACCCCCGGCTGCTTTCCGGTTTCAGCCTGAATTTTCTTCAGTTGGGCCGAAGAGGTCCATTCCGGCCGGAGGGTGAAGCTCACCTCGGGCGAGAGGATATTCACCCCGAAAAGCTGCTCCAGGTCTTCGCCGGTCTCCTCTTTCCAGTGTTTCATCGCCTCTTTGCTCGTCACTACGCGCACGCTCGCCGTGTAGGGGCGCTTACGCAACCATTCTGCCACGGCCTCCGTCTGCGCCTCGCTCACCGAATCGGTCATCACCGCGTTGAGCTCGATGCGGCTGCGAAGTCTCCGCGTTTCGCGGTCGGCGCCGATAGCCGCCAGGGCTATTATACCTATTATAAGGAGTAGAAGGGTCACGCTCACCACTGTAGTAAGGTGGGCCGCCCAATATGATATCTTAGCTTCCTTTTGGGTCTTCATTCTTTAAGCAGGCCTTTGCGTAGGCCCGAATCCTGCAAAGTTAATACTTTAGGACCCCCCTTGTCAAGAGTCCGGAGCATTTTCTCCCCAAAATCAGCCGAATAGAGCCCGGAAGGGCAGGGATATAAAAAAATTGATTGTCGTCGCGACAACCAATCTCCCATTAACCTTAAAATCTAATACCATGAAAAACTCTGCACAAAGGTAATCATATTTTCTAAAACAATGTTGTAAAACATATTTTTAGAGCTATGATTTATGATTTCTTAACATTTGGTAGCCCCGGATGTAGAATAGTTAACGCCGCAGGTTGTTTCACAAACTTTTTTACTAATTTTGCGCATTCAAAACAGCAGGTAAACAAACAACATACTAAAAATGAGAACTACACATCATCATGAGCTTCCCAAGCTGAAGCTGGGTGTAATAGGTATGGGTCAGATGGGCACCGCTCTTGTCGATGGTCTTCTTCATGTAGGAGTGCCCCACAGCGATATAGGAGCATTCGACCTGGGCGACATTCATGAAAAGGCAGAGAAGCGAGGCATCATTCCCTTCTCTGAAGTAAAGGATATGGCTGAGTGGGCTGATGTCATATTTGTCGTAGTGAAGCCTGCCTATGTGAAATCCGCTCTTGATCCAATTCTTGAGATTGTTAGGGAGAAGCCGGTGATATGCTGTGCAGCCGGTGTGGATTTCGACCAGGTTGAGGAGATCATGGGCTCGGATTCTCACCATCTTACGGTGATGCCCTGCATTCCGGTATCTGTTGGCAAGGGCACCGTGCTGATGGAGACCAAACACACCCTTACCCGCGTGCAGTATCGCAATGTAAAGGAGATCCTCGATGCGCTCGGAGCTGCCGTCGAGGTGCCGAAAGCGGCATTTGAAGGCGCTTCGACCGTAACCGGTTGCGGACCCGCTTTCGTGGCAATGTATATCGAGGCTATGGCCGATGCGGCTGTGCTTTGCGGAGTGCCCCGTCTGCTCGCCTATCAGCTGGTGAGCCAGACTGTGGCTGGCACCGCCGAGCTCCAGCTCGCCACAAAGGTTCACCCGGGTGTGATGAAAGATATGGTCTGCTCGCCTGCCGGCACTACTATCCGCGGCGTGCGCACGCTGGAGCGCAGCGGTTTCCGTGCCGCAGTGCTCAATGCTATCTCAGCTATCACGGGCGACTGATCCGCATGGATTCAACCCTCCAGGAGATTGCACTGGCCATCGGGACTCAGGTTTCCGATGGCCAGATGTGCATATCCCGCCTTCTTACCGACTCCCGGTCGCCTTTCGCAGGAGCCGATACGCTTTTCTTCGCCCTGCACTCCGAGCGGGGCGACGGTCATCTGTATGTGGCCGACCTCTACGCCCGCGGCGTGAGGGCCTTCGTAGTGGAGCGTATTCCGCAAGACGCCGGTGCGTTGCCGGAGGCGAGGTGGCTTTTAGTGCCCTCGGTGGCCGATGCGTTGCTCGCCCTGGGTCGCTATGCCGCCGGCAAGATTGGCAGGAGGGTGGCAATCACCGGAAGCCGGGGAAAAACGATTCTCAAGGAGTGGCTCTACGCCATGCTCTCTCCCGGAGGGGGAGTGACCGAAGAGGTGGCGAGAAGCCCGAGGAGCTATAATTCCCAGACCGGCGTGCCCCTCTCGCTCTGGGAGATGGCGCCGGCGCGTCTCGGCCTGATCGAGGCGGGAGTGTCGCGTCCCGGAGAGATGGAGCGCCTCAGAAGCTGCATCGAGCCTGATACGGCTATTTTTACAGGTATCGGCGCCGACCACGACGAAGGCTTCGGCTCGCGTGCGGAAAAAGCTGCCCAGAAAGCCCTTCTGGCAGGCGATTCGGTCAAAAAGATAATCTACCCGGCCGATGACCCTCTCATGGCGGAGGCCCTGAAAGAGCACAGGGGTGAGGCAGGGTTCATAGGGTGGTCGCGCAAGGATCCGGCTGCTGCCCTATATATAAAGGAGGAATCTATTAATCCCGATGCCTGGCGCATCGACTTCTGCTGGCAGGGTGATTGCGACTATGTGGAGGTCGATCCGCGCCTTGCTCCTTTGGCCGATACGCTCCTCTGCGGCCTCGCCTTCATGCTTTCGGAGGGATTCGCCGGCTCGCGGCTGCGCGATGCCTTCAGGCGTCTCAGGCCGGTAGCCTCGCGCCTCGACGTGGTGGAAGGGGTCAACGGCTGTTCGCTCGTGTGCGATTCCTTCCCCGCCGATCTCCCTTCGCTGCATACGGCCTTGGATTTCGTGTCCCGGCGCGTAAGCGGCAAGCGCGCCACGGTGCTGATTCTCGGTGGTCTGGCGTCCTCCGACTGGCCCGGAGCAGTGAGGCTCATGAGCGAGTGTGGGGTTACGCGGCTTATGTGCGTGGGGGCAGCTCCTGAAGGAACTCGTTTCCCATGTCCGGTCGAGGTCTATCCCGATATCGAAAGTCTTCTGGAAAGCCGCTCGCCGTCTGATTTCCAGGAAGAAACAATGCTGATCGAGGGTATAGCCGACGAGGATTTCCAGCGCCTGCTTGCCATGCTCGAGGCCAGAGCGCATGAAACGGTGCTTGAGGTGAATCTCGATGCCGTGGTGCGCAACTTCAACCATTTCAAGAGTTTCCTCCCTCCCTCCACCGGGCTGATAGCTATGGTGAAAGCCTCCGGCTACGGCGCGGGCAGCTTTGAGATAGCCCGCACGCTTCAGGAGCATCATGCCGCCTATCTTGCTGTGGCAGTAGTAGATGAAGGAGTGGAGCTGCGTCGCCGCGGCATCACCATGCCGATTATGGTGATGAATCCGAAGGTGGTAAACTATCGCCTGCTTTTCCGCTATCACCTTGAGCCGGAGATATATAGCTTCGATATGCTCTCCGATGTGGTCCGTGAGGCCGCGAAATGCGGGGTAGAGAACTATCCTATTCATATAAAGCTCGATACCGGAATGCACCGCATGGGCTTCATCGGCGAGGAGATTCCCCGCCTGATCGAGGTTCTGAAAGGGCAGAAAGGAGTGAGGCCGGCAAGTGTGTTCAGCCATCTCGCCACCGCCGACTGTCCCGACTTGGATTCCTACACGCTCAGGCAGCTCGAGAGCTTCGACAAATGGTCTGCCCTCATTCAAGAGCAGTGGCCCGGAAAGGTGCTTCGCCATGTGCTCAATTCCGCAGGTATCGTGCGTTTCCCCCAGTGGCACTACGACATGGCTCGCCTCGGCATCGGCCTCTATGGAGTAGAGACCCTCCCGCAGGCCGTAGAAGGGCGGCTGGAGCCTGTGTCGCGTCTGCGCACCGTGATCGTGGCTATCCGGGAATGGGAAGCCGGGGAAACCGTCGGCTACGGCCGCCGCGGGGTGCTCACGCGCCGCTCACGCATAGCCACAATCCCGATCGGTTACGCCGACGGCATGAACCGCCACTTCGGTTGCGGCGCGGTGAAAGTGCTTGTGGCGGGTAAGGAAGTTCCGACCGTAGGCAATATCTGCATGGACGCCTGCATGATAGATGTTACAGATGTTGACTGTCGTGTAGGCGATGCCGTAGTGATTTTTGGCCCCGAAGCCCCGATTCAGCGCCTTGCCGATGCCGCCGGCACGATCCCCTACGAGATTCTCACCTCCGTCTCTCCCCGCGTGAAGCGCGTCTACTACCGCGAATAATCCCCACTTCCGGTGAGTCCGTCGCTGCCGTAGGCTGTAGTTTTGTGATGCCGAAGGCATCATCAATGGTAAACCCCATGGTCGCGGCGATTTATCGACGCACCGTGGGGTTCCGGAGCAAGAAAAAATCCTGACCTCGCAAGAGGTCATCTACAACAAAAGCAGTACCTTTGAGCAAAGAAACCACCCATGAGCAAAGTTAACTCCCTCCACCACATCGTTATAAACACAAAACACCGCCAGCCTACCCTCACGATGAATTACATCAAAAATATGTATCGGTTTATATGGAGCAGGATTAACGCTCGTGGCAGCAAGCTGGTTAGGATAGGGGGAATCGAAAATCACATACACTTTCTTGTCGATCTCTCGTCCACCGACTCATTAGCCGAGCTCATGAGAGACATTAAGCAGCTGAGTTCCAAATGGGCGAAAGAGTCAGGGTTGTTTCCTCAATTTCAGGGTTGGGGAAGGGAATACTTCGCTTTCTCCGTAGGATTCAGAGAAAAAGAAATCGTGATAGAATATATCAAAAACCAGATTACACATCACAAAGGTCTTACCTATGAGGAAGAGATGAAGCGAATCACTATTGACGAGGGTATCGACTTAGAGGATCGTATGTTTACCTGATGACCTCTTACGAGGTCAATTAAAACCTTATCTCCACCTTCCCCACGCTCGCGGCCTTCGCCGCGACCATGGGGCTTACCACAGATGCTGCCTACGGCAGCAAAAACTGTACATACGATTTTGCGTCGATTAACGCCAAACAACTTTCCAACCAATTTCCGATGATACTGAAAGGCGTGATGCCGAAGGTATCATCAAAACCCCATGGTCGCGGCGATTTATCGACGCACCGTGAGGTATTCTGGGTCAGTCGAGCTCTTCGAGGCAGCGCTTGAGCTCTTCATCGGTATGCAGGAGCTTCTCTTTGCAGATCTTGAGGAGCTGTAGGGCGCGGCTTGTATAGCTCGCCAGGCGGTCGATATCGCATTCGGGACTCTGCATTTTAGCTATGATCTGCTCCAGCTCGCCTACGGCCTGGGAATAAGTAAGTTCGTTTTGCTCTTCCATTTTATTGAGGGTCAGGTGGTTTCTACTTTCTTTACTTCCGCCTCCGCTATGCCGCTGGCCAGCGTGATGGTCAGACTGGCTCCCGGTCGAAGGGTGGCGGCATCGGTCACTGCGTGGCCGTCAACTCTCACTATCGAATAGCCTCTCGAGAGGGTGCGCTGCGGGTCGAGTGCGGAGATAAGCGCCTTCAGGTTGTCGAGGCGCTTGCGCTCCAGGTCCGTGCGGTTCTGGCAGGCCGCTTTCAGGAGGCGTCCGGAGGCTTCGAGCGAGGCACGGGCACGCTCGGTCTTTGAGGCTGCAGCAGCGGGAATGGCGGCTCCTAAGCGCGAGAGCCGGGCTCCCGCCTCCACGATACGCGTGCGGGCGGCTGTGGCGAGCAGGGCGGAGGCGTTGGTGAGCCTATGCTGCTCTCCTGCAAGCCTTTCGGAAGCGTAGGCCGCTGCTTGGCGGGCAAGCGTGCAGGCGGTATCGAAAGCCGTCTGAACGCATTCTATCAGAAATGCGGCTACCGCTGTTGGGGTCTTCATGCGGGTGTGAGCCAGCTCATCGAGCACTGTGCGGTCGCGCTCATGGCCGATGCCTACAATCACCGGGAGCGGGAATGTGGCCACTGCGCGCGCAAGCTCCAGATCGTCGAAGCCATTGAGGTCGGAGGTCGAGCCGCCGCCGCGGATTATTACCACGCAGTCCCAGAGGTCGATAGTCATCTCTATCCTTTCGAGAGCCTCGCGCACCGACAGAGAGGTGCGCTCTCCCTGCATCACGGCCGGGAAGAGATGGGGATAGAACACGAAGCCCTGCGGATTGTGCTCGAGCTGGGCGCAGAAATCACCATATCCTGCCGCTCCCGCCGCCGAGATAACGGCCACGCGCTGAGGAGCTTCCGGCAAGGGCAGCTCTTTATTGAGTCCGGCTACTCCCTCACGCACCAGAGTGGCTAAGATTTCGCGGCGCAGACGCTCCAGATCGCCGAGAGTATAGCTCGGGTCGATGTCTATTACATTGAAAGAGAGGCCGTAAAGGTTATGATGCGTCACTGAGCCCCGCAGCATCACCTTCAGCCCGCCGGCGAGAGGTCTGCCCGTGGCTCGCTCGAATTTGAGGCGCAGGCGGGCGAATACGCTCTGCCAGATGTTGGCTCTCAGGCGCGCCACTGTGGCTCCGGCATCATTTTTCTCTATCAGCTCCACATAGCAGTGGCCGCCGGAAACCCGGAGGTCGCTGAGTTCGGCAGTGACCCACACGCCCTGCAGGGCCATGTTGGCGCGCAGAGTATCGCCGAGGGCCTGGGTAAGTTCGCTGAGTGTAGCGGCGCGCGTCATTGCACGGTGCCTATTTCCTCAAGCGCTCCCGTGGCGGCATTGAACACCGCGTAGGAGGGTTCCTTCTTGGCCGTGAACAGCGTGGGCGAGAGGCCGAAGAGCACCCCGTACTGGGCGCACTCCACATCGCCGCTCCAGAGAGTCTTTCCGGCATGACTGAGGCTGATCGAGGCTGCCCCGGGCACACGGTATACCACCGCGTCTTTCGGTAGCTCCTTCTCCTTGCCCTTATCATCTTTCGGAAGCTCGCCCTGCCTTACGTCGGCTACCGTAAGATACACCGGCTCACCGGAATAGTCGTCGGAGTCGACGAAGCCGCAGAAGTCGCTCATGCGGAAAAGCACTGTCTTTCCGGCCTTTCCGGGGGTAAACGTAAATGTACGCGTCACGGTCTCCGACTGCTCCGTGCCTACGAAAGCGGCTGTCATGGTAGCTTCCTGATCGGCAAGCGACTTGAGCATGAGTTCCAGCTGCTTGCCGTCGGTAGGCATCGACTCGGCGGTGCCCCGGGTAAGCGATATTTTGGCGTCGCGTACCTCCATGAGGCTCTCCGCCAGCATCTGAGCCTGTTTCGCCGACGACTGCGAGGCGAGGAAATCCTCATCTACATATTGCAGATACTCCTTTCCGCTGAAGGCCTTCAGCAGCGGCGAGGTCTCTGACGAGGAGCGGGTGAGGGGAGTGCCGGCTATCTCCTTATTGATGGCGCGAAGCATTCCGTTGTCGTCTACACATATATATGAGGTCTGCCCCGGCTTCAGCTGCATCAGGTAGCGGTTTTCGGCGTCGGCCACTCCGTAGGGCGATACCTTCACGCTCTGGATTGTCCATTCCTCGGCATCAGCCTTCACCACATTCTCTGTGCCTACGAATCGCTTGGCATACTGATAGTAAGGTCCGGCCTTGCGCAGGGTGCGGGTAGCGGTCACCTCAATCTGCAGCGCAGTGACGGGCAGCGTGTAGACCAGGCCGTATTCATTGTGCTTGTCGGCTGTCAGCAGTTTGGTCTGCTGCGCCTGGGCGCCGGCGGTGCAAAGCGCCAGGAGCGCCAGGAGGGCTGATAGTCTTCTCATCTTCGGTGGGGTGTTTAGTTTTTTGTCGGCTTTCAGTGGGCCTGTTGGTTTTTCGATTCGATCACCTTGCGGATCGCCAGTCCGGCGCGGGCGGCGATATCGCCGGCGGTCATTCCCGCCTCGCCCATCTCGGCACACGCCATATCGCCGGCCAGACCGTGGATATATACTCCGATAGGAGCCGCCAGCTCGGGAGGATAGCCCTGCGCGAGCAGCGACGTGATAATGCCGGTGAGCACATCGCCGGAGCCTGCCGTAGCCATTCCGGGATTGCCCGTGGAATTGAAAGAGATGCGTCCCGTGGGGCTCACGGTGGTTGTGTGGTGGCCTTTGAGCACGATGAAGATGCTGTAGTAGCGAGCCATCTCCACGGCCTTGAGGAGCCTCTCCTCGTCGGAGGCGTGCTCTCCGAAGAGGCGGTCAAACTCTCCGGCGTGAGGAGTGATTACTGTATTGGCGGGGATCACCGACAGCAGGCTCGGTCTTTTAGCTATGCAGTTGAGGGCATCGGCGTCGAGCACCATCTGCCCCCTGGGGTTTTTCAGCAGCATCTCCAGGGCGTTGATGGTCTCCTCGTGAGTGCCGATTCCGCAACCCACTCCGATAGCCTGATGCTTGTGGTAGAGGGTCATGTCGGAGATAAGCCATTTGTTGCGGTCGGGCTCGAATATCGCTTCAGGCACAGCCGTCTGCAATATCGGCATTCCGCACGACGCGCTGTGGACCGTCACCAATCCGGCCCCGGTGCGCAGTGCAGCCCGCGCAGAAAGGATCGCGGCTCCCATCATTCCGGCCGAACCGGTAAACATAAGCACCGACCCGTAGTCGCGTTTGCCGGTGAAATTATCACGCTTCTTAAGCAGCGGGCGCACGCTTCTCGCATCGACCAGAATATAGTCGGTCTGGCTCTGGCGGATAGCGTCTTTGTCGAGTTCGATATCGAGAAGCTTCCATTCTCCCACAACCGGTGCGTTTTCCGCGAAGAAGAACGCGAGGCGGGGGAGCTGGAGAGTGAGGGTAAGGTTGGCATGAACCATTGAGCTTCTCACTGCGTGGGAGTTCCATTCGCCGGAGAGACCCGACGGCACATCGATCGAGACTATATATGCGCCGCTTTCGTTGATCATTTTCACCAACGATGCGAATCCTCCCTGCAGGGGGGAGTGCAGACCGGAGCCGAAAAGTCCGTCGACCACCAGATCGTCTTTGTCGAGGTGAGGGGGGCGGAAATTACCCGGGTTCACCTCCGTGAAGCTCACTCCCTCTATGCTGATCAGGCGTTTGCGCTCCTCATTGCAGTCGTGGCTAAGCTTCCCTTTCATATTGAAGAGGAAGATCTCCACGCGCCTGTAGCCCTGCTCGATCAGAAGCCGTGCCACCCCCAGCGCATCGCCGCCATTATTACCCGGACCGGCCATCACCACTATGCGCCGGCTGGGCAGGAATCGGGATACGATCTCACACGCAATGGCGTTGGCGGCGCGCTCCATCAGTACGAGCGAGTCGATTTCCTGAGCCTTGCAGGTGGCTTCATCTATCTCTTTGAGAATCTTAGAATTAAGGATTTTCATAACCGCTGCTCCTTCTGCGGGGACTATTACCCGAAGAAAGCGATTACAAAGATAGAAAATTTCCCCGAAACCCGCATTCCAATCTTCAATCTTGGCAAATTTTCAGAAATCCGTGAATTTATGATTTGTTAAGAATAGACTGCAACGCTTTGGCAGCGAGAGATAGTAATTTTGCACTGTCCGACCCGCAAAACGAGGTCGGTCCAAGAGCTATGAACCGACCTCAGTCAAGAAAAAAGAAATTTCTGTTGCCTCTTCCCCTTGCCGGCCTTTATCTGCTCGGGGCGATTCTCATCTGGCTTCAGTTGCGCTGGCTCTTCTGAATCAGCGGCGCTGCAGCCTCACGTTGCCCTCCGGGGTGGCGATCATTAGGTGATCGGCGTTTAGGCGCGTCACGTGGAGGGCATAGACCGGCTGGTTCTGGGGCGGATTATCTTGCGCGGCATTGTGGAGCGCAAGCTGATAGGCGAGTATCCGCTGCCAGAGCTGGGAGTCGTAAGCCCGGAACAGGGGGCTCATCGCCTCTACATGCAGAGTGCTGACATCATAGTCGAGGCGCACGAGAGCCGTGAAGTTATCGCGCAGTTTGCTGCCGGGAAGATATTCCCATTTGCCTGATACCATGGCTACTCCGAGCGGGGTGCCGGCATCGGTCAGGATTATGTGCTGCCCGAAGGTGCCGTCGGGGTTGAAAATGAAGCCTAAGTTTTCCGTGGCTCCCTCTTCCTGGGAGTAGCGTGAGGGCTGCTGGGTCTCCCATGCGCCGATTAGGTCTTCGTTGTGGGAGGAGCAGGCGCAGAGCAGTGCCGGAAGGCAGAGAAGGAGCGTAATGACTGATTTTTTCATAAGTGTGGAGTTTTTCGGGTTGTCTCTTCACGTATGTTAACGATTCAGGACGCAGGCAAGTTTTTGGAAAGGGTCTGAAAAAGATCCGGCCCCTGGGCGGAACCGGATCTGAAATCGGGATAAGAAGTTGGTTTACTCAGCTTTGCCTTCCGAGCCGAGCACATTGATGATCTTGTGCTTGTAGAGCTTCTCCATCTCATCGCGGGCCGGGCCGAGATATTTGCGCGGGTCAAACTCACCCGGCTTCTCAGCCATCACCTTGCGCACGGCTGCCGTCATGGCGAGGCGGCTGTCGGAGTCGATGTTGATCTTGCATACGTCCATCTTCGCAGCCTTGCGGAGCTCCTCTTCGGGGATACCGATAGCATCAGGCAGCTTGCCGCCGTGGGAGTTGATGATATCTACATATTCCTGAGGCACGGAGCTGGAGCCGTGGAGCACGATCGGGAAGTCGGGCAGCTTGGCCTCTACCTTTTCGAGCACGTCGAAGGCCAGCGGCGGCGGAACGAGACGGCCGGTCTTCGGGTCGCGGGTGCACTGTTCGGGAGTGAACTTGTAGGCGCCGTGGCTGGTGCCGATCGAGATAGCGAGGCTATCTACGCCCGTACGGTTCACGAAATCGATCACCTCTTCGGGGTCGGTATAGGTGTGGTGGTCAGAGCTAACCTCATCTTCCACGCCGGCGAGCACACCGAGCTCACCCTCTACGGTCACGTCGTATTTGTGGGCATAATCCACAACCTTGCGGGTCAGCTCCACATTCTCCTCGTAGGGGAGATGGCTGCCGTCGATCATCACGCTTGAGAAGCCGTGGTCAATGCAGTCCTTGCAGAGCTCGAAGCTATCGCCATGATCGAGATGGAGCACGATCTGCGGGTGCTCCCAACCCAGCGACTTGGCATATTCTACAGCACCCTGAGCCATATAGCGGAGCAGGATGGGATTGGCGTAGTTGCGCGCGCCTTTGGAAACCTGGAGGATTACCGGGCTTTTCGTTTCGGCTGCTGCCTTGATGATTGCCTGGAGCTGCTCCATGTTGTTGAAGTTGAAGGCCGGGACGGCGTAGCCGCCTTTTACGGCTTTGGCAAACATCTCTTTGGTGTTGACCAGGCCGAGTTCTTTGTAATCAATCATTTTTACCTGTATTTTGAGTTATGATTCACGTAATTTTCCACAAAGATAGCTCACCGCCACGCAATATGCAACGTATTGGTGAGAAAAAGCGTTCATTTTGCCAGTTGAAGAAGCCAGTCGGGGAGTTTTCCGGCGGCAGGCACCAGCGGCGGAGCCGTGCGATCGAGCTGTTCGGCTACGATTGATACGATGCCGTGGTGCACGCACCAGTCGTCGGTATCCTCCGCTTCCGGCTCGAGGTTGATAAACTCGCCTTTGAGCAGATAGAAGGGCCGGTTGTAGGGGTCGATGTATTTCTCATATTCATCGCTCCATTTGCCTCTGCATTCCCTTACGAAGCGCATCTCGGTGGGGTAGGGCTCTCCGTGAGGCACATTGACGTTGAGGCAGATACCCTGAGGAAGACCGCTCTCGAGGGTGAGCCGCGAAATGGTGTCGACAAAGGGCACCGCTCCCTGGAAATCGGTGGCGAAATGGTCGGTCAGCGAGAAGCCGATCGAGGGCACTCCGAAGGCACAGCCCTCGAAGGCTGCCCCCATAGTGCCGGAATAGAGCACATTGATCGCGGTGTTCGATCCGTGGTTTATACCTGTCACCACAAGAGCGGGCTTGCGGTCGAGCACACTGTGCATGGCGAGTTTCACGCAGTCGGTCGGCGTGCCGTTGCATTTATAGAGCTTGGCTCCCGCCACCGGGCTTTCGGTTTCGTAGACGCGCATTGCGCCGTTTACGGTTATCGCCATGCCCATGCCGCTTTGCGGCTGGTCGGGACTTACGGCTACCACATCGCCCAGAAGCGTCATTCGCTCCATGAGCGTGTGAAGCCCCTTGGCCTGGTAGCTGTCGTCGTTTGACACGAGTATGAGAGGTCTATCGTTTCGGCTCATAATTCTTTAGCTGAAAAGGGTTTTATTTCTTCTTGCGCAATAAATATCTGTCGGCTACGATATTGCGTTTCGCTCCGGGTAGGCCCGAGAGCGTATCGGTCGCGGGCAGGTCGGTGTAGAGGGGCCTCATGCGGCGGAAGTCGGCGTGAGCCTTCAGGATTGCGCGGGCCTGCGGCAGGTCGCCCTTCAATATAAACATTCCAAAAGCCAAAGTGTCGGCGAGGCGACGCCAAAAAAGCAGCCGGCGACCTTTTTTGCGGGGCAGGTTCTTATGAAGGAGCAGCAGATTGTTGCGGAAATTCAGGTAGGTTTTCTTCGGATTTCCCTGCGGCAGGGAGGCGCCACCTACGTGGTATACAGCTGATTGCGTCACCGCGCATACGCGCCGGCCTCTCGCGTGGAGGCGGCAGCAGAGGTCGATCTCCTCCATGTGGGCGAAGAAGCGGGCATCGAGGCCCCCGGCATCAAGATAGTCTTGCCTGCGCACGAGCAGGGCAGCTCCGGAGGCCCAGCAGATGTCGGCCGGAGGGCCGTCGTATTGCCCCCGGTCGGTCTCGATGGAGTCGAACAGGCGTCCGCGGCAGTAGGGATAGCCGAGGCGGTCGAGGTATCCGCCCGCCGCGCCGGCGTATTCGAATTTCGACCTGTCGCGCCAGCTAAGGATCTTTGGCTGCACGGCAGCCACGTCGGGATTCTCATCGAGGAAGCTCACAAGAGGATCGAGCCAGCCTTCGGTCACCTCCACATCGGAGTTGAGAAGCACTACATAGGGCTCGCTAACCATCTTTATAGCGCGATTATAGCCTTCGGCGAATCCGAAGTTTTCGCCGAGCTCCAGAATCTTCACCTCCGGGTGGTGGCTCCGCAGCCAGGCGAGCGAATCGTCGGTGCTTCCGTTGTCGGCCACGTAGAGGTCGGCATCGGCAGAGATCGTGAACCGCGAGGCTGCCGGCACAAACTGCTCGAGCAGAGGGAGTCCATTCCAGTTGAGGATAATCACGGCTACTTTCTTCATGGCTCAAGAAGCGTGAGGGTATCGGTCATGGTCGGGTCGGGATCGCCGATGCGCACCCGCTCCACTGTATTGATCAAATCGGCGCGGAAGGGCGCTTCCACGCGCACATAGTTGTCCGTAAGCCCGTGCATCATGCCGCGCGACGCGCGTCCTTCCCAGAGCACGGGGCGCTCCTCGCCTCTCCTCGCCTTGAGGAAGGCGGCAAACTTGCGCTCCGAAACCTGTCCGAGTCGGGCTGCCCTGGAATGCCGGTCGGCGGGACTCACCGGGTCGGGAAGCGTAAGGGCAAGCGTGCCGGGGCGTTCCGAATAGGGGAACACATGGAGTCGCGTCACGTCGAGACTCTCTATGAACCTCAGCGACTTATCCCATTCCTGCGGGGTCTCTCCCCGAGCTCCGGCTATTACGTCGACACCTATGAAGGCATCAGGAATCTCCTGCCGGATCAGCTCCACGCGACTTGCGAAGAGCGCGGTGTCGTAGCGCCGGCGCATCATTTTCAGCACCGCATCGCTTCCGCTCTGGAGCGGCAGGTGGAAATGGGGCATGAAAGCGCGGGATTCGCGTGCCACCCAGCGAATTAGGTCAGGCTCGAGCAGGTTGGGCTCTATCGAAGAGATGCGGAAGCGCTCAATGCCCTCTACCTTATCGAGCGCACGCACGAGATCGAAAAATGACTCTCCGTGAGCATTGCCGAAATCGCCTACGTTGACTCCGGTGAGCACTATCTCCTTAGCTCCCTCTCCGGCAGCCTTTCCGGCCTGCTCCACGAGGTCGGCGATCATCGGACTCCGTGACCGCCCCCGGGCATAGGGAATTGTGCAGTAGGAGCAGAAATAGTCGCACCCGTCTTGGACCTTGAGCCACCATCGGGTCCTGTCGCCGCGTTCGCACGAGGGTGCGAACTCACGGAGTTGAGCCGTAGGCTGAGCCTGACTGAGGGGCGTGCGGTCTGCGAGCCATTTGTCGAGAAATTCGGCGAAGCGTCCTTTCTCCGCCGCCCCGAGCACGATGTCGACTCCTGGAAGCCCGGCGGCCTCTTCAGGCTTCAGCTGAGCATAGCAGCCGGTCACCACAATAGCTGCCTTGGGCCACCGCGAGTGGAGGTTTCTGACGAGATGGCGCGCCTTTTTATCGGCCATCTGGGTCACTGAACAGGTGTTGACCACGCAGATATCAGGGCTTTCACCCGGAGCTGCGCGCATTATGCCGCGCTCTTCCATGCATCGTGCGAGCGTGGAGGTCTCGGCGAAATTGAGTTTGCAGCCGAGTGTGAAGAAAGCGGCCTTGCGAAAAGTGGATTGTTCGGTCATTCTGAGTGCAAAGTTACCAAAAAGCGGGCGAGATTATGAATTAATAGAGAAAATTGCTATCTTTGCAACGTGAAAGCCGACGCCGGCATTTGCTGAAAATGCTGACTCCGGCAGGTTCGCCCGCGAACCGTAACACGCAGAAAACGATACCTAAACCCTATAAATTAATTAAACAGAACAAAAAATTGCAGGGAGGTGATTTGATCCAGCAGCGATGCCGGTTCCCTGTTATGTAAAAGCAACTATGGAAGAAGAGAAAAAGCCAAAGCGCCCCCGCATCGGTGCGGGTCTTGGCGGTGCCGTTCGTTCATCGGCCGAACCGCGCTATGAAAAAGTGAACTATCCTGAGCGTCCCGCTCAGGGCGAGAATCAGAGCTCGTCGGAAGAGCATTCTTCAGGTCAGCGTCCGTATCAACCGCGTCCGTATCAGCCTCGTAGCTACGGCTATCAGCAGCGTCCCTACCAGAACCGCTATGACCGCGACTATCAGTCGCAGCAGCGTCCTTACTCCGCATCTTCGTCGGATTCAGCTTCGGAGTCGAAGCCTACAGATGGCGCAGCCGACTCAAGCGCTTCGGAGGAGAAATCTGCAGAGGGAGGCTATCAGCCGCGCCCTTATCAGCCGCGTCCCTATCAGCCTCGCCAGCAGGGTGGTTATCAGCAGCGTCCGTATCAGCCGCGTCCCTACGGCCAGCAGCGTCAGCAGGGTGGCTATCAGCAGCGCCCTTATCAGCCGCGTCCCTACGGCCAGCAGCAGGGCGAGGGCGGCTATCAGCCGCGCCCCTATCAGCCCCGCCAGCAAGGTCAGGGCGGTTATCAGCCGCGCCCCTATGGCCAGCGCCAGCAGGGTCAGGGTGGCTATCAGCAGCGCCCCTATGGCCAGCAGCGTCAGCAGGGCGGCTATCAGCAGCGCCCTTACGGTCAGCGCCAGCAGGGCTATAAGAAGCAGGGTGCCCGCTTCATTCCGCGTCCGAAGCAGATAGATTATGTGCTCAACGATGTAGATCCCAACGAACCGGTACGCCTCAACAAGTACATGGCTAATGCCGGTCTGTGCTCGCGCCGCGAGGCTGATGAATACATCACCACGGGCAAGGTGAAGGTGAATGGTGAGGTAGTGACCGAACTGGGAACCAAGATCACGCGTACCGACGTAGTGGAATTCGACGATAAGGTGGTGACTCCGGAGCGCAAATGCTACGTGCTGCTCAATAAGCCGAAAGATTGCGTCACTACGAGCGACGATCCCAACGGCCGCACTACGGTACTCGATATCGTGAAGGGCGCTTGCCAGGAGCGCATCTATCCTGTAGGTCGCCTTGACCGCAACACTACGGGCGTGCTTCTGCTTACCAATGACGGCGACCTCGCCTCGAAGCTCACTCACCCGAAATTCGTGAAGAAGAAGATTTACCACGTCTGGACCGACAAGGATATAGCTGAGGAGGATATGCAGCGGATAGCCGACGGCATTACGCTCGACGACGGCGAGATTCACGCCGACGCCATCAGCTATGTGTCGGAAACTGACCGCAACCAGGCCGGCATCGAGATTCATAGCGGCCGCAACCGCATCGTGCGCCGCATATTCGAGAGCCTGGGCTATAGGGTAGTGAAGCTCGACAGGGTATATTTTGCCGGCCTTACGAAGAAGAATCTTCCGCGCGGCCGCTGGAGATACCTCACCCAGGAGGAGGTTAACTTCCTTCGCATGGGTTCGTTTGAATAACCGATAGGAGAGATGAAAGAGATTCGACGCACGAAGGTGGCCGACATTCTGGCCACCCCCGCCGACTATATCGGCAAGGAAGTGGACGTGAAGGGCTGGGTGCGCACGCGCCGCGGCAACAAGCACGTGCAGTTCGTGGCGCTCAACGACGGCTCCTCGATCAAGAACCTTCAGATCGTGTTCGATCTTTCAAAGTTCAGCGAGGAGGAGCTGAGCCCGATCACGACCGGCGCCAGCATTCATGTGCAGGGTGAGGCGGTGGCCTCTCAGGGCGCCGGGCAGGCTATCGAGGTGCAGGCAAGCGAGCTTGAGATCTACGGCACCGCCCCGGCCGACTATCCGATGCAGAAGAAAGGCCACACGCTGGAGTTTCTGCGCGAAAAGGCGCATCTGCGTCCGCGCACGAATACGTTTGGAGCCGTGTTCCGCATTCGCCACGCGTTGGCCTATGCCGTGCATAAATTCTTCAACGACAAAGGTTTCGTATATTTCCATACGCCGCTGATCACGGCATCAGACTGCGAAGGTGCCGGAGCAATGTTTCAGGTGACCACGCTCGACCCGGCCGATCCTCCGCGCAAGGAAGATGGCTCGGTTGACTATTCTCAGGATTTCTTCGGCAAACCGGCGAGCCTAACCGTATCGGGTCAGCTTGAGGGAGAGCTCGGAGCTACGGCTCTCGGCTGCATCTATACCTTTGGCCCGACCTTCCGCGCCGAGCGCTCGAATACGCCGCGCCATCTGTCGGAGTTCTGGATGATTGAGCCGGAAATGGCCTTCTACGAGATAGCCGACAATATGGATCTGGCCGAGGAGTTCATAAAATATTGCGTGAACTATGCGCTGGAGAATTGCGCCGACGATATCCAGTTCCTCAACGATATGTTTGACAAGACGCTGATCGATACGCTGAAGTTCGTGACTCATAACGACTTTGTCCGTCTCACCTATTCCGAGGGTGTCAAGATTCTCGAGGAGAGCGGTAAGAAGTTTGAGTTCCCGGTGTATTGGGGTGTGGATCTTGCATCTGAGCATGAGCGCTACCTCGTAGAGGAGCATTTCAAGAAGCCCGTGATCCTGACTGACTATCCGAAGGAGATCAAGGCCTTCTATATGAAGCTCAACGATGATGGCAAGACGGTGCGCGCCATGGACGTGCTCTTCCCCAAAATCGGTGAGATTATCGGCGGTTCGCAGCGTGAAGAGAACCTTGAGAAGCTTGAGGGCCGCATCAAGGAGCTTGGTCTGACCGGTATGGACTGGTATGTGGATACCCGGCGCTACGGCACGGTGCCTCACAGCGGTTTCGGTCTCGGTTTCGAGCGATTGGTGCTCTTCGTGACCGGTATGCAGAATATCCGTGACGTGATTCCCTTCCCGCGCTATCCGAATAATTGCGAGTTCTGATTTGCGCCGCCTTTTGACTCTTATCGCCGCTATATGCTGCCTGACCCTTACGGGCCAGGCAGCTGAGCGCGATTCCCTTACGGTAAGCCTGATTACCTGCTGGCCAGGCCCCGAGATTTATGAGCTCGAGGGTCATGAGGCCTTGCGCATACGCTCGTCGGAGGGCACGGACTCGGTGTGGAACTACGGATTGTTTGATTTCTCGGAGCCGAACTTCGTGTACCGCTTTGTGAAGGGTCAGACCGACTATAAGCTCGGCGCTTATCCCTTCGCCTGGTTTATGCCTTCATATATGGCTCAGAACCGGCAGGTGGTGGAGCAGGAGCTTGCGCTGACTCAAGATGAGGCCCACAGGCTGCGGGAGATTCTGCGCCACAAGGCGCTACCGCAAAATGCACGCTATCGCTATAAGTATCTGACCGATAACTGCGCCACCCGCCTGCTGGTGAATCTCGATTCGGCGGCAGGAAGCCCGATAAGCTATCCCGATACGGTGGCTTTCGGCACCTATCGGAATGCAATGCGCTTCTATCATGCCAATTATCCCTGGTATCAGTTTGGTATCGACCTGGCGCTCGGAGCGGGTATTGACCGCAAGATTTCGGCACGCGACGAGATGTTTGCTCCCGTGAGGCTTGCTGAGCTTGCCCAGGGTGCGAAATTTGCCGACGGGCGCGATCTGGTAAGGCAGAATCGGGTGCTTTTCGAAGGCGCCGATGCAAAGCTGCCTCCTACGAAATGGTGGGCCGGCCCGTTGCTATGGAGCTGGGTGGTGCTGGCTATCAGTTTGGTAGTATGCATGATAGATCTGAGGCGGGGCAAGATGTTCCGGCTCTGGTATAGTCTGTGGTTTCTGCTGACCGGTGTTGCCGGATTGCTGGTAACCTTCCTGGTGGTAATCTCCTCTCATGAGGCTACCTCGCCTAATGTGCTGATTCTCTGGCTTAATCCGATAGGCCTGCTATTGGCTGCCGGATTATGGTGGCGCAAGCTTGCTGTGGCAGAGATAATTCTTGCCGGTATCAATGCGCTTGCCACCGGTCTTCTGCTGCTCGTGTGGGCATTTCAGGCACAAAGCGCTAACCCGGCCTTTTTTCCGCTGATGGCGGTGAGTGTAGTTCTGTCAATCACTGTTATAATTCTTGAACGCCGGCTCCCGAGCAAGAAGCCGGCTCCTGCGCGGAAACGCAATCAGCCGCGCCGCAAACGATGAAGAGAATCTTTCTGAGCGTCATTTCGGCGCTAATCCTTGCTTCCGCCTCAGCACTCGGTTCGCGTCCGAAATTAGTGCTGACAATTGTGGTAGATCAGCTTCGTACCGACATGCTCGAGCGGCTCTCACCAGATTTCCGGGCCGATGGCTTCCGGCGTCTGATGGAGAAAGGAGCGTGGATCCGCGATGTAGATTTCGGTGCTCCCCGCCTTGACGCCGCTTCGGCCACGGCAGTAGTGTTTACCGGGGCTTATCCCTATGCTACCGGAATAACTTCCGCCGAAATCTATGACACAGAGGCGCGGCGCACGCGTAAGGTGCTGGAGGATCCCGGAACGATTGGTAATTTCACGTCGGAAAATTTCTCTCCGGCCGCCTTGCTGCTGTCGACCGTAAGCGATGAGCTGGCGATTGACGGCGCCGGACTGGGCGCGGTATATGCCGTTGCTCCCGATCCGCAGCAGGCGATAGTGATGGCCGGCCATGCGGGCAACTCCGCCTTCTGGATTAACGACAATACGGGTAAATGGGCTACCACGACGTACTATAAAGACGTGCCGCAGTCGATATCGCAGCGCAACTACAAGCAGGCCGTGGCAAGCAGGATCGACACCATGCAGTGGAAGCCGCTGAAAGACCTGAACCTTTATAAGGGGCTCCCGGCCCAGAAGCAGTATTATCCCTTCCGGCACACCTTCCCTCACAGTGATCGCGAGGCTTACAGGCGCTTCCTTGCCTCGCCTCTGGGTAATCGGGAGGTGACGGACGTGGCTGTGGAATTGCTTCAGAGCCTGAACTTAGGCAAGAGGGGTGACGCTCTGGATATGCTCTCCGTGGGGCTTACGGCGGCTCCATACAAATATGTGAAAGACGGTGACTACCGGCTGGAGCTGCAGGATACCTACCTGCGTCTCGATGCCGATATTGCCCGCCTCCTGAACGCTGCCGATAAGGCTGTAGGGCTTGAGAATGTGGTGGTAATGTTGGCCTCTACAGGCTATTATGACGATGCTACGATCGATGATGAGAAATACCGGGTTCCTACGGGCGATTTCTCTACCAAACGCGCGGAATCGCTTCTGAATGCTTATCTTTCTGCCAAGCATGGCGCCGGCGACTATGTGGCGGCTTTCGTGGGGCAACAGCTTTATCTCGACCATAAGGCGATTGAGGATAAAAGGCTCGAACCTACGGAGGTAGCCGCCGATGCACGGAGTTTCCTCACGCGCATGAGCGGTGTGGCAGATGCATATACCTATGCGGAGATCCTTGCTCAGGCCACCCCGCGCCTTCAGTCAGTGCGTCGCGGTCTGGATGCCCGCACTGCGGGCGATATATATGTGGAGTTTTCCCCGGGCTGGAATGTGGTAGATGATAATGTTTACCCTGTAGTGAAGCGTCCGGTGAGGAGCACGATTGCTTCAACGCCTGCTTTTTTTATGAGCAAGGCGGTGGCTCCGCAGGTGATCAGTAGTCCTGTTGCGGCCCCTTCGCTCGCTCCCACGCTGTCGGAGCTTCTCGGTCTGCGTTTCCCTAACGGGGCGGAAGAGCGCCCGATACAGCTCGTCGGGACGCGCTAATCTCCGAAAAATCCCTCATTGAGGGATAAAATCGGCACAAAACGTCCCTCATTAAGGGACAAAATCGGCGCAAAATGTCCCTCATTGAGGGATTTTTTGTAATTTAGCGGAAAATAGCATTGCATCATATGATAGACTATTCTCTTATAAGCTTCATGGAGGAGAGACTGAAAAACACTCCAATGGTTTTCAGTCGCTATATGTATGATCGTATAAACTGGAGCAGCAGGCTAATAGGATTGACCGGCCCCCGTGGGGTAGGAAAATCGACCATGATGCTACAATATATGCTGCAACAGTCGTCGAGAAAGGATATGCTGTATGTGGCAGCTGACCATATGTGGTTTGCTACCCATTCTTTAGTAGAGCTTGCCGATGAGTTCGTGAAGTATGGAGGGAAATGGCTTTGCATTGATGAAGCTCACCGGTATGAAGGGTGGTCGCGTGAGATAAAGCAGATATATGACGGTCACCCTAATCTTAAGATTGCCTTCACCGGCTCGTCTGTGCTCGATATAAATAGGGGTGAGGCGGATTTGAGCAGAAGAGCTGTCATGTACCATATGCAGGGTCTTTCATTTAGGGAATATCTTGAAATGTTCCATTCTATTTCTGCTCCGCTGTTAGATCTGGAAAGCATATTGACAGGGGATGTCAATCTTCCCGATAATCTTGCCCATCCTCTTCCGTATTTCAGGCAATATCTCTCCGAAGGCTACTATCCCTTTTTTATAGAGGGCGATTTGGACAGAAGGATTCAGCAGATAGTGAGTCTCACAGTGGAAAGAGATATTCCTATGTATGCCGAGATGAAGGTTTCTACTGCGAGAAAGCTGAAGCAAATGTTAGGCGTAGTAGCAGCATCAGCACCATATAAACCCAGTGCAGATAATCTTGCACAGGAGATAAAAATAAGCAAGAACAATGTGAATGATTATCTCTTGTGGCTCGAGAAAGCGGGCATGATCGGACAGCTGCGTGATGATACTGGAGGCATGCGTGGGTTGGGAAAAGTGGAAAAGGTATATGTAGATAATCCGACGTTGATGACGGTTCTATCCGGAGGATCTCCGAATGTCGGTAATCTGCGCGAAACGTTCTTCTATAATCAGTTGCGGGTAAACTATGATTTGACAGCTTCTAAAGTTTCTGATTTCAGGATCAATGATTTAACTTTTGAGATAGGAGGAAGGAATAAGAGTCAGAGGCAGCTACGCGATGTAAGACAGGGATATGTGGTAAAAGACGATATAGAATATCGCCACGACAATATAATTCCGCTATACCTTTTCGGGCTTACCTACTGAGGAGATGAAAGAGATAAATTAGCTGAAGAGCATGAGGGCGATGCCGGGGAGGTTGTTGAAGATGTGCATTGCCAGACCCCAGCCGAATCCTATGTTGACTCTTAAGTAAGCGCATGAACAGCCGGCAAAGAATGGTGCCAGACAGGTTACAAGAGCATAGGGTAACAGCGTCCAACTGAGCACGCTGAAGGCCATCAGGTGAGCCATACCGAAGGCGATCGTGGTAATCCAGATTGCAGGGATTTGCCAACAAGCTTTCTTTTTGCTCCAGAATTGATTCGTGGTCAGAAAATAGATAGCACAGAAGATGGCAATGGCTATTCCGATGCATATGAGCCACATGGCGATACCGGCTGTCTTGCTATGAGAGAATGCTGGGAACAACGCCACGCACGCGCAACTCACCGCCACCGAGAAGCGCTTGAATGAGAGACCGAAGCGGAACAGGAGTTCCTCGAACACGGGAGCAATTATACCAACCATCAGGAGGGCGCCTAACAGACCTCTCGACGCTACGGTCACCGTGGGGTCGCCTCCGAATGCGGTAAGCTCGCCGGGCTCAATTCCGAATCGGCCGTAGATTGCCACACAGGCAACCATAAGGATTGATACAATTATTCTTGTGACGAACCAGAATAGCGCAGCATAGCCCACTATCCATTTCCGGGTATGAGTTTTGTAGTCCTCGTTGCGGGAGAGAATGAATTTCATTTTAGTTGAAGCTGTATAGGGTTTATGAAATAAGATGTTAATAAGCTATCATTCAGAGAGAAGCGACTATTTTTCTGATACGACTAATACGCTCCATGAAAGATGGATTGGATCTGGCAACCTGTTTGTTATAGTCAGACTGAATTCTCAGCCAAATGTCGGCATCAATGCCCAGTGCAGCTTCAAGGAGAAGAGCAAATTCTGTAGTTACAGCACGTTTGCCATTTAGCACAGCATTAAGTGCCGACGGAGGCACACCAATTTCCGCGGCAAGCTCCTTTTGAGTAATGCCGCGATACTCAATCTCGTCTTTAATCATCTCTCCAGGGTGAATCAGCTGACTGGGTACAAGATTGTTGGCTATCATATTGGGATCAATTCCTTTTATCTTTATTTTCATAACTTTACTTATAGTGGTTTGAAAGTTCGACCACATTGCAGATGGTCAATATCGGTTTTTCTTTATTGATTGAAATCGTAAATTCCACTCTATATTGGTTATTAACTCTTATTGATGACCTTCCGGCCTTATCTCCGATTAGTACTTCGTAGTTGAGTGACTTAATCTGCCATAATGTCTCAATTGAAGGTGCTGCAATCAGAAAGCGTATGGCCTTTTGGTAGCGGCGGACGATATCAGGCTGGTAGCGATGTTTCTTATCGCTACATTTGCCATCTTCGTAAAGCTGCCGCAAATACTCTTCAGCATAGGTCACTATCATACAATAATACTTAGAGTTTGATGTGGGTTTTGCGGCCGGAATAGGAGAGGGTCCGGGAGGTGCCGTCGGGAAGCACAATACGGAACTTTCGCTCGCCGATCATGCCGGGATATGACCCTTTGCGGTCGCCGATGGTGAGAGTGCGCTTGCTGTCGCTCCATGTGAAGGGAATTTCCGTGTATTCGCCTTTCTGATAGCCATAACCGTCGCCTGCATCTTCATATAATGTAAATGAACCATCGGCACCTGGGAATACGAGAATATCAAGTTCGGTCCAGGGTTTCTCTTCGGCAAACTGCACGTCGAGACCCCATGGCACTATTGCACCGGCACGGGCGAAGAGGGGATTGGAGGCGAGGGTGACGGTCTTTGTAAGCGTCTGGCCTCCGGAATGACGGGTGCCGGTCTCAATGTCCCACCAGTCGGTGCCTGCGGGCAGATACACCTTATGTTCCTTCGGGGCACGGAAATCAAGGTTGCCAGGCAGTGGAGCCACGGGATCTTCGTCGGTGTAGAGAGCCTCCATTACAGGAGCAGCCATAAGCGAGCGCCCCCACATGAACTGGCCGGCAAGATCATGAGTAGCGGGATCTCCGGGGAAATCCATGGGCAGAGCTCTCATGAACGATCCGTTGCGGAAAGCTACGTCGGCCGCTGTGGAGTAGGTGTAGGGCAGAAGTCGGTAACGGAGTTTAACAGCGTCGACAAGAGCGTCGTAGACGGGCTGTCCGGCCTCTCCGAAGAGATATATCTCACGCGGCGCATCAGTGCCATGACTGCGCATCATGGGCGAGAATACTCCCATCTGCAGCCAGCGCGTGAAGAGTTCTCCGTAGCGCGGATTGCCATAAGCCATGGTGTCGGGTCTGTTGTAGGCTCCTGCGAAGAATCCGCCGATGTCGGAGTTAGTATTGGGGTTGCCGGTAAGGGTGAAATTGAGCATCGCGGGCACCTGTCGGCGGAGATTATCCCAGGTAGACTCCACATCGCCGGTCCATACGTTGGCTCCGTAGCGCTGCTGCCCGGCGTAGCCCGAGCGGGTGAGAATGAAAATTCTCTTGGTAGAATCAGCCTGCAGCTGATGGTCATGGACTCCACCCACACACATCATCGGGAAAAGAGAGCGCACCTTTCGGTAGCTGCCCATGCCGGTAGGTGAGTCCATATCCTTCTTGGTAGCATCGAAATGGTCGGGCTCGGTAGAGTCCATCCACCAGCCGTCGAGTCCCAGCTCATGCATCGGCTTAAGATAGCGCCAGTAGATATCGCGTGCCTCCGGGCTGTAGGGGTTATATACCTTCACTCCCGAGGGGTATTCGCGGCGGCTCCAGCCGTCGGTCACTCCGGTTACGGGCCATGTGCTGATGCTTTCGAAGAGCAAACCTTTATCCTTTAACTCTTTGTAAGGAAGAGTCTGCGGCCCGAAGCTCTGCCATATTGAGATAATCAGATGAGCGTCTTTGTCATGAATCTCTTTCATCATGCCTTTGGGGTCGGAGAAACCGGGATTGAGAAAATCCATGGCATTCCAAAGATAGTTTGATCCCCAGTACTGCCAGTCCTGGATCATTCCGTCGATAGGCACTCCGAGCTCTCTGTAGCGGCGGAGCACCTCGAGGAGCTCCTCCTGGGTCTTATAGCGCTCTCGGCTCTGCCAGAAGCCGTAGGTCCACAATGGTAGCATCGGCGCCTGGCCGGTGAGCTGTCGCATCTCGGCCATCACTCCGTCGGCATCTCCGCCGGCCATGAAATAATAGTCGACCGCCGGGCCGACGGGAGAGCTGAAGGTGGTGAGTCCTCCCGGGGTGTCGGAGAAAAGAGTGGGCGAGGGGTTATCCCAGAAGAGGCCATAGCCCTTTACCGAGGTCATAACCGGAATGCCGTCTTCGATATTTCCGGGTGTGAGCACGATATTCATTCCTCGGCGGGTGAGGCTGTCGCGCTGATGGTTACCGAGGCCGTAGACGTGCTCATCGGGGGCGAGTCGGAAACTCTGCGTAGCGCTGAAGGTAGCTTCGCCGGCATCGTCGTAGGGGGTGAAGGAGGCTCCACCGGCTTCAGCAAGCAGGGGAACTCCCGCCGGGGAGAGGAACTGCAACCCGCCGTTGGAAAGATTTACCTTTACCGTGAGCTTCGGAGAGGAGAGGGTGAGAATTTCACCGCTCTTCGAGCTCTTTACCTTTACAGCCTCCTGAGCGGCTATCACGGCCGGACTCGCCTTCTGCGGCGCGACTCCGCGGGGCGATTTCTGAACGCGCAGAGTGGAGGGGCCATACCAGGTCAGGGCAATGTCGGCCGAATCAGTTGAGAAACGCAGGGAACCGTCGGAGGCCGGTTTCTGGCCTGACAAAGAGATAGCAGCTACGAAGCTCAATGCGAGCAGCAGATATTTTTTCATAAATGAGTAAGATATGTGTGCAGACCACAAAGTTACTAAAAAATACTTACCTTTGCAGCTCCTTTTCAGAAATGGAAAGGTCTTTGCAAAACAGATTCACACTATAAGGACTTAACTATGAATATTACAGGCGCGATAGACTTTCGTCCGAAACTGGTGAGCTGCCTGCGGGGCTACACCGCAGCGCGTTTCAAAGACGATCTTGTGGCCGGCATCGTGGTGGGCATCGTAGCCCTTCCGCTTGCCATAGCATTCGGTATAGCTTCTGGAGTGAGCCCCGCCATCGGTCTTATCACTGCCATTATCGGCGGTTTCATGGTAAGCGCTTTCGGCGGCAATACGGTGCAGATCGGCGGTCCTACGGGCGCTTTCATCGTGATTGTATATACCATAATCCAGGAGTTTGGCCTGGAGGGTCTGGCGATAGCTACCCTTATGGCCGGTCTGCTGCTGATAATGCTGGGAGTGTTCCGGCTGGGCACGGTTATCAAGTTTATTCCCTATCCGATCGTAGTGGGATTCACGAGCGGTATCGCCCTTACAATCTTTTCTACGCAGATCAATGATTTCTTCGGTCTTGGGCTCAGAGATGTGCCGGGAGATTTCTTATCGAAATGGGGGCTCTATTTCAGATCGTTCGGTTCGGTGGACTGGGCCTCTCTCGCTGTAGGAGTGTTTTCTCTGGCAGTGATAATACTGATGCCGAAAATCAGCAAGAAGCTTCCGGGATCGCTCTGCGCCATAGTGCTTGCCACATTCGGAGTGTGGCTTCTGGGATCGCTGATTCCGGAGTTTTCCGTAGAGACGATCGGCGACCGTTTCGGCGCTATGGCAACCGATATTCCTACGCCTCAGGGATTTGAGCTTTCGATGGCTACAATCAACAGGCTGCTGCCGTCGGCCTTCACGATCGCTGTGCTCTGTGCCATAGAAAGTCTGCTATCGGCTACGGTGGCCGACGGCGTGACGGGTTCCCGCACTGACAGCAACACGGAGCTGATAGGTCAGGGTCTGGCTAATGTGGTGGTGCCTTTCTTCGGAGGAATCCCCGTGACAGGCGCGATCGCCCGCACCATGACTAATATTACCAATGGCGGGCGCACACCGGTGGCCGGAATAATCCATGCCCTCGTGCTCTTCCTGATATTCCTCTTCCTGATGCCGCTGATCAATATGGTGCCAATGAGCTGCCTGGCTGCCGTACTGATTATTGTGAGCTATAATATGAGCGGCTGGCGCACTGTGCGCTCGATGCTGAAGCTGCCGAAGAGCGATGTGTGGGTGCTCGTGGTGACCTTCCTTCTTACGGTAGTGTTCGACCTTACAATCGCCATTGAGATGGGATTGCTGCTGGCGGTGATTCTGTTCCTGCGCCGCGTAATGGAAAATACTCAGATTCGCGTCTATTCCGAGCAGCTTGATGCCGCTGAGGGCACGGATCTTACGCAGCATGAGGTGCTCAATGTGGCTCCGGGTGTGAGCGTATATGAAATCGACGGTCCTTTCTTCTTCGGAGTGGCTACAAAATTCGATGAGATGATGCGTATGACTCCTGGCCATGTGAAGCCTATGGTGCGGATAATCCGCATGCGCAGGGTACCCTTCATCGATGCTACGGGAGCACACAACCTGGAGACGCTGATAACTTCTTCGCATGCAGAGGGTATCGAGGTGGTGCTTTCGGGAGTAGTGCCAAAGGTGCATGAGACCCTTATGCGCTGTGGCATCGAGAAGATGGTAGGGCCGGATAATGTGTGCGACCATATCTCGAAGGCTGTAGAAAGGGCCAACAGCATAGCGAAGTCCCAGAATCAATAGAGAGCTGAGAGATGAAGGGGAAAAACAGAAAGAAAGGAAGCGAGTGGAATCCCGCTCCTCAGTTTCCGAAGCTAAATTTTCAGGGCCGCACGCTCTTCTGGCTCGTGGCGGCTCTCTTCCTCTCGGTGGCCTTTGGTGCTCTTGCGGTGGGGTATATGCTTCACCACATGTTTGACAAATAATTCGGCGGCGGATTAAACCCGGGGCGTATTCTTCAGTCAGAGAATACAGAAGGATACGAAAAGATGAAAACCCGATTACCCTTTTTCTGCCTCGTGGCAGTGTTGGGCACCCTCATGGCCGGTGCCTCCTACATTAAAGGCACCATCACTGACCGCGCGGGCGAGACCGTGGTAGGCGCGACCGTGAAACTTCTTACTTTGCCGGATTCCACTCTGGTGAAAGCGGTGGTTACAGATGCCGATGGCGTATATAGGATCGACAGCGTGGCTCCGGGCCGCTATGTGGTGAAAGCTGAGTCGTTCGGACTCGAGGGCGTGCCTACGGTGCTCAATCTGACAGATGCGAAAACGAATGTAGACAACGCCGACATTACGCTCGGCTCCGGAGTTACGATGCTTCAGGAGGTAGTGGCTCAGGGCGCGCGTACGGCAGTGGTGGCTAAGCAGGATACCCTGGCGTTTAATGCCGGGGCTTTCAAGACCGGTCAAAACGCGATGGTGGAGGACCTGCTCAAGCGCCTTCCCGGCGTAGAGGTGGGGAGCGACGGAAGTATCACCTCCGGAGGTAAGACGGTTTCAAAGATTCTGATCGACGGTAAGGAATTCTTCTCCGACGATCCTAAGATGGCGTCGAAAAATCTGCCGTCATCGATGGTGGAGAAGGTGCAGCTCGTAGACCGCAAGAGCGATTACGCGCGAATGACCGGAGTTGATGATGGCGAGGAGGAGACGGTGATAAACCTGACGGTGAAGAAAGGTATGCAGAACGGCTGGTTCGGCACGGCTACCGCAGGCTATGGCACCGACTCGCGCTATAATTTCGGCTTCAACGTGAACCGTTTTGTCAATGGCAATCAGTTCTCGCTCCTTGGATCGGCCAACAACGTGAACGATCGAACCTTCACCGATGCAGGACGCGGTATGTTTCGCGGATTCGGAGGCGATCAGGGCATCACGTCGGTGAAGAGCTTGGGCTTCAACTTTAATATCGGCAAATCTGACAAGAAGCGCATCGGAGGTAATGTGCTCTATTCTTACAGCGATCAGGACTATCGTAAACACAGCCTCACGCAGCGCCTCTTTCCCGATTCGGTGAGTTACAACAATTCGCAGTCTTATTCGCGCGATAAGGGTCATAACCTTCGCGCCGATTTCCGATGGCAGTGGGAATTCGACGAAAGTAACAGCGTAGACTTCCGGCCCCGCTTCTCATACAATCACCGCGACTCTTACAGTCAGGATACCACGGCGGTGCGCGCCGGCGATGCTAAGCGTACGCTGGTGAACCATCAGGATAACCTGCAGGGAAATCTCGGAAACAGTTGGCAGGCTTCGGGCGATTTCATATATAGCCATAAGTTCCTGTCGCGTCCGGGTCGAACCTTCTCCGCACAGGCCCGCTATAGTTTTTCGGATACGAGGCAGCATTCTACCTCCTGGAACGACATAGTGTATTATCTTCTTCAAAATGACTCGGAGGAGCTTTACCGCTGGGTTGACAGTCATCAGTGGAGCAATTCGATAGAGGGCCGCTTCTCCTGGGTGGAGCCGCTCGGGAATCCGGCTAACGGCAACTCGCTGAGCTTCTCCTATCGCCTTACCTACCGCTTCAATAATTCTGATAAGCTGACCTACGACATACCTCTCGACGATGAGATGAACGCCGACCTGTTTCACACCTGGAATTCGCTCCCGGGAGGATCGGAGTTCGACGAAAGCCTGTCTAACCGCTTCCGCAATGATTATTTCAATCAGGAACTGCAGGCAGGATTCAAGAAGGTGAACAAGATGTATAATCTTGATGCCGGACTTACGTTTACTCCCTCGATGTCGAGAAGTAAGGACCTCATCAACTCAGCCAGAAATATCGACGACCGATGGGTTTGGAATGTGGCTCCTTATATGCGCTTCCGCTATAAATTCACCAAGACACGCAATATCGGCATCGACTACCGCGCGCGTACTACTCAGCCGTCGCTTACTCAGTTGCAGCCGGTGGCCGATGAGAGCGACCCTCTCCATATCACTGTCGGTAACCCTGACCTGAAGCCTACCTTCACGCAAAGCGTCAACGTGCGCTTTTCCGACTTCCAGCCTGAAAGCCAGCGAGCCCTGATGCTGATGCTCAATGCGTCGTATACGCTCAACGGTATCGTATCGCGAACCACGAGCAATCCTCAGACCGGCTCGCAGACCACGACCTATGCCAACGTGAACAATGGCTGGAATGTGTTTGGAATCGGAATGATAAATCGCCCGGTGTTTAATACCCACTGGAGAGTATCCGCCCATCTTATGGCTAATGCTACTTCCTCACCGGGCTATATCAACGGCGATCTTAACCGCAGCATGAATATGCGGCTTAACCCGAGGCTGGGTGTGACCTACACTAACGAGCTGCTGCAGATGGAAGTGAGGCCGAGCTATAGCTATCAGCTTACCAGAAACTCTCTGCCGGCACAGGCTAACCGCCATGTGAATAGCTATGGCTTCAGCTCCTATGCTACCCTTACTCTTCCTTTCGGTCTTGAGCTGAGCACGGATCTCGACTTCTCCAAGACTTCGGGCTATGCTTCGGGCTACGACTCCGATCAATGGCTCTGGAATGCAGAGGTGTCATACTCGATGCTCCGCAGCCGCTCGCTGACCCTGTCGGTAAAGGTCTACGATATTCTGCAGCAGCGCAGGAGCATTTCGCGCACGGTTACGTCAACCCAGATCACCGACCAGATGGTCAATGCCCTTACGCGCTATCTGATGGTATCGCTTACCTATAAGTTCCAGACTTTCGGCAAGTCAGGAATCCCGAATCAGGGCTTCGGTCCTGGCCGGCCTATGGGACCTCCTCCGGGCGGACACCGTAGACCGTTCTGATAAAAACCAGATTGTCTTGATGAAAAAGCTGACGGCGCTCCCGCGAAGGGGCGCCGTCATTGCTAATTTGGGATACAGGAATTATCTCTGAGGTATGGTAATCGCCTTAGGGACTGGAATTACCGGCCGGTCTTGAGGGCGAATCCTCCCCCGGGAGCTGCTTTCACTGTAAGCTTACCGTCGGCCGGCACTTTTGTCGTGACCTTCTTATAGTCGCGTCCGGCTTTGGCGGCGTTGGGGCCATCGGTGAAGAGAGTGATCTCGGTGCCGGGAGCTACTCCAAGTTCGTTGAAGTCTACCGTAAGCTCTCGCGGAGTCCAGTCGGTAAGGCCTCCTACCCACCAGGTATCACCGCTGCGACGTGCGGTCACGATCTTATCGCCCACGACAGCATCAAGCACCTTTGTGTCGTCCCATACGGTGGGCACGGCTGCAATGAAATCGGTACATTCCTCTTCACGCAGATAATTTGAGGGGGAGTCGCAGAGCATGTTCAGCGGACTGTCGAGCACCATATAGAGCGCCAGCTGGCGGCAGCGCGTGCCCTGGCTCATCGGCTCCTTGTCTATGGCGCGGAAGCTCTCTTTGGCGGCATTGCGCATTGCACCCTGAGTGTAGTCCATCGGGCCGGCCACCTGACGCGTGAAGGGGAGCGTGAGGTCGTATTCCACCTGGTCGAGAGAGTCAGGACACCATTTCATCTGCTCCAGACCATTCACGCCCTCGAAATTGATCACGTTAGCCCAGGTGCGGTTCAGTCCGGCCGGCTTGGCGGTTCCGTGGAAGTCGGCAAGGAGACCGTAGCGGGCGCAGGTCTCGGCGCTGCGGTAGAGGAAATCGTTGAGCAAGGCATCATCACGATCCATGAAATCGATTTTGAAGCCCTTCACGCCCATATCGGCATAGTGCTTGCACACTGCTTCCATATCGCGGTCGAAAGCCTTGTAGCCGGCCCAGAGAATGATTCCTACGCCTTTCTCCTTGCCGTAGTTCACGAGCTCCACCAGGTCGATTTCCGGCACGACTTTCATGAGGTCAGCCTCATTCTCTACGGCCCAGCCTTCATCGAGAATCACATATTCAATTCCCTTGTCGGCAGCGAAGTCGATATAGTATTTGTAGGTCTCATTATTGATACCGGCCTCGAAATCAACCCCGTAGAGGTTCCAGTCGTTCCACCAGTCCCAAGCCACCTTGCCCGGCTTGATCCAAGATGTGTCTTGCAGGCGAGGAGCGGCCCCGAGAAGCCATGTGAGGTTGCTCTCCGCTATACCTTTGTCGGTTGGGGAGATAACTGCTATACGCCAGGGGAAGGTGCGGGCGCCTTCGGCCTTGGCAATATAGTTTTCGCGACTCTTTACAATCTGCTGGAGATTATGCCAGCCCCCTTGCTCCACCTCTTTCGGAAAGGGAGCGAACATGCTCGTAAGAGTACCGTTGGCACCGGGATTGTAGAGGTACATGCCGGGATAGCCCTGAAGATCGCTTTCCGATAGAGCTACATTTACACCTTTCTCCTTCACCAGAATAGGCACGAACGCAAGCCTCTTGGGATCCATGGCGCTCAACGGGCCTACGGTATAGAAATTCTGATGAGAGGTTACGAACTGCTCTTCGAAGGTCACGCCGTCGCGCACGCGCGGCACATAGCTCCATGAATCGGGTGAGAAAGAATATTCTACCTGCTCGTCTACCACCTGAAAAGGCTTCTTCCCCTTAGCCACGAAGCGATAGGCCACTCCGTCGTTGTAGGCGCGAAACTGCACCTCCCAGTCCTTGCCATATTGCAGGGTGAGCTGATTGTAAGCCTCTTTCACCTCCTTCGACCGATAGACGGGAGCCGGAAGCATCTCGTCGACCGAGGAGCGCTTAGAGCCCTTGAAAGCCAGGTCCACTCCTACGGTGGTGCCGTCGGAAAGTTTCATTGACGCAGCCGAAGGTCCAATCACCTGCTTGCCGTCGTAGCTCACGGAATATTCCAGTTTCTGACCCGCGTTGATATCAACACTGATTTTGCCATCGGGGCTGGTGAGCTTCAGCTGCGTAGGGGCAGCAGCGGCACTGACCGCCAGCAGCCACGACAGAAGCACACCGGATAGTTTCTTCATTGCTTTGGATTAATTAGGTTATTACGATAAAGCAAAAGTACTAAAAAAATCAGTCATCGCGCCCCGAAAATAGTTTAGACGATAGGTTTCTAATACTTATTGTTGGTAAGAAAAATAATAGTTTAAAGTTTTTAGTTTGTGTGACGCATTTTAAGTCGTAACTTTGCGGGGCTTTTTCGGAGGCGATATGGGTGCTAAGAATTTTTTGCGCGATTGGGCGCTGATAATGTGTATGGCCGTGGGGGTAGCCGCCTACTTCGTGTATGTGGCTCTTGAGCCAGGTCCTGAAGTGAGACGACTGGCGGGCGACGCCGTGGCGTGGCTGCAGCCGGTGATGATTTTCTGTATGCTCTTTCTTACTTTCTGCCGGATTGACCCTCGGGAACTCCGCCTCTGCAAATGGCATCTATGGCTCCTGCTGATCCAGTGTGGAATTTTTACAGCTATCGGATTGCCGCTTATCTGGATGCCACAGTGCGACGCCCGGGTGGTGCTCGAAGGAGCGATGCTCTGCATGATATGCCCTACGGCTACGGCGGCGGCCGTGGTGACGCGCAAACTGGGAGGAAGCATTGCCCACGTCACTACTTATACTATCCTGATTAACCTGGCGGCTTCGATTATAGTGCCGGTGCTCATTCCCTACGTGCACTCCAATCACGGAATGACTACCCTCAATGCCTCGCTGCTTATTCTCGGTAAGGTATTTCCGCTCCTTCTGATGCCTTTTGTCGGAGCAATCTTATTGAGGTATCTATGGCCGAAAGCGCGCAAGGCGCTCGTGTCTGTTCCGGACCTGCCTTTCTATATCTGGATGGTGGCACTTGCGCTGGCAATGACGGTGACCACTCGAAGCATCGCCCATAGTTCCGTGCCGCTCTCTACTCAGTTGTGGCTTGTGCTCGTATCGCTGCTATGCTGTGTGTTTCAGTTCTGGGCAGGCCGGCACATCGGCGCCCGCTATGATGATGCCGTGTCGGCAGGGCAGGCGCTCGGACAGAAGAACACCGTATTCGCTATTTGGCTGGGATTCACATTTTTCACTCCCATCACATCAATCGTAGGCGGCTTCTACAGCATCTGGCACAATGTAGCCAACTCCTGGCAGCTCTATAGGCATCGCAAGCAGGAGGCGGCAGCCGGAAACAAGGCTTAAGGGAGACCGCTACACCTCTCCGTTGCGCCAGGCGTCAATGAGCTGTCGGCTCAGAGAGCCGGGGCGAGGCAGCGCTACAGCTTCTGCGCGGGTAAAAAAACGCGCTTCTCGAAGCTCACCATCATTGAGCGAAATATCTCCGCCGGCATAATCAGCGGTGAAAGCGAGCATGAGATTAGAGGGGAAGGGCCACGACTGGCTGCCCCAGTAGCGCACGTTGGCGATTCGCAGTCCCGTCTCTTCCATCACTTCGCGGGCCACGCATTCTTCAAGCGTCTCTCCGGTCTCTACAAAACCCGCCACGAGCGCGAAAACCGGATTGCTGAAGCTCTTAGCCTGTGCGAGCAGGGCTTCATCGCCACGCTTCACGAGAACTACCATTGCCGGCGAAAGCTGAGGGAATACCTCTCGGCCGCACTCCGGGCAGAGCTTGCTTATATCGGTATGTCGCTTCATCTTGGCGCCGCAGCTTCCGCAGAAGCGGTTTGTCGAGTCCCATACGAGGAGTTCGCTGCCCCGATACGCAAGATGCGCCCTATGGTGCCCCAACTTTTCTTCAGCCTCCCGAAGCGGAATAGCCTTCAAGGGAGGTTGAATGGATTCCACCCGCATGGCGGTGAAAGGTTCCGGGGTCTCAAAGCCGCATTCCTGAAGCACTGAGCAACCGGCCTTTTTGATCTCGGCTACTGTGGGCAGTCTCCAGGTACCTGCAAATGTAGCGATGGTAGCAAGCTGGTTGTCAGCGGTTACCGCTACAGCCTGACGCGAATTATTATCTTCCATTGCCTTCAGGTAGATTTGCGAGCATCTCATCGGCCGTAAGTCCGGTGACGGGGTGGCGCCAGCCGGGAGCTATCTCCCGGAGCGGTTCAAGGAAGAAACGGCGTTCCGCAAGCCGGGGGTGAGGGAGTTGAAGATCCGGTGTATCGGTCACCACATCGTCGATCGCCATAATGTCGATATCCAGCTCCCGGTCGGTGTAGCTGCCGTCAGCATTTCGGTGCGGGCCCGGTGCGAGTTCCTTCTCGATAGCCTGAAGCCTCTTGAGTACTTCTGCGGGCTCCAGATCGGTATTGAAGATTATGGCAAGATTAAGAAAGCTTCGCGGCGAATCGAAGCCCATAGGCTCCGACTCCACCGCGTGGCTCATTTCAAAGGGGCCGAACTCCATGCCTACTCTGCGCATGGCCCGGCTGAGCATCAGGCGCCGATCGCCCAGATTACTCCCCATATTAATCATTACGCAGGCCATCTGCCTCCAGAGTTAGAGCGTCTTCTTGACTGCCACTTCCTCGAAGCCTTCGATGAGGTCGCCTTCGCGGATATCATTGTAGCCCGCTACGGAGAGACCGCATTCATAGCCCGAAACTACTTCCTTCACATCGTCTTTGAAGCGCTTGAGCGATCCAAGGTCGCCAGTATAGATCACGATGCCGTCGCGGATCACGCGCACCTTGCAGGCGCGTTTGATCTTGCCGTCGCGAACCATAGCGCCGGCGATGGTGCCGACTTTCGATATGTGGTAGGTCTGAAGCACTTCGGCAGTACCCGTAATCTCCTCCTTAATTTCCGGCGAAAGCATACCTTCCATTGCGTCTTTCACCTCCTCTATCGCCTTGTAGATCACCGAGTAGAGACGTATCTCCACGCCTTCTTTATCGGCCTCTCTGCGGGCAGCTCCCGAAGGACGCACCTGGAAGCCGATTATGATTGCTTCGGAAGCGGCGGCCAGAGTGACATCGCTTTCGGAGATCGCGCCTACACCCTTATGAAGCACATTGACCTGCACCTCCGGCGTAGAGAGTTTGATGAGCGAGTCGGAGAGAGCCTCCACGGAACCATCTACGTCGCCTTTGACTACGAGGTTGAGTTCGTGGAAGTCGTTGAGGGCGCGTCGGCGTCCCAGCTCTTCGAGGCCCGGACGCTTCTTGGTGCGCAGTCCGAGCTCGCGCTGAAGCTGTTCGCGCTTTCCGGCAATCTCGCGTGCCTCCTGTTCGGTTTCGAGCACATTGAAGGTATCGCCTGCTGTCGGAGCGCCGTTGAGGCCGAGCACGAGCACAGGAGTGGCCGGACCGGCTTCCTTCACGCGCTGGTTGCGCTCGTTGAACATAGCCTTGATGCGGCCGAAATGGGTGCCGGCCAGCATCACGTCGCCTACGCGCAGAGTGCCGTTCTGCACGAGCACAGTGGCCACATAGCCGCAACCCTTGTCAAGACTCGATTCTATCACTGAGCCTATGGCAGCGCGGTTCGGGTTGGCCTTGAGGTCGAGCATCTCCGCCTCGAGAAGCACCTTCTCCATGAGCTCCTCCACTCCGATGCCTTTCTTGGCCGATATGTCCTGGCTTTGGTATTTTCCTCCCCAGTCTTCTACGAGATAGTTCATGTTGGCCAGCGCTTCCTTGATCTTCTCAGGGTTGGCTGTAGGCTTATCGATCTTGTTGATGGCGAATACCATAGGCACTCCGGCAGCGCTTGCGTGGTTGATGGCCTCAATAGTCTGGGGCATCACATCGTCATCGGCTGCCACAATAATGATAGCCAGGTCGGTCACCTTCGCTCCGCGGGCACGCATGGCGGTGAATGCCTCGTGGCCCGGGGTGTCGAGGAAGGTAATGTTGCGGCCGTCGGGCAGCGTCACGTGGTAAGCACCGATATGCTGCGTGATGCCACCGGCCTCGCCGGCAATCACGTTGGCCTTGCGGATATAGTCGAGCAGCGAGGTCTTACCGTGGTCCACATGACCCATCACGGTGACAATCGGCGGACGGCTTACGAGATCTTCCTCCGAATCCTCCACTGTGGCTATCGCTTCCGACACGTCGGCACTCACATATTCGGTCGTGAATCCGAATTCCTCGGCCACAATATTGATGGTCTCGGCATCAAGACGCTGGTTGATCGATACCATCACGCCGATCTTCATGCAGGTGCCGATCACCTGGTTTACGGGTATTTCCATCATGCTCGCCAGGTCGTTGGCGGTCACGAATTCGGTGAGCTTCAGAATCTTGCTCTCTGCAGCAGCGCGCTCCTGGTTGGCAAGCTCGCGATTGTGCATCTCGTCGCGCTTCTCTTTGCGCCATTTAGCGCCCTTCTTGAGCGATTTGCTCGTGAGCCGGTCAAGAGTCTCGCGCACCTGCTTCTGCATATCCTCGGCGCTTACCTCCGGCTTGTTGTTGCGCTGCTTGGGGCCGCGCTGGCGCTGATTCTGGCGGTCGCCGCCTCCCTGACGGTTGCGGTCGCCCTGACCCTGACGGGATTTATTCTGTTCGGCAGCAGCCTGGGCTCCTACCTTCTCTACATCTACTTTCTCTTTGCCGATTCTGGTACGCTTCCTCTTACCTGAAGCTCCGGCAGCTCCTGCCTGATGCTCCTTGCGACGCTCCTCCTTCGTCTTCTTCTTGGGACGGGTGGTCTGGTTGAGGGCATTGAGATCGATCGTGCCTACCACCTTGAGCTGAGGCGCAGGCGCACCGCCGCCGTAGCGGAACACTTCCGTAGGCTTTCTCTCTTCAGTTTTCTCCTCCTTTTTGGGAGCCTCCGGCTTAGGTGCCGGTTTCTGTTCAGGCTTGGGAGTCTGCTTCTGCTCCGGCTTGGGCGCAGGTTTCTGAGCCTGCTTGTGGGCGGACTTATGTTCCTGCTTCTGAGCGGGTTTGTTCTCTTGCTTCTGTGCAGGTTTCGCCTCAGCCTTCACCTCAGCCTTCGGTTCGGGTTTGGGCTGATGCTGCTTGGGCTCAGGCTTATGCTCAGCCTTTGGCTCCTGTTTGGGAGCGGGTTTCTGCTCCTGTTTGAGAGATTGTTTCGGCTGTGGCTTCGGCTGCCCCGGCAGATCAATGCGGCCTACTACTTTGAGCTGCGGCCCCTGGGGCGCTGCTGTCTTCACATCTTCGGCAGGACGGACACGCTCCGGTTTCGCCGGGCGCTTCTCTACGCGCCGGGCGGCCGTCATCTGCTCCGACTGCGATTTGGAGGCCTTGTCTTTGGAGAATTCTTTGGTCAGGAGGTCTACGGCCTCATCGCTGATGCGCGCGTTGGGGTTGTCGTCTACCTCGATCTTATGTTTCCGCAGAAACTCGACCGCCGTGCCGACTCCTACATTAAGGTCTCTTGCTACTTTATTTATCTTTGTTGGCATACGTTGTTTCTTCCTTTTGACTGATATTTCCTGCCGTAGTGGTTAGGGTTGGATTAGTCCTCGAATTCGGCGCGGAGCACTTCGAGCACATGCGCCACGGTATCTTCCTCGAGGTCGGCCTGCGCCAGGGTCTCAGGCGATGCGTTGATCACCGCCTTGGCTGTGCCAAGCCCTACATTCTTGAGAGCTTCAATCACCCAGTCGTCGATCTCATCGCGGAACTCGTCGAGATAGATATCTTCCTCACCCTCATCGAGATCACGGTATACGTCGATAGTATATCCGGTGAGCATCGACGCCAGACGGATATTCAGGCCTCCCTTACCGATGGCCAGGGATACCTCATCGGGGTGGAGGAACACCTCGGCTCTCTTCTCCTCGGGATCGAGGCGGATGCTCGAGATCTTGGCGGGACTGAGGGCTCGCTGAATGAAGAGCTCAGGATTCTGGGTGTAAGAGATCACGTCGATGTTTTCATTGTGAAGCTCGCGCACGATACCGTGGACGCGGCTGCCCTTCACGCCGACGCATGCGCCTACCGGATCTACGCGGTCGTCGTAGCTCTCCACTGCTATTTTCGCTCTCTCTCCCGGCACTCTGGCCACCGCCTTGATGGTGATGAGGCCATCGTGGATCTCCGGCACCTCCTGCTCGAAGAGGCGGCGCAGGAAGCGCTCGTCGGTGCGCGATACGATCACCTTCGGATTGCCGTTGGGATTATCCACGCGCTTCACGATGCAGCGCACCATGTCGCCCTTATGGAAGAAATCGCTCGGAATCTGCTCCTCTTTAGGCATGATGAGCTCGTTCTGCTCATCGTCGAGCAGAAGCATCTCGCGCTTCCATATCTGATGCACCTCACCGGTCACTACCTCTCCTTCCAGCTCATGGAATTTGCTGTAGAGGGCATCTTTCTGCAGATCGAGTATCTTCGACTGCAGGGTTTGGCGCAGGTTGAGGATAGCGCGGCGTCCGAACTTCTCGAAGAAGATCTGCTTTGCCACGTCTTCGCCGATCTCACACTCGGCATCGATCTCTTTGGCATCGGTGATGCCGATCTGCATATTGGGGTTTTCAACCTCTCCGTCGGGCACTACCTGGAGATTCTGATAGATCTCGCAGTCGCCTTTGTCGGGATTCATGATCACGTCGAAATTCTCGTCGGTCTCGAACATGTTGGCCAACACCTTGCGGAAGCTCTCTTCGAGCACGCTTATCATAGTGGTTTTGTCGATGTTCTTGAGCTCCTTGAACTCGGCGAACCGGTCGACCATTTTTTCGGCCTCAGCTTTGCGGGTCATAATGCCTTAAAATTCTAAAAGATATTTCGTGTATTTTACTTCATCATAGCGGAGCGTGACGGGACGCAGCTCCTTTACTGGGCGCTTCTGCCCTTCATGCTTCACCTTCTCCTCCACCTCGATGGTGAAGCTCTCCGGACCGGCCTCGATGAGCTCTCCCTTCAGCTTGCTGCCGCTGCGGGTGAGCACCTCTACGCGGTTGCCCAGATTCTTGTCGTATTGAGCCTTAACCTTGAAGGGCGACGTGAGCCCGGCGCTTCCTACCTCCAGCTCATAGTCTTCCACATCGCGGTCGAACTCCTCTTCTACCTTACGCGTCACTTCGGCGCAGGTATCGATGTCTACTCCGGTCTGGCTGTCGATCTCTACGGTCACGTTGTTGTCGGGCGTAACCTGTACGTCCACGAGGAAGGCATCGGTGCCCTGCAGGGCTGCCTCCACGCATTTTGCCAGTGCTTCCTTATCAATCATATCGGTTGATGTTAAAAGAGCGGAGGAGACTGTGGGTCCCCTCCGGAATTCTTTGCAAAGGTAATTGATTTTTAGGAGAGATGCAAGTTTCGGCATAAAAAAGATTCGACGCAGCCCGCAAGCTACGGATTTTCTGCTTACCTTTGTAGAGAAATCCAATAACCCAACATAACAAACATTGCAATGAAAAGGATAATTTCTGTTTCAGCATTATCGCTTCTGGCCATAGCTTCTGTAGCGGCTCAGGAGAACGTAAAAAAGTATCCGGAGCCGGAGAAGATGCGTCCGGGCATGAGTGAGTTCTGGACTCCGCAACCCAAAATCGTGACGCCCGGCGATATAGCAACCAACTCCGCTCCCTCCGATGCGATAGTGCTTTTCGACGGCACTAATCTCGACGCCTGGAAGAATCCCCAGACCGGAGGCCCGGCAGAATGGAATGTGCACGACGGAGTGATGACCGTAGACAAAAGCAAGGGTGATATCGAGACAAAAGATAATTTCGACAGCTTCCAGCTCCATCTGGAGTGGATGGTGCCCGAAAACATTACCGGCTCAGGGCAGCTCAGAGGCAACAGCGGAGTGTATCTCCAGGGAATGTATGAGGTGCAGATACTCGACTGCTTCGAGAATGAGACCTACGTAAACGGTATGACCGGCTCCATCTATAAGCAGAAAGCGCCTACGGCCAACGTGATGCGCAAACCGGGAGAATGGAACGTATATGACATTATCTATACCTCTCCGGTCTTTAATGAAGACGGCACCTACAAGACCCACCCCAAAGTGACGGTGATTCAGAACGGTTGCGTGATCGTAAACGACTTTGATATTCAGGGCACTACGGAATATATCGGTTTCCCCCGCGTAGAGAAGCACGGCGCCGGCCCGATTCTTCTCCAGTCGCATGGCGATCCGAGCGAGCCGATCAGCTTCCGCAACATCTGGCTTCGTCCTCTCTAAGAAACAGACTCTGCGATTGCGCCTCTCCGGTTTTATTTTGGCTTCTGCATCGGAGAGGCCTCGCAGGGCATTTCTGCGGATAGAAAAAAATTACTACCTTTGCAGCGTAGGCCCTGATGGCGGAATCGGTAGACGCGTCGGTCTCAAACACCGATGGAGCAATCCGTGCCGGTTCGACCCCGGCTCAGGGTACTGAATTGGGGATTCTCATTTCGAGAGTCCTCTTTTTTTACTACCGCATCTTCGCGGCGCTCACCCTCGCCGGTTGATAACGAGCCGGCGGCTCGGTATCGTCAGAAGCCTCGGGCTTCAGCCTGGGGACAAAAGGGGTAGTAGGTTTGCGTCCCGGCAGGACGCATCGTCAATATAGATTATCTATCCTTCATCGGGAATTGATGAATTTCTATGGAGATTGTGGATTGTTCCAGCAGGGGAGAATGCTACGCATGTAGTATGATTGCACTATATTTGCGAAATTATTAAGTGGCGCCCAAAAGATAAATTCTAAAGAAGCGGATTAGCAGATTTAATGTTGGTACAATCTTATTAAAATTGCGATAAAGGAGCGTACTTTCGACGAAAATAGCTAAATTTGCCCTTGCAAGCCCACGATGGGTCTGCAGACATATTGAGAAAGCGATTTTCGCATCGTTCCATTGATGAAACCTAGGAAATTTCAACAATGAAATACGGAATGATGGTGAAAGTACGCTCTCTTTTGGCTCGTAGTGTCATCAATCCATGATATGCGGTCAAGAGTGGGGTTTGCTATCACTTGTTTGTATTTCATGGGAATCCTAGGCCCACATCAATAAACAAGTGAGAATGTGGCTCCACTTTCTTTGTATGCCTCTTAATCACTAATGAACTTACGGCGCCATAGAGCTGCAGGCGCCACGATGAAAAACAAATGAAAAAACTTTTCATTTCAATGTGCATGGCTCTTGTCGGACTGTGCGCATCAGCCCAGGAGAAAGGCGAC
>CANRPJ010000015.1 GCA_947632485.1 uncultured Muribaculaceae bacterium
GCATCTACGAGCACACAGAATTCCATGGCCACTTCGGAAATTGAAGCCGATGAGGTTATTTCCGGGCGCGAAGAGATGCAGAACCGTATGAATACCGCCTTAGCCACTTTCTCAGGCTCCAAATATTTCGCAGCTGCCAAAACTACACTGAATGGATCGATCACCACAACATGGATGAGCTCCGAGGCGTTGCGTCAGGACTTAAAAATGAAGGTAGATAATCTTAACTGGCGTTTCTCGGCAGGGGTGCAGTCCACGCTTTTTCAAGACGTGATGACCCTTGACGCATCGGCTGCCTACTCCTTAACGACTCAGACAATAGGAATAATCGACAGCAAGAACCATCTCCGTTCAGTCGATGCCCAGGGTAAAGTTTCCGTGAGGCCGGTAAGCCGTTGGGAACTATGGTGCCGACCGAGCTATAAGGGTCAGGATATGGCGTCGGCAGGATTCAAAAACTACTTCTTCCTTGACGCTGGGAGCCGGATTACCTTAGACAGGGTTGAACTTGAGCTCCAGGCGCGTAATCTCACGGATCGTCGCGTATTCAGCTATTCCAGTTTTTCAGGCGCTGACCTATATGCCTGGTCTTTCGCTCTCCGCCCGTTGGAAGTGCTCCTCTCCCTCAAATACTCCTTCTAACCCTCCCATCGCAAAATGCCCGGGTCTCTACCTTGACATCAAAAGGGAGGTATAGTTCAAAGTATTAGGTACTTGGGCTTCAAAATGTGTCAAGACTGTAAAGGGGCCTGCGCGGTGACGCAGGCCCCTTTATGATAATCTTTTGGGATTGATTTTCTGGTTGATGGGTTAGCGGGCGGCGGGGGATACCCAAATCCAGGCTTCCGGATATTGAGTCTGAAGTTCCCGGGAGTTGAGTCGGCTTCTTAGCTCCTCTGCTTTCTCAGCTTTGGCAGCCGCTACGCGATACACCGATCCGCCTGCTACAATCTCCAGACTCCCTTCCGGCTTGCTTTCAACGAATTTCTGCGCCTGCGTCTCGCTCTTGAAGGTAGCTACTATCAGAAAGGCATGGGGTTCAGCCTGAAGCTCCTTCTCGGGTTCTTCCGGAGCTGTTTCCTCAACTGCAACTTTCTCTGGCTCTGCTTCCTTCACTGGAATCTCTACCCTTACTACCGGCACCACTGAAGCTTTATCCGGCATGGGTTGCTCTGAGCTCGGAGGAAGCAGAAAACTGATAGCCACCGCAGCAAAGAGCAGCAGGGAAGCTGCCACCTTAGTGGCGGTCTTCGGTATTGGCAGATACCAGTAGCCCTTCTTGCGGACCATATATTCGGGCTCCTCTTCCTCGGTAGCCGGTTCTATGGCCTCTTCCGTATCTGTGCGCAACTCTACAGGCGCATACCCCAACTGCCTCTCTTCAGCTTCTGCACTGTCCGGAGAGAATCTCAGACTGCCTTCGGGGGTTAAGAAAAGGGTGCCGAGACCGCCTACTTTCACGGGGGCGTTGACCAGTGCTTGCCTCATCTGATTGGCTTCCTCTTCAATCGCAGCAGCAGCTTCAGAATAGTCGATGCCTTCCTTCCGGGCCACCGACGAGGCGAGCACTCCATCGTTGTGGGTGATGGAGGCATTGAAACAGATCTCTCTTACAGCAGGATAAATCGTCAGCGTGGCGGCATCAAAGCGTGCGGGACGGGCAAGCGCCAGAAAGGCGCCGATACCGGGCACCACTACACAATCGTGAGTGCGCATCAGATGGTTAATATGAAGAGAAATTCGTTTCATGTCTTAAATCGTAGGGCAAAGTTAGCCAAAAAACGCCAATCTTGTGCCCTTTCAGGAGGCATTTATCGGGGCTTTGCAGCGTAAAATCTTAGAAGCGCCTGAACCTCAGCATCGTATTTTTGAGCGTTTCTGAAATTGATTTCTGCGTCGTCATTGCGGTAGCTCAATCGGTCGATCATGCCGCGGGCGAAGTAAAGATTGCCGTAGTGAGGATTCTTCTCGAGACCCAGCCTGATATCTTCCGAAGCCTCAGGGTAGCGTCCGTCTACAGTTCTCGCTATAGCCCTCATCAGATAGGCCTCTTCAGTAGGATCTGAGGCTATTACCTGCGTCCACATCTCTTCCGCTTTCTGTGAATCTCCCGTTTCGAGAGCGCAGAATCCGAGACCGCGGTAGGCCGCCAGAGTATCGCTTTTTTCTTTCAGGAGCTTCTTGAAATCGGCTTCAGCTCCTTCAAAATTGCGGACTCCGAGACGTAAAAATCCCCTTAGAGTGCGCGGAGCAATGAGGGTAGAATCTATATCCAGCACCTTGGTCAGGTCAGCTTCCGCATCTGCGTTGTGACCCATCTCCATATAGGTACGCGCGCGATTAGTGAGCAGCACGGTCGAATTAGGCGCAATTCCGAGTCCTGATTCGAAGCATCTCAGGGCTTCGTCGTAGCGCTTCAGATTAGTTCGGACCACTCCCAGGTTTGATAGCAGGAGAGAATTCTGGAAGTTGCCCGGCTCAAGCCGCATTGCCGCCACGAGCATTCTTTCAGCATCAGCCCAACGCTCCACCTTGATATAGTGGTCGGCTGAGTCGGCATACTCCGTATATGTCTGTGCGGCAGCATAAGCCGCCGCACAGAGGGTAAAAGCTACTATGATTGTTCTTTTCATTTTCCGTTGTAGTAGTTCTCTATTCCTTGCCGCAGGAAGCGCTTGTAGCCCGGAATATCCTCCTTATATCCGAATGAAGGTGAGAGCGGCTTGCCGGCATTGTCGAGAATCACATGATAGGGCTGGGCATTGGCTCCAAACTTTGTGCGCTGCAGATAGCTCCATTTATCGCCTACGGTGCGCAGCGTGCGTTCGGTGCCGTCAGATTCTTTCACCACAATCGGTTGCGGAAGCGCCTTCTTCTCATCGACCATCAGGGTCACGAGCACGAAATTATCGTCGATAGTTCTCTTGATTTCCGGATCTGTCCATACGGCTGCCTCCATCTTGCGGCAGTTTACGCAACCGTGACCTGAGAAATCAATCAGCACCGGCTTATTGAGACGCGTAGCGAGTTTCATGCCTTCCTCGAAATCGCTAACCTGAGCATGCACGTTGCCTTCAAAGAGCGAGAAATCCTGAGTATGCGCGGGGGGAGCAAAAGCGCTTATTGCCTTCAGAGGAGCGCCCCAGAGACCCGGAAGCATATAGACAGCGAAGCTGAACGAGATGCAGGCTAAGAGGAAACGACCCACTCCGGTCTTCTCTACGGCTGAATCGTGGGGGAAGCGAAGTTTGCCGAGGAGGTAGACACCCAGAAGGGCGAAAATCACAATCCACAGCGATACGAATACCTCACGGTCAAGAATCCGCCAGCCGTAAGCGAGGTCAGCTACAGAGAGGAACTTAAGGGCGAGTGCAAGCTCCAGGAAGCCGAGCACTACCTTCACGCTGTTGAGCCAACCGCCGCTCTTAGGCATCGACTTGAGCATAGTCGGGAACATTGCAAAGAGCGTGAACGGCAGGGCAAGAGCGAGCGCGAAACCAAACATTCCTACCGCGGGAGAAAGCAAATCGGAGGTGGCTGCGGCTTCTACGAGCAGCGTGCCGATAATCGGACCAGTGCATGAGAAGGATACCAGAACCAGAGTGAAGGCCATAAAGAAGATACTCAGCAGGCCGGTTGTGGAATCTACCTTGGAATCCATCTTGTTGGTCCAGCTTGCCGGCAGTGTAAGTTCGAAGCCACCAAGGAAGGAGATTGCGAATATCACCAGAAGAGCGAAGAAAATAATGTTGAAAATCGCGCTGGTAGCAAGTTCGTTAAGGGCAGAGGCACCGAAAATACCTGTTATGACAAGTCCTAAGGCCACATAGATCACTATAATCGATAAGCCATAGACTGAGGCGCTGCGGATAGCCTTGCTCCTGTTTTTATTCTGCTTCAGGAAGAAGCTGACGGTCATAGGAATCATAGGCCATACGCAGGGAGTTACGAGCGCTATAAGTCCGCCGATGAAGCCCGCTATCAGGATATAGAGGAGGCTTCGCTCCTGCTGGGTCGGATTGTCTTCAAACACGTCGAGCTCCGCTTCTACATTATCCCACCAGGATTTATCGGCTACAATGCCTGACGTATCGGGTTCTGGCAGGAGAGTCTCGGCGCTCTGCAGCGAATCGGTCATCTGGGCTATCTCCTGAGCAGCAGATTCAGTGGCCGGTTCTTCCTTCACATCGGCTACTGCCGATGCCGGAGCATGACCGCTAAGCTTCGAGGAACCGAAAATCGGCACGCAGTCTTCTTCATTGCAGGCCTGACCTTTCACCTCTACTTTCACATCGAAATCCTTCGCGGTAGGTTTCAGTTTCTGCACGAATGTAACTGTACCTTCGTAGAGATGCTGGTCTACCATGAATACATCGTCATATTGCTTATGGTAAGCTTTATTGGCGGTAGGTTTGCCATCGAGAGAGCAGCCTTTGAGATCGAAGAAGAACTCAAGCGGACTCGACCCGCCCGGAGGATTGTCGATGGCATACATGTGAAATCCCGGAGCAATAGTGGCTGTTGCCTCAATAGCAGGAGATGCGGTGTTGTCGCCTGTAAGCCTGAAGGTCCAGCTCACCGGATCGGCCGCATTTGCTCCGATGGCTATCCATAGGAGCAGAAAAAATGATAAAGCGCGAAGCTTCATGGTGTCAAATCGTTTTATTATGTTATAGTTCATTTAGTTTGCGAAGTTAATAATTTTTGTTTGCACGAAAAAATTCTTTTAATTAAATTTGCATCGAAAATTTGCAGATAAAATTGCAGAGTTATTTCTGTAAGATTATCTTTAATTGTGATTTTTAACCGATAGCATGAAACTCAAACGTCTTCTTCTCGGCGATGAAGCGCTGGCCTTAGGCGCTATCAATGCTGGTCTATCAGGAGCTTATGCCTATCCGGGCACTCCTTCTACTGAGATAATGGAATTTGTGCAGGGGCACTCCGGCGCCCGGCAGCGCGGTCTTCACGCCCGCTGGTCGTCAAATGAGAAAACCGCTCTCGAATCGGCTCTCGGCATGTCGTTTTGCGGCAAAAGGTCGATGGTCTCGATGAAGCATGTGGGGCTCAATGTGGCTGCTGATCCATTCGTGAATTCAGCTATGACGGGTGCCAATGCAGGCATGTTGGTGATTAGTGCTGATGATCCATCTATGCACTCTTCTCAGAATGAGCAGGATTCGCGTTTTTATGCAGATTTTGCCTTGGTGCCGGTGCTCGAGCCTTCAAATCAGCAGGAAGCCTACGATATGGCCGCCTATGGGTTCGCACTATCCGAGAAGTTCAGGATTCCGGTGATGGTCCGCCTCGTTACGCGCCTTTCGCATTCGCGCGGAGAAGTAGAGGCAGAAGAGGAGATGGGGCCGGAAAATGAGTTCCATTATCCTGCAGAAAAGAGAAGCTGGGTGCTGATGCCTGGCAATTCGCGCGTGCGTTATAAAGAGCTTGTGAAGATCTACGATGATCTCCGCGAGGAAGCAGAAACCTCACCTTTCAATTTCCTGAAGCCTGGTAGCGATAATCGACTCGGTTTCATTGCTTCCGGCATCGGCTATAATTATCTGATGGAGCTTTTCCCGGAAGGTCTTCCTTTCCCGGTGCTCAAGATTTCGCAGTATCCGGTACCGGAGAAGAAGGTGGCTGAGCTTCTTGAAATGGCCGATAAGGTGATGGTGATAGAGGAAGGTCAGCCTTTCATTGAAAAGATGCTGAAAAATGAGGCTAAGGTGATTGGAAAATTATCCGGCTATCTGCCCCGCACAGGTGAGCTCACTCCCGACTCGGTTAGGGAGGCTGTAGAGAAAGCTCTGCAGGGCACTTTGACGCTTCCTGAGCCAGAAGCCGTTCCGGAAATGGTGATGCCTCGTCCGCCCGCTCTCTGCCAGGGTTGCGGCCACCGCGACGTCTACTCAGCCATGACGGAGGCACTTAAGGAGTTTGAAAGTCCGAAAGTGTTCGGCGATATAGGTTGCTATACTCTGGGCTATCTTAAGCCTTTCAATGCAATAGATACAGTGCTTGATATGGGTGCATCTATCACCATGGCCAAAGGAGCCGCTGATGCCGGACAGCACCCCGCGGTAGCAATTATCGGAGACTCTACGTTCACGCATTCCGGCATGACAGGTCTTCTCGATGCCATCAATGAGGATTCTCCCATCACGGTTATTATTTCCGACAATCTCACTACGGGAATGACAGGCGGTCAGGATTCTCAGGGCACCGGAAAGCTGGAGCAGATATGCCTCGGTCTCGGAGTAGCTCCGGAGCACCTGCGCACGATAGGCTCGCTGCCCAACAACCGCGAAGAGATGAAGAAAATGATGCTCGAGGAGATAAACCATAAAGGGCTGTCGGTAATAATTTCGCGACGTGAGTGTATCCAGACGGCCCGTCGCCATGCAGCTAAGAAAAAACAGTGACCAGTGATGAAAACAGATATAATACTTGCTGGCGTAGGAGGCCAGGGAATTCTTTCGATTGCTACAATCCTTGGTGCCACAGCTCTTAAGGAGGGACTCCACCTGAAGCAGGCCGAGGTTCACGGTATGAGCCAGCGTGGTGGCGATGTTCAGTCAAATCTGCGTATCAGCAGCAATCCTATAGCGAGCGACCTTATCCCTCTCGGAGGTGCCGATATTATAGTATCGCTCGAGCCGATGGAGGCATTACGCTATCTGCCGTATCTTTCAAAAGAGGGCTGGATTGTCACCAATACCGTACCCTTCGTTAATATCGACAACTATCCTGATACGGAGGCTCTTATGAAACGCCTTGAGCAGACGGGAAGAGTAGTAGCCTTCGATATGGACGCTACAGCTAAAGAGGTAGCCACACCCAGGTCGTCGAATATGGTTCTCCTGGGAGCTGCCACTCCTTTTATCGGTCTTGAACCGTCGATAATCGAAGATGCTATCCGTAAGACCTTTGAGTCTAAGGGTGAAGCTATTGTGGAGCAGAATCTGGCTGCCTTCTGTGCGGGTCTTGCAAAGTCGGAAACCGTTAAAAAGTAGGCGTTATGCTCCCGATAAGTTCCGACAATTTTGATGCCGCTGTAAAGGCGGTTGATATTCTGGACGTCTCTTCGGCTACTATCAGGCAGATCTGCGCCTTGGCCGCAAATCTGGAAAAGCAGTGTGGTGAGGAATTTGTGCATCTCGAGATTGGTAATCCCGGTCTCGACTCGGAGACTATTGGAATCGAAGCTGAATGCGAGGCGCTGCATCGGGGAGTGGCCAACAAGTATCCCCGTATAGATGGCATCCCGGAGGTGAAGGAGGCCGGCTCAAGGTTTGTAAAGGCTTTTCTCGATGTGGATATCGACCCGGAATGTGTAGTTCCTACGGTGGGTTCGATGCAGGCCAGTTTCACCTTGATGCTCCTGTTGGCTCAGAGGGTTAAGGGTAAGGACACGATGGTGTTCATTCAACCCGGCTTTCCCGCTACCTACCATCAGGCAAAAGTGCTCGGTATCAGGAGAGAATCATTTGATCTTTACGACTACCGCGGCAAGAAACTTGAAGAGAAACTACGCGGTATCCTGGCCTCTGGCAGGGTAACGGGTATTGTCTACAGTAATCCCAATAATCCGGCATGGACGAACCTGACTGAAGAAGAGCTGGAGATTATTGGCCGGCTCGCCACGGAGTATGACGCTATCGTGATGGAAGATCTGGCCTACATGACAATGGATTTCCGGCGCGATCTCGGGCGTCCGTTTGAGCCTCCTTTCGTTTCTACCGTGGCGCGCTATACCGACAATTATATCCTTCTCGTATCTGCGAGCAAAATCTTCAGCTATGCAGGTGAGCGTATTGCCGTAGCCTGTATGAGCAATGCCGTGTATCACAGGCGATATGAGGCGCTGGCAGATTTCTACGAGATGCCGGGATTCGGTGAGGCATATATTTATGGAGTGCTCTACACGGCTTCAAGCGGTGTAGCCCATTCGGGTCAGTATGCCCTTGCTGCAATGATGAATGCCGCCTGTGATGGCAAGCTCAAATTCCGCGATAACTGCCTGGAATACGGTCGCCGGGCTGCCAGGACGAAGAAGATTTTCCGCGATAACGGATTTCACCTTGTATATGAGATGGACGGTCCGGAAGAGATTTCCGACGGCTTTTTCTTCACTATGGGCTACGGCTCTATGAATAGCGCAGAGCTTCAGAAAGAGCTTCTCCGCTATGGTATCTCTGCTATTACGTTGCCTTCTACGGGTAGCACTCAGGAGGGTGTGAGGGTCTGCGTTTCAGCGCTTTCGCGTCCTGAACAATATGATATGCTCGAAAAGCGACTAAAAGCCTTCCATGATGAGCACAGCAATTAACTATACGACCGCTGCTGAGGCCGTAAAACTCATAATGAGCGGTGACCACATCTACATTCAGGGATCTACCTCGGTTCCGGAGGTGCTCAGTGATGCTTTGGCTGAGAGGGGCTCTGAATTGCGTGATGTCACTATATATTGCGGCTTCTCTGTGGCACGGCGCGAGGCGCCCTATTGCCGCCCAGAATACAAAGACTCTTTCTTAGTAAATAGTTTCTTCGTAAGTAATAACGTGAGGCGCTGGATTGCAGAAGGCTACGGGTCGATGACCCCGCGCTTTCTTGGTGAAGTGCCGGCGCTGTTTCGCGATGGCACCTGGCCTATTGATGTGGCTGTGCTCAACTGCTCATTGCCCGATGAAGATGGCTATGTGAGCTTCGGTGTTTCGGGCGATGTGGCTACTTCCGCCTCCCAGTGCGCCCGCACCGTGATAGCGCAGATAAATCCGCAGATGCCTTATTCTTACGGAGATGCGCGGATTCATGTGAGTAAGATCGCCGCTGCGGTGGCTGTAGATGATCCATTGGTAGAGGTGCCTACAGCTACTCCTACTGATGCGGATATAAGGATAGGCAATGCCATAGCTGAACGGATTCCTGACGGAGCGACCCTGCAGATCGGGGTCGGTGGCATTCCCAATGCTGTGCTTCGGGCTCTTGATGGGCACAAGCATCTTGGGCTTCATACAGAGGCACTTACAGATGGAGTGCTTCCGCTTATACGCAGTGGAGTGATTGATAATTCCCAGAAAAAAGTGCTTCCGGGTAAGACGGTGGCTTCTCTCGCTCTCGGTTCCCGCGGACTCTACGATTATATGGACGGCAATCCTGATCTGGAATTCAAAGACGTAGCCTGGACCAACGACCCTTTCATAATAGCCCAGAACCCGAAAGTGGTATCGATCAATTCCTGTCTGGAAATCGACCTGACAGGCCAGGTATGTGCCGATTCCATAGGTAGCCGCATCTATTCCGGTGTAGGAGGCCAGCATGACTTCGTATACGGTTCTTCCCGAAGCGAGGGAGGCCTCTCGTTTCTCGCAATGCAGGCCTCTACAAGCAAAGGAGTGTCGAAGATAAAGCCGATGTTGACTCCGGGTGCCGGAGTGGTGACAACGAGATTTCAGACGCAGTTCGTGGCTACGGAATATGGCTGTGTGGAGTTGCGTGGACGCGATTTGGCAGAGCGTGCCCGGCTTATGATTTCCGTGGCTGCTCCCGAAGCGCGTGAAGAGCTTGAAAGGGCTGCCGCAGAGCGGTTTGGATATAGCTTCCTGCGCCTTAAAGCCTAAGTATCTTATGAGGCCCGATTTGCTCAGTTTGCGCAGTCTTTGGGCTGAGATCTTTGGCGATAGCGAGAGCTATCTTGATATATTCTTTGAAACCTACTACCGGAGCGCCCTGATACTTACCGAGGAGCGTTCCGGTAGCCTTATATCCGCCTTGTGGGGTCTTCCCTTCCGGTTTTCGGGAGGTTTGAAAGGTCTATATCTGTGCGGATTGTCTACCATTCATCAGTGGCGCGGAGAGGGCATTATGAGCGGACTGATGCGAGAAGCGGAAAACTGGGCTATTAGAAATAATTTTGACTTTTCTTTCCTGATTCCGGCTGATGAGGACCTCCGTAGGTACTATGCTGCGAGAGGCTATAGAGATGCTCTTTGCAGAACCTCATGGAAGCTCTCGCCGAAAGCGGCCGAGCTGCCGGGAATCAATCCTGCGGCCGACGATTTGATGGCTCTGGAGAGTCGTGAGGCCCAAAGCTCTTTCAGACCCTGTATTCTCCATAATAAAGAGGATTGGAACGCCATAGTGCGAGAATCTGATATTTCGGGCGGGAGAATTTTTTGCTCGCAAATTTTCGATTCTGACGGGAATCAAATAATTGATGCTGCAGCCTTCTGTGAGAGAACCGGAGAAGAGGAATCTATGAGAATAGTAAAAGTCATGGGTGACCATGACGCTTGCGAGAGGCTGCTAACCGACCTTGGCGCAGTAAGAGGTGCGGAAGAGCCTTACGGAATGTGGAAGTCTCTTTCAGAAGCAGCCAGAGGCGTGGAGACTCCGGTTTTCTATCTTCTGCTCGACTAAAGAGGAGATCTTATTTTTCTGGTTCTTTGCCAATGTTGAGTTGTAAATAGCATATTGGATTGTAAACTATAGCTTTACGCTTGCAAAACCCTCGATAAATGCTTCTGAGAATCGTATGAAGCTGTTCATTCGCGTGTCTGGACGGTAAATTTTCGATTCTCGCGACTCCAAATTTCATAATTGGTAATATTTGCGCATTTCTCACTTTGGCCTTGTGGAATCTACCTCTAAATTTATTGTTCTAAATTTCCTACGTATTCTTTAGTATCTATTATGACCTCCCATGAGAGGGGAGTTTGCTTTTTGATATTGCACTTTGTAAACTTTGCGAAACGAAACTGTTTCGTTTCTGAAACATTGCCACTCAAAAGTAAACTTCCGTACAGGAGATTTCATTTGAAAACTGCTATGATGTATCGGTAAATTTACATTTTAAACGAGATATAGTTTGTAAATTATTACGTTTATAAAATTTAACTAATCGTAGAAAATGCTGAAAATAAGCTAATTGAGTAATAAGATTAAAGTGATTTGTAGTTTTCTCTCTTACTTTTCCTCTCTTCTGTCCGTGTTGGGGTATGTGATTTTGTAACTTGATGAGTCAAAGGTTCTTGTTTCTGCTTATTGAAGTGAGTTGTAGGTTTTTAGTGCCGTTTTACAATCGCATACATTGATGTTTTTGTTGTGGAGATTACGATTGTGAGTTTAGAAATGTAGATTTGAAATTTGTAGTTTGCAAAATAATGATTACATTTGTAGAGAGGCTTCGGAAGCCCTGTTTACAAGTATGACTGATCATAGCGTAGCGACTCGTCTAAAATTCTTCATAGATGAAAAGGGACTCACAAGTACCCGTTTTGCTGACTTGTGTAAAATTCCCCGTCCGTCTATTTCGCAACTTCTTAATGGTCGCAATAAGAAGATAAGTGATATTCTGGTCGGCCAGATCCATCAGGCCTTCCCTGAGCTCTCCGTAATGTGGCTCCTGTTTGGCGAAGGCGACATGATCCAGAGTGGAGTCGAACCTGGCCCGACTGACGGTCCTGAGAGCCGCGAGAATGGCTTATTTGACAATATTGATGATGAGGAGGGCGAATATGCTTCCGATTCTGGCATTATGGGAGCCCTCAATGACCCTTACGGTGCTTATGTACAAGCGATTGGCTCAAAAAAGGAAGTCCCTCGCCAGAGACCCGAAAAAAAAGAGACAGTGAAGGTTGAGAAAAAAATCAGTCATATCACCGTTTATTATGATGATTCTACCTTCGAAACCTTCTTTCCGCGTTGACCGGGCTTAACAATTTCGGTGCGCGTAGCGTTTAGCAAATAGAGATTCCATTGTAGAACTATATAATAAGGTAGTCAGATGTTATCAGCCGCAGCAAAAGAGCGCCTTCAGGCATCGTGGAAGGGTTTGCTTTCCTATTTTAATGTAGCGAGTGATCTCGAGCCTCAGAATGATGCGGAGGCTTCCATAAGAGCCGGTGTGTCGTTTAAGGGAAGTCAGCTCCTGGTGCTGATCTTCGCTATTTTCATAGCCTCTCTTGGCCTTAACACGGATAGTATTCCCGTCATTATAGGTGCCATGCTTATATCGCCTCTGATGGGTCCTATAATAGGTATAGGCCTTGCGATAGGCATAGAAGACTTTACGCTTCTTCGTAGAGGATTAAAGAATATTCTAATGGCGGTGTTGGGGTCGCTCCTCGCATCTGCTCTATATTTTCTCATCTCTCCTCAATATGAAAGCGCAAGCCAGCTCCTTGCCCGCACCTCTCCGAGCATCTACGATGTATTCATAGCTCTGTTCGGCGGTGCTGCAGGAATAGTCAGTATAGCATGTCGGAATAAAGGCGAGGTTATGCCCGGTGTGGCTATCGCCACCTCGCTGATGCCTCCACTCTGTACCGCCGGCTACGGTCTTGCCACTCTTCAGCCTCATTTCTTCTTCGGAGCCCTCTATCTCTTCTTCACAAATACTATCTTCATTCTCTTTGCTGCCTGGATCGGAGTGAAGCTGATGGGCTACAAGAAGGTAGTATATCAGAACACCCGCCGCGCCAAGCGCGTGCAGGCAATCGTCTATACGGTAATAGGTATGACAGTGGCGCTGAGTATATATCTCACAGTGCAGATGATCCGCACAAACGTATTTATGGCCAAGGCAAGCCAATTTGTAGAAAATGAGATGGTCTTTCCTAATACCCAGGTGCTCAGTCATAAAGAGTATAGAAAAGGTGACCGCCGATATATCGACGTAACGCTTATCGGCGAAGCGCTCCCCAAAGACAGCCTCCAGCTCGCAATGATGAATAAGCTTGATTCTGCGGGACTTGGCGGTACCGTGCTCCATATTAAACAGGGATTTGCCATGACCGCTCAGGAGATTCGCAACGAGGCGGATTACGACAAATTCTATCAGATGATGCAAACGCAGATCTCGCAGAGCCAGCTTACTATTGACTCCCTGAGGTCAGCCATTGCCAAGCATGAGTCCTTCTCGCAGGAAAGCAAGGTAATAGCGCCCGAGGTTAAAGTTCTTTTCCCGGCGGTGCAGGATCTCGCTCTATCCCAGATGATGGCGGCGAGCACTGCGAGCGAGAAGGCCGATACGCTTAATATGCTCTTTATCAACGCTCCGTCAGGTCTCACTTCGGAGAACCGCAAGAAGCTTCGTGAATACGTTGAGGTGCGTCTCCAGCGCAAGCCGATCAATCTGATTGTCAATCCTTCCGGTTTTCCCTGGCCATAATTATTTGCCGGGGGGAGTTTAACTGCCGGTTTTCAACGTATAGAGATTGAAAAGACGGCTTACACACTCGCTCTCGCTGATGGAGATGGGGAATCCGTATAGCTTCATGACTGCTCGGTCATTAGCTTGATGCGCGCGCCGTAGTTCCACCGGCATAAGGGCTTCATCGTAGAGGTCGGCAAGTGACGAATCCGGATACAACGCCCGCGCATCGAGTATTGCTTGCGCGGTTTTCTCAATTTCTTGCCTCTGCTTTTCGTCAGCTTCCGGCCATGGGAAGTTGTTGTAGACAATGTCTTTTGAGTAACTATAGTCACTTTTCAGTCGGCCAGAAACTATTCTCATCCATGCCATGTGAACGTTGCTTGTAAGAATCCCAAATACATATAGGTCACCGCCTGGCATGAGTCTAAGTTTATCGCTACATATTACCCCGGGCTCCATAAATCCTATTGGTATATATCTCCTTTTTTCCGATGAGACCTGGGGAATCACGATGAAGTTGTCCTTCGGAATGTTCTCTACATGGAATCTGGTTGGACGATCTGCTAATTTGAGAGTACCTTCGCTTTTGCTTGTCAAACGGAATTCCCTGACTCTTTTCACTCTATCCAAGCAGTAAGGCATCGATTTAAGCTGCGCCGGCGTGCACTCACCAAGCCAGAGGCAATATCGCGGTTTCCGATGAATGAACTCCTGAGCACCATAGAAGGGGTGGAAAAGGGGAGCTGAAGCAGGTTCTTTTTTTATGAATTCCTCCATCTCTTCTTTGGAAAATATGTAGTTGCCATCGTCAATAGGTTTGTTACCAATTCCGATTTCCGGCACATTGCAAATAGGTTTGCTTCTGCTAACTACGAATACATCGGATCCTTCTATAAGATATGGTGATATATGAGTCACTTCCTTTACACCGCTGTCTGAAAAAAGTCTCGGTGGAATCTTAGAATCAGCCTGACTGAAGCCGATGATGACCACGTGAACATGAGCTTTATGGTCAGCTTGATTGTCCCACACGAAAGTGGGCCATGCAAAGTCAATATGGATTCTGTTTTCCTGAACCAACGGCTGCCAGAGGTCAGCGACTTGACTTCCTTGTGCTATTGAATTGGTAGAGACTAATGCCGCTCTGATAGGGGTACCATCCATATAATCGGCTGCCTTCTTATACCAACCGGCAACAAGATCCAGATTACCCGTATTTTTCCATTTCTTTCCAAACGTGTCAAGTAGAGCCACCTTTTGCGATTCGTTCATCCAACGTGCTCCCACAAACGGCGGATTTCCAATTATATATGATAGTCGTGAACGGTCGATGACTTCTTCCCAAGGCTTGCGCAAAGCGTCAGCTTCTACTATGTTTGGGTAGCTTTTAAGAGGTAGAAAATCAAGATCTGCGCTAACTATTGCTTCTGTTTCTGCAAGCATCTGAGCTTCTGCTATCCATAGCGCGGTGCGAGCCACAGTAACTGCAAAGTCGTTGATCTCAATGCCGTAGAATTGGTGAATACCTACTTTTACAGGGCTTTGTTTCTCAAATCCTATGGACGACTGTAGTGCGCCCCCTTTCTCTCGCAGAGCCTTGATGATTTCATTTTCCAGGCGTCTGAGCGACATATAAGTCTCCGTCAGGAAGTTACCCGACCCGCATGCTGGATCAAGGAAGGTGAGTGAGGCCATTTCGTTCTGAAGAGCCTCAAGCTGTCGGTCTCTCTTCCGGCGCTCAGAGGCGGGCATCTGCATGATTTCCTCGAAGCGGCGCGTCAGGTTATCGAGAAAAAGCGGACCGATTAGGCGGTGTATATTCTCCACGCTCGTATAGTGCATACCTCCAGAGCGTCTTGTGGCAGGGTTAAGCGTGCTCTCAAACATCGCTCCGAATATGGTGGGTGATATTCCGCTCCAGTCGATGCCGAGGCTTGCCTTGTGCTTTATGAGTGTAAGTATCTCAGGGGTAAGGCGTGGAATCTCGATATTTTCCTCAGCAAATAGACCGCCGTTCACGTATGGGAAAGCTGACAGTTTTTCATCGAGATACGGATCCCTTTCCTCAGACTTCTGGTTAAGTACGCGGAATAGGTCGATCAGACCTTGGCGGGCATTTGCGTCGCGGAATGAATCGAGATAATAGAAAAACTGGTTCCGCTCAGGGAATACTCCTGCATCTTCAGCATATAAGCAGAATACGAGGCGCACACAGAGCACATTCAGACTTCGCAACGAGGATTCCGAAGAAGGATCGATATACTGCTTGAGGAGGGCATCATAGAGCTCACCGACAATCGTGGCGGCTTGAGCCGAGATCTTGAGTTCTTGTTCTATGCGCACACGCTTGTTGCCGACAAGAAAAGAGAGCCTGTGGTAATTCTCAGCAAAATCCTTCAACAGGATTTTTGAGGGTTCATCGTTGGGGCGCTCCATGTCGTAGACGTGAAACTCCTGGAAATTACAGCAAATAATCCAGCGAGGAGTCATATTGATACCCTTTTCTTCATATACCTGCTTCGCGTAGCGCTTGGCTTGCTGAAAGGGAGTGAGCAGCGATCCGTCACTTTGCCGGATTGGGGTCATGAGATTACTGTCGATACTCTTTTGTTCAATCAGTACTTTTTCTGAAGGAATGAAACCGTCCATGAAAGAGGTGTGGTCTAGTTTCACGGTCTCTTCAAATAAGATATAGTCTTCAGAATTTTCTATTCCGAAAACCTCTCTTAATAGTTGGAGCCAGAATTTTTGGCTTTCAGCCTTTTCTTTACCTCGTCCAGCCCACTGGAGGGCAAATCTTGTGGCTGCATCGGTAGTTTCGCGTCGGTTCATAATGCAAAAGTAGCGAAACTGCTGGATTTTTTAGTAACTTTGCAGCCGGAATTATTCGGCGCTTGCGGCGCTGACCTACAATCTTTTTCAGATAAGAAATGAAGACCAACATAGCCGTTTTTTTCGGTGGCCGATCGGTGGAGCATGAGATATCGGTGATTTCTGCTCTTCAGGCCATAAATGCTTTCGATAGCGATAAATACGAGGTAGTGCCTATCTATATCTCGAAGCAGGGCAGATGGTACACGGGTCCGGAGCTTCTCGACCTGAAGAACTATAAGGATCTCAAAGCGCTGACCCATAAGGCTACAGAGGTGTATATGCGTCCTGAATATGGCGATTTCAACCTCTATAAGGCTGCCTCGGGAGGATTCTTTTCTAAGGGCAATCAGGTGGTGGCTGAGCTGCATGCAGCGGTTCCTGTGCTTCATGGCACAAATGTGGAAGACGGTATCTTCCAGGGTGTGCTCGAAACTATCGGACTGCCCTTCGCCGGCTGCAACACTCTTTCGAGCGCCAACGGCATGGATAAGATCACGATGAAGATGATTCTGAGAGCCAACGGAGTGCCGGTAGTAGACTATGTATGGTTCACCGACAAGCAATGGTTCTCGCAGCGCGATGCCCTGGTAGAGAAGATTGAGAAGGAGCTTGGCTATCCGGTGATAGTGAAGCCGGCAAATCTCGGTTCAAGCGTGGGTATCAGCAAGGCTGCCGACCGCGACGAGCTGCTGAAGGCGATCGACAATGCGGAGCGCTTCTCGCAGCGTATCATCGTGGAGAAGATGGTGGTAAAGCTCAAGGAGATTAACTGCTCGGTGCTTGGTGAGGCCGACGAGTGCGAGGCCAGCGTATGCGAGGAGCCGGTGAAGACGGGCGATTTCCTGTCGTATGAAGATAAATACATGGGCGGCTCGAAGTCAGCCAAAGGAATGCAGGCGAGTGAGCGCCGGATTCCGGCTGATCTGCCTTCTGAGGTAAGCGAGCGCATCAGGAAGATGGCTAAGGAGACGTTCAGGGTGCTGTCGTGCCATGGAGTAAGCCGTATCGACGTTATGATCGATGAGGCCGACGGCTCTATCTACGTCAATGAGATCAACACGATTCCCGGGTCTCTCTCATTCTATCTGTGGGAGGCGAGTGGTGTGAAGTTTCCGCAGCTGATGGATCGCCTCGTGGCGCTCGCTCTTAAACGTAAGCGTGAGGCCGACCGCAAGACCTTTACCTACGACCAGAATATCTTCGCTCTGGGCGGGGGAGTGAAAGGCGCCAAAGGAGGAAAGAAGTGATAACAGTTACAATAACGGAATATTAAGTATAGGATAAGATATGAGCAAGGGATTTTCAGCCGGCGACAAACAGCTTGACCTGTCGGCAATCAACAAGGAGATGCTGGAGCGCTGGGATGCGCGCGATCTTTTTGGAGAGACTTTGAAGGTGCGTGAGGGTGCGCCCTCTTTCGTGTTCTATGAAGGCCCGCCGTCGGCCAATGGTATGCCGGGCATCCACCACATGATGGCCCGTACGATTAAGGATATTTTCTGTCGTTACAAGACGATGAAGGGCTTCCACGTAGACCGCAAGGCCGGTTGGGATACCCACGGACTCCCCGTGGAGCTCGGCGTGGAGAAGCGTCTCGGAATCACTAAGGAAGATATCGGTAAGAAGATATCTGTTGACGAATACAATGCCGCCTGCCGCGCCGAGGTGATGAAATATACCAAGGAGTGGACCGATCTTACGCGCCGAATGGGCTATTGGGTAGATCTTGAGAATCCCTATATTACCTACGATCAGAAATACATTGAGACCGTATGGTGGCTGCTGCGCAATCTCTACGACAAGGGTTATCTCTATAAAGGCTATACAATTCAGCCTTATTCTCCCGCTGCCGGCACCGGCCTGAGCTCTCATGAGCTGAACCAGCCCGGTTGCTATCGCGATGTTAAGGATACCACCGTAACGGCTCTCTTCCGCATCAGCAATCCGAAGCCGGAGATGACCGGCTGGGGCGAGCCCTGCTTCCTGGCATGGACCACTACCCCCTGGACCCTTCCCTCCAATACAGCGCTTTGCGTCGGCCCGAAGATTGATTATGTGGCCGTGCGCACCTATAATCCCTATACTGGCGAGAAAATCACCGCGGTGCTTGCCGAGGCTCTCGTAAGCGCCCACTTCAAGAAGGAGGGCGAAGAGAAAGATCTGGAAGACTTTAAGCCTGGCGATAAAGTGATGCCCTGGCGCATCGTAGGCCGCTGGAAAGGCCCTGAGCTGGTAGGAATGCACTACAAGCAGCTGATGCCCTGGGTGAAACCCTGCGAAAAGCTTTCTGATCATGCACCTGAATATGTAGGAAAGGTTGCTGCCGAGCATCCGGAGAAAACATTCCAGGTCGGCCCCGAAACCTTTGTGGAGCTTGCTGATGAGGCTTTCCGCGTGATTCCCGGCGATTATGTCACGATTGAAGATGGTACCGGTATCGTGCACATCGCGCCTACCTTCGGTGCAGACGACGCCAAGGTGGCCCGTGCTGCCGGCATTCCGCCTCTCTATATGGTGACCAAGCGGGGCGAGACGCGTCCGATGGTAGATCTCCGCGGCAGATACTATGAGACTGATGAGCTTGCAGAAGCATTTGTAGAGAAATGCGTGGATCTCAAGCTTTATTCTGCCCATGCAGGCGATTATGTGAAGAATGCCTACGATCCTCGCTTCAATGAGGGAGGCAAGTATGATGAGGCTGCTGCAGAAAAGGCTGAAGACCTCAACGTGACTCTGGCTGTAGAGATGAAGCAGGCGGGCGAGGCTTTCAAGATTGAGAAGCATACTCACAACTATCCTCATTGCTGGCGCACTGACAAACCGGTGCTCTATTACCCGCTCGACAGCTGGTTTATCCGCACTCCGGCAGCCCGCGAGCGCCTGATAGAGCTTAATGAGACCATCAAATGGAAGCCTGCAAGCACCGGAAGCGGGCGCTTCGGCAAATGGCTCGAGAATGTGCAGGACTGGAACCTCTCCCGTAGCCGTTATTGGGGAATTCCCCTCCCGGTATGGCGCTCTGAAGATGGCCAGGAAGAGCTCTGCATAGGTTCCTATGAGGAGCTCTACAATGAGATAGAAAAGAGCGTGGCTGCGGGGCTGATGAAGAGCAATCCGCTGAAGGATAAAGGTTTCGTGCCGGGTGATATGAGTAAGGCCAACTATGATAAGATTGATCTGCATCGTCCCTACGTTGATGAGATTGTGCTCGTATCTCCTTCTGGCAAAGCCCTTAAGCGTGAGCTCGACCTGATCGATGTATGGTTTGATTCAGGCTCTATGCCCTACGCTCAGATCCACTATCCCTTCGAGAATAAGGAGGCGCTCGAGTCAGGCCGAGTATATCCCGCCGATTTCATTGCCGAGGGCGTAGATCAGACCAGAGGCTGGTTCTTTACGCTCCACGCTATCGCTACAATGGTGTTCGACTCAGTGGCCTACCGTGCTGTGGTCAGCAATGGCCTGGTGCTCGATAAGGCGGGCAACAAGATGTCGAAGCGTCTTGGCAATGCCGTGGATCCGTTCGATAATATCGAGCGCTTCGGTAGCGACGCCGTGCGCTGGTATATGATCGAGAACTCCCAGCCCTGGGATAATCTGAAATATGACGAAGAGGGAGTGGTTGAGGTAAGCCGTAAGCTCTTCTCTACTCTCCACAACACCTATAAGTTCTTCGCCCTCTATGCCAATGTAGATGGCTTCACCGGCTCTGAAAAGCAGGTTCCTGTAAAAGAGCGCCCCGAGATTGACCGCTGGATTCTCTCGCTGCTCAATACTCTGGTAGCTGAAGTCACAGCCGATCTTGATGACTACGAGCCTACGAAGGCTGCCCGCGCCATTTCCGAATTTGTTGGTGACAACCTCAGCAACTGGTATGTGCGCCTGAACCGTAAGCGCTTCTGGGCCGGAGAGATGACGCAGGATAAGCTCGCCGCTTATCAGACGCTCTACACGTGTCTCAAGACAGTGGCTTGCCTGATTGCTCCTTTCGCTCCCTTCTATGCCGACAAGCTCTATGCCGATCTTATGGCGCCGGCTCAGGAAGGCGAGGGCTACGCATCGGTGCATCTGGCCGACTTCCCGGTAGCCGATCAGGATCTCGTGGATCCCGCTCTGGAGCGCCGCATGAAGATGGCTCAGGATATCACCTCCAGCGTGCTCGCTCTGCGCCGTAAGGTGAATCAGAAGGTGCGCCAGCCGCTTGCCAAGATGCTCGTGCCTGTGCCCGATGAGCAGACGCGTGCCGATCTCGAGGCTGTGAAAGACCTGATAATGACGGAGACCAACGTGAAGGAACTCACCATAGCCTCCAATGAGGAGAGCGGTCTGGTGAAGCGCATAAAGGCCGATTTCAAGAAACTCGGTCCTCGCTACGGAAAGGTGATGAAAGATCTCGCCAAGGCTATCCAGGGTATGTCGCAGGCCGATATAGCGAAGCTGGAGCGCGAGGGCAGCATCACGTTTGCCGATGTGGCGGGAGCCCCTGTGGTTGAGGTAACCGATGTTGAGATTTCAGCCGACGATATCCCGGGCTGGGTGGTAAGCAACGAAGGCTCCTCTACGGTAGCCCTCGATGTGACGCTTACTCCTGAGCTTGAAGCGGAAGGCACGGCGCGTGAGCTCGTGAACCGCATTCAGAACCTGCGCAAATCCTCTGGTTTCGAAATTACCGACAAGGTGAAGGTAGAGCTTGAGGCTGCGCCTGATGTAAAGGCTGCCGTAGAGCGTTTCGGCGACTATATCTCCGGCCAGGTGCTTGCTTCCGAGCTTAAGCTCTCCGAGGCCGTGGAGGGCGAAGGAGTCGATGTGCTCGATATCGACGGCAAGGAGGTGAAAATCCGTGTAGTCAAGGCATGAGCCTTTCGAATAAGCAGATAGGCTGGCTGGCGGCAGGGGTGATAGCTCTTGTGCTGATAGCCGACCAATGGATAAAGATATGGGTAAAGACCTCCTTCTATATGGGGGAGGATTTACCCATATTTTCCTGGTGGCACCTTAAATTCATAGAAAACAACGGCATGGCCTTCGGTATGCAGCTTTGGAACAAGGTAGTGCTTACCGTAGGGCGCATCATTGCCGTAGGCGTGCTGGCATGGATAGTAGTGAAATGCTGCAGTCTGAATAATGTGCGCATCGGCTTTATAATCGCTCTCGCCTTGATCACAGCGGGAGCCGCCGGCAATATCTTCGACTGCGTGTTCTATGGAGTTGTGTTCGATAATCCTCCTATCCCGGAAGTGGCTCAGGCCTTTCCTAAGGGTGGCGGCTATGCCCCCTGGTTCGAGGGCCGGGTGGTCGACATGATGTATTTCCCTCTCTTCAGCTTCGTCTGGCCTCAGTGGGTGCCATTTTTCGGAGGTGAGGAGTTTGAGTTCTTCCAATATATCTTCAATATAGCAGATGCCTCTATCTGCGTGGGAGTAGGCCTGCTGCTTTTCTTCTATTCCAGAGATGTATCTGAGGCCTATGCGGCTCTAAGCAGCAAAGGAGGCGAGGAAAAGAAGAATCGGGAGAAATGATATGAGAAAGATCTGGATTCCAGTTGCCTTAGCTCTGGCCATGCTGATTCCGGCGGGGTGCTCCGACCGTCCGGAAGACGTGTTGTCGGAAGGCGATATGGTCGATCTTCTCGTAGATATGGAGCTTGCTGATGCCTACGTGATGGGGCGGTCGGCGTTCAGTAATGATTCCATGAGGCGCAGGCTCCACGAGTCGGTACTTGAGCGCCACGGAGTCACCAACGCGCAGATGGATTCCAGCCTCCGTTGGTATGGAGCCAATCTCGACATCTATGCCGAGATGCAGGATAAGGTTGCGCTCCGGTTGCGCCGGAAGGCTGCTAAACTCTCGCCGGATATGGGTGGGGCAGATGCTGGTCTGTGGACGTACCCGAGAATGATGCGCGTATCCTCTCTCGGTCCTGACGATGCTATTGTATTCTCCCTCTCTCCCTCCGGTCTGCAGCCAGGCGAGATGCTTGAGCTGAGCGGAGTGATTCTGCAACCTGCTGCGGGCGTAAAGACGCTTTTGGGAGTAGAATACACCGACGGCACGGCAGGCTATGCCACCCGCGATATCTCCTATGGAGGGGAGCGTCGGTTCGCCGCCGAGCTCCAGACGGATTCCCTTAAGGAAGTAAACCGCATTTTCGGCACGATCAGAGCTACTGACGGATTGTCCGGTCAGCTCCTTCTCGACTCTCTTGCCATGCGGAGAAGGCCGTTTGATGCCTCGCTCTATTCACGCATCTTCTCTCAGCGCGTATATAGGCTTCCTCATAAGAAAGCGGAAGGCGAGACCGACCTTCCGTCGAGCCCTCCGCCACCTTCTCAGACGATGCCTCCATCAATTCCTCAGCCGGCTCCTGCCACTCCTCCTCCGCCTCCGAGAGGTCCTAAGAAGGGTAGCGGTGCTTCAGGAGGTCCGCCCTCAATTCCTGTACCGAAGCAAAACTGATCGACGGCCGTACAGGCCCCTTTACAACCTTGACAACAAAGTAGGCTTATTGTGCTAAGTATCAGCTATTAAGGTCTAAAATCGTGTCAAGGCTGTCAAGTGTCCTATCTCCAGCTCCAGTATTGAATACGGTAGCTACGCAAAGTAGAGCGTTTTGACATTTCAAATATTATTTCTAATTTTGCCCTAAATTTCACACCTCAAACCTATATAAGGGCATGGGGCGCGGGAGTGTATCTGAATATATAGGGGTATTTTATATCTACATGACAATCTCTATATACCTTATAACAAGGGTTATGCCCATGGAATGGGCATCTGACGGTAACCCCGAGTGAAACTCGGGGACTATCGTAGAATAAGACTATAAACCCACGGCGTGGGTGTCTCATTTCTGGTGAAATTAAGTATCGATATTGATTTTTCGGCTGCTTGCAATAGCGAGGCTGAGGATAGGGCACTTGACAGCCTTGACAACGAAAAGGGCTTTATTTGCTATGAATCAGCGTTTTAATATCAAAATCGTGTCAAGGTGGTCAAGGCTCCTTTCTCCGGCAGACACAGAGGACCCTCTGTCCGCAGGTCGTGCACTGGGATTCCGGCTCTGGTAGCTTCTGCCCTGATATCGTCGAGCAGAAAGGAAAAAACCGAAGGGTGAACCACGAGCAGTCTCGGCCTGACTCGCTCCAGAAGAGGCGTTATCGACCCTTTCCAACCGGAAGCGAGTATCAGCACATCGCATTCCGTAGGTTTCAGGGGTAGTTCCGGCCTGTCAGCACCAAGGATTATCAGACCTCTGAGGCGAATTGAAGAGTGCACTTCCGGAGTAAGCTCAAACCTACTCTCTTCGCCATCATTAAGATGAGAAAGAACCATTCTTCCCGATTGATTCCGAATTAGGATTCCATTAGTCATCGTTTCATCAAAGGTCGGGAGAGCAAGGCCGATTATTGCCAAGACCCCAAGCGAGGCGGAAAGAAGCCCCCAGATAATCTTGCGGCTTGAATGGATAAACCAGGCGAGGCAGCCGAGAGCGGTCAGCCAAAGCGCTGGCACGAGCCAATGGGAAGCTATTTCTACAGGCGGCAAAAGCGCTGAGAGCCAGTTGCAAAGATTCAAGGCTCCTTCGTGACCCCATTTTAGGATATATGCGAGCCATGCCGGATCAGCGCCCAGGCAGAGAGAAAGAAGATAGACTCCACCCGCTCCGATATAGAACGGAAGAAACGGTAGCAGAATGAGATTGGCGGGTAGAAAGGTAAGCGGAAACGATCCGAACCACCATGCGCTCACCGCCCAGCTGCCGGCAGTAGCTATGATACAGGCGCCTACTGCAGATAGCAGCCTGCGTTTAAGTCCGCGGCCGTGCTCGAATATCAGGCCGAAGAGAATCAGTGAGGCCACGCAGCAGAAGCTAAGCTGAAATCCGGGTTCTGAAAGCGCCTTTGGGTCCGCCAGAAGAATCACGATGCAGGCTGCGCATAAGGCATTGAAGGCACTGTTTCTTTTCTCCATAATGATGGCGAGAGAGAGCATCGTGGCCATTACGCAGGTCCTTACAGCCGGGGCCGAGAAGCCCGTAAGAAGCGCGTAGAGCCATAGTAGCACCATCACTAAGGGGTATTTCCATTTCCAGGATCCAAACGCGTTGAAAGGCAAAAAAAGGAGGGTAAGTACAGCCGCAAGCATTCCCATGTGAAGTCCGCTGAGAGCGAGCACATGAGCCACTCCGCTGTCGGCAAATGCCTGCCTCTCCTCAGGCGCGAGCATTCTCCGGTCGCCTAGCAGGAGTGACTGAAGGAAGGCTGCTGTGGCTACGGGCAAAGAGCTTTCTTCCAGTTTGCGGGAAAGGAAATCTCTGGACGCATCTGATGGGAGCCTGTTCCCCTTGGAAATGAGAGCTATATCTCCCGCTGCGGCGGACTGCTGCCAGGCTGCGCCCTGCGAAGCGAGATAGCGCCGGCTTTTAGGAGTAAGGAGGGATTCGGCTGATTCGATATCCTTTAAGGCGTTTGGCCAGGCTATGCGGTCACCCTTCTCGAGGATTTCGTCAGGCTGCGAAAAGAGAATGGCTTTGGCACCAGATGAACCGTCGACTTCAGCGGTCAGAGTGGCTCCATAACGGGTTTCGCTTATCTTTTCAATGGTGCCTGTAAGAGTTTTAGCTGTAGGTATCTCCGGGTGTCCGGGTTGCAGAAGCGCGGCATCAAAAGCGCCTATTGCGCAGCATATCAGGGCAGCACTCCAGCGCCCCGCATTTATCCGGGAGAGTCTCAGCCGCTGCAAAGGTCGGGCGCGTAACCGCCAGAAGGCGAGTGCGAATCCGGCAACCGCAACCGGAACGGCCCACCAGACGCTTAATACGAACCCCTGCACCCCGATGCCGGCCGCAAGACCAAGCAGACAGGGGAGCAGGGGAGCGTGGATCTTCACTCTATCCCTGAGTTCAGGAATTCCAGATTTCCCAGGCAGCTACGGCCTGAGCCTTAAGCATCTCGATACCTCCTGCAGTAGTAGCGCCCATGAGGCCGGCGCGATGTAGGAATTCTGTAACTTTCGGATTATAGATCATATCGATGCAGATATGCTGCGGGGTGAGAAGCTCGTAGGGAATCGGTGCGGCCTGGCCTACGGAAACGCCTACCATGCCCATAGGAGTACCGTTTACGATAATCTTGTGCTCCTCCATCACTTCGGGCGTGAGTTCATCGTAGGTGATGGTATCCTCGGTCTTATGACGCGACACGAGCTGCGCCTCGTGGCCGAGATTACGCAGCGCGAACACGGCTGCTTTTGAGGCTCCACCGGTGCCAAGCACAAGAGCTTTCTTAGGCTCAGGACCGATAATATCCTCATAGGCGCGGGTAAAGCCGATAATGTCGGTGTTATGCCCTGTAATCCCCTCAGGCCCGACTTTCACGGTATTCACGGCCCTGATTTCGGCTGCCTGGCCGCAGAGACGGTCAAGGTAAGGTATTACCTTCTCTTTGTAGGGGCTGGTCACACTGAGGCCTCTAAGACCGGGAATAGCCAGAATCTCAGGGAATTCCTCGATTGAAGGTATAGGAAAGAGGCGATAACGAGCATCGATGCCTTCCTTCTCAAACTTAAGGTTAAAGATTCTCCCTGAATAAGAGTGCTCAAGGGGATATCCGATAATTCCGTATTCAGTCATTTGGGTAAGCTGCTATGAAACATTCAGGCTTTCTGAGTTGCTCCTGCAAAGGTAGCAAATCTTTCAGGTTAACCTCGCCTATTATGTAGCTGAAATCTTTGGAAGAGTATTTTTCGCTGATGCTTCTGAAAGGCACCAGATACTCATAATTGCTGTCGGAATAGCGGTAGTAGACCCTGAAAAGGCGGTCGTTGGTAAATTCAGGAATCTCCGATTCATGGCGTTTCTTATATTCGTAGCGGTAGTCGTAGCCGCTGGCGGTGATATCGCTGAGCACAGCCGATCCCGTAGGGTGGCCTCCCGCCCCCTGGCCGAACATGAACTGCTTGTAATAGAATAATCCCTTGATAACTACGCCATTAAACTCATCTTCCACGCTGTAGATATATTTATTGCGCGATATGAGATGGGGCATAACTGAGAGAGTAACCTTTCCATCGGGCATCTTCTCCACATGAGCCACGAGCTTGATGCGCCTGTCGTGCTGATTGGCGAATCTGATCTCGGCATCGGTCATTGTCGATATGCCGTAGGTGAAGATGTTTTCAGGAGCTACATAGGTGCCGAAGGCATGGATAGTGAGGATCACGAGCTTGAACACCGAATCCCAGCCATCGATATCGAGCGTGGGATTGCTTTCGGCGAATCCGAGGTCTTGAGCGAGCTTGAGCGCCTCGGCATAGCCCATGTGCTCATTAAATATCTTCGACAGAATGAAGTTGGAGCTGCCGTTAAGGATTCCCTTCACGGAGATGAGCAGGTCGTTGTCGTAGTATTCCTCCAGATTGCGGATCACCGGAATGCTGCCGCAGGCAGAGGCGTCGTAGAGAAGGGGAGTGCCTGTTTTTTCCTGAAGGTCGATCATCTCCTCGATATGGTAGGCGAGCATCTTCTTATTTCCCGACACTGCGGGCAGCCTGCTCTCGAGAGCACGCTTCACTATGCTGTAAGCGGCCTCTGCATCATCGATCAGCTCTACTATCAGATTGATTTCAGGGTCATTGAAGATCTCGTCAGGATTATCTGTGAAGGGGAGATCGGCATCACGCTTCTTTGTGATGTCGCGCACACATACACGCCGTATGCTGACATTGGGGTTGTCGATACGGGTAATCACATCGTGCAGGCCTTTGCCCACGGTTCCGAAGCCAAATAGGCCGATGTTGAGCTTTTTCATTCCGTTTTCTGAAGAAACTGAAGTATAAGTGCGTTCAGAAGATCGGCCTCCACGAGAAAACCGTCGTGGCCGAACTCCGAATCAATAATTTCAAACTGAGCGTCGGGAATCTCTTTTACCCATTCAGGCATTTCTGCTACGGGGAAAAGCAGGTCAGTGCTGATTCCAACTACCAGCACTGGAGGAGTTATGGAGGCGAGAGCGGAGCTGAGGGAGCCCCGGCCGCGACCGATATTGTGGGAATCAACAGCCTGAGTGAGGCGGAGATAGCACACTGGATCAAACCGTTTGGCCAGTTTCTCTCCCTGGTAGCGCTGATAGGAGTGCACCCGGCGGTTTACTCCGGCCTGATCTTTATCGGCCTTTTCTTCCTGGGTGAGATTGTAGGCCTCAGGTCCGCGATAGCTCAGCATGGCGATGGCGCGGGCTGCTGCCAGCCCTTTATCACCGCCACCGGGCTCATTCCAGGTGGGATCTGATGTGAGAGCCATTCGCTGAGTCTCATTGAAGGCGCATGCCCAAGGTGTGGCTCTGGGCCCGGTAGCAATAAATGCACAAGCCTGAAAGCGTGAAGGCTCCTGAGCGGCCCATTCCATGCACTGGAAGCCTCCGATGCTGGCGCCTATGAGCAGCCTGATGCGCCCGATTCCGAGATGATCTGCAAGGAGCCGGTGAGCCCTCACCATATCGCCCACGCTTACTACCGGAAACTCTTCTCCACGGAGCTGGCCTTCTACGGGCGAGGTCGTGCCGTAGGGAGAGCCCAATATATTGGCGCAGACAATGAAATATTTTTCGGGGTCGAGAAAGCGTCCGGCCTCTACGGTGTGAGGCCACCAGTCAGATACATCGGAGTTTGCCGTCAGAGCATGGCATACCCAGATCACATTGTCGGCTTTCGCAGAGAGCTTTCCGAACGTATCATAACGAATATCGAGAGAGGGGATTATCTCCCCGCTCTCGATTTCAAATGGTTTGTCGTGTCTGTAAATCCCCATGTCATTACCACATTTGCCTTTAAGGCACGACAAAGTTAACTAAAATTTCTGAACGGCAATCACCAGATCACCACGCGTTCCTCTTCCGGACGGAACATCTTGTCGCCTTCCTTGATTCCGAAAGCCTCAAAGAAGGGCGCGATGTTGCGCAGGGTCACGTTGACGCGGTTGCGTCCGAGGGAATGGCTGTCTGTTTTGGTGAGCACGAGCACCTCTTCTGGTCTGATATTGTTGGCCCATACGTTGGCGTAAGCCAGATAGAAGCGCTGCAGAGGTGAGAAGCCGTCGATATCCTTGGCTTCCTTGCCTTTGAGTGAATTAAGGTAGGCTGTAAGGGCAACTCTGAGTCCGCCCTGGTCAGCTATATTCTCGCCCAGGGTGTAGCGGCCGTTAGCGTGCACACCCGGAGCCACCTCTACTGCATCAAACTGAGCTGCAAGCTCATCGGCCAGTTTTGTGAAGCGCTCGGCATCTTCCGGAAGCCACCAGTCCACGAGGTTACCGTCTTTGTCAAACTGACGTCCCGAATCATCGAAACCGTGGGTCATCTCATGACCGATCACAACTCCGATGGCGCCATAGTTCTGTGCGTCGTCGGCCGTAACGTCAAAATATGGAGCCTGAAGAATGCCTGCGGGGAAGCATATCTCATTGCTCGTCGGATTGTAGTAGGCGTTCACGGTTTGCGGAGTCATGTGCCATTCTGTCTTATCTACAGGCTCATGGAGCTTCTTGATATTGTCCTGAGTGTACCATACGGAGGCCTTCTGGAGGTTTTCCGCAAGGCTCTTCGACGGATCTACCTCGATGCCGCTATAGTCTTTCCATTTGTCGGGATAGCCTATTTTTACAGTGAAGGTCGCGAGTTTGGCATGAGCCTGCGCCTTGGTAGAATCCGACATCCAGGTAAGATTGTCGATGTGCTGGCCAAGGGCGGTACGCAGATTCTCTACGAGGGTCTTCATGTAGGCCTTATTCTCTTCCGGGAAATATTTGGCCACATAAAGCTCTCCGACAGCCTCACCGAGCACAGAGTTTGGCACCGCCATAGCTTGCTTCCATAGCGGCTCCTGCTCCTCCTTGCCGCTCATCACGCGGTCGAAAAGTTCGAAGTTGGCATCGATAAAATCCTGACCTAAAGCTCCGCTTGCGTCGGTCACTGCGTCCAGCGTCAGATAGTCTTTCACCTGCTGCTCTCCGAGGGTGGGGAGAAGATCGTTGATAGCCTTCAGATAGTCAACCGATCCTACTATTACCCTGTCGGCGTCTTTCACACCCAGAGTAGAGAAATATGTATCCCAGTCAATATTAGGATAATTGCTCTTCAGCTCGGCCATCGACATAGGGTTATAGCGCAGCTGAGGATTGCGGCGCATCTCCCGGGTCATCTTGTTTTTGGCTATCTGCTTCTCGAGCAAAATCACATTATCCCACACCCGCTGCTGAGCCTTGGCATCATAGCCGATAAGCTCCATCATGCGCTTCACGTAGGCCTCATAAGCCGCCATGATCTTGCGGTTTGTCTCATTGTCTTCGAGATAATAGTCGCGGTCTCCGAGCTGAAGTCCGCCTTCGCTCACGTGCAAGGCATGGACATCACTGTTTTTTGCATCAGTGCCTACTCCTGCCGAGAAGAAAGAACCGGAGCTGATTCCATTATGGAGCCAGCCCAGCAAGCTGTAAAGCTCCGTAAGCGAGGCTGAGTTGATGCGCTCCACGGTTGGCATCACCGGTGCTGCTCCTTCGGCATTACGGCGGTCCATATCGAGCGCCAGCGCATAGAGATCGCTCACTTTCTGCGCATTAGTGCCTTTTACCTTAGCCTGGGGATCCTGGCTTAGGTTGGTAATCAGCTCTTTGAGCTGCTCTTTGGCATTATCACGCAGAAGGTCGAACATTCCGAAGCGTGCGTATTCCGGACGCAGCGGATTAGCTTTCATCCAGCCTCCGCAGGCATATTGGAAGAAATCCTCTCCGGGTTTTACGGATCGGTCGAGATTAGCCGTTTCGATGCCATGCACATCGGCAGCGGCCATACTCATAGGCAGCCCCACGGCGGCTGCTGCCAGAAATGTCTTTATCTTCATATAATCAGGGTTTTCGCAATGATTCATCTGGATAAGCGCTCTTTTAGATTGTCAAGATCGGTCTGGGCTAGCTCCCATACCGACATAGCATTCTCTATCTCTTTCTGAGCGGAAGAGTATTCCTCAAGTAGCTTTGGATCAGCCTCTCCGGCGGCAAGACGCTCCTCGCGCTGGCGCTGTGCCTCTTCGAGCATCTCTACCTTTTTCTCTGCTTCCGCCACTGCCTTCTCAGCTCTTTTCACCATTTTGTCGCGCTCCTTCATCTCGGCATACGACAGCTGCTTCGGGGCTTGAGGTTTCTTCTCCTGCTCCGCCTTGGTAGCAGGCTGAGGGGCAGTCTTTTCCTGCTTCTCCTCCGGAGCCTCCACAGGGCGCCGCTCGAGCTCACCAAGCGAAGCAATACGCTTGGCGCGAAGGAAATCGTAGATGCCTCCAAGATTCTCGCGCACGCGTCCGCCTCCAAATTCATAGACCTTCTCCACCAGTCCGTCGAGGAAGTCGCGGTCATGGCTCACAACGATTACTGTCCCGTCGAAGGCCTTGATAGCGTCTTTCAGGATATCTTTAGTAGCCATGTCGAGATGGTTGGTAGGCTCATCAAGAATCAGAAGATTCACCGGTTCGAGAAGCAGCTTGATCATGGCCAGTCGGGTCTTCTCTCCTCCGGAAAGCACCTTCACTTTCTTATCAGAGGCCTCGCCGCCAAACATAAAGGCACCTAAGATATCGCGGATGCGCGTGCGGATATCGCCTACGGCCACCCGGTCGATAGTATCGAACACGGTAATCTCGCCATCAAGCAACTGAGCCTGATTCTGAGCGAAATAGCCGATCTTTACATTATGGCCTACCTTCAGGTCTCCGGTAAATGGAATCTCGTTCATGATGCATTTCACGAGCGTAGATTTTCCTTCACCGTTCTTACCGACAAAGGCTACTTTCTCTCCGCGCCGGAGAGTGAATGTGGCGTGGTCAAACACCTGATGGTCACCATAAGCCTTGCCGACATCTTCGAGTATCAGCGGAAAATCGCCTGAGCGGGGTGCCGGAGGAAATTTCAGACGCAGCCTTGCGGTATCTACCTCATCAATCTCGATAGGTACGATCTTTTCAAGCTGCTTCAGGCGGCTCTGCACCTGATTGCTTTTGGTGGGCTTATAGCGGAACCGCTCTACAAAATCCTTTATCTCAGCAATCTGGGCTTGCTGATTATCGTAGGCGCGACGCTGCTGGTCGATCCGCTCTTTACGAAGCTCCACGAAATGGGAATAATTCACCTTATAGTCGTAGATGCGTCCGCAGGAGATCTCGATAGTGCGCTTCGTGACATTATCGATGAAGGCTCGGTCATGGCTCACCAGAACTACCGCCTTAGCCTTCTGCACGAGAAATTGCTCGAGCCATTGGATTGACTCGATATCGAGATGATTGGTAGGCTCGTCGAGCAGAAGCACATCAGGGTTGCGAAGCAGAATCTTTGCAAGCTCAATGCGCATTCGCCAGCCTCCGGAAAATTCCTTGGTAGGACGGTTGAAGTCGGCACGGGTGAAACCGAGACCGAGCAGTGTACGCTCGATCTCGGCATCAATATTGTCGGTTCCCTCGATTGCAATCCTCTCGTTGAGGTAGGTCAGTCGCTCTATCAGTGCCTGATAGGCATCGGAGTCATAGTCCTCCCTCTGGGAGAGCTGGGCGCTTATATCGTCGATTTCTGCGTGGCGGCTAAGCGCCTTGCAGAAGGTCTTCTTAACCTCATCGACTACAGTCGTATCATCGGCTACCTGCATCTGCTGAGGCAGATAGCCTATGGTAGTTCCTTCAGGGCGTCCGATGCTCCCTGCAGTGGGATTCTGCAATCCGGCGATAATCTTCAGCAGGGTCGATTTTCCGGCTCCGTTCTTCCCGACAAGGGCTATCTTATCGGTGGGGTTGATTACGAAGCTAACATCGCTAAAAATCGGCCGCGCCGAAAATTCTACCGTCAGGCCGCTGACAGAAATCATGCTTTCTTCTTTCCGGGATAGGCGGCAAGGGCAGCCTCAAGCACCTCAAGGGCTTTGGCGAGGTCTTCTTTCTTGAGCACATAGGCCACACGCACCTCGTCCTTACCTGCGCCAGGAGTGGAATAGAAACCGGCTGCAGGAGCCATGAACACAGTGGCACCGTCTTTCTCGAAATCGGTGAGGCACCACTTCACGAAATCTTCAGCATCTTCAACCGGAAGGCGAACCACGGTATAGAAGGCTCCCTTCGGCATCGGAGTAAAGCAGCCGGGAATCTTATTGATACCCTCGATCATGAAGTTGCGGCGGGCGAGATACTCGTCGTAGCTCTCCTTCATGTATTCAGCTGTAGTGTCGATGCTGGCGAGAGCTACGAGCTGGCCGAGCAGCGGGGGGCTAAGGCGAGCCTGGGCGAATTTCATGATAGCCTGTCGGAGCTTCTCATCGCGGGTCACGATGGCACCGATGCGGATACCACACTCACTGTAGCGCTTCGATACTGAATCGACTACAACCACACGGTCTTCCACACCTTTGAGCTGCAGGGCTGAGAAGTAGGGCTCTTCGGTATAGCAGTATTCACGATACACCTCGTCGGCGAAGAGATAAAGGTCATGCTTCTTCACGATATCGCGAAGCTGCTCAAGCTCTTCGCGGCTGTAGAGATAGCCGGTAGGATTGTTGGGGTTGCAGATAAGTATAGCCTTGGTTCTGGGAGTGATCAGCTTCTCAAACTCCTCAACCGGAGGCAATGCGAAACCATTTTCGATATTAGACTTAACAGTCACAATCTTGGCGCCGGCCATGTGAGCGAAGCCCATATAGTTGGCATAAGCGGGCTCCGGCATGATGATTTCATCGCCAGGATCCAGAGCGGCCTCAAAGAGAAGCAGGAGAGCCTCAGAGCCGCCTGTAGTAACTATAATATCCTCTGGAGTCACGTCGATTCCGAAGCGATGATAATATTCAGCCATCTTGTCGCGCAGGGGCTTTATGCCTTCTGACGGACTGTAGGCGAGCACTCCGGGCTCAATCTTTTTCAGCGCCTCGAAAGCTTCGGGAGGCGAGGGAAGGTCAGGCTGGCCGATATTAAGACCGTAGACTTTAAGACCACGGGCACGCGCACCATTGGCGAGCGGCACGAGTTTGCGGATAGGTGAGGCGGCCATATCCTGGCCGCGTTTTGATACTTGAGGCATGATTGTCAGGTATTTTCAGGTTTCAGATTCTATATAAGTTTGGTAAGGCAAAGTTACAAAAAATCCGGCATTTTTACAAGGCTTAGGAAAGGAGTTTGAAAGTAGATCGATAACTGAACCTTAGGCCTCATCAAATTGTTAAGAACAATAGTATAAATTACTTTGGTTGTCTATTTCAAAATTTATATGGAAATCATAAAGAATAAAGAGTTTGGAGGCGAACGCCCCTTGTTTGAATCCCACGATTTAAGGTTAGAAAATGTCGTGATCCGTGCCGGAGAGTCGGCAATAAAGGAATGTAGCGATATCGAAGCCATAAACTGTACGTTTGAAGGTAATTATCCTTTCTGGCATGTGCATAGATTTCTGATTGACCGTTGCTATTTTGATGTAGGCGGTCGTTCGGCTCTTTGGTATAGCGACCATCTGAAGATGAAAGATACGGTGATCGACGCCCCCAAGATGTTCAGGGAGATGTCAGTACTGGATCTGGAGAATGTGGTGATCAATGATGCCGATGAAGTGTTCTGGCGTTGTAAGGATATCAAGATCAAGAATCTTAAGCTTCATGGCGGCACGTATCCTTTCATGTTTAGCGAGAACATTGAGGTCGATGGCTTGGAATCGGATAGCAAATATGTGTTCCAGTATGTGAAAAATGTAGTGATCCGCAATGCGAAAATCACAACAAAAGATGCCTTCTGGGAGGTTGAGAATGTGACTATCTATGATTCTGAACTAAATGGCGAATATTTAGGCTGGCACTCTAAGAATCTGAAACTTGTGAACTGCCACATAACCGGCGAGCAGCCTCTCTGCTATGCCGACAATCTCGTTTTGGAGAACTGCACATTCGGACCTGATTGCGACCGGGCATTCGAATATTCTACTCTTAATGCCCAGATAAAGGGAGGTATTACCAATATCAAGAATCCTACCTCCGGACTCATAGTGGCAGATGAGATCGGTAGCGTCACGATCGATAAAAATATCAAGGCACCTGCCGACTGCAAGATCGAACTGCGCAATGGAGGTGAAATTAACTACGAGAGAGAATGAGATACGATTTCGATAGCGTGACCCCCCGTCGGGGCACGCTATCCTATAAATGGGACAGCGCTCCCGATGGGGTGCTTCCTATGTGGGTGGCTGATATGGATTTCAAGACGGCTCCCGCTATTATAGATGCTCTGAAAAAGCGTGTAGACAACGGAATATTCGGCTATACGCAAGTGCCCGACGAGTATTATGACGCGGTCACATCCTGGTTCCGCAGAAAGCACGGTTGGGAAATCGACAGGGAATTAATGATATATACCTCCGGAGTCGTTCCCGCCATATCTGCAATAATCAAGGCTCTTGCGAATCCGGGCGACAAGGTAATAGTTCAGACTCCGGTCTATAACTGTTTCTTTTCATCTATCCGCAATAACGGTTGCGAGATACTCAGTTCACCCTTGGTGAAAAAAGGTAACACCTATGATATAGATTTCGAGGACCTTGAGAGAAAAGCTTCAGATGAGAAGGCTACTCTGATGCTACTTTGCAATCCTCACAATCCCGCCGGCAGGGTTTGGAGCCGTGAAGAACTCAGGAGGATAGGTGAGATTTGCCTAAGAAACGGGGTTACGGTTATATCGGACGAGATTCATTGTGAGTTCGTGTTCGATGGGTTCCGATACACTCCTTTTGCAACTGTTTCGGAAGAGATAAGAAGGAATTGCGTGGTGTGCGTGTCACCGAGCAAGGCATTCAATATCGCGGGCCTTCAGATTGCTAACATTGTATCCCCCGATGAGGAGACGCGTGCGAGAATTGACAAGGCTATTAATATCAATGAGGTTTGCGATGTGAATCCTTTTGGCGTGATTGCTACAATCGCAGCCTACAATGAGGGCGAAGAATGGCTTTCTCAACTCCTGAGCTACATAAAAGGCAATTATGACTTTATGCGGGATTTCTGTAGTAAGCATCTGCCGGAGTTCCCTATAGCGAAACTTGAAGCGACTTATCTCGTATGGATGGATTGCTCTGTGCTTAAGCTGAAATCCGAGGAGCTGGAAGAAAAGCTCGTGGAAAATGCACAGCTCTGGCTCAACGCCGGCACAATGTATGGTTCCATCGACGGCGAGGGTTACATGCGCTGGAATATAGCTTGTCCGCGCAGTTTGCTTCAGGAAGGTCTGAACCGATTCCTGAACTATGTAAACAAATCAATTATATCGGTCAATCGCTTATAGGAATGCTTCTTTTCTATGGTATAGGTTTAGGATTTGGAGCTGATACAGGCTTGATTTATGTAGAGATTACAGCAGTCGGAGTATTTCTCTTTGAGATTTGCTTCAGTGCTGTCTGGCTGCATTTCTTTCGCTTCGGACCGTTGGAATGGGTTTGGCGCTGTCTCACTTATCTCCGTCTGTTCCCTTTGATGAAAGAGAAGATAAGATCTCAGGAGTGAGCACAGTGTGACGCTTATTAAAGTGGACTCCGTTCATATCGAGCGGTGACAACTTCGTTATTCCGGGGATATCAGGTATTATTGGTTGTGTCATCGTTATCGGTCTTTAGATGATTAGAGAGCGCTGTGTCAAGAGCATTGATGCCGAGAAGCGTAGCTATGTAGCAGGCGGCGAGAACGGCAAAATTTATCCAGAAACTGGGGGTGAAGGGGAGTATCCGAGCAATAACCCCTCCTGCAAGATAGGAAACGAAGAGGAGCCATAAGGTAGCCTGCACGCACACGCATAGGGTGCACCATACTTTTGCCTTGAATTTCTGATACAGGATACTCCAAACCGTATAGGGTAAGCAGAGAATATTGATTGCCGCGAGTGCGGGGAGGGTAGAAGGGAAGAGGAGTAGTGCCAGAAGGCTTATCGAGAAATAGGCGAGTCCGACTTCACTCCATTTGAAAATGCCCATGAATGAGGAGGCCTCTGAGCGGGCAAGCTCATCGCACCCACCTTCCTCAAGTACGGAGCACACTGCATCAGCAGCTCCGCTGTGTATACCAAGTGATTTCTGCACGAGCATCCATGATAGCCAGATTCCGATGCAGTCGAGGAGCAGGGTAAACCACGCTGCCCAATGGCTCCATAATCCTGAGGCCCACATGGCGAAGCCCAGAAGCAAAACGACAAGAACCCGCAGAACCCAGCGCTTCACACCTTCAGCTATCTCTGCTACATGATGCCGAAAATAGAAGGGCTCTACGGAATTTTCGTCGGCTGAGGCGAGTAAAGCTATACCATTCCAGGCAGCCAGAAATTTATCGGTGGCTACGCGGAACTGTTTATGCTGAGTAATATATGATACATTTCCATCTGCCACATTGGTCACGATAGCGAAGCCATCGGGAGTATCGGCCAGAAATGGAAGCGGAAGCCGCGTCATGGCCTCTGCTCTCGATTCCTTATCAACGCTGATGCCTGCAGCGGCAACGCCATACTGCTTAAGCAGATTGGCAAGGCCAAACATCGATTGAAAAGGCATTTCGGCAAACTTACGGTCGGAGTATCCTTCCGTATGCTTCACGCCGAGCGCCGTTAGGAAATCAGAGAACAGAGATGCCATAACTCAGACTCACTTAAGGGTTAAAGATACTGCTCAACTTTTGCAAGAAGCATATTACCCTCCATTTCACCGCTTTGCCGCCACATTTCCTTACCGTCTTTATACACGATGAAGGTAGGTATCGACTGCACGCCATTTTCATCGGCGAGCTCGCGGTTGCGGTCAATCTCAAACTGGTAGACGTTGGCTTTACCTTCGAGAAGCTCTTTTACCTGCTCTACAATAGGCATCATACGCTGGCAGTGGGGGCACCAGTCAGCGTAAAACTCAACCAATACTGTTTTTGAAGAATTGATAACTTCGTTGTAATCCATAGTACTTTTATTTATATGTTAAGGTTTTGATATTTCAACGCCTGAAGTCAGCGTGGGTTCGCTTTTTTAGATATTGATAACATTATTTATTTCTCAGGCTAAAAAAGTGAGGGGCGGACCATCGCGGCCCGACCCTCTAAGAAAAGCGTTTCTGTCAGGTTGTTGTGTAAGTTATATCAGTCGTCCTGATGGGTTTCTGCGTATTCCTTAAGGAGTTTCTCCTGAACATCGCCGGGCACGAGCTCATAGCTTGAGAAATTCATCGTGAAGGAGCTACGTCCACCTGTGATAGAGCTGAGAGCGGTGCTGTAGCTTGACATCTCTTTCAGAGGTACCTTGGCGTTGAGCTTCTCAATTCCATTTTCGCTCTGCATACCCATGATGATTGCGCGGCGTCCCTGCAGGTCGCTCATTACGTCGCCCATTGTGTCGCCGGGAGTGAGCACCTCAACATCGTATACAGGCTCCAGAATCTTCGGATTTGCATTGCGGAATGCCTCTGAGAATGCATTTCGGCCGGCCAGACGGAAGGAGATTTCGTTGGAATCTACCGGGTGCATCTTACCGTCGTAGATCATCACACGCACATCGCGGGCATAGCTGCCGGTGAGCGGACCCTGCTCCATGCGATCCATCAGGCCCTTAACAATCGCGGGAATAAAGCGGGCATCGATAGCGCCACCGACGATGCAGTTGTAGACCACCAACTTGCCGCCCCACTCCAGAGGAATTTCCTGCTTGTCGCGCACATTGAGCTTGAACTCCTGGTTTCCGAACTTGTAGCTATCGGGCTCAGGCATTCCCTCAGTGTAAGGCTCGATTATAAGATGTACTTCACCGAACTGACCGGAACCTCCCGACTGCTTCTTATGGCGATAGTCAGCGCGGGCAGCTTTTGTAATAGTCTCGCGGTAGGGAATCTTGGGCTCCATAAACTCCATAGGGAGCTTTTCATTATTCTCGATGCGCCATTTGAGGGTGCGGAGGTGGAACTCACCCTGACCCTTCACAAGGAGCTGCTTAAGCTCTTTCGACTGCTCGATCACCCATGTGGGGTCTTCCTCATGCATGCGGGTCAGAATAGCTGAGAGCTTCTCTGAATCGCTTTCCGTAATGGGTTTGATAGCGCGGATAAACTTAGGAGCCGGGTATTTGATGAAATCAAACTGATAGTCGCAGCCCTTGGCATTGAGAGTATTGCCGGTACGCACATCTTTCAGTTTCACTGCTGCACCAATATCTCCGGCTTCGAGAGTATCGACAGCCTGGCGAACCTGTCCGCATACGCAGAAGATCTGTGCGAGACGCTCTTTACCGCCGCGCGACACGTTGTCAAGGTCATCACCAGCCTTCAGGGTGCCGCTCATAACCTTAAAGTAGCTCACCTCACCGATATGGGGCTCTACGGAAGTCTTGAAGAAGAATACTGAGAGCGGGCCGTTGGCATCGGGTTTCACTTCTACGCCTGCCGTATCTACGGGAGCGGGCATATCAGTCACGAAGGGGCACACATTACCGAGGAACTCCATCATGCGGCGCACACCCATATCTTTCTGGGCGCTTACTACGAAGACGGGGAGAATCGAGCGGTCTACAAGGCCTTTGCGGATACCTTCACGCATCTCATCTTCTGTGAGGTGACCCTGCTCGAAATATTTGTCCATCAGCGTCTCGTCGTTTTCAGCGGCTGCTTCTACCAGAGCATTGTGGAGCTCGTTGGCGCGCTCCAACTGATCTTCCGGAATCTCACTGATTACGGGCACTCCGCCTTCCGGACCCCATTCATATTTCTTCATCAGGAGCACATCGATCATCGAGTGGAAGCCGGGTCCCGACTCAAGCGGATACTGAACGGCTACAATCTTAGGACCGAACGTCTCCTTCATCTGTTCCATCACATTGTCGTAGTCAGCCTTCTCACCATCGATCTGGTTGAGAGCAAACACGACGGGCTTCTTCAGCTGAGCTGTAGTGCGGAAAATATTCTGAGTGCCCACCTCTACGCCATATTCGGCATCGACTACAATCACGCCGGTGTCGCAAACGCCGAGAGCCGTGTAGGCGTTGCCTACGAAGTCATCACTTCCCGGGCAATCGATCACATTGAGCTTCTTGCCTCCGAATTCAGCATAAAATACTGTAGAGAACACGGAATAGCCATATTCTTTCTCTACAGGAAAATAGTCGGAAACTGTATTGCCGGCCTCTACTGTGCCGCGGCGTTTTATCACTCCACACTCGTAGAGCATTGACTCAGCGAGTGTGGTTTTTCCGGCGCCCTTTGATCCGAGCAGGGCGATGTTTTTGATTTCGTTAGTTTTATAAGTCTTCATGACTGAATTGGGTTTTGAGTTCTTCGTTCAGTTGCCTTCTTCTCGAAAGCGGGTGCAATTTAGCAATTATTTTTCAATCTGATACAATCGAAAAGTATGTTAAACAACATATTTTTTACTCTGGGGTCTTAATAGTCGCGGATTTTTTCTAACTTCGCCTTCATGGCAGGCATTTACATACATATACCTTTCTGCGAGCGGAAGTGCCTTTACTGCGGCTTCTATAGCGTAAGCAGACGCTTTGCCTGCTCACGACTCGGAGAGAATTTCGCTGCCCAGTATGTAAAGGCTCTGCTCCGCGAACTTGAACAGCGCCTTCATGAAATTGCAGAACCGGTTCTTACGCTTTATATCGGTGGAGGAACCCCTACGCTTATGCCTGCAGATATGCTGAAGCAGCTATCTGATGGAATCAGGGAGCGCATCGGCGCGTTATGGCAGGTTGAAGAGTTTACTCTCGAAGCTAATCCGGAACAGGCTGACGGAGAAGCTATCACGGCATGGAAAGCTGCAGGGGTGAATCGGCTGAGTCTTGGAGTGCAGAGTTTCTCCGATCCGGAACTGAAGGTATGCGGCCGGAGACATTCAGCTGCCGAAGCTATCGCGGCTGCGCAAACTGCCATAGGAGAGATTGGAAATGTTAGTCTTGACTTGATTTTCGGATTGCCGGGTCAGAGTCTGGCATCATGGGAGTCTTCGTTGGATAAGCTTATTGCTATTCGTCCCGCTCACGTTTCAGCTTACGCTCTTATGTATGATGAAGGCACTGCTTTCACCCGACAGCTGGAAGCGGGTACTATCAAGGAGACACCCGATGAGACGACAGAAAAGATGTATCAGCTTCTTACGGAGCGACTCGCTGAAGAGGGCTATGAGCATTATGAGGTATCAAATTTTTCACTTCCCGGATTACGTTCGCGCCATAATTCCTCATATTGGACCGGAGTGCCTTACATTGGACTTGGTGCCGGTGCCCACAGCTACGACGGTACTCGAGTGCGTCGCGCTAATCCTACCGATTTGGAAAGCTATGTAAAAAATTTTTTGGCAGAGGTTCCGAATCAGATTTATTCAGAAGAGATTCTCTCAGATACCGAACTCAGGGAGGAGATGATTATGACAAGGCTGCGCACGCGTGAGGGTTTGCCTCTCGCTCTCTACGCAAATATGTTTGGTGCTGAAGCCCGGTCAGTATTGGAGAAAGATGCCGCGGTCTGGATAAAGAGAGGAGCGGTAGAATACTCTTCTGACCGCTCCCACCTGAGAATAGCCCCCGCCGGAGTGCTACTTTCTGATGCTGTAATTCTATCGTTAGCAAATTTCTAATCCTTTTGTAACCTTTTGAATGTGGCGGGTAAAGTAAGCAGCTGATATTGTGCTGTCCTGGCCAGACGGTACTGGCCATCGTCGTTAGGGTGCAGCCTATCTGTAGTTTTATCTGCGATATACCGATCCTGACTCTCCATTATGGGATATAGTCCGCTGATTCCGAAGAAATCAATTACCGGTACGCTCCAGAGCTTTCCAGCCTGGCGCAGAGCCTCTGCATAGTCGTCGATGTAAAGCCCAAGACCGTTGGCATACGTCTCTTCGGGTTGCACGTTGCTGCTGCCGAATTGTGCGAAACCGCGGTGGATGGGTGTAAATATCACTATCTGCTGCTCGGGGAAGTTTTCTTTAAGATAAGAGATTACGAGATTGATACTTCCGCAGAAAGTGGAGTCGGTCATCACGGGGGTGCGATGCTTGCGCATCACATTTTGACCGTCGACATTCACTTCCTTCATCTCTTCCTTGAAAAATTCTCCGATTGGCTTCGAAGCGTTGTAATCGTTGGTTCCGCACCAAATGAAAATGGCATCAATACTATCACCTTGCTCGGCCTGCATTTTTTCAGCAAGCGGGATCAGCTCAGCAAACTGATAACCATTGCGCGCATATTGGCGGGCATCGATTCCAAGCAGACTCTGAAGATAATCGTAGTATCTTTGTGAGGTAGCCTTGACTCTCGGATCGCTCATAGAGTCACCAAGCACTCCGACCCGTTTCCCATGCCATTGGCTGCCTTTCACAACGTCTTCTTCCGGAACCTTGACAGGATCAGAAGCGAGGGCAATAATCGTAACGTTTCCTAACGCCAATGCTATAGCGAGCATCAGGCAGCGGCTTACATTTACGACTTTCATATTCTTTCCTCCTTACCAGATTTATTTCACAATATTGCGAACGGCAGGAAGAATCAGGGCTTCCATTATGGTATAGCCTTCAGGAGTTGGGTGAACTCCGTCTTTTGCCAGTTCTACAGGAATCGAGCGTCCGTCAGGGCCGAGAAGAGCTGAATGATAATCTACGTAGGGAATGCCTTTTTCTTCGGCATAAGCCTTAATCTTCTTATTAAGGGAAGCGATTTTCTCGGGGGCGTCGGTTATCTCCTTATTCCAGGGGAAGCCTCCGGCTGGGAGGGTAGAGGTGAGAATCACCTTGATGCCGTTGGCCTCGGCGAGCTCTACAAGGCTGATGATATTGCCCATTGTAGCAGCCTCATCGTAGGGATAGTTGTTTTCAGCCACATCATTTGTTGCAGCATTGATCACAACTAACTGTGGCTTCATGTCGATCACGTCCTGACGGAAGCGCACCAGATACTGGTAGGTAGTCTGCCCGCTGATTCCGCGGCCTACGAAATGGTTATCTTCAAAGAAAGCAGGGTGAGCCGTAGGCCAGCCTTCGGTGATCGAGTTACCGTAGAATACCACGCGACGGTCGTCGGGGGTCTTCATCAGCTCTTTGTTGGCTTCGCGGAAGCGGCGGAGATGAGCCCAGTCGGAATTCTGGGCACCCGCGGCTGCAGGCAAGAGGGCTGCCAGAGCTGTAAGCACCACGGCAGCTGTTTTTTTCATTGTTGTATTCATTCTATTACTGTTTCAAGGATTCCAACTGTAGCTCCTTCCTTAGGAGAAAAATAAGACGCACGGCTTCGGTCTTTATCGGACTCGCGGGGTGGATCACGTTGTATTGATCTTTCTGAACTCCATAGAGGTCTGTAGTATAGAGTTCGAAAGGCACCCAGTTGCCGTTTTCAAGATATTCGGCACTCCAGGAGGCGGGTACCTGAACACCGCCGGCATCATCGTACCAATAGACCGATACGCTCTCAACGGGCTGCTCTTTCTTCAGCTTGATTTCAACCTGTTGCTTCTCTCCCTTCTTCGGCCAGCTCGTCCATCGGGGCACTGAGCCATCAGCTGAGTTCTTGGGCACCTGTCCGTCGGCTACTGCCAGAACATCATCACCGGACCATGTGTAGGAAGCTGTTACATCTGCTACATTTGGTGCTGTTCTGACAAGTCCCTGCAAGGCGGTAGCTTCATCAAGGGCAAACCATACGCACATTGTGCCGTTGTCACCACGGTTATTCCATGCGTAGTAGGGGATTAGAGTGAGGCGTGCCGACTCCATTCCGCCATCGGTTACTGCTTCGGCTGAAAGCATGATAGTGCTGATATTTCCCATAAGGGGTCCTACCATATTTCCGATACTTCCCTGGGCTTCAAGATTGTCGAGCACATAGGCGGAAGCCGGGTATTCATTGTCGAATCCTTCTGCGCAGTAGAGCAGGGGACCGCGAGTGACGCAAGCACGGTTCCTGTCAGCTTCTACCCGTGGATCTGCTTTTGAATATCTTACGGGCATGGGCATATTTAGCTGAACTACATCGCCTTTACGCCATTTGCGCCTGATTTTCGCAAAGCCATTAGAAGTGTCGGCTTTCAAGGGTTGACCATTGACGGTGATTGTGCAGGGGGCCGGAGCAGCATTCACAAATCTATAGAGCTCTCCGGGTACGAAACGATCGCCAGTCCAGGTCGGAATGCGAAGGTTTATAGCAAACTCCTGGTCAGCTTTTTCCGGATCTACCTCAAGCTGCACGGAACCTGAGAAAGGATAAGCAGTACGCTGGCGCAGAGCCACGTTGCCGCCCGCAAGGGGTATCTCCGTATCGCAGGCAGCATAGAGGCCGCAATATATTGCATCGTCACTGTGAGAATAAACCATACCGGCCACCTGTGGCAGCAGACGCGCAAGGTTGGAAGGGCAGCAGGCTGTGCCGAACCAGGGGGAGCGTCCTGCACGGCCGTGGTTGAAGTTTTTTCTGCCGTCTGCCTCAAGCACATTGACGTAGAAGAACTTATTTCCTTCCAGATTTACGCCTGCCAGAACATTATTGTAGAGTGCCGTTTCTGCTACATCAAGGTATTTGGCATCGCCGGAGGCGAGATACATACGATAGTTGAAGAGCACATTGCCAACTGCGGCACAGGTTTCGTCGTAAGTGTTTTTGTTAGGAAGATCGTAGTCGGGTCCGAATCCCTCAATTCCGGGAATCGCTCCAAGACCTCCGTTGATATGCATCTTGCGATCAACGAAATTATGCCATATACTCTGGAGAGCCGGATTCAGCGTAGTATCGCCTGTAGCTCCCATCACATCGGCCATTCCTGAGTAGAGGTACATGGCTCTTACGGAATGACCCTCGGCTGTGCGCTGATCTCTTACGGGCAGATGTTGCTGCGCATAGGACGGAGCCATCACTCCATCGCCTTCCGGGCGGTAGGTTACCCCACGCACATCGATAAATTTCTTGGCCATATTGAGGTAGAGAGTGTCGCCGGTGGCCTGCCAGAGCTTTACGAGTGCCAGTTCAATCTCCTCATGGCCCGGAGCCTGATTCACGGGTTTTCCGCCATTATAGGCAGGGTCGCCTTCAAAGAATACGCGGTTGATATGACGCGCATTTTTCTCTGCCACATCGAGCCATTTGCGCTTTCCCGTAGCCCGCCAATAGGCTACGGCGCCCTCATACATGTGGCCCATGTTGTAGAGCTCATGGCTATGAACTACAAAAGAATAAGGTGAATCTCCGGCTCCCCAGCCAAGCTCACGCATATCGGAGGGCACGGAGAAGAGTTCATAAATGTAACCGTCAGGCATCTGAGCATCAGCAATCACATCGATAATCTCGTCCATCGTACGCTCAAGCTCCGGATCGTCGCCACCTTTGAGCAGATAGGCGGCTCCCTCCATAACCTTGAAAAGATCTGAGGAGACGTAGCGGGGGAGCGGTTCGAGTTTTTGCTTCTTGCCCTCTTTAAGCCAGGCTGCTACGCGCCGAAGATTTTCAACAGCTGGTGCTGTTTTCTCCAGAGCGAAGGGCACAAGGGTAGTTTTCTGAGTCACTAATCTCGGCTGCCAGAAGTTGTCTTTAAGATCAACATTCTCAAAGGATACCGGCGTGAGAGGCGCGTGGGTCTGAGCCATTATAGGCGGCAAACCGGCGGCACAAATCCATGCAAAGAAAATAGGACGGATTTTCATTATGAATGTTTTTATTGTTGTCAATGCGCAAATTTAGTAATTTTCACTGAGGGTAGCAAAGTAGGGTTGCATCGGCAGGGGATTATTGGTAACTTAGCAGCGAAAATAAAGCGATAGAGACTATTTTCTACACGAGAAATAATAAATCATAAAGCTATATGAAACGATTTATCTTTATCCTTGCCGCCTTATCGGCAATTTTATCGGCTCAGGCTGCGCGTCCGATCGTGATTGATCTGTGGCCGAACGGTGCTCCTAACAGTAGCGGTCTTGATCGCGCCAAGCAGAAAGAAGACCCTTCGTGGGCTACAGGTATTGTAGATGCCAAGCTGAAGGTGTATCGGGCGTCAAAGCCCAACGGGGTAGCAATTATAGCTCTTCCTGGCGGCGCGTACCAGGGCCTCGCTATGGATTATGAAGGCACTGATATGGCACGTTGGTTCAACCGGTTAGGAGTTACGTTTTGTGTGCTTCAATATAGAATGCCGGAGGGTCATCGTGAAGTTCCGTTGAGCGATGTGCGTAAAGCTCTTGAGTTAGTGCGTGATAGCGCTGTCAACTGGAAAGTGGATCCCGCTAAGGTGGGAGTTATGGGCTCATCGGCAGGCGGGCATCTCGCCGCTACGGCTTCCAATCTTTGGGAGAATTCTACTCAGCGACCTGATTTTCAGATTCTTTTGTATCCTGTAATTACGATGGAAGAGGGAGTGACCCATGAAGTCTCAGCCCAGAAACTGCTTGGTGCCACGGCAACTCCGGCTGATAGGAGAGCATGGTCAATGGAGACACGAGTACAGTCGTCAACACCAGAGGCTTTCATAGCCGTTAGCGCCGACGATGCAACGGTTCCTCTTGAGAACTCACTCCGCTATGCATCGGCTCTATCAGCCGCTAAGGTGCCATACGAGCTTCACGTTTATCCAACCGGTGGTCATGGCTGGGGCTATGACGATGGCTTCCTTTATTATCCGCAATGGACTTCTGAGCTTGAATCCTGGCTCCGCAACCGGGTTATTCCTTAAGAATAAATCTAAGAACAAGAGGGGAGTTGGCTAAGAAAAATGGTCAGCTCCTTTTGTTTTTTGTAGCTTGTAGTGGAACGCCATTAGGGTGTTAGGCTCGCTTCTGGCAGCTCAAAGAAAAAATAAGCAGAGAAGAAATTATTTTTTATCTCTGTCGCAAATCTTGTTGTCTTGAGAATCCTTTTTCTGCTCCTCTTTCTGCATTTTCTTTAGCTTCTTCTCACAATACATACCGACAACCACAAATAGAATAATCAAGAAAGCTGTAAGATAAGAGTAAAAATATGTTCGAGGAGAGGTTGGGCCAAAAAGAGATTCCAAATACTCCTGGCTATAAATAATTCCTGCGGCTAATATCATAGGTGCAAAGTAACATAAAAAGGGTATGGCGACCAAATCGGTAATAAAAGCACATTTAAAGACTATCTCTAATGTGATAGAGAGAATGTACCAATCATAAGGCTCTCAGGGAGATATTAGGATTTGACATTACAAATGAGGATAATCCCACTAAGTCTATTTAACATAATACCGATTATGTTCCAAAAGGAGAGGGGGAGATTCGGAGGAGTCGAAACCCCTCCGAATCTGTTGAATCAGAATTATCAGGCATTACCTGTATTGAGAACCGGCTGAGCCGCTTCATCTGCACAAAGCACAACCAGAAGATTGCTTACCATTGCTGCTTTGCGTTCTTCAGATAGATTTACTACCTGATCCTTTTCCAGACGCTTCAGAGCCATTTCTACCATAGATACGGCTCCTTCCACAATCTTTTCCCGTGCGGTAATTATCGCTGAGGCTTGCTGTCTGCGTAGCATTACCGCTGCAATCTCAGGTGCGTAAGCGAGATAGTTCAGGCGCGCTTCCACAACCTCAATTCCGGCCATAGCGAGTCGCTCATTGATCTTGTGCTCGAGCAGATTATTGATGGTTTCACCTCCATCGCGCAGCGTTATCGCCTCTAAATCGCTCTCTGTCTGATCGTAGGCGAACTGCCCTGTCACTTCGCGAAGAGCTGCGTCGCTCTGGATCCTTACAAAATTATCAAGAGCTGAAGTCCTTACATGGGTACCGGTGCCACCAAGCGATTGGCTGTCAAGATCAAAAACAACTTTATAAGTATCTTTAATTTTCCATACAAGCACCATTCCGATAAGAACCGGATTGCCGACCTTATCATTCACCTTTATCGGGGCAATATCCATGTTACGTATTCTCAATGAGAGCTTTACGCGGTTCATGAAAGGATTGGCCCAAAAGAATCCCACTTTTCGAAACGTTCCTTTGTATTTACCGAAGAAAATCATCACTCTTGCCTGATTCGGTTCCTGGGTAAAATAGCCCACCAGGAAAATTATCTCCAGAATAAACATCGGCAAAGCTACTCCGATACTCAACCCCAAATGCTCGTCACCACCGAAAATTATAGCCAATACAGCTATTGCCGGGATAATGACTGCGAGCGCTATAGTGAGAAAACCATTCATCGCTGCGCCGCGATATTCATACTCATGATTTTGGGAACCTGTCATAACAAAAATCTATTACCGTTTCTAATGAGGATTACTATCGCAAAGTTAACGAAAAAATCTGTAACTTCGCACTCTATTAGCTTAAAATATGGTAGTAGAAACTATAAAATCTTTGCATTTCGACGGGCTGATTATCGGGTTGGCTACGTTTCTCATAATTGGACTTTTCCACCCTCTGGTAATCAAGGGAGAATACTATTTCGGCCAGCGATGCCGCTGGTGGTTTATGGCAGCCGGACTTATTTTTCTTATAGCCACTCCCCTCGTGGCTAATGCTTTGGTGTCATCTTTACTGGGTGTCACGGCATTTAGCTGCTTTTGGAGCATAAAGGAAGTTAAGGAGCAGGAAGAACGAGTGAAGAAGGGCTGGTTTCCGAAAAATCCTGCACGCAAGTAACTTTGATTAAAATGAAAAAAACTATTGATATAGATGGCCTTAAGGTAGCCTATTCGGAAAGCGGAAATGCGAAAGGTCTGCCCGTATTGCTCCTTCACGGCTGGGGTTGCAAGGGCGAGACACTGGCTTCCGTGGCTCGCATACTGGAGCCAGGAATGCGCGTCTTCTCCATTGATCTTCCCGGCCACGGGGATACCCCTGAGCCTCCTGATGTATGGGGAGTTGAAGCATATACGCAGGTGATAGAGAAATTCGTAGAGAAGCTCGGTCTCAAAGATATTTCTCTTATAGGCCACTCTTTTGGTGGCCGCATCTCCATACTAATGGCATCGCGAAAGCCGGTCAGGAAAGTGGTGCTTGTTGATGCTGCCGGAATAAAAAATGAGAATCCCAAGAAAAACCTTAAGCAAAGGGTTTTCAAGCAGATTAAGAAGATAGCTCCTGTGCTGCTGGGAAATAAGGCAGGCAATAAGGTTATCGATCATTACAGATATAAATGGAGTTCCGCCGACTGGAAGGCAGCCTCACCCATGATGCGCAATATCCTTAGCCGTTGTGTTAATGAAGATCTGAAATCCGAGATGCCCAAAATAGAGGCTCCTACCCTCTTGGTATGGGGTGAGAACGATACCGCCACTCCCCTCTCAGATGCTAAGACAATGGAGCGTCTGATACCTGATGCCGGTCTGGTGGCGTTTCCGGACTGCGGCCATTATTCTTTCCTCGACAATCCGATTGGCTTCAAAGCCGTGATTAAAGAATTTTTCAAAAAAGAACTCTCATGAGCCCCTTTCTTATAATAGTCTACGCCATTTGCGCGATCTATATGCTTTTGAATTTCAAGAGCGATATCCATATGTTGCAGCAGAACAGCTATCGGATTTCCCGCTACTGGCGCTGGCTCGACAAAAATATGGTCACTACGTGGAGACTGATTGATATTGTGGTGCTTTTCATGCTCTTCACTACAATCATTCCATTTCAGTTCGCCTTATTGGTTGCCGGAGCGGTAGCCTTAGCGAAAACTGGAGTAATCGCTACCCGAAAATTCAAGAAGCCGCTCGTATTCACCAAACGAGTATGGCGCATCTACACGCTGACAGGTGTGCTGGCTCTTGCCGGATTCATGGCAGCCGTAGTGTTTATAACTCCAGAGGCAGGTGATCGCAATCTGTCGGCATTACCTCTGGCTATTCTTTTCCTTATCACCGTATTCTCATGGGCTTTGGTTATTGCTGCAGTCTGGCTTCTTGTGCCTGTAGAGAAAGGGATCAGCAAAAAATATATCGATGATGCGGCGCGCATTCTTCGGTCTATGCCTGATCTTAAGGTTGTTGGCGTTACCGGTTCTTACGGAAAGACAAGCACTAAGCATTATCTTGAGCGTATTCTATCGGAGAAATTCGATGTGCTGATGACTCCGGGCTCATACAATACGACAATGGGCGTTGTGCGCACGGTAAGAGAGATGATGAAGCCCTATACCGAGGTATTCATCTGCGAGATGGGAGCCAAGCAAAGCGGTGATGTTAAGGAGATTTGCGATCTTGTGCATCCAGGTATCGGTATTGTTACTGCAGTTGGTCCGATGCACCTCGATACCTTCAAGACTATCGAGAATGTGCAGGCTACAAAATTTGAACTTGTCGATTCGCTTCCTGCCGATGGACTTGCAGTGATTAACAATGACTTTCAATGGTGTGCCAACCGCAATGTCAGAAATGTGGAATGTGTGCGCTATTCCACATCTCCTCATAACGAGGCTGCCTATCGTGCCGTAGAGATAAGCTACGACAAACGCGGCTGTACATTCCGGGTGCAGGGTCCCAATGGCTTTGATCTCGAGTTGAAGACCAAGCTTGTAGGCGACTGCAATATCTCAAATCTTGTGGCAGCTGTGATTGTGGCAATCTATCTTGGAGTGCCCAAAGAGCGCATAGCCTATGCAGTAGCTTCAATAGAGCCGGTAGAGCATCGTCTCAGTATGAAGCATACTCCCGGAGGCGTTACGATAATCGACGATGCTTTCAATTCCAATCCTACGGGTTCAAAAATGGCTCTCGATGTGCTGGGTCGTTTCACCGATGGCCGGCGCATAATCGTCACTCCCGGAATGGTAGAGCTTGGTGACCGCCAGGAGCAACTGAACTATGAGTTTGGCAAGGCTATGGCTCCCAATGTAGATATAGCAATAATTGTAGGACGCCATAACAGAGACGCTATTCATAGTGGAGCCGTAGAAGGCGGAATGGCTGAGGCCGATGTGAAAGATGTGGCTTCATTTGCAGAGGCTCAGTCACTTCTCGCCACTCTGCTGAAGCCCGGTGATACAGTGCTTTATGAAAACGATCTTCCCGACTCCTTCAAATAAAGGAATCGGGAAGTCAGTTTGCTATCCAGAAAAAAGGGTCAGTAGCTGCTGTTACAGTAGCACAAGCCCTTGCAAATTGTTTCAGGCAGATTAGAGTAGCCGGGCGTGGCAGAGCCTGGGGGAAACCATCGCCTGACGATTCCGGCTGGGGTTCATTTATTGGGGATTCCGACATATTTGGCAGAATTTTGTTTCTGCTAATATAACGGCTCCGTTTTTATTTTATTATACCTTGTTCGGATTTATTATTGGTATAATGCCACCTCCTGCTCCGCTGCCATACGGCGCAGATTGATCAGGGCATAGCGCATGCGTCCTAATGCAGTGTTGATGCTGACATCAGTAATCTTAGCTATTTCCTTAAATGACAGTCCCTGATAATAGCGCATCTTCAGAACTTCCTTCTGGAGCTCCGGGAGTTGATCTATCAGACCCTTGACATCATCGCGCGTCTGCTCCTCTACCATCCGGTCTTCAATCGTGCCTCCGCAAAGCTCTTTCCGATTCAGAATATCCGTATCGTTAAGATCAGTCGACTGCAGATTCTCTGATTTTTCCTGACGGTAGTAGTCAATTATCAGATTATGGGCTATTCTGGAGAGCCAGCCTCCGAACTTCCCTGTCTCAGTATATCGGCCCTGCTTGATAGTGAGAAGGGCCTTTATAAAAGTTTCCTGAAAGATGTCGTTGGCGACATCTTCGTCTTTCACCACTTTAAGTATGAAATTGAACACCCGCGCCTGATGACGCTTCAGCAGCGCATCGAAAGCTTCGTTGTTACCATCCGCGTAAGCCTTCACCAACTTATCGTCGCTAAGGCCAATAAGATTTTCCATGTTTTACCTCTCTTCACTTATTTTGGGGTAGAAGTGTGTCGATAGGCGGATAAGTTAGATTAGAATAACGTTTCATTAGTGTGGTGCAAAGATACTACAACTTATAGCAAAGAGCAAATGAAAGAATAGAAAAATTTCTTAAAAAATGCTATTTCCAATAGGATATCACGTCGGCTGCCCTGATTCCATCAGGTTTTTCGCGATATTTTGATGCGTGGTCAAATATTACTATCTTTGGTCAAAAATAATTAGAAATATGGATACTGCTTTCGACTTCCTTAGGAATCTGCTCGTTCAGGATCGTACCTTTCGTCGTTTCGATGCATCGCGTAAGATTGATGATACTACCCTACAGCAACTTGTAGAGCTTACCCGTTATTGTGCTTCCGGGCGCAACCTGCAGCCACTGAAATACCGATTGGTTTCAGATGAGCATGAACTGGATCTGCTGTTTCCGACGCTGAAATGGGCAGGTTACTATTCTGACTGGGACGGCCCGGAGCCTGCTGAGAGACCTACGGCCTATCTGGTGCAATGTCTTGATACCAGATATGGGGAAAACTGCCTGTGTGACGACGGCCTGCAGCTTCAGGCTATAACTTTAGGAGCTACAGCTCTCGGACTCCGTTGCTGCATTATAAAATCGTTTAATTTGAAGGAGGTTTCACAGCGTCTCCAGTTGCTTGAATCGATGAAGCCCCGCTATGTGGTGGCTATTGGTTATCCTGCTGAAGAAGTAGTGCTTGAGGATATGGACGGCAGTGAAGATGCGTCTTTCAAATACTATCGTGATGACCAGAGCCGGCATCATGTGCCTAAGAGACCTCTTGAAGAACTGATTATCAAGCGCTAATGCGAGTGTAAGGAAAGCTTGTAAAAATTGGTTGTGAGTCCCGTAAAATTTTTGTAACTTTGTTGCAAATTAGCAACCTTTAAATCTATATACGATATTTATGGAAGTAGAAAGAATAAGGCTCGGTAGCGAACTCCCACCGATGCCTACATTTGTAGAAGGAATCCGTCGCGCTCCAGATCGCGGTTATACCCTCACACCTGAAAAAACGGTGACCGCCCTAAAGAATGCCCTCCGTTATCTCCCTGTAGAATTGCATGAAAAGGTTGCTCCGGAGTTTTTGGAGGAGTTGCGCACCCGGGGGCGTATCTATGCTTACCGCTGGCGTCCTCAGGGAGACCTTAAGGCGAAACCCATTGATGAATACAAGGGTAAATGTCTTGCTGGAAAAGCTTTCCAGGTGATGATCGATAATAACCTCTGTTTCGACATTGCCCTATATCCCTATGAACTGGTTACTTATGGTGAGACCGGTCAGGTAGCTCAAAACTGGCTGCAATATCGTCTTATTAAGAAATATCTTGAAGAGCTGACTGAGAATCAGACTTTAGTGGTAGAGAGTGGTCACCCGCTCGGCCTGTTCCCCTCGCGGCCTGATGCTCCGCGTGTAATCATAACCAATGCGATGATGGTGGGCCTTTTCGACAACCTTCATGATTGGCACGAGGCGATGCAGATGGGTGTGGCTAACTATGGACAGATGACTGCCGGCGGCTGGATGTATATCGGTCCTCAGGGAATCGTGCATGGTACTTTCAATACTCTGCTCAATGCCGGACGCCTCAAACTCGGCATTCCTGAAGATGGCGACTTGCGCGGTCGACTCTTCGTGTCATCGGGTCTTGGAGGTATGAGCGGAGCCCAGCCGAAAGCTGCCGATATCTCCGGAGCTGCTTCCGTTATAGCAGAGGTCGATTCTTCACGCATAGCTACGCGACATGGTCAGGGTTGGGTTCAGGTCGTGACCGAAAGTGTGCCTGAAGCGTTTGAACTGGCTGAGAAGGCTATGGCTGAAGGTAAACCTCTTTCAATAGCCTACCATGGAAATGTGGTGGATCTGCTTGAGTATGCCGTAAAGAATGATAAGCATATTGACCTGCTGAGCGATCAGACATCGTGCCACGCCGTATATGAAGGCGGCTACTGCCCTGCTGGGCTCACATTTGAAGAGCGCACAGAGCTTCTCCACACCAATCCGGAGGAATTCCGCCATAAAGTAGATGAGTCTCTGCGTCGTCACTATGAGGCGATAAAGGCATTGGTGGAGAAAGGTACCTATTTCTTCGACTATGGAAACTCTTTCATGAAGGCAATCTATGATGCCGGTGTAAAAGAGATATCCCGAAACGGAATTGATGAGAAAGATGGTTTCATCTGGCCTTCCTACGTAGAAGACATTATGGGTCCGATGCTTTTCGACTTCGGCTACGGTCCTTTCCGCTGGGTATGCCTCAGTGGTAATCACGAGGATCTCGTCAAGACGGATCATGCTGCAATGGAATGTATCGATGTGAACCGTCGTGGACAAGACCGCGATAACTATAATTGGATCAGAGATGCTGAAAAGAATGCCCTGGTAGTGGGCACTCAGGCACGAATCCTGTATCAAGATGCTATGGGTCGCCTGAAGATAGCTCTTAAATTCAACGATATGGTGCGTAAGGGAGAGGTCGGACCGATAATGCTCGGACGTGACCATCACGATGTGAGCGGCACTGACTCCCCTTTCCGTGAAACGTCGAATATAAAAGATGGTTCCAATGTGATGGCCGATATGGCTGTGCAGTGTTTCGCAGGTAACTGTGCCCGCGGAATGAGTCTTGTGGCTCTGCATAATGGTGGTGGCGTTGGAATCGGAAAGGCGGTAAACGGTGGTTTCGGAATGGTGCTTGATGGCTCTGAGCGCGCAGATGAAATCCTTAAAAATGCGATGCTTTGGGACGTGATGGGCGGTGTGGCCCGACGCTCCTGGGCCCGCAATGCCAACGCTATGAGTACCGTCAAGGAATGGAATGACACTCAGGCGAAAAATGGCTTTATGATCACCGAGCCTTACATAGCCGACGACGCTTATCTTAAAGAACTTATTAACAAATAATTGTAAAAACAACTAACTCAAAACATTATGAATCAGATAATCGAATGCGTGCCTAATTTCAGCGAAGGCCGCGACCAGGCAAAAATAGAGCAGATCGTAGACAACTTCCGCGGTCGTAAAGGTGTGAAACTGCTTGACTATAGCAACGATGAGAACCACAATAGGCTTGTGGTGACGGTAGTCGGAGAGCGTGAGCCTCTGAAGGAAGCAGTGCTTGCTGCGGTAGGTAAAGCTGTAGAACTCATAGATCTTACCAAGCACGAGGGTCAGCATCCCCGTATGGGAGCAGTTGATGTGATTCCTTTCATTCCTATCCGCAATAGCTCGATGGAAGATTGTATCGCCCTCTCGAAAGAGGTTGGCGAGCAGGTAGCCAGTCTTTATGGAGTGCCGGTTTTCCTCTATGAGAAAAGCGCTTCTGCGCCTCATCGTGAAAATCTCGCATCTATCCGCAAGGGAGAGTTCGAGGGAATGGAACTCAAGATCAAGGAGCCGGAGTGGAAGCCTGATTTCGGACCCGCTGAGCGCCACGCCACTGCCGGAACCGTAGCAATCGGTGCACGTATGCCTCTGGTGGCCTACAATATTAATCTCAATACCAACCGCCTGGATATCGCTACTGCAATCAGCAAGAAGATCCGTCATATCAATGGCGGCTTCCGTTTCTGCAAGGCTATGGGCGTAGATCTTGCTGACCGCGGTATCGTTCAGGTGTCAATCAATATGACCGACTTCACGCGTACGGCTCTCTACCGTGTGTTTGAGACAGTGAAATTCGAGGCTCAGCGTTGGGGCGTGACTATTGCCGGAAGTGAGATAGTTGGTCTGGTTCCGATGGCTGCCCTGCTGGATACCGCTGAATATTATCTCGGTCTTGAAGGATTCAGCGTAAGCCAGGTGCTGGAATCGAGAATCATGGAGGAATAAATCATGAAACCTCTTGTAATAGAGCATGCCAAAGTGGTTACCCCGATGGGCAGAACGGCCTTGAAGGGTGACCAGATGGGCAAGCTGAATGTGATCGAAGATGCCACTATAGTGCTGACTCGCGGGCGCATTTCTTATGTGGGTGACGCTTCGAAGGCTACGTACTATAAGAAAAGTAAGGTTAATCTGATTGATGCCGAGGGCAGGGTCGTGCTTCCCGGTTTCGTAGATAGCCATACCCACATGATTTTCGACGGCTATAGAGCCGGTGAGTTTGCCATGCGTCTGCGGGGCGCCACTTATATGGAAATCATGAATGCGGGAGGAGGAATACGCTCCAGTATGAACCGTACGCGCGAGGCATCCGGCAAAAAGATGGCTGCTCAGGCTCAGATCTTCATCGATAAGATGAGTGCGATGGGTGTGACCACAGTAGAGGCTAAAAGTGGCTACGGACTTGATTTCGAGACCGAAAAGCGAATGCTCAAGGTTATAAACAATCTGCGCAAGAAGAAGCAGAAGGTTGATATTGTGCCTACTTTCCTTGGCGCTCACGCTTTGCCCCCTGAATTTCAGGGTCGAACATCGGATTATGTTGACTATCTGATACGCGAGGCACTTCCTGAATTCAAGGATCTTGCAAAATTCTGCGATGTATTCTGCGAAAAAGATGTGTTTGAGCTTGAAGATTCGCGCCGTTTGCTTGAAGCTGCGCGTAAAGAAGGATACGAGCTTAAGCTCCACGCAGATGAGATAGTGACGCTCGGAGGCGGCGAACTGGCAGGAGAATTGAAAGCTGTATCAGCCGATCATCTTCTCCACGTGAGCGATGCCGGAATCAAAAGCATGGCTGAAAACGGCACTATCGCTACCCTGCTGCCCCTTACTGCATTTGCGCTCAAGGAGCCCTATGCTCCGGCAAGAAAGTTCATAGAGGCTGGAGCCGCAGTAGCTTTGGCTACCGACCTTAATCCAGGAAGTTGCTTCTCCGGCTCGATACCTCTGATGATAGCTCTGGCTTGCATCTACATGAACATGACAATCGAGGAGGTGATCACTGCCCTAACTCTAAATGGAGCTGCCGCTGTAGGAATGGCTGATGAGATTGGCTCTATTGAAGTAGGCAAGCGTGGCGACCTCGTGATGCTTGATTATGATGACTATAATATGCTCCCCTACTATGTGGGCATGAATTGTGTGAATACAACAATTCATGATGGACGCATCGTATCGAATAACTAATACCAAAAACTTTAGATTGATTTAAAATGAAGCTTCAGGATCTTACTCTTAAAGAGTTTCTTGCAAAAACGTGTGGAAATGATCCGGTTCCTGGCGGCGGCAGTATAGCAGCTCTCTGCGGCGCGCTTTCGTCAGCTTTGGCAGAGATGGTAACCGGCCTGACTATAGGACGAAAAAAATATGTGGAAGTAGAAGATGAAATGAAGGGAATTGGTGCCCGTATGGCTGATGCGCAGCAGAAATTCCTGAATTACATCGACGAGGATGCTGATGCATATAATGTGGTGTTCCAGGCTTTCAAGATGCCGAAGGAAACTGATGAAGAGAAATCTGCGCGCTCCGAGGCTATCCAGACTGCTACTTTGAAAGCTGCTGAAGTGCCTCTTGAGGTAGCCCGTACAGCCGTAGGTATCATGGACGATATCCGCATTGTAGCTGAGAAAGGCAATCAGAATGCAGTGACCGATGCCTGTGTGGCTATGATGTGTGCCCGCACAGCAGCCTTCGGAGCCATTTTGAATGTTAGAATAAACCTTAGCTCCCTGAAAGACCAGGAAGTTGTAGAGAAGCTCAGCAAGGAGTGCCAGAGCCTTCATGATGAAGCTGAAAGCAAGGAGAGCGCTTTGCTTACTTCCGTCAAGATCTGAAGGCCATGGAGAAGCTTGAAATGTATGAGATAGGTTCTTCGGCGCTCGATTATAATCTGATTGAAAGGATTATAAAAGATGGCACTAAGCTGAAATTGTCGGAAGAAGCTAAGAAGAGAATACAGAAATGCAGGGATTATCTTGATGCTAAGACAGATCATGATACCGTGCCTATCTATGGCGTTACTACCGGTTTTGGATCGCTTTGCAACAAGCACATCTCCCGTGAGGATTTGACCAAGCTGCAGGAGAATCTGGTAAAGAGTCATTCCTGCAGTGTCGGGACTCCGGTTGACGAAACGGTAGTTCGTCTGATGCTGTTGCTTAAGGCGCATGCGCTTTCAATGGGATTTAGTGGAGTCCAGGTCGCAACTGTAGAGCGTATTCTGGATTTCTACAATGAAGGTGTGATGCCGGTGGTCTACGATCGAGGTTCGCTCGGAGCTTCAGGCGATCTCTCCCCTCTCGCTAATCTTTTCCTTCCGCTCATTGGTGAGGGAGAGGTGATGTACAAAGGTAAGAGAACGCGCGGCAGCGAAGTACTCAATATCTTAGGCTGGAAACCCATCACGTTGAAATCGAAGGAAGGTCTGGCGCTGCTCAACGGCACCCAGTTTATGAGCGCTAACGGTATTAAGGCTCTTATTGATGGCTGGCATCTCGTGAAATGCTTCGATATGCTTGGTGCTATGTCGCTCGATGGCTTCGACGGTCGTATTGAGCCTTTCTGGGAGTGCATCCAGATGGTGCGTCCCCATGCCGGTCAGATCGAAACGGGCGCCGTATACAGGAAATTGCTTGAGGGTAGCGAGATAATAGCTCAGAAGAAGGATCATGTGCAGGATCCCTATTCTTTCCGCTGCATTCCTCAAGTGCATGGTGCCGTGAAAGATGCTCTCCGCCACGTAACTGATGTGCTTCATACGGAAATCAATTCTGTTACTGACAATCCTACGGTGTTCCCTGACGATGATCTGGTGGTGTCGGGAGGTAATTTCCATGGCGAGCCTTTGGCTCTGGCGTTCGATTATATGGGCGTGGCTCTCCATGAGCTGGGAAATATCTCGGAGCGTCGTGTAGCTCAGCTTATAAGTGGCCAGCGAGGTCTTCCTGAGTTCCTCGTGGCTAAGCCGGGTCTCAACAGCGGATTCATGATTCCGCAGTATGCGGCAGCTTCAATGGTTAGTCAGAACAAGATGTATAGCTGGACGGCCTCCTGCGATTCCATCGTGAGCTCTAACGGTCAGGAAGATCTGGTATCGATGGGTGCTAATGCAGCAACTAAACTTCACCACATCATTGCTAACCTGCAGCTGATAGCCTGCATCGAACTCATGAATGCGGCTCAGGCTGTAGAGTTCCGTCGTCCGCTCAAATCATCGCCATATATTGAGAGCGTGATTTCTGCTTATCGTGAGAAGGTGCCATTTGTAGAAGATGATGTAGTAATGGCCGACTACATCGCAAAGACAGTCGATTTCTTAAGCAACTTTGATGTAGCTTATTGATAATGATGACTCTGGAACAACTCGGGCAAAGGCATTCGGTGAGATCTTTTTCTCCGGAGCCTCTGCCCGATTCTATTTTGCGGAGCCTCAAGGCGGAGATAACGGACATCAACACACACGAGGCCGGAATGCACTTCCAGCTCGTGGTTAACGATGATTCTGCTTTCCGAGGCTTCAGGAAGAGCTACGGATTTTTCAGCAATCCACGCAACTATATCGCGGCAGTTGTCGACAAATCATATCCCTGCACATTGAGGAAAGCCGGCTACTTTGCTGAACAGTTAGTTATGAAGTCTGTAGAACTCGGACTCGGCACTTGTTTCGTAGGAGGCACTTTCGATGCGGCTTCAGTTCCGGTCCAGATTAGGGCTGACTGGAAAATCCTTTTTGTAGTTCTCCTTGGCTACGCAGAGAAAGATAAAAAGCGCGCGATGGATAGGATCATAACAAAAATAATCCATCGCAAGGAGCCGGACTGGAAAGCGTTTTATGTAGATAAAGGAATTTCTCTTGATGAGGCGCTAATAAAGCAGCCCGCTTTGGAGACAGCTCTTAAGGCACTGCTGACAGCACCGTCGGCACTTAACAAACGTCCTGTCAGGCTTACGCTCGACAGCGACAACAAGATTGTGGCATTCCTGCCGGAGAGCGCTAAAGATCGGGAAATTGATCTTGGAATAGCTATCTGGAACCTTGAGGCCGCAGTTGGAGACGTACTACGTTTTCCACATGATGAGTGTGAGGAAACATATCAACCGGCTGAACATCAGTAATCTCGTATGCTTCGCTAAGTAAGGCGAGATCGCGTGCCTGAGTGGCCGGATTGCAGCTTACGTAGACAAGCACGCCGGGGAGAGTGCGAAGAATAGTCTTTACCACATCTTCGTGCATTCCGGCTCTGGGAGGATCTACAATCATAACCTCCGGACACCCGTGTTCCTGTATGAAAGAATCGGTTAGCACATTCTTCATGTCGCCGGCATAGAAGAGTGTGTTGTCAATACCATTGACCTTTGAATTGAGCTTAGCGTCTTCTATCGCTTCGGGCACATATTCAATTCCAACTACCTTACGGGCATTACGGGCTACGAAATTTGCAATAGTTCCGGTGCCCGTGTAAAGGTCATATACAAGTGGAAGATAATCCGACCTCTCCTCGAGACCGGCAAACCTTCTCGCTACTTTATATAGTTCATATGCCTGTGCGGAATTAGTTTGGTAAAAGGACTTTGCATTAACCCTGAAATGCAGACCCTCCATCTCCTCCTCGATATAGTCGCGCCCCTTCCAGACCTCTACTTTCTGGTCGGTAATGCTGTCGTTGAGTTTGAGATTTACTACATAAAGTAGAGAATCTATCTCAGGGAATCTATCTTCGAGCATCTCCATCACAGCCTTGATACCCTCAGAATCGGCTTCTCCGAACACTACGCACACCATAATCTCGCCAGTCGATGCCGTGCGGATCATCACCGTGCGCAAAAGTCCGTGGTTATCACGGATATTGAAAAAACTGAGACCATTGGTCACAGCGAAATCGTAAATCGCATTCCGGATCTGGTCGCCTTTCTCCTCCTGAAGAAGACACTCCTCGATGTGAAGAACCTTGTCGAAGGCACCTGGGATATGAAAGCCTAATGCGGGAAGCACCGGAGCATCTGCTTCGGCACTCCTCATCTCCTCCCAGGTGCGCCAACGCTTATCGCAGGCGGTATATTCCATCTTATTCCGATACCCCCATTGCTGCTTAGAGCCAAGCGTAGATTTCACCTCAGGATATTCTACCTTGCCTATCCTGTCGAGCGCATCTACAACCTGACGGCGTTTAAGATCAAGCTGTGCTTCATAAGGAAGATGTTGCCACTTGCAGCCCCCACAGATACCAAAATGCCGGCAGCGGGGTTCGACCCTTATCTCCGACGGCTTCACAAGCCTTTCGATATGACCTTCGGCAAAACTGTGCTTCTTTCTATCAATCTTAATGTCGGCTATGTCTCCCGGCGCTCCGTAAGGTATGAAAATCACCATCTGCTGACCGGGTCGGTCAGGACGCTCAACCTTTGCTATGGCTTTGCCTTCGGCAGCCACATCTACTATATCAATACCCTCAAGAAGGGGAAGTTCTTTCTTTTTTCGGCCCATTGCCACTAATTTTTCTACAAAATTAACTAAATCTAACGATAAATTGCTAATTTTGCGATTACCCAAAAGCAAAACCGACGAGATTGTCGTTTAATATAAAAAGATAAATACATAATATTATAGAGAATGGCTAAAAAAATTTACACCTTCGGCGATGGTAAGGCAGAAGGTAATGCAGGAATGAGAAACCTGCTCGGCGGTAAAGGCGCTAATCTGGCTGAGATGAATCTGCTTGGAATGCCTGTGCCTCCCGGATTTACAATTACGACTGAAGTCTGCACTGAATATACCCAATACGGCCGCGACGCTGTCGTAGACGACATCAAGGCTGACGTTGAGAAAGCGATAGCACACGTGGAAAGCCTTACGGGTAAGAAATTTGACGATCCTTCAAATCCTCTTCTTGTGAGTGTGCGCTCGGGTGCACGCGCATCGATGCCCGGTATGATGGATACCGTGCTGAATCTCGGTATGAATAACGCTACTGTAGCTACTATGGCAGAGAAGAGCGGTAATCCGCGTTTCGCATGGGATAGCTACCGCCGCTTCGTGCAGATGTATGGCGATGTAGTGCTCGGAATGAAGCCCGCCAAGAAGACCGACATTGATCCTTTTGAGGCAATCATGGATCAGGTAAAGAAGGAGAAAGGCGTAGAATTTGATACGGAGCTCGATGTAGAGGATCTCCAGGAGCTCGTGAAGCGCTTCAAAAAGGCCGTGAAAGATTATACCGGTAAAGATTTTCCTGAGAGTGCCTGGGAGCAGCTCTGGGGAGGTATCTGCGCTGTGTTCGACAGTTGGATGAATGAGCGTGCTATCGTGTATCGTCGCATGAATCAGATTCCTGAAGAGTGGGGAACGGCTGTGAACGTGCAGGATATGGTCTATGGCAATATGGGTAACAATTCTGCTACCGGTGTGGCCTTCAGCCGCGATGCCGCTACTGGAGAAAATATTTTCAACGGTGAATATCTTATCAATGCTCAGGGTGAGGACGTCGTTGCCGGTATCCGCACTCCGCAGCAGATCACTATCGAAGGATCACGCCGCTGGGCTGCCCTTCAGGGTATTTCAGAAGAACAGCGCAGAACGAAATATCCTTCGCTTGAAGAGACCATGCCTGACTGCGCAGCAGAGCTTATAGCTATAGCTCATAAACTCGAAAGCTATTATAAGGATATGCAGGATATGGAGTTCACGATTCAGGACGGTAAGCTCTGGATGCTCCAGACCCGCAACGGTAAGCGTACTGGTGAGGCTATGGTGCGCATAGCGATGGATCTTCTTCGCGACGGAATAATCGATGAGAAGACTGCCCTGCTTAGAATGGAGCCTCAGAAGCTTGATGAGCTGCTCCACCCCATTTTTGACAAGGCAGCTATGAAGCGTGCTACAGTTGTAGCGAAAGGTCTTCCCGCTTCTCCGGGTGCAGCTACCGGACATATCGTATTCTCGGCTGATGATGCTGAGGCTTGGGCTGAGCGCAAGAAGAAAGTGGTGCTCGTGCGTATCGAGACCTCTCCGGAGGATCTGCGCGGTATGGTGGCAGCACAGGGTATTCTTACCAAGCGTGGCGGCATGACGAGCCATGCAGCCGTGGTGGCTCGCGGAATGGGTAAGTGCTGCGTATCAGGTGCAGGAGAAATCGAGGTAGACTATGTAGCCAAGACTCTGAAATGTGGTGGCAAGACCTTCAAGGAAGGTGCTTGGATCTCTCTTAACGGTAGCACCGGTGAGGTTTATGACGGACAGGTACCCACTACTGAACCGGAAATCGGTGGCGACTTCGCTGCTATCATGAATCTGGCAAGCAAATATGCAAAGACCTTGGTGCGTACGAATGCTGATACTCCTCGCGATGCGACTCAGGCGCGTAAGTTTGGCGCCCAGGGTATCGGTCTCTGCCGCACGGAGCACATGTTCTTCGAAGGCAACCGTATCAAGGCTGTGCGTGAGATGATTCTTTCGAGCGATGAGGAAGGACGTCGCATGGCTCTTGATAAACTTCTTCCGATGCAGCGAGGTGATTTCGAGGGAATCTTCGAGGCTATGGACGGTTATGGAGTTACTATCCGTTTGCTCGATCCCCCGTTGCACGAGTTTGTGCCTCATCAGACCGCTACAATGCAGGAGCTCGCCGATGATATGGGCATCACTCTTGCTGAGGTGAAGGCTAAGGTTGACTCGCTTGAAGAGTTTAACCCGATGCTTGGTCATCGCGGTTGCCGCTTGGGTATCACGTATCCCGAAATTACAGAGATGCAGACCCGCGCTATCCTCGAGGCTGCTCTTGACTGTAAGCGTAAGGGCATAAAGGTATATCCTGAAATAATGGTACCCCTTGTAGGAACCCTTAAAGAGCTTGAGCATCAGGCTAACATAATCAATGCTACTGCCGCAAAGGTATTTGATGAGAGAGCCGACACGATCCCCTATAAGGTAGGTACGATGATCGAGGTGCCTCGCGCTGCTCTTACCGCAAATCAGATAGCAGAAGTGGCTGACTTCTTCTCGTTCGGAACCAACGACTTGACCCAGATGACATTTGGCTATAGCCGTGATGATGCTCCGAAGTTCCTCAAATATTATACTGAAATTGGTATTCTTAAGGTAGATCCGTTTGAGGTGCTTGATCAGGAAGGTGTAGGTCAGCTTGTTAAGATGGGTGTAGAGAAAGGCCGTGCTACTAAACCAGACCTCAAAGTAGGTATTTGTGGTGAGCATGGTGGAGAGCCCTCAAGTGTGAAGTTCTGCGCTAAGCTTGGCATGAACTACGTAAGCTGCTCACCCTTCAGAGTGCCTATTGCTCGCGTAGCCGCGGCGCAGGCTGCAATCGAAGACTAAGAGTAGTATACT
>CANRPJ010000016.1 GCA_947632485.1 uncultured Muribaculaceae bacterium
GGAGACACTGAATAACTGACATACTGAAATGGAAATCCTCTATATAATAAGGTGTAATCCCAGAGTACAGATGTGGAGCGGGCGTTAAGAACACGGAGTGATGGAATAGACGGAGCAGGTACAGCGACACTTGTGGCGCAACCTGCACAGGCGATCCGTCACTCGGTGTTCAGCCCGTTCTTATACGTGGACAATGCGGTCTGCGGCAGTGCCGGACCCGCTCCAAACGCCGCAGACGGCATTGTCCCGGAAATAGCTTTCATGGTGAATTAGCACAGATATAACGAACAAATGCAACGGTAAAGTTGTATTATTTGAAAATAGTTCGTAACTTTGCAATATGATAACAAAGGAGCAAGTCGAGAAATTCTTAGAAGATTTTAGCCTGAAGGTTAAAATCTTCGGCATCCGTTTTCGTGATGACAGGTCAAAAAATCAGAACAGTCTGCTGGAACTTGGAATAACCCCAAGCCAGCGTCTGGAAATCATCATGCAGCTGGATTGCTATGATTACTCCGAAGGCCCCATCGTGGATGTGCTGAACAGCCAAGGCGAAATGTGGGTATTCGGAAAGGATGTCAGGGGAAACGAGGTATATATCAAAATTACTCTCGGCAAACCTAATGCACACACTATCTGCATATCATTTCACAAAGCCGAATATCCGATGTCTTACCCTCTAAAAGATGACGCAAATGGAAAGTAATGTATTGTCAAACGGCGAGAAATTCTTTCAGGAAGAGAGAACCGCAACCTTCCGCAAGGAGGAGTTTACATATATACATACCGGTATTATTGATGAGGACGGTGAGATGTGGACCACAACAGAACTTGACGAGGCCAATCTGTTTCAGGTTTACAATCAGTACCGTGCCAAGCATGGAATACCATTCCCCGATGAAATAGCAGGTCTGCGCAGACATTATGGTATTTCAGCCGCTAAGATGGCTCAGATACTTGGTTTCGGCATAAACCAGTATCGTATGTATGAGGACGGAGAGGTGCCGAGCATTTCAAATGCCCGCACGATAATCGCCGCAAGAGAAAAAGCGGTGTTCTTGTCCTTCATAGAGGCCTCCAGAGCCGATATGACCGAGCAGGAGTACAACCGTATCCGCAAGAAAGTCGATGATGCCGACGGTGATTTTGCAATGATACACCAACCGTCTGTTTATAGTGGCTATCGCTCGCTCTCGATGGAAAAGATCGCAGCGGTCGGACATTTGTTAATCTCTAAAATTGGCTCAACATTTGTCACAAAGATGAACAAACTTATGTTCTATGCCGATTTCATCCATTATAAAAGACATGGCTATGGCATAACCGGTCTGTCATATCGAGCGTTGCAATATGGTCCGGTTCCCGAGTCATGGGGCACTGTGTATGGAACTATGTCCGGTATCTCAATGGAGGAATTTGTCTATCCGAGCGGACAGAGCGGCATACAGCTTGAGATTAACGCCGAAGCGGACTATTCGGCCTTGGACGAAAAGGAAATAGCCACGGTTGAGACTGTCTGCAAATTGTTCGCTGACATGAGCGCCGGAGAAATCTCAGAGGCAAGCCATAAAGAAAAGGCTTGGATTGCGAACCATCAGACACGCGCAGAAATTTCCTATCAGGATGCCTTTGCGCTCCATTACAACTAAATGGATTGTGTATGGCAAAGAAGAAACATAAGCCGCAACCTCCGACCGAGTATGTCGAGGTTGAAGTCAATCACGGTATGTTTGATGATTACCTTCAGTATGGCCCGCAGTATGACACCGTCAACGACTGCCCCATATTTGAGGGTGAGACGGAATTTGTCGCCCGGCAAAGCTTCAAGAAACAGCCGAAAGATGTCAAAGAGTTGCTGAAAGATATAATGGTCAACTTCGTTACGGATTATTGGCAGACCTGTCGGCAGATACCGGTTGACGGAGATTTGAAACAGCTACGCAAGAACGCACTTGACGCTCTTCTTCACGACTTCAGAATCTACCTCAAAGATGATAAGGAGGTGACGCAATTCCTTAACGGATGTGTCTCCACGACAATAAACCGTCAGTTAAAGGCGGAAAAGGCATCCAATAACGTTTAGGTTGTCCATAATCGCAGTTTTTTGTAGAAAACGCGATTATAATCGCAAAAATTTGTACCTTTGAGGTCTCTTAATCGTGATTTTTTGTATGGCAGTTAAAGTTGACACCCAAAAAGAGATTATATTCGGTTCGTCTGATCCGAATATTTCCCGTGTGCTCAGCAAGAAGGAAAAGAATGGTGAGCTGCGTAAGGTCGCGCCACGAATCTATACAACCAATCTAATAGACAGTCTGGAGAATATCGTGCGCCGTAACCTTATGGATATTCTGGTGTATCGTTATCCGGATGCTCTCATAAGCCATCGCAGCGCGAAGGAGATGCGCCCGACAGCGACGGGAGATTTCTTCCTCACCAATTCCACAACAAGGCGAGTGACCGACTTGCCGGGTATCACGCTTAACTTTGTCAAAGGTCCGAAATCGACTTCACGCGATATTCCGTTTATGGGTATGCACATATCCGGCGAATACCGCTATATGCTGGAGAATATGCAGGTGTCGAGAAAGTTCGGTGACGAGTCGCGTGTTTTGCCTGCGAGTGTTATTGAAAACAAGCTTGAACAGATACTTCTGACAGGTGGTGAGGACCGCCTGAATGAGTATCGTGATGAATTGAGATCTGTCGCCGAGGAATTGGGTATGCAGAACGAATTTTCCAAGATAAATAATGTCATCTCGGCATTGCTTTCGACACACGATGCGAAAGTGCTGTCAACCGACTCGGCGAAGGCTCTTGCCGCCGGCAATCCTTTCGACAAAACAAGAGTGGAGCTGTTTGAAGTCCTGTTTGACGCAATTAAAGACCGTTATTTCGTTATCCGCAACAACCGCAACACCGATGAAGAATCGTTCCGTCTATTTTCTTTCTTCGAGAGTTATTTCTCAAACTATATCGAGGGGACGGAGTTTGAGGTGGACGAAGCCAAGGCGATTGTTGACTCCGGTATCCCTATGCCGCGACGCGATGAGGACTCGCATGACATTCTTGGTACATTCAAGGTATTGTCAAACCGTGCCGAGATGATGAAAACACCGAAATCGCCCAAAGAGATGTTTGCAATTCTCAGTCACCGCCACAGCATACTGCTTGAAGGACGACCGCATATGAATCCCGGCATTTTCAAAATAAAAAACAATCGCGCCGGAATGACAGAGTTCGTGGATTATCAGCTTGTAAAAGGTACTTTGTCACAAGGCTTCAAATATTATGCGGCATTGACCGACCCGTTTGCACGTGCAATCTTTATGATGTTCATGATAAGCGAAGTGCATCCGTTCAACGACGGAAACGGTCGTATCGCCCGTGTGATGATGAATGCCGAACTCGTACGTGCTGACCAGTCAAGGATAATCGTGCCGACGGTTTTCCGCGAGGATTATATTCTGGCATTGCGCAAACTTACCCGTCACAAAGACCCGATGGCATATATCAACGTAATGACCAAGCTCCATAAGTTCAGCGACAACCTCTATGGCACAGACTTCACAGAATTGAAAAACTACCTTGCTGCCTGCAACGCTTACGAAGAACCCTCACAAGCAAAACTACAAATTATAGAGAGGGAGATTCTATAAAATCAAATCGCCCATGCAATTCCAAAGAATGATATACTTGTAAATGCAGGACCCAACACCGGACACTTGCCGGAAAAGGCAGAAATCACAAGAAATGATAAAAATTTCAAATATAAACGCCTACTGTTTGGCGGTTTAGGGAAATATTCGTAACTTTGTACAGTTGGATATGGAAATCCACGGAAGAACATTGATTTTGAGACGTGATATCTACGTGAGTAGTAAAAATAGATTAAGCGTAAGTCTCTGATAATCATTGTTAAGGCGTTAAGAAATACCGATTCCAGGCGGATCACCTGAAGAAGGCCGTTAGTTTGAACTGACGGTCTTTTTTGCTTAAGGGAGGTAGCGAAACCTCATTCTTAAGTGTCGGAGTTATTGTTTTTTTAAGTACGCAGAATTTCCGATCGATGAGGTCTCTTGACGTGTGGAGCCTGGAAAACGCTAAACAATTGTTTGAATCGGGCGCAATAGATAATATTCCGATAGGCACGACTGAAGGCCTGCGGAAGATTCATCTTGCTCTGTTTGATGGACTTTATGATTTTGCCGGCGAAATACGCGAGAAGAATATCAGCAAGGGCGGGTTCCGGTTTGCCAACTCGCTGTATCTAAAGGAAGCATTAAATGCGATCGAGAAGATGCCGGATTCAACGTATGAAGAGATCATAGCCAAATATGTGGAGATGAATGTGGCTCACCCGTTTCTTGAGGGCAACGGTCGTGCTACCCGTATATGGCTCGATATGCTGCTTAAGGACAGGCTGAACAGGGTAGTATATTGGCAGAGAGTGGATAAGGATCAGTATCTTCAGGCAATGGAGCGCAGCCCGATCAATGATCTTGAACTTCGCTATCTGCTCGAACCGGCGCTTACCGACCGAGTAGACGACCGCGAAATCATCTTCAAGGGCATCGAGCAATCCTACTATTACGAGGGCTACGAAAAGTAGGCTGACTGAGTTTTTCTTGATCCGGCAGGAAGCGGTTGCCTCTTTCTTATACAGGACTGCAGGGGGTGATTGGTTTACTGAATTTCGTCATTATCATGCTCTTTTTCGTGATAGATGATGATTTTGCTGTGTATCAGTTTTAATAAGTATATTTGTAGCTATGAAAATATCTGATTCACACATTGGTAAGCATTGTCTGGCAATAAGCCTGTTATGTACCTTCTTCATCACTTATCCCAATGTGATGTGGATTCCATGGAATATATCTGATCTTAGCGGCAGCGAGGAATTGCAATTCTGGTCAACTTTCATATTTCGTTGCTTCTTCTTTTTTGTAACCTTATTCTGTCAGATCAAGCTAAATCTTAATTATATATCTGGCAGTAGCTTTTTAATTAGATTTGGGAAGAATTTCTTATTTACGCTTGTAGCAGGTGCTGTGTTTCTTATAATCTCTTCTCTGGTTCCGATACTTGGAATACAGTCGGGCACAGTGGGTAAACATATGACCTTTCAGTTCTTAGTAGTATGCCTGTTGTGTACATTCTTAGGATATATTGCTGAAATGAGCTTTACGCGGCATAAAAAAGAACAGGAAATTGAGCAACTTAGGATTGAAAATCTTGAAAGTCGATGCAGCGCCTTGACGAAACAGATAAATCCTCATTTCTTCTTCAACTCGCTGAATGGTATTTCTTCATTAGTTCAGCAAGGTAACGAAGAGATAACCTTGGAATATATCGTGCGACTGTCTGACATCTTTCGCTATACATTGCAAAGCGACCGATATCAGCTTGTAAGACTTAAGGAGGAGATCAGATTTATGAAATCTTTTGCTTACGTGATGGAAGTGCGGTTCAAAGGGAAGTTGAATTATAAGATTGAACTGCCAGAAGAACAACAGGATATGAAATTACCGGTGCTATCGCTTTTGCCGTTGCTCGAAAATGTTATTGTTCACAACCGTATTGACTCAAATCACCGTATGACAATTTCAGTTAAGTTGAGAGATAATATGCTGAGCGTTGAAAACAGTATATTTCCGAAATTTACACTGCCTGAAAGCAACGGTACGGGACTTGATAACCTTAACAAGCGGTTTCAGCTGATGACAGGTAAGGAGATAAAAGTAGAGGACGATGGCAAGAGATTCAGAGTATTTTTACCTTTAATCAAAGAGTGACTATGAGAGTGATTATTGTTGAAGACGAGACCATTGCCGCAGATAATCTGGCGTATTTACTGCGAAAGATTGATAGCTCGATTGAAATTGTAGGGTATGCTGAAAGTGTAGAGCAGACTGTGGCTCTACTTGAAACTAAGCCTTTGATTGACTTGATATTTATGGATATTCATCTGTCAGACGGTTCGGCATTTACTATTTTCGACCGCCTTAATGTTGATATTCCGATAGTATTTACTACCGCCTACGATCAATACGCTTTAGATGCTTTCAAGGTCAACAGCATTGATTACCTCTTGAAGCCTATAAAAACAGATGATCTTAAACGAGCAATCGGAAAATATAGGCAGCGAACACCGGCTGAAATAATGACTTACGTAGCTTCAATGTCTGCGTTGAGAGAAAACAGGCATTATCCCGGACGTATCATCATTCCACTACGTGATAAATTCGTTCCTATATCTGTGTCTGAAATCTGCTATATTTATTCAACCAATAGGCAGACCGAAATTGTATTGAAGGACTCACAGAAATATTCTGTCAATAAATCATTGGAGCAACTGCAATCAACACTTGACCCTGAAAAATTCCGTCGGGCCAATAAGCAATTCATCATATCGAAAGATGCAATCAAAGAACTGGTCGCATGGTTTGACAGCCGACTTCTCATAAAAATGGGCGTCGAAACTCCCGAAGATTTATTTGTAAGTAAAAACAGTGCTTCAGAATTCAAGAAATGGCTCACACATTAGATAACTTAAAAACGACTCATAAAAACAGGAACCTACTCTATTGGTTACCATTTTTATGAGTCGAAACTTAATCGGGTAGATATTATTCCATGACTTAATAACCGATTGTGAAACGTTCCTGATGGTGTGCGGGCTCAGCGAGTTCATCGACCATTGCCTTTGCGTAGTCTTCCACAGAGATGAAACTGTTACCGTCCTTATCGAAGATCATATCATCTTTTCCGAGGCGGTATACACCGGTACGCTTACCCGGGCCCTTTGCTCCCATGTCGCCGAGATTTCCCGCGGGCGAGAAGAAGATCCAGTCAATATCTTTTTCGGGAACAAGGGTATTAAGATAAAATTCACCAAGTGACTTCACGCCCGGAATCCATTCTGCCGGAAGCGTCTCGGTATCAATAAGTCGTACACCGGGTTTTACAAACAGTGTGCCGGCACCGCCTACGATAAGCAGACGCTTTACACCTGCTTTCTTTGCCGCACGAAGAATCTTAGGATAGTTTTCGAGTGTTTCTTCGTATATGTTTGGATTTGCCCACCCGGGATTGTACGCACTGATTACGTCGTCAAAGCCTTTGAGATCATCTTCAAGCGACTTTTCATCTGCCACATCGATTTTCTTGACAGTGAGTGAGGGATTTTCAACTTTCAGCTTAGAGGGATTGTTTACCAGTGCCTCTACTTTGTACCCACGGTTGAGAAGTTCGTTCAGTATAGCCGAACCTACAAAGCCGCTCGCTCCTATCAATGCTACTTTTTTGTCCATAATTATATTAGTTTTATGATTATAATTCTTAGATTTTTTACTTTACAAACCCTCTCACGATAGGTATAGTTTAGCCCTAAAAGTCAGTGTAAAAGACTTCCATAACTATCATTGAGGTTACTATTATTGAATATCAAAGTCATTATTCCTAATCTTAAGAATTTATTAACTTAGTTTAACTGATTAATGGGAATAAACTAACTATCATAAAGATAATATTGCTGAGTCACAACGTAGTTGAGGCTTGCCGTTGAAGGATAAATGTGTTAATTTTGTGATATGGAAAGAACAATCAACAAGAATGACCTCCATCCGGATTGCCCTATAAGAAATATACTGAGCCGGATAAACGATAAATGGACTCTGCTTGTCTTTTATACACTTCGTGACAAAGAATCTATTCGTTATGGAGAACTGAAAGAAGAGATATCAGACATATCCCCGAAAATGCTTTCGCTCACATTGAAAACATTAGAGACCGACGGGTATATCCGCAGAACGGTATATGCTGAGGTTCCGCCACGTGTAGAATATCAACTTACGGACCGTGCTCATACTCTTCTTCCTATTATTAACCAGCTAATACACTGGGCTAAACAGCATATGGACGAAATACTCCTTGATCGCACAAAAGCTATGTCCAAGTAATAGCATCCACAGGCTTCTATTGCCATATCTTTAGAATGTAGTTTACCAAAAAATTATGTGCTATCGCTAAAAGCAATTAAACTTTTAGCCCCTGTAATCGTCTTATTATTACATAGTAAACAAAGATATTTAATATGGATGTGAAAAAATCGACACTCAAAGTGATGTTGTCGCTTGTCGTTGCCTGCTCACTGCCGGGGATAGCTTCATGCGCGGGAAAAAACAATACAGCCGACAAACAGAATTCTTCCGAACAATCCCAAAATAGAAAAGGTGGTGGAGCCGGTGGTCCGCAACTCGGTACCCCTGGTGGAGGTCCTGTGATTGATAAATCGGGTGATGAAACATTGCAGGCAATGATTAAAGCAGAGGTTCCGGAGTTCAAGCAGCTTGAGTTTAAGGATTCCGAGACCGGTAAAACAATGAAGTATAATCTCTTCTCGCCAAAAAATGCAGATGAAAGCAAGAAATACCCGTTGGTGCTTTTCATGGCTGATGCAAGCACTCCGGGCACAGATGTAACTCGCCCTTTAACCCAAGGATATGGCGCATTGGTCTGGGCCACCGATGAATCGCAGGCTAAGAATCCATGTTACGTGCTCGTTCCTCAGTTCTCCGGTGTAGCAGTAAATGATGCTTACGAGCATACAGATGAGGTGGATATCGTTATCCGTATGCTTAAAAGTATTGTCGCAGACAAAAATGTCGATACCGACAGGATCTATACTACCGGTCAGTCAATGGGAGGAATGATCTCGATGTATTATAACGTGACTTATCCCGATATTTTCGCTGCTTCTATTTTTGTTGATTGCCATTGGGATAAATCAACATTCGACTCACTGGTAAAACAAAAGTTCGTTTATTTTATCGCTGGCAATAAGGGTGGCGCCTACAAATGTCTTGAACCGCTCGAAGAAGCAGCCCGAAAGGAAGACGTGAAATATACTTTTGCAGAATGGAGCGCTAAACTTCCGGAAACTCAGCAAAGCGAACTCTCAGCAGCAATGCTTGAAAAGGGTGCGCCCGTCAACATATTCCAGTTTGAGTCCGGCACCGTGCTCCCTGAAGACGGTAAGGGCAGCGAACACATGTATTCCTTTGATTACGCCTACAAAGTAACAGCTGTTAGAGACTGGCTTTTCAAGCAGAAAAAATAACCGATATAACTACAACCGGAAAAAATCAATCGTATATAATTGAACAGATTGATTTTCGGTTTAAGTAGAGGTTGTTTCGTGATGATACGTAGCTTAAGACCAAAGGAGTTACGTATCATTACTTTTGCAATCAAAATCATTGATTGCAATGAACATACGGACTTTTATCGATCGGCCGGTACTGGCTTGTGTACTATCGATTCTTATTCTTATCTTAGGCGTAATAGGATTATTACGTCTCCCTATGGAGCAGTTCCCTGAGATAGCTCCGCCTACAGTCAGGGTGACTGCAACATATACCGGAGCTAATGCCGAGACCTTGCTACGCTCGGTTTCGCGCCGCTCGAAGAAGCCATCAACGGTGTAGAGGGTATAAACTATATGACCTCTATAGCAAACAACAATGGTCAGGTTACGGTGACCGTTTACTTTAGGCAAGGCACAGATCCCGATATGGCTGCAGTAAATGTGCAGAACTGTATTTCGCAGGCTCAGGGGCTGCTTCCAGCTGAGGTTATTCAATCTGGCATTACATTAAGAAAAAGCCAGAACATCACCGCAAAAATCATAGCCCTATATAGTCCGGACGATAGGCATGACCAGAAATTCATTTTTAATTATTTCAAGATAAACATTGAGCCACGGCTTGCCCGAGTTCCGGGAGTAGGAGACATTACAGTCTGGTGATCGGATTATTCACTGAGGATATGGCTTGATCCTGCAAAAATGGCGTCGTATGGTCTGATGCCGTCGGATATTGAGAACGTGCTCGCTGAGCAAAATATAGAGTTTCCGACGGGCACGACTGAAGGCCTGCGGAAGATTCATCTTGCTCTGTTTGATGGACTTTATGATTTTGCCGGCGAGATACGCGAGAAGAATATCAGCAAGTGCGGGTTCTGGTTTGCCAACTCGCTGTATCTAAAGGAAGCATTAAATGCGATTGAGAAGATGCCGGATTCAACGTATGAAGAGATCATAGCCAAATATGTGGAGATGAATGTGGCTCACCCGTTTCTTGAGGGCAACGGTCGTGCTACCCGTATATGGCTCGATATGCTGCTTAAGGACAGGCTGAACAGGGTAGTATATTGGCAGAGAGTGGATAAGGATCAGTATCTTCAGGCAATGGAGCGCAGCCCGATCAATGATCTTGAACTTCGCTATCTGCTCGAACCGGCGCTTACCGACCGAGTAGACGACCGCGAAATCATCTTCAAGGGCATCGAGCAATCCTACTATTACGAGGGCTACGAAAAGTAGGCTGACTGAGTTTTTCCTGATCCGGCAGGGAGCGGTTGATAAGACTTTCTAAACTCAATACACATTGTTAAGAATAGGCAAAGCTCAAAGGGCGTGATAGGGTGATATGAGATCTTCTATTTTAGTTCTCTTAAAGTTTCTGCAATATCACCGGGGAGAGCTATTGATTTTGAAGTTATTTCTTGTGGAATAAATATTTCATGCGGAAGATTGAGAGTTATATATGATGCTTTAGGCTCATGCATAGTGAGTTGCATAAGTGGAAGTTTGATGATACGATTCTTCGAGCCTATGCCGAGTTCGAAAATCACAAGTTTTTGATTACTGTATTTACTTAGAAATGCGTTGAGTTCTACCTGTTTATTTTCAGATGCGCGTCCGTGGAGCAACTGAAGGAATGTACCCTCGATTTCCCAAATTTTTTCAGAGGAAAAACCTGCCTTTTCGAGATGTTCATCGGCATTTGTAGTGAGGATAAAGTAATCCTTATCACCAACAATCTTCCTTAGATTCATCATTACTTCCGAAGGGTGATAATCTTTCACCCAAATCTTGACCAATTTCTTTAAGAATTCGTGGCGGTCAAGTGCTGAGGGGTATTGATAGAATACGCCTTCAAGCACATTCCGGATTCCGAAGCGCTGTCGGAACTCACCGAAGTCGCGACGGAACATCTCATTGTCGGCAAATATATTATATCCCTCTGCGATAGAAAGCCCGTTGCTGGCTCCGATAAGCAGTGCATCGGCATCTGAAATAAGACTTTTCGCTTTCTCGATTTTATTTTCCATAATCAATATATTCTTCCCGGGTCAAAAATATTATCCTTATCATCGCGAGTGAGATGTTCAGTAGATTTGCCGAGTAATTCCTTAAGAGTAAAGGCTATATCGTCATTTATAGCCAAACTCTTGGAAGCGATTTCCTTCGGTATTATTGCGTGCCGCGGATTTATTGTGGCATAGAATGCATCTGGCCACTGATAAACCATGTTCATGAATGGCTCCTTGATAAACATTGGTGTCATCATTCCGACACCCAGTTCCAGAAACAGCACCTTCTTATTCATATTCGTCCGCAGGAAGTTCATATACCGCTCTAACTCCTTTTCATAGTCTTTACCTTGAAGAAAATCGCGTCCGCGTACCCATGGTTCCATATATCCGCCACACTTGGAACAACGTGGAATCAGCTCATCAGGCAATGCGTCATTGACAATCTTCTCCGATAATGCCATTACCTCCTTCTCGTTGTAGTATATAGCATCATGGCAGCGGTTCTTGCACTGCCAATAGCGCCAATCACCCTGAAGACGAGTAATCCTGTCGGCTGGGAATACGCGGTAGAACTGGGCGTCCTGATTGGTTGTAACTATATAATAGTTTTTCCCGCTTAACGCCTCAGCCAGGTCTTTATAAGTTTCTCCTGTCTCACATTCGTAAACATATTTCGTAAGACGAAGTATGATCGCCCATAGTTCTCCTTTCGTAAGATTGGGATTATAGAAGCCATCGAAGAGATTAGTAAAACCATATTTATCAGCCAGACCTCCGGCCAGCTTACGAAATATCTCGTCGTCCTGGTAATAGAATTTAAATCCCGAGGCGGCTGACATGCCTGATGCACCACCGACAACTATTGCGTCAGCTGTATCTATTTTTTGTTTTAATAAATTTATCTTGTTCTTATCCATAATACTGAATATAGATTAAGGTAAAACGTAATTTAATAGTACCATTTTGAATGAAGGGTTCTAAGAATGGGATTATAGCCCTTTTATTGTTTCTCCGTCTTCGGGGATAAGTAGTTTATTAGAGAAGTTGTGTTTTACGGCAAACTCACGTAGTTCTGTTCTGGAGACTGACCAATGATTAACTCCTTCCATGTGAGTGCTTACTATTATTGCCTCCGTAGAAGCTTTATGCACTTTCAGAATGTCTTTGGTAGCCATAATTACAGGTCCACCTACATAGAATTTGTTACCACCCCCATTGACTATGATGATTTCAGGGTGGTAGGTAGAAATAGTGTCAGCCACTCCTTTGAACCAGATAGTATCGCCAACCAGATAAACAGTCTTTTCTCCTTTACCCTCAAAGATAACACCACATGTGCTACCCGCTGCCAGTCTCATAGGGAATCTTCCGTGTTGCCCAGGAGTCTTGATTAGTTTGACTCCTTCAAACATAGTTGACTTGGTAAGAATCTCAACATTTCTAAATCCTTTTTCCTCCACTATGCCCTTGTCTTTTGTATCCTGAACAAATACCTTCATATCTTTGGGGATAACGTCATAGGCAGTTTCATCTACATGGTCTTCATGAAGATGCGTCATTATGATGGCATCAACTGGTTCTAATACCTTATCTATAGAGAAAGGTAAATCGTTAAGAGGATTCCGTTGATTCTGCCTCTTTGAAAATGGAAAAGGCTTCATGCAGCCCTTTGGACCGAGCATGGGGTCGATAAGAAACCTTACACCAGCGTAGGTTATTAAGATAGTAGCATTTCTAATTTGAGTTATTTCCATAATCTGTTATTTTTTAGTTTGGAAATAAAACAAACCTAACTCTTAAATCATGCTACCAAAGCGCCAGTAATTTATACCAATTTGAAAACTGAAGGAGAAGTGGTAGTATGTCGGGCATTATGTATTCAAGTAAATCCTTGCGTATTAATTTCATTCATGAACTCACCAATGGTCTTACCCGTCAGCTGCTTGAAGAAGCGCATCATGTGGTTTGGCGCGGAGAATCCGAGGAGAACGGAAATTTCTTTAACTGGGAGCTCCGAGAAGATGAGATCCTTTTTTACTTCCTGTAATCTTCGCTGTTTTAACAAGTGAGTTGCTGTAACACCGAACTCATTCTCCACAGCCTTATTCAATGCCATGCGGCTAATGCCCATCATAGATGCGTAGTCGTTGACTTTGGTCTTGTATCTGATGTTTTTCTCCAGAAGGTCTTTATATATGAAAGCATAGTTATTTACCGGGAGGCGTGCCGGAAGGTTGAACTTGGTGGCGAAAATCCTATTGAGATGCAAAAGAAAAGAATATAACTCAGACACAATCATGTGGTAACTGTCGGCTATGGGATTGGTGAGTTCTCTTTTCATTTGGCTTAATAGATCTAAAAGCTCTTTAGCCTCACTCTCTGAGATATCAAAATATGTTGGATAGTCATTTTGATAACAATATAGCAGACGGTACATGAAGTACTTATCGGCCAAGAAATTATTTATGAACTCTTCTTGAAATACAAGAAAGGTGTATTCAAGTGAGTCCATATCGACGTGCCATTCCTGATGCTGATAAGGAGATATGCAAAGTAGAGTATTGTCTCGTAAAAAATGAATTTCTCCATTTATGATTATATAGCCGTTGGTTTTTCTAAAGAAGAAAAACTCAAAGAAATCAGTTTTGAAATTTTTATATTTATCACACCAGATAAGTTTCTCAGTCTGATCTGCAGTGTTAAGAAGAAAATCTACACCACAGGCGGTCTTAGAGTACCTGATTAAAGAAATATGATTGGAATCGTTTTTTCCAAACTGGAAATTACTATATAGCGCCATTATTTTATTATAGTTAAGGTCATATATTGATATTCACTTTGATAATGTAAAATTACTATAAATCTGTGATGTGCCAATTATTGAAGTATGATTTCAATTAGGCGGATTTTCATATTGGTATGATATATAAAAAATATGTGGCTTAAAATATCAGTAAAAACCTGGGCTGTAGCCATCGTCCAACTTTTTAGTTGAGTGTCGTGAAGCGAAAAACTAAATCGGCATTTACCGACAGGCCGGGCTTTTTTATTATTTTTGCGATTGAAATAACTCGGTTTGTCAATACGACATAATGATGAACACATAACGCTTACTGAGATATGGTAAATTTTTCACTCGAAGGCAAAGTGGCTCTTGTGACCGGAGCTGCATACGGTATCGGACTGGCTATCGCCCAGGCTTTTTCGGAAGCTGGAGCAAAAATAGTGTTTAACTGCTCCCGTCAGGAGACCGTGGATCGCGGCCTGAAAGCCTATAAGGAGCTCGGAATTGATGCTAAGGGGTATCTGTGTGACGTTACAGATGAGGCGGCCGTCAAGGAGATGGTGGCCGATATCGAGGCTACGGTCGGCGCAGTAGATATCCTTGTGAACAATGCGGGAATAATCAGGCGCATACCAATGGAGGAGATGGAGGCCGACGAGTTCCGCAGAGTGATCGACGTGGATTTGGTCGGTCCGTTTATCTGCGCCAAAGCTGTGATTCCGGGCATGATAAAGAAGGGGCACGGCAAGATCATCAACATCTGTTCGATGATGAGCGAGCTCGGTAGGGAGACCGTGAGCGCCTATGCTTCGGCAAAGGGAGGTCTGAAGATGCTTACCCGTAATATCTGCTCAGAATATGGCGAGCACAATATCCAGTGCAATGCCATAGGTCCTGGCTACATAGCTACCGAACAGACAGCACCTCTGCGTGAACGTCAGCCCGACGGCAGCCGTCACCCGTTTGATTCATTTATCATCTCAAAGACTCCGGCAGCCCGCTGGGGTAATCCAGAGGATCTGATGGGTCCCGCTGTGTTTCTCGCTTCCGATGCGTCTAATTTCGTAAACGGCCACATATTGTACGTAGACGGCGGAATCCTCGCCTATATTGGCAAACAGCCGAAATAATGGAAGGTGTATTCAGCTATATTATCGGCCTCGGTGCGGCGGTGATGATGCCGGTGATCTTCACCGTGCTCGGCCTTTGTATTGGCATCAGGTTTGGCGATGCGCTGAAGAGTGGCCTGAAAGTGGGAGTCGGCTTTGTGGGTCTCTCGATAGTTACGGCGCTGCTCACCTCTGCTTTAGGTCCGGCTCTCGATACGGTGGTTGGTATATATCATCTGCAGCTGCGTGTGTTCGACATGGGTTGGCCGGCAGCAGCGTCGGTAGCCTATAATACCGCTGTGGGAGCATTCATAATACCGGTGTGTCTGGGAGTGAATATTCTTATGCTCCTTACCAAGACTACCCGCACGGTGAATATCGACCTCTGGAACTACTGGCATTTTGCTTTCATCGGTGCGGTGATATATTTTGCTTCTGATTCGCTCGCATGGGGCTTTTTCGGTGCGATAGTATGCTATGTGATAACCCTGGTTATCGCCGACATGACGGCTAAGAAATTCCAGCGTTTTTACAAGGATATGGACGGCATTTCGATTCCTCAACCGTTTTGTGCGGGTTTCGCTCCTTTTGCCTGGGCAATCAACAAAGGTCTCGACAGGATTCCCGGAATAGGGAAACTCGAAATCGATGCCGAAGGAATGAAAAAGAAGTTTGGCCTTATGGGCGAGCCGCTTTTTCTCGGAGTGATTGTGGGTGTAGGTATAGGGTGCCTCACGTGCAAATCATGGAGCGAGATAGTAGATAAGATTCCTTACATTCTCGGTCTGGGAATCAAGATGGGAGCCGTGATGGAGCTGATTCCGCGCGTCACAGTGCTTTTTATCGAAGGTTTGAAGCCGATTAGCGATGCCACCCGCCGCCTTATTGCCCGCCGCTTCAAAGGAGCCGATGGCCTCAATATCGGCATGAGTCCTGCTCTCGTGATTGGCCACCCGACTACTCTTGTAGTTTCTCTCCTTCTTATTCCCGTATCGCTCGTGCTCGCGGTGGTGCTTCCGGGCAACCAGTTTCTTCCGCTGGCTTCGCTTGCAGGGCTTTTCTATGTGTTTCCCCTTGTTCTGCCGTTTACCAAGGGCAATGTGCTCAAGACCTTTGTGGTGGGTCTTGTAGTAATTGTACTTGGGCTTTATATGGTTACCAATCTTGCGGAATGGTTCAGCCTCGCAGCGCGCGATGTATATGCCGCTACGGGCGATTCGGCTGTGGCGATACCGTCTGGTTTCAGTGGCGGTAGTCTCGACTTCGCAGGCAGCCCTCTCGCGTGGATCATCTTCCAGTGCGTACATAATCTCAAGTGGATAGGCAGCGGAGTTCTGGTGGTGGGCACCATGGGACTCATATGGTGGAACCGGGTGCTGATAATCCGCAATGAGAGAGCGATGATTGCCAAAGACTCCGACAGAATTCAGACTACTGAATGAACAAAGAAAGATAAGAAACAGAGATAGATAATGAGTAAGATAGTGACATTAGGCGAGATAATGCTTCGCCTGTCGCCCCAGGGTTTTAACCGTTTCATACAGGTCGATTCTTTCGATGTGATATGGGGCGGGGGAGAGGCCAACGTAGCGGTTAGCTGCGCGAATTATGGACATGAAGCCTATTTCGTGAGCAAGCTGCCTACGCATGAAATTGGTCAGGCCGCCGTAAATGCGTTGCGCCGCTATGGAGTAAAGACCGATTATATAGTGCGGGGAGGTAATCGCGTAGGTATATATTATTGTGAGACAGGCGCAGCGATGCGGCCTTCGAAAGTGATCTACGACCGTGCAGGTTCAGCCATAGCTGAGGCAGAGGCTGATGAGTTCGATTTCGATACCATAATGGACGGTGCCGACTGGTTTCATTGGAGCGGTATTACTCCGGCGATAAGCGATAAGGCTGCGGAGCTTACGCGTCTAGCCTGCGAAGCGGCAAAGCGAAAAGGCGTCATGGTGAGCTGCGACCTGAATTTCCGGAAAAAACTTTGGACCACGGAGAAGGCCCAGAGCGTAATGCGGCCTTTGATGAGATATGTAGATGTATGTATCGGCAATGAGGAGGACGCTGAGCTTTGTCTCGGTTTCAAGCCGAAAGCAGATGTGGAGGGCGGTGTGACCGATGCAGAGGGCTACAAGGAGATATTCAAGGAGATGGCTGTGGAGTTCGGGTTCAAGTACGTGGCTTCCACTCTGCGCGAGTCTTATTCCGCCACTCACAACGGCTGGAAAGCGATGATCTACGATAGCCGGGAGTTTTATGAGAGTAAACGATATGATATCAATCCGATAGTAGATCGCGTAGGGGGAGGTGACTCATTCTCCGGCGGGCTGATCCATGGCTTGCTGACGATGGCAGACCAGAGCGAGGCGTTGGAGTTTGCTGTTGCAGCCTCAGCATTGAAACAGACTATACCGGGCGATTTCAACCATGCTACAGCCGAGGAGGTGAAGGCTCTTGCCGGAGGTGCGGCAAACGGGCGCGTGCAGCGTTGATCGGCTCAATGAAAAAACTAATGAATTATGCCACGATTTGATAAAATAGCCGTGATTTCCAAGATGGCAGAAGCTCCGATGGTTCCGGTTTTCTACCATGAAGATGTAGCTACGGCCTGCAGTGTAGTAAAAGCCTGCTACGATGGCGGCGTGAGAGTGTTTGAATTTACCAACCGCGGCGATTTCGCGCATGAGGTTTTTGCTCAGGTTGTGAAGTTTGCGGCTGAGAATTGCCCTGATCTTGCGGTCGGAGTCGGTTCTGTTGTAGACCCTGCCACTGCTGCATTGTTTATCCAGTGCGGGGCATGCTTCGTAGTCGGTCCGCTGTTTAATCCGGCGGTGTCGGCGGTATGCAACCGCAGGGGAGTGCCCTACACTCCGGGTTGCGCCACGGTGTCTGAAATCGGTGCAGCTCAGGAGACGGGTTGTGATGTGTGCAAGGTGTTTCCCGGAGATGTGCTGGGGCCAAAATTTGTAAAAGGTCTGCTCGCGCCTATGCCATGGAGCAAGATTATGGTGACCGGCGGGGTAGAACCTACAGAGGAGAATCTGACAGCCTGGTTCCAGGCTGGTGCCTTTTGCGTGGGCATGGGCTCCAAACTGTTTCCGAAAGATAAGATAGCAGCCGCCGACTGGCTGTATATCACTGATAAATGTAAATTTTGCTTTAACTTAATATCAGCAATAAAGAAATGAAGAAAGTATTAATATCTCTTGCCTTTTCAGCTATGGCCTTCGCTGTAGGCGCCCAGACATCATATACTATTTTGCGTGCGTGTCACCCTGACGATGCGAAGAAGTATGATACGGACCAGTTGCGTTCTCACTTCATGATGCCCAAGGTGATGGAAGAGGATAAGATTAATCTTACCTATTCCCTTTATGATCGTTTAATCTTCGGAGGTGTGGTGCCTGTAGAAAAAACGATGGTGCTTGAGACGATCGATCCTCTTAAGGCAGAATATTTCCTGGAGCGCCGCGAACTCGGAGTAATCAATGTAGGTGGCGATGGAATAGTAAGCGTAGATGGAAAGGATTATGAATTGCATTTCAAAGATGCCCTCTATGTAGGTCGTGGAAACAAGAATGTGACTTTCCGGTCGAAAGATTCCGCAAATCCCGCACGTTTCTATATAAATTCAACTCCTGCCCATAAGGCTTATAAGACTCAGCTCGTTACGATTGACGGAAGAAAAGGTTCACTAAAAGCCAACAGTTTTCCGGCAGGCAAGATGGAAGACAGCAATGACCGTGTGATCAATCAGCTCATAGTGGCCAATGTGCTTGAAGAGGGACCATGCCAGTTGCAGATGGGATTGACGGAACTTAAACCCGGTTCGGTCTGGAACACTATGCCGGCCCATACTCACGATCGCCGCGTGGAGGCATATTTCTATTTTAATGTGCCTGAAGGTAATGCAATATGCCATCTCATGGGCGAGCCTCAGCAGGAGCGCCTCGTGTGGCTTCACAATGAGCAGGCCATCATGTCGCCGGAATGGTCAATCCACGCAGCTGCAGGAACATCGAACTATATGTTTATCTGGGGAATGGGAGGCGAGAATCTCGACTATAACGATATGGACAAGGTGCCGTACACCGAAATGAAGTAAATTAAGGGAAAGAAATGGGTAAGTTGTATGCGATATTTTTCAGTGCTACTGATACGACGCGTAAGTGCGTGGCAGCTTTTTGCCAAGGGTATGGTGCTAAGCCTGTGACGGCTATAAATCTGGCAGATAGCCTGAATAGCAAGCTTCCAGACTTTTCAAGCGAGGATGTGGTTGTGGTTGCTTCGCCAGTATATGGCGGTCGACTGCCGAAGCCTGTGGCAGAGGCGTTCGCAAGACTAAAAGGCAATAATGCGGCAGCTGTGGCAATCGTGGTTTATGGTAATCGCGACTATGACGATGCTCTTCTTGAGCTTACCGATATTCTTCGCGCTGAGAGTTTCAGAATAGCAGGAGCGGGTGCTTTTATAGGTCAGCATTCAATTTTCCCAAAAGTGGGTAAATCCAGACCGGATCAAAGCGATTTGCAGGCGCTCGAGAGTTTCGGGAAAGAATGTAAGGCTAAGATACGCGATGGATTTGATCCGGATTGCACTCCGTTTATAAAAGGAAAGCGTCCATATAAGAAAGCCGCAGGTGCACCTCTTTGGCCAAGTGCGAAGGAGTCAGATTGCGTAAAATGCGGTACGTGTGCTTCTAACTGCCCCGTAGGGGCAATCTCTGGAGATAAGCCGTTTGCTACCGATACGACAAAATGTATCAGCTGCGGTCGGTGTATTTCCGTTTGCCCGATAGGGGTTAGAAAGCATTCAGGTGTGAAATATTCACTTGTGGGCTTTCTTTTTAATGCGGCATTCTCTAAGCGTAAGGAGCCGGAATGGGTCGTGGCCAGATAAGTCTGTAATGCGTAGGTTCTGTTATGTTTATGTGTCGCCGGTTTGCGGAGGTGAGTATCTGTTTCTAATTTTATAGGCGAAAAAGGATTATTATGAAAAAGATAGCTGCGATTGGTCTTATGGCGTTGGCCGCCCAGGGGATTGGAGCCCAGACGCTTGAAAAGATGAACTGGTTTAATGAGCCGGCTCACTGGGAAATTAAGGATCAGACCCTGATGATGGACGTGACGCCGAAAAGCGATTACTGGCGCATTTCCCATTATGGATTTACGGTAGACGATGCTCCTTTCTACTACGCTGAATACGGCGGCGAGTTTGAGGCAAAAGTGAAAATATCGGGTGAATACAAGGTGCGCTTTGATCAGGCCGGAATGATGATACGCCTTGATCATGAGAACTATATCAAGACCGGAATAGAATTTGTTGATGGGAAATACAATCTTAGCACAGTTGTGACTCATAAGACATCAGACTGGAGCGTGATAGCTCTCGACAGGCCGGTAGAGGCGATCTGGATCAAGGCTGTGCGTAGGCTTGATGCAGTCGAGATCTTTTATTCATTCGATGACAAAAACTACGTGATGATGCGCAATGCATGGGTTGAGGCTAACCACCCAGTGAAGATTGGAATGTTTGCAGCCTGTCCTGACGGAGAGGGTTTCCGCGCGCGCTTCTCCGACTTCAAGGTTACTCACCTTCCTGATAAGGTCCGCACGGACTGGCTTCGCTCAAATGCGGAATAGGAAGCTAACGGATTATCTGATACTGAGTCTGAACTGAGTAGGACTCATGCCTACTATTCGCTTAAACATCCGGGAAAAATGCTGCGGGTGCTGGAACCCCAACTGGTATGCTATAATGCTGATGTCATTGTCTGTTCTCGCCAATAAGAGCTTGGCATATTCTGCAGTTTTTTGAGAGATCAGATCCTGAGCAGTTTTCCCGGTCATCTTTTTCACCATATCGCCGAAGTATCCCGGAGTGAGATTAACTGCATTGGCAAAATAATTTACGGTGGGGAAACCGTCACTGGCCAGTCCGGACTCAAAGTAACGGTTTAGAGCAAGCTCGAAATTACGGAAAGTATCCGAGCATACTTTCTCTCTGGTAGAGAATTGCCTGTCGTAGAATCGGGTAAGGTAGTCGAGCAGCACCTGAATGTGACTTGAGATTATTTCTGTAGAATACTTGTCGGCCTTATATTCTATCTCTTCCTGTATCCTTTTCAAGGATTCGAGAAATATATGTCTTTCGCCCGGCGAAAGATGCAGGGCTTCCCGCTGAGAATAATTGAAATAGCTATAGTCCTTAATTCTCAGGGAGAGAGTGGATTTATAGATAAGGTCGGGGTGTAACATAAGCCCTACCACGTCAGGTGCTATTTCATCAGGTTCGGTATCTACGCTAACCAGTTGCCCCGGGGAAAAGCTTACAATTGTACCCTCCTGGTAATCTATAGCCTGTCTGCCGTATTTCAGCGTACAGTTTACTCCGTTTTTAAGGAAAAGGGCATAGACGCCGTAATCCATCGTAACGTGGTTCACGATTCGGGTTGCTTTGTTTAGATCAATGACGGCCACCAGTGGGTGGACAGTTTTGAGTCCGTATAGTTTATTGTAGGCTTCTATCGAATCAAGCCTGACGATTGAAGAATCACGGTTCATGTTGCAAAAATAATGTTTTTCAGGCATTCTGGTTGTGAAACAGCGATTGGGGTATGCAGAACCTTAATTGGGGTTAACATCGGGCAGTAATCAGAGCTAATTTTGCAGCAGAAATTATTAAAAATGATGATGAAGAAACTTTTTACAGTAATATTGGCGACCGGATTATTTCTGGTTAATGCCTGTGCAGCAAAAAATGAGGATAAATCTGTAGAGAGCCAGAAGGATTCCCGAGTGCTTGTAGCTTATTTTTCAGCTCAAGGTCATACCAAAGCACTGGCTGAGAAGATAGCCAAGGCCACCGGCGGAGATTTATTTGAGATAGAGCCTGAGCAACCATATACGGAGGAGGATCTCGATGGCTGGAATGATAGCGCCAGAGGAACCCGAGAGTCGAAGGACCGCACTACGCGTCCCGGCGTGAAAAGTAAGGTAAGGAATTTTGAGGCTTATGATACGATCTATCTGGGATTTCCTATATGGTGGTATACGGCACCAACGATAGTGAACACTTTTCTTGAGCAATATGATACGACCGGCAAAGTAATCATTCCGTTTGCTACTTCGGGCGGCAGCGAGATAGGGGAAACTGAGAAGGATCTGAAAGTGTCGGCTCCCGATGCAAAATTCCTTCCAGGCAAAGTGATAAATAATGCAACAGATAAAATGGTAACCGATTGGGTGAAGACTTTCGGTAACCAAAAATAGAAGAGCAGGAATGAACAAATTTTTAGTGACAGCGCTTATAATGTCAGCGGGACTTTCGCAGTCAAAATCACACAATATGGATAACACTAACACTAACACATCGTTGGCTGCACCGGAGCAGCTTACACTAACTCAGGAGTGGGATAAGGTATTTCCTAAGAGTGAAAAAGTAGATCACAAGAAAGTGACGTTCGTAAATCGTTACGGCATAACGCTTGCGGCTGATATGTATGTTCCCAAGGGGGCAGCGGGAAAACTCCCGGCAGTAGCCGTAAGTGGCCCTTTCGGAGCAGTCAAGGAGCAGTCAAGCGGGCTTTATGCTCAGCAGCTTGCAGAGCGTGGGTATCTTACGATTGCGTTTGATCCGTCATTTACTGGAGAAAGCGGAGGAATGCCTCGCAGAGTAGCTTCTCCTGATATAAATACCGAGGATTTTTCAGCAGCAGTAGATTTTCTGTCAGTTCAACCCAATGTAGATGCTGACCGAATCGGTATTCTGGGAGTTTGCGGTTGGGGTGGCATTGCTATTCAGGCTGCCATAAATGATCCGCGAATCAAAGCGACAGTTGCTTCGACGATGTATGATATGACCCGTGTAAGCGCCAACGGCTATTTCGATGCAGATAATTCGAAAGAGAAGCGTAATGCCAACCGGGCGGCTCTGGCGAAGCAGCGCACGGAGGATTATCGCAGTGCAAAGTATCAGCGTGCTGGTGGTGTGGTAGATCCTCTTCCCGATGATGCGCCTCAGTTCGTGAAAGATTATTATGCCTACTACAAGACTCCGCGAGGATTCCACCCTCGGTCGGGTAATTCTACTGATGGTTGGAACACAACGTCTGTGCTGCCGTTTGTAAACTTTAAGTTCTACGATTATGCAGATGAGTTGGAAGGTGCAGTGCTAATCGTGCATGGCGATAAGGCTCACTCCTACTATTTCGGTAAAGATACATTCGCCAAATTGAAAGGAGATAATAAGCAGATGCTCACCATTAAAGGCGCAAGCCACTGCGACCTGTATGATCAGATTGATATCATTCCGTTTGACGAAATTGCAGCCTTCTATAAAGAATTTCTGAAGTAATGATGTAGGCCTTCAATGAAGGAAAGATGGTAATTATGTGGAAGCCGCCCCGAGGGTGGCTTCCTCTTTACTCATTTTCTTTGGTATGCTGATAGAATTGGTTATCTTCGCACCGGATATAACCAAATGGCCGCTATGAATAAATATATATTGGCACTCATCGCAGTAGCGTTTACATTTTCTGCTGTCCCGGCAGCAAGGGCTGTGATTCCGGTTTGCCAGACAGACAATATTAGGGTAAATAAACCAGCAACTGATTTCAGCAAAACGAATCGACCTGATAAGAACGACCGTCTTTTCCATTCGGACGAGGTCGAGAGGCAGATAGAGCGGGTAAAGAGCGTGCTGACCAATCAGAAGCTGGCCTGGATGTTTGAAAACTGCTTTCCCAATACAATCGATACGACAGTGCATTTCCGAAATGATGGCGAGGGCAAGAACGATACGTTTGTCTATACAGGTGATATCCATGCCATGTGGCTTCGCGATTCCGGCGCTCAGGTGTGGCCTTATGTTCAGCTTGCTAATGCTGACCCGAAGCTGAAGGATATGATCGAAGGTGTGATCCGCAGGCAATTCAAGTGCATCAACCTTGATCCTTATGCCAACGCGTTCAACGACGGTCCGACGGGAGGCTATTGGATGAGTGATAACACAACCATGATTCCCGAGGTGCATGAACGGAAATGGGAGATTGACTCGCTTTGCTATCCTCTACGCCTCGCTTATGAATACTGGAAGTTGACCGAAGATGCCAGTATATTCGACGAGGAATGGCTTGAAGCTGTGAAAAAAATCTACGAAACATTTGTAGCTCAGCAGCGGAAGGAAGGTCACGGTCCTTATACTTTTACTCGCAAGACTGATCGCTCTTTCGATACTCTGAGCAATAATGGCATGGGCAACCCGGTAAAGCCCTGTGGACTCATCGCTTCAGGATTCCGCCCTTCTGACGATGCTACGACGTTTCAGTTTCTGGTGCCATCGAATTTCTTTGCCGTTTCATCGCTCCGCAAGGCGGCAGAGATTCTCTCGACGGTGAATCAAGAAGAGGTGCTGGCTGCCAAGTGTACCGCTCTTGCTGATGAAGTTAATAATGCTCTAAAAGAGAATGCGATATATGATCATCCGGAATTCGGGAAGATTTACGCATTCGAGGTCGATGGTTTTGGAAATCACCTGCTGATGGACGATGCCAATGTGCCGAGCCTAATCGCGATGCCTTATCTCAACGATGTAGAGGTTGACGATCCCATATATCAGAACACGCGCCGCTTCGTATGGAGCGATAGCAATCCTTATTTTTTCCGAGGTTCGGCAGGAGAGGGCATTGGTGGTCCTCATGTAGGCTATCAGATGGCATGGCCTATGAGCATAATGATGAAGGCCTTTACCAGCACTGACGACAATGAGATCCGGGACTGCATCACGATGCTGCTGAACACTGATGCCGGGAAAGGATTTATTCATGAATCGTTCAATGTAGATAATCCGACCGACTATACCCGCGACTGGTTCGCCTGGCAGAACACTCTTTTCGGCGAGCTCATTCTTAAGCTCGTTGACGATGGAAAGGCAGATCTTTTGAACTCGATTCCGAATTCAAAAGATTGAAACCAGGTTAGTCGAGGGTCTGGACTCCTCCGCCGTTAACCATCAGAGTCTGACCGCTGACCCATGCTGAAACTGGAGCGGCAAAGTAGAGCACGGCTCCAGCTATATCGGAAACCTCTCCAAGCCGGTGAATAGGAGTATGAGCCAGCATTCTTGCCTCTATTTCGGGAGTAAGCACAGAGGCGAGCGCATGGGTGCGGGTTGCCCCAGGTCCGACGTTATTAATGCGGATTCCCATCGGGCCATAATCGAAAGCAAGATTGGAAGCCATGTGGTTGAGCGCAGCTTTCGATGATCCGTAAATAGCCATATCAGGACTATTATTGATGCTGCTCATCGAGGTAATATTGATGATGCTGCCGTAGCCCGACTTTTGCATATGGGGAGCAGCAAGTTTACACAGCTGCCAGGGCGCGAATACATTAATGGCATAGATTCGCTCTACATAGGCCCGGTCAATCTTGAAAGGATTCTCACGTCCGCCTCCACCGATGCCGGTGTTATTCACAAGAATATTGACTGTACCGAAAGTTGCGACAGCGAAGTTGATTAGGTTCTTGAGATCGGCTGAGTTCAGAACATTACATTCCACTGCGGCGCTCTTCCCTCCGGAGGCTATGATACCGTCAGTTACACTTTGTGCCTTTTCAAGGGAAATGTCACTTACGATGACTGATGCGCCGGCAGCGGCAAGAATTTCGCATGAGGCCTTACCGATACCATCGCCTCCACCTGTAACGACTGCGACCTTCCCCGTAAGATCAAAAAGAGAATCTATATTCATATTTTGTGCTTTCTCGTGGTAATTCTTTCTTCTAAACAGAAATATTATCCTTATAGTTCAGTCGCGTTTTGATTTATAACATAATATGCATATAGTAGCTTCTCTTGTGCTGAGGCGCAAAGTAAGCTGAGGTTCGAAAAGCAAACTTTTCAAGTTATCGGTTATAATGTGCCTTGTTTAAGTTGTTCAACGAAATTATCAATTCGGTGAAGCTCATTGGGGATATTTATATTCTGCGGACAATGCGGTGCGCATTGATTGCAACCTATGCAATGGCTGGCCTGGCGAAGTTTAGGCATACTGCGGTCGAAACCTACAAGAAATGCCTACCGGGCTTCGCGGTAATTCTCCGCCTGCTGGCTCTCGGGTACATTGCCCTGGTTGACACACTTGTTATAATGTAGCAATATAGCCGGAATGTCAAGGCCATAGGGGCAAGGCATACAATACTTGCAGTCGTTACACGGAATTGTCGGATATTGCACCATCAGGTCGGCCGTATCATAGCGTCAAATGCCTTAGGGATATCAGGTGATGATACAGTGACGTGTTCCACTGTGACTTTCTTCCAGCCTATGATGATGCCATACAGAGATATATAGAGAAATATAGCCGCTGAGAGTAGCCCTAAGACATTGAATATTATTCCGGCATGGCTCCAGACGATTCCAATCCCTTTCCCCGACAAGGACAAGATTGCAAAAATCAGCGATGGAAAAACCACGCAGAGCGTAGACCAGAATAGAAGGTTAAGAATTGATTGCCGCCAGTCGCCGAAAAGAAACAACTTCACGATGACCACACAATAGAAAGCTGTAGGCACGAGAAGCAGAATTTTCCAGAGCTAAGACATCTCTCCCATTACTCCAAACACTATGTAAGCATCTGAGAGTAACAGGAGAAATGCGAGTGTAATAAAGATGGCCGCCATTCCCTACATTTGCATGTGCCTCACTTGAATTGTTTTGTCCAATCTCTGATTTCACTATCAGATTTACCGTTCATCAGCAAACCTTTGCCGAACGTAAGGCCGGGATACTGCTCTTTCAGCTCCTTCTCGCTGTTGATGATATTACTGCCTCCTGAGGTCATGAAAGGAACGATGGTTTTTCCTTTCAGATCATTTGCTTCAATGAAGGTATTGATGATTGTAGGGTGAGTATTCCACCAGTTGGGATATCCTATGTAAACTACGGAATAATTTGAAAGGTCGGTGACGGAATCTTTAAGAGCCGGACGCCTTTCGCGGTTGTGCATCTCTACATAACTGCGACTCAGACTGTCGGTCCAGTCAAGATCGGCTGCGGTATAGCGGGTTTCAGGGGCAATCTCATAAATATCTGCTCCTGTAATTTCCGCTATTCGTTTTGCGGCAGCTTCTGTAGTGCCGGTTGCAGAGAAATAACAGACTATAGCCTTATTATCATTTTGTTTCATGCTTTCTGTCTTTTTATTCTGACTGCAAGAGGTCAGTGAAAATGTAATGAGTCCCAGTGCAGTCAATAGAATCTTTGTAACGTTCATAAACTATTATTTGAGATTATCGTATTCTTCGTCGGTAACAGGCTCAAGCCATTCATTTGAGGTGTTCTCGCCAGGTACACTGAAAGCCAAATGTGAGAACCAGCTGTCGGCAGCAGCTCCGTGCCAGTGCTTCACGTTTGCTGGAATATGGATCACTGTGCCTGGAAGTATCTCTACAGCCGGTTTGCCTTCTTCCTGATACCAGCCGTGCCCGGCTACACCGACAAGCAGCTGACCGCCGCCTTTGGTGGAATGGTGAATGTGCCAGTTATTGCGGCAGCGTGGCTCAAAAGTCACATTTGAGAAGTTAACCTGTTCATTAGATAATGGAGCGAGATAACTGTTGCCGATAAAATATTTGGCATAGGCTGTATTCGGTTCGCCGATTGGGAAAATAGATTCCTGCTCAAACTTCTGTTTGGCATCAGTTGCGTCAGTATTGTCTTTCCATACTTCCACAGCCTGACGGAAAGCACCCCACGCTTTAGGCCAGCCGGCATAGAAAGCCACCTGCGTAAGCACTTCGCAAATCTCGGTATTCGTTACGCCGTTTTTCTTTGCCTCCTGCAGATGAAAGCCGAGCGACTGGTCAATGATTCCACTGGCTACGAGAGCTGTGACGGTTACGATACTCCGGTCGCGTTTTGAGAGTTTATCTGTGCGGCTCCATACCTCGCCGAAGAGTACATCATCGTTAAGCTCAGCGAATTTCGGAGCAAAATCGCCGAGCTGTGTGCGGCCTGCTGTTTGATTTGGATTGACTTCCGTAGCAGTCAGTTTTGTGGGATTCTGTGCATTTATCATAATAATACAACCGATTAAAAAAGTTGACAAAATAAGATTCCTCATAAGCTTTCAGATTATTTGAACTTTGAATTTACTTTGAGTCAGGGTTAAGAGGTCCATAAAAATAGGAGGCTGTGGCTCCGCCGTCGATAAGGAAATCGGCACCTGTAATGAATGCACCCATCGGACGCATAAGCAGTTCTGCCACGTTTGCCACCTCATCGGCCGTCCCTGGGCGCCCGGCAGGATATTTAGCAAACATATTCTTATAGAAATCACCGCGTGGGCCGTTAAACTCATCTATTGCAAGCGGAGTAACTATGATGCCAGGAGATATTGAGTTGACGCGTGCACCACGTTCACCCCATTTCACAGCTTCTGCCATAACGCGCTTCACGTTGCACCGTTTGGCCATCTGGTAGGCATGAAGTGTATCATGAATGTTTTTCGGCTGGAGTATCTCAAGCGAGAGAAGCTCCTCTGTCGGTGTGGTGGCAAGTAGTCGATCCTGCTCCGGAGTCAGGGCTGGCATACGGTGTCCGCTTTGGCTCGAGATGGTAACTCCAGTACCACCTGGTTTGATTACCTTGCCTACCTCTTCAAGAAGAACGGCGGTGCCGTAAAGGTCAACCTTCAGGATTGCATCAATCGGTGCCTGACTCGGTGAAACACCAGCCGCATTCACAAGCATTGCTATCTCGCCATATTTCTGAGATTCTGCAATAATATTTTTGATTGACTCGCGACTCGATAGGTCCGTCTCAACTGGCACGCTGTCGAAACCTGCCTTATTCATTATGTCGGCTATGGCCTCTGCGTTCTTAATATTTTTGTCGCCGATAACGATTTTCATGCCATAGCCCATTCTGCGGGCTATCGCCATGCCTATCTGACCTGCGCCGGTCAGTATCATTACGTCTTTAGTCATAAGTGTCGAAATTTCCACGATGCAAAATTAGTTTCTTACGATCAAATTACATTAACCATAAATACGGATTGTAATACCATCATTACGGATTTGACCGATACCTACGTATAATGCCTGCCGGTCGTTGATAGAGCTCATGATATGGCATATACCTTTCGCACGCATAGTGTCATAGTTTATTACCGAAGAATTCTGTCAATTTACTAACCACCTGCTCTACATATTCCGGAACGAAGTAGGTGTTGATATGTTTTGCTCCTGGAATGAGGAACATCTCTTTGTCTTGAGTTCTTGTAGCCTTACTGAAACAGCTTTCGGTCATATAGAACGTATCAGCGGCACTCCCTGCCATCATCAGTAGTGGCTGATTGATGAGATACATTCCCGGTGTAGGGTCAAATCCCATCAGGTCAACAAGGCTGCTTTTGGTATATCGGAATGTGGAGTTGGGGTGAGCGTAGTTGACGATATAGTAATCGTATCCATCGCGGTATAGGTCGTATGGAAGTTTTGCAGCCTGCTCCGGTGTCATTCCACTCATATCACCGATATATTCAGGTTCTCCCGTCTCAGCTTCCTTCTGTCGCGATGCGCAGGCATCCGCGAGACGCTCCTGCACGGTATTGATCTGAGTGTCAAGAAATCCATTACGGCGAACTAATCCCGAGTTGAACATACAGAGGGTAGCTACTGCTTTCAGGCGCTTGTCGGTCTGTGCTGCCGCCAAAGTGTAACCCCCACCGCCACATATTCCGAGTATGCCCATACGGTCGGCATACACGCCCGGATATTGAGCGAGGATGTCAACGGCACGATGAATATCCTCTATACGATTTGCCGGTATGTCCCTTTGGCGTGGCATGCCCTCGCTCGCACCCTGATATGCCGCATCAAAGGCAAGGCAGATATATCCCTTGTCGGCCATCAGCTGGCTGTAATAGCCTGAAACTTGTTCCTTGACTCCGCCGTTGGGATGGGCTATAACAAGAGCAGGATATTACGGATTCGAAAACCGCGTTTATGTTCGTTGAGATATTATATTTATTTTTGTAATCCCCAAAATAGAATATTTCGATGAAGAATATTATAAAGCTTGAAAACATACAGGATTACAATCGGATACTTGGAGCTGAGACGCTGCACCCACTCGTGAGTGTAACCGATATGTCGCAACTGAGAGCTATTCCTCACTGTTGCAGGCAATTTAGCTTTTATTGCGTATTCTTTAAGGAATTAGACTGTGGCACCATATTATATGGGCGAAGTAAGTATGATTATCAGGATGGAACCATGCTTTTTATATCTCCGGGGCAAATTGCAGGTGTTGATGATGGCGGTGAGACTCCGAACCCAAAGGGTTGGGTATTGATGTTCCATCCCGACTTACTTTTTGGCACGTCTCTTGCACGTCGTATGAAAGAATACTCCTTCTTTTCCTATTCGAGTGACGAAGCCCTGCATATGTCGGAGCGCGAGAAGCAGATTATTCTTAACTGTTTCCGTGGGATAAAAGAGGAGCTTGAGCGTCCTGTCGATAAGCATACGAAACAGATTGTGGCATCGAATATCGAGACAATGCTCAATCATTGTGTGCGATTCTATGACCGCCAGTTTATAACCAGAGAGATAACTAATAATAGTGTACTCGATCGGTTCCAGGAAATTTTAAGGGAGTATTTCGATTCTGATCAACCGAGAATCAGCGGTTTGCCGACGATTCAATATTGCGCTGATAAAGTGTGCCTTTCGCCAAATTATTTTGGCGATCTGATAAAGAAAGAAACAGGTAAAACGGCAACTGAGCATATTCAGCTTGCTGTGATCTCCAAGGTAAAGGAGCGGCTTGTAGAAACCGGTAAGACAATAAGCGAGATAGCATATGAACTCGGGTTTAACTATCCTCACCATCTAAGTCGAATATTCAAAAAGATTGTTGGAATCACACCCAATGAATATCGTCTTAAAGCGGTCTAAACTCAGTATTCTACTATACATGCGACTATAGCTCGTTAAGACCTAAAGCTCTGAAATATTCGTATGTTGAGTTGTAGAACGAAGGTTGACGTGTCGGGTCCTCGGGAAAGCCTTCCTGTGTCATACGTGCGTTTCCTTCTGGGACACAGATTACCATACCCTGGCGAGCACGTGTAAGGAGTACGCGGTATGCATTGAGCATGTATTTCTGTGTCTCAAGATTCTTTTCCGGAATCCATTGTGTTTTACCATTGAACTTCCAGAATGACCATTTTCCATTATCATAGCGCATATCAGCATCCCACAGAACACATGCGTAGTCTACTTCAAGACCTTGAACCTGAATCTCTGTAGCTGCTTCTTCGAGATAGTTAGATGATCTTACGTCAGTTTTATCCTCAAGAAACCAATACACAGCTATAATCAAAATCTCTTTAGAAGAGATGCTTATTTAAGTGCAAATTTACAACTAATTGTTGGAATACACAGAATTTGGGGTTATAAAAACACACGCTTAGAATCTACGAGGCTCTCATTGTTTAGCAAAAAGTATTATCAAAGCTCGCGAATCCACTTAAAATCAATATAATATTTGTTATCACAACCTCTTCTAAAGAGATGCCCCAATTTTAACGTTGGCCTTTATAAGTGACCAGAGTTATAAATCGAGGCGAGGCATTTAGTGTTAGAACCTCATTCTTTTCGAAGAGTCGCTGTAACTGCTTGATATTCAAAATATTTGAATTTGGGCAGGACTTGAAGAATTACCCATAGGTCACAAGAGCTCATTATGAATCCCTCCGAAAAGCAATGGTTTGTGATGCGCGATCTCAAGCGCAGAACCGCAAATACTCTTGCAATCCACGATTTAGCGAATGCCGGGATGGAGGTGTTCACTCCGATGACGCAGATGGTAATGAAGATTGGAGGACAGCTACAACGCAGAGATGTGCCGGTGATACAAGATCTTTTATTTGTTCATGAGACAAAAGAAAAACTTGATCCGGTTGTAGCACTGTCTCCGACACTCCAGTATCGTTTTCAACGAGGGAAAACTATAAATGAGCCAACTACGGTTCGTGATGAAGAAATGAATCGGTTCATATTTGCCGTAAGGAATTCTGAGACTCCTATATATTACAAACCAGGGGAGCTTACGGAGTCAATGTATGGCAAATCAGTTCATATTCATGGCGGCCGCCTGGACGGATATCAGGGACGCCTGTTATCTGTCAAAGGTATGAGGAAACGACGCCTTATCGTTGAACTACCTGGCCTCCTTGCTGCTGCTGTCGAGGTGGAACCTGACTTCATACATGTAGTTTGATACTTGCAATTTAGCAAAATCATAGATCAAGATTAGGATATGCTCACCACTGTGAAAAGTGTTAATAACGGAAGAGGCCGATTGAGAGATAGCAAGTCCGTCATATCATATTGCAATTATCTCATTATGAAAGGACAGCTCATAGGAAATTTCCGTTTTGACGGGCATAGGCCAACCTTGGAAGAAAAATATATAGCTGAGCAGTGCCGCAGAATGAGCGACAAAATCTCACTTACTCTTGATTTTTGTAAGTTGAATGAGATTCCTGATCTGCTAAATTATTTTGATATTACATATCGCATAGGGTACAAGTGTCCACCAGATAACACATTCATAAACAAACACAAGCGTCGGGCTTTCAAAGCGTGGAGGACAGGCGATAGAACGATTGAGGAAAGCAGCGTGTATGGAATGATTATGCCCGAAGTAGCATATCATCCCGAGAATGCGGACAGAGAATTTTTTCAGGCTTATCATACGTTAAGAGACAAGTGGATTACCACACTCGAAAGATTTGACCGCTTCTCAGATACTACGTCATACGAGAATTACCAGCGTCTTGCACTGATGATGCGCGAGAACATCGATTCAGAATTCGGAGATAAATCTGAGGGTATAAAATGCAAATGGTACGACCGTAACAAGATTGATGACCTCTCTAACGTCAGCTCATTAATCCTTCGTAGTTACCGCCGTTTCACTTCCTCTCTCTTCCCGGGAGTATTTGACTACCAAACTCAACTGAAACTCGATAATCGTATTCTCTCAGAGCTCTCTTCCCGCTCGGACTTACACCCCTATGACCGCGAGGCCTTCGCCCTCGCCCTTGAGCACAACAAACATATGGTGTAAACTGCTCAGAAAAGTACTGTGACAGCCATGAGAGCAGAACCATAGATTCATCAAAATGATGGAATAATCGTGCTCTGTATTACAATGTTCTTTATAAGACTTCACCCTCGATGTAAGAACTACAAATTAATTGCATGATAATGATTATATAAAATAGTATTTTGTATGAATTTTGCATTGATTGGTGCGGCCGGCTACATAGCTCCCCGCCACATTAAGGCCATCGCCGATACAGGTAATAACCTTGTCGTTGCATACGACAGATTCGATAGTGTAGGGCGCCTTGACAGCAGTTTCCCGGAAGCCTCGTTTTTCACTGAGCAAGAGCAGTTTGAGAGATTCTGCTATAACCAGATGAAATCGGTAAGCCCACTCCATTGGACAACGATATGTACCCCTAATTACACTCATGCACCTTTCATTGAGTCTGGACTTAGACTTGGAACAGACGTAATCTGTGAAAAACCGATAGTGCTTCATGCAAAAACTATCGATGAGCTGATGAAAGTTGAAGACGAAACGGGACATAAGGCGTATAATATTCTTCAGCTTCGTCTTCATAAGGCAATTGCTGATTTAAAGAAGAAAATCGATAACGGACCAAAAGATAAGATATATGATGTAGATCTCACCTATATCACTTCCCGAGGAAAATGGTATTATGCAAGCTGGAAAGGAGATGTGCATAAAAGCGGTGGCATAGCCACTAATATCGGTGTTCATTTTTATGATATGCTGCAGTGGGTTTTCGGTCCTGTAAAAAAGAATATTGTAAATGTTATGAGCTTTGACCGCGTGGCAGGATATCTCGAACTTGAAAGAGCACATGTTCGCTATTTCCTCAGTATTAATGCCGAAAATCTTCCGGAGAATGCAGTTCAGGGGGAGAAACGAACCTACCGTACCCTTAATATTGATGGCGACGAATTTGAATTCAGTAAGGGATTCACTGAACTCCATACCGAAAGCTATAAGAATATACTCAGTGGGAATGGGTTCCGTATAAGCGAGGCTCGACCTTGTATCGAGATTGTTGAACAGATCCGCACCTCTACTCCAGTAGGACTTGTCGGAGACTACCACCCACTTGCTAAACTTTCTCTTTCTACCCATCCTTTCGGCTGGGACGAAAGAAGATAATCAATCACTGAAGGTATGGATAAGAAAATTCAGATGGTTGATCTTCATGGACAGTATATGAAGATCAAATCGGAGGTAGACAAAGGTATTCAGGAAGTTATCTATACCTGCGCTTTTATCAACGGTCCTCAGGTAAAGGAATTTGGAAAAGATCTGGAGAAATACTCTGGAGCTAAACACGTCATCACATGTGGTAATGGCACCGACGCACTCCAAATTGCACTTATGGCTTTAGGTCTTAAACCCGGAGATGAAGTAATCGTACCTGCATTTACTTATGTAGCATCCGCAGAGGTCATAGGTCTTTTGGGTCTCACTCCGGTTATGGTTGATGTAGATCCAGATACATTCAATGTTACGATTGAAAATATTGAGAAAGCTATTTCTCCAAGAACTAAGGCAATTATCCCTGTTCATCTTTTCGGTCAGTCATGTGACATGGAGCCGATCATGAAACTTGCAAAAAACCACAATCTTTATGTGATAGAGGATAATGCACAGGCGATCGGATCTGTATATACATTTTCGGACGGGAGTAAAAAGCATACTGGTACAATCGGCACTATAGGCTGCACCTCTTTCTTCCCCTCGAAGAATCTCGGTTGCTACGGAGATGGAGGAGCCATATTTACTGATGACGATGAACTTGCAGAGAAGCTGAGGATGATAGCCAACCATGGCCAAAAGGTGAAATATCATCATTCCGTGATTGGGTGCAATTCACGCCTCGACACTATTCAGGCTGCAGTGTTGAAAGCTAAGCTCCCTCATCTTGATGAATACTGCAAGGCGAGGAAGGCTGCTGCTGATTATTACACTACGAATTTGAAGGGTGTCGATGGAATAGTTGTACCGAAGGAACTTCCTAAATCTACTCATGTCTACCATCAGTATACCCTTCAAGTGCTTGATGGGAAACGGGATGCGCTGAAAGAATTTCTTGCATCAAAAGGAATCCCGGCGATGATCTACTATCCTCTCCCTCTTCAGAAACAAGAGGCATTCAAAGATATTACAAAATCTGTAGAGTCTCTCGAGATTTCCCAACGTCTGGCCGAATCGGTTCTCTCACTTCCGATTCATACGGAATTGACCCATGAGGAGCAGGACGTGATTATCTCAGCTATCAAGGAATTTTTCAAGAAATAATATCCAATGGCAGAATATTTCGCACATCCCACTGCGACTATCGATGGAGGAGCAATAATTGGAGACGGAGTCAAGATCTGGCACTATAGCCATATAATGGACGGAGCCGTACTCGGAGAGAAATGTAACATAGGGCAGAATGTTGTAGTATCTCCCGGTGTTACGCTTGGAAAAAATGTGAAGGTTCAGAATAACATATCCATTTATACCGGAGTGATTTGTGAAGATGATGTGTTCCTCGGACCGTCTTGTGTATTCACTAATGTGACGAATCCTCGGAGTGCCATTAATCGTCATTCTCAATATGCTAAAACAGTTGTCGGAAAAGGTGCTACAATAGGTGCTAATTCCACGATTGTATGCGGTCATGACATCGGTGAATATGCGTTTATCGGAGCTGGAGCAGTAGTTACCAAAACAATACCCCCGTACGCCTTGGTTGTCGGAAACCCAGCAAGACAGATTGGTTGGATGAGCGAATACGGACACCGCCTTGAGTTCGATCAGGACGGCCTTGCCGAGTGTCCTGAGTCAGGCCAACACTATAGGCTAAAAGATAATAAAGTAACGAGAATAAGTTAATCATGATTTACGACAAACTTCTTAACAAAGAAGCGAAGCTTGCGGTTGTCGGACTGGGATACGTTGGTCTGCCTCTTGCGCTTGAGTTCGCCAAGAAAATTTCGGTAATCGGTTTCGACATCAACGAAGAGCGCCTTGCTAAAATGCGAGAAGGAATCGATCCATCTCAAGAGTTGGAGCATTCCGCATTTGAGAATGTCGACATTGAATTCACCTCATCTCTCGATAAGCTCCGCGAGGCATCATTCTTCATTGTTGCGGTTCCAACACCTATTGACTCACACAATCAGCCTGACCTGGCGCCAGTACTGGGTGCTTCCCGCTCCGTAGGCAAGTGTCTAAAGAAAGGCGACTATGTTGTGTTTGAATCCACTGTCTATCCGGGTTGTACCGAAGAAGACTGCGTACCTATTCTCGAGGAGATTTCCGGCTTGAAATTCGGTACAGATTTCAAAGTAGGCTACTCTCCCGAACGAATAAATCCGGGAGAAAAGGTTCACACTCTGCCTAATACAATCAAGATTGTGAGTGGATGTGATTCAGAATCGCTTGAACAGATCGCTAAAGTTTACGAACTCGTAGTAAAACCGGGTGTTCATCGCGCACCCAATATCAAGGTTGCTGAAGCAGCCAAGATTATAGAGAATACTCAGCGCGATGTTAATATAGCCCTGATGAATGAGTTGTCGATAATCTTCTCACGCATCGGTATCAACACCTACGATGTGCTCGAAGCAGCCGGAACGAAGTGGAACTTCCTGAAGTTCTACCCCGGTCTCGTAGGTGGTCACTGTATCGGAGTCGATCCTTATTATTTGGTTTACAAAGCTAATGAGCTGAAATACCACAGCCAGATTATCTCAGCAGGTCGCTTTATCAACGACTCAATGGGTGGCTACATTGCAAAGAAACTCGTCAAGAAGCTTATTGGTCTCGGCAAGGCTATTCTCGGAGCGCGTATCCTTGTGATGGGGCTTACGTTCAAAGAGAATGTAGCTGATATCCGTAACACCAAGGTCATGGATATCATCAACGAATTGAAAGATTTCGGTGCTGATGTCGACGTGGTAGATCCCTATGCTGATCCCGAAGATGTCCGCCGCATGTATGGCATAAATCTTATCGAGAAACCACGTGGCAACTACGACGCAGTCATTGTGGCTGTAGGTCATGATGCATACAAGGAACTCAGCGAAGACCACTTTGCTAATCTAACCCACGATAATGCTGTCATCGTCGATATCAAGGGCCTCTATCGCGACAAAATTCACCGACTGAAATACTGGAGTCTGTAAATAGCCGTTTTTATAGCATCATATTGCCTGCCAATGTATAAGTAAATAAATGAAATTAAAGGAAGTTCTTAAATCTCACGGTAATCTGGTTGAAAGTTTTTTATCTCTATCTACAATTAATGCGATAAATACCATCTTGCCTTTAATTTCATTGCCCTATATGCTTCGAGTCATTGGCAAGGCATATTATGGATCCTATGCATATATTTATGTTATAGAAGACTACTTGTTATTGTTCACAACATTTGGTTTTATTTATAGCGCAACAAAAGAAGTCTCCCAATGCAGGGAAGACAAAGAAACGCTTAACAAGATTTACACTTCGGTTTTAGTTACTAAATCGATAATCTTTCTAATCGTACTGTCAGTTTTTCTAATTGTTTCTCCGTTCGTATTGCACTCTAAGGAGGAATACTTTATGTTTTTCATTGGACTGGGAATTGTGATAAGCGACATTTTAATGCCGACTTACTTATATCAAGGACTCGAACGGATGAGATATCTTACCATTGTAAATACCTTGCCTAAACTGATTTTTACAGTTTTGATTTTTATAATAATAAAAAAACCATCTGACTATATATACATTATATTGCTTAATTCAATCGGATTCATACTTGCCGGAATTCTTAGCACCATTATAGCGCACAGACATCTTAAAGTAAAATTTGTTCGTGTCAGTTATAACGATATAAAAAGCCAGATAGTCGGAAGTTCTTCCGTTTTTGCATCTAATATAGGAATAAGTTTTTACCGAAATGCGAATACACTGATTTTGGGTCTGTTCTGCAGTGACAGTGTGGTTGGCGTATATGCGGCCGCTGAAAAAATTATAAAAGCATTGCAAGGAGTTGTAAATCCAATATCGCAGGCTCTTTTTCCTCATGTGTCGAATGTATTAAAGTGCTCTACATCTATGGCTCGTGCTAAATATATTATGAAGTTATGTGTCAAATTATGCCCTGTTCTCGTTGCTGGAGTTATTTTAACATACATTTTTGCTCCTTTATTGTCTAATATGATTCTTGGCAAGGATTTTTCTGATGCAATTCCACTGATCAGGATTATGAGTATCGTTGTCCTCTTTGGATGTCTGAATTATATTTTGGGTTTTGTGGGGATGGTCAATAATAACGCAAGTGAGCTATTTTTCAAGTATGTCATTATTGCTGGGCTAGCAAATATCATAATAGTTTCACTGTTTGCTTCTTCATTTTCTTATTACGCAGCCGCATGGAATATAGTTATTTCAGAGGGTCTCTTATTTTTACTATGTCTAATATATTTCATAAAAATGAGGCGCACCTCCATTCTCTAAAAAATAAGATTTTGCGATTTCAATACAAAATTTTAAAGCAGAGCGCCTAAATAAACTCGAAACTTTTATTATCTAATATTCTCTTGATTTGCTTTATCTGTTTTTCCTCGTAGTTGAAGTGATGTTGTTTGCAATCTTCGAGAAGAAGTTATGGGGCACATATATTACCCCACTAAACGCTTTATCTATACCTACCACTTTGGTAATTATTATAGCTATTGTTTATAGCCACCTGTCTCTTACATTCTATAACTTTTATCTTCCGGCGATAATTGTATGGATTGTAGGATACGCTCTTTTCCAATTATCCAGTGTCATTTTTTCTACCGCACGAGTAAATTACAAAGTCCAAAACCAAGAACTGAAAAGTAGGATTCTCACAAGATATAATATTTCTTCTGAAGAAAAAGATAAGAATTTCTATAAAACGTTGTGTTATGTGGCATCATTCCTAATCTTGTTCGCAATTTTGAAGATGCCGAGTGTCGGGGATATGACGTGGGGATCAGACGAGTTTGCAGAAGAGTTTGTTAAAGATGGTATTGTCGGCCATGTTATAGTCTTTATTTGTGCAATATTAGGTTACATGGTATATGAAATAGATAAAAAGCACAAATATGCCCTGTTCCTAATATTCCTTTCAATAGTAGTATTATATGGTCAAGGTGTCAAATCTTGGATTTTTGTTCCGATATTGTCTGGCTTAATCGCAAGAATAGTTTCAGGGAAAACCAAACTCAATTTAAAGGTAGTCTGTTGTGTAGTAGTTTTATCATTTCTAATATTTATAATTAGCTACTTACTTATAATGGTAGTAGCCGGACAAAGTGAGTTTAATTGCAATTTCATAGAATTCTTGTTTGATCATTTTATGTTTTATCTTATTGGCGGTCCTCTTTCTTTTAGTATAGACTATCAAAATGGACTATATGAACCATATATGTTTGAGGAACTTATCTCGCCAATTATTAATTTGTTTAATTATTTCTCTGGAGACAAATATATAAATCCTATAAATCCCATTTATCTCTACATTGGTCATTCAGAAAACAATGTACGGACAGCGATGGGGACTATTTTTGCTTATTCTCAAGATTGGTTAATATTTATAATTTTTAATATTTTGTTGTCGTTGACACTATATATAATATTTGCTATTGCAATTCATAGTAACAACATATTCATTAAAATGGCAAATTGCTGTAATATCGCGTTATTGTGTTTGGGATTCTTTGATTATTTTTGGCTTAATCTTAGCTCATACGAGATTGTCGCTATTTATATCATCTTGGCCTTTCTCTTCAAATATCTCCCCTGCAATAATAAATCTGTTAAACGAAGATCTAATATTAAACTAATTATATGACCGGAATAATTATATTAAATTGGAACGGATGGCAGGATACACTTGACTGCGTAAAATCCTTAATGGAAACGAACGGAGAAGAATTTTTCTTGATAATCGTAGACAATGGATCTTCAAATGACTCAATTATACAATTACGAAGACTGTTAGGTGAGGTTTCTGATTTTAAAGTATATTACATGGAATCAATATCTGCCAATGCACCGTCGTCTATCAGCAATAAGGAAATTATCTTATTAAATGCAGAATACAATTATGGATTCGCAAAAGGAAATAATATTGGATTAAAGATTGCGAAGCAATATTCTCCACAGTATTTCATGTTGTTGAACAATGACACATTGGTAGAACCTGATTTTTTGCGGATTCTTGTAGAATTTATTGAAACTAATTCTGAATACAGTGCTCTTACGCCTAGGATTGCATATTATTCTGATCCAAAACTTATTTGGAACTGTGGCGGAATCCTAAAATGGGGATTTAGAAAATACTATTATGGGAATCGACCGATATCTGAAATAAAGGAGAAGTCCCATATCGATATAGAATATATAACCGGTTGCGCCTTATTCTTCAAAAGTGACCTTATTAAAAGCAAGAATCTTCTTACAGAAAGATTCTTTCATGGTGAAGAAGATATCGAATTTTCATATCGAATGAAAAAATCCGGTAAGAAAATTGCTTGTGTTTTATCTTCTCATATTCTACATAAGGTGGGTGTGTCTCTTGGTAATAAATGCAGTATAGGGAAAATTTATGTCCATTACCTTAATAGATTTATAGACATGAGACTTTTAATGACATCTCTGAACTACAGTTTATGGAAGTATGTATACTTCCCATATATTGCATATTTATTGCATCGGTTGAATTTTAGTTGGCGAGAAATTTGTACTTTTATCAAGAAACTTAACTATGAATCCCGAATTCTTGATGGCGTATCAAAAGAAAAATTTCTTTATCATATCAATAATGGTTTAGACAAATGAACATATTATATGTTTTAACCAGCACTTTTCCATTCGGCAAAGGAGAAACGTTTATAGACAATGAAGTAGAGTATTGGAATTCTTTTGACAAAATTTTTGTTTGTCATTCGAGTAATGAATCTATTCCCAGATATGTTTTACCCAAAGATGTCGAAATTATAAAGTTGCCAAATTGGAAAAATATTTTCTCAGTCTCAAGAATTAAAAATGCTATTAAAAGACAAGAATTTAAGACCGAACTTAAAAAAATAATCAACACGAAGGTGTTTTTATTCAGACGTTTATTCTCTCTGATTGCTTGGACAGTATATGGAGAATTAATTTTTAATCATTTAGCATTACAAATAAAAGACGATATAGATTCCGGGAATAGAGTTTATTTATATTCTTATTGGTGCAATCATAAAGCTTATGGCGCAGCAAGATTAAAAGAAAAATATGGACAGAATGTATGTGCTGTTTCTAGAGCACATGGTTACGATCTTTATATAGAGAGATCAAAATCAAATTATATTCCCTACAGAGAATATATTGCAAATGAATTAGATAGAATTTATTCCATCTCTGAAAATGGTTATAATTATTTATGTGAGATTTTGCCGTCTCATATTGAAAAAATTGATGTCGCAAAACTTGGAACCCCTGACGTTGATGGCGTTTCTGAGGCTCCAGACAATTCTAAAATCCATATAGTTAGTTGTTCTCATATGGTTCCTATCAAAAGGCTCAACCTTCTAATTGAGACGCTAAGTCAAGTATATTTCCCAATTAAATGGACTCACATTGGAGACGGCCCGTTGATGAGTGAGTTAAAAAAACTTACTGAAAAGCTACCGAATAACGTAGAATGTGTTTTTACCGGGAATCTCACACAACATGCTGTATATGAATTATACCATACCGAAAAATTTCATTTTCTTATAAACGTGTCAGAATCAGAAGGTATTCCTGTATCTATAATGGAAGCGATGTCTTTTGGCATACCAGTAATAGCGACAAACGTAGGCGGGACATCAGAAATAGTAAAAAATGGTATAAACGGATTTCTTATATCGAAAGATTTCAATCCATACGATTTGGCTCATATGTTGACTAATAACTATCAAATCTGTGATGGTTTAAGGAATGGAGCAATTGATATCTGGCACAATAATTATTCTGCTAAAAATAACTATACAAAATTCTTCAATCAATTGATTAACTTATAAACTTAAATGAATATATTGCTTATTAATCATTATGCTGGAAATCCGAAGCTTGGTATGGAGTTCCGACCTTATTATCTTGGTAGAGAATGGGTAAAGAGTGGGAATAAGGTAATGATTATTGGCGGGTCTTTCTCTCATCTACGTAAGCAGCAACCAACATCTACAGAGGAAAATATTGAAGGTATCAAGTATCGTTGGATTCCACTTAAGCCTTATAAAGGAAATGGCATCGGGCGCATACGCTCTATGTTTGATTTTGTCAGAAAGTTGTGGTTTCGTTATAAGAGATATCTCGGGGATTTCAAGCCGGACGTAGTCATAGCTTCTTCTACCTATCCTCTTGATATTTACCCGGCTCATCGAATAGCGAAACATTATGGCGCAAAATTAGTCTACGAAGTACATGATCTCTGGCCGCTGTCGCCTGTTGAATTAGGTGGTTACTCGAAATATCACCCTTTTATCATGGTCATGCAGGCGGCTGAAGATTATTGCTATCGTCATGCTGATAAAGTAGTTTCCCTGCTTCCAAACGCTCTTGAGCACATGAAAGAGCGAGGAATGGACGAAAAAAAGTTTGCATATATTCCGAACGGATATATACCAGAAGAGTGGGAAAACCCACAGAATCCTCCTCATGAGATAGTTGACTTAATAGTTAAATCAAAGGAAGAGGGGAAATTTGTAATCATGTATGCTGGGGGGCATGCTATTTCTAATGCTCTTGACTTTTTCCTTGATGCCATGAAGATGGTTGAAGATAATAATGTAATTGCTTTGATGATAGGAAATGGTCAAGAGAAGGAAAGACTTCGTAAACGTACTGAAGTTGAGGGAATTGAAAATGTGATTTTTCTTAATCCCGTAAAAAAAGATGAAATTCCCGGAACACTTGGCTTGGCTGATGCTCTTTACATCGGGTGGAAAAAGAATCCTCTTTATAGATTTGGTATTTGTCCGAACAAGCTATTTGATTATATGATGGCTGCTAAACCGATTATTCATTCGGTTGCCGCTCCAAATGATTGGGTGAAGGATGGTAATTGCGGGATATCAGTAGAAGCGGAAAATTCTCAGGAATTAGCAAAAGCCATAAAAGAGCTGTCGCAATGGTCATCAGAAAGACTAAAGGAAACCGGGGAAAGAGGTAAAGCCTATTGTCGGAAAATGTTTAAATATAGTGATCAGGCAGACAAATTTTTGAGAGTCTTGCAAATTAATTAGAATTATTGATAATAGTTACTATAATTGGGGCGAGACCTCAATTTATAAAGGCAGCCACTGTCAGTTTGTGCTTACAGATGGTTGAGGTTTACAAAAGGAAGCATATTTCTTCTCTAAACCCTGTATTACAATGCGCGATGAAACAGAATGGGTAGAATTGGTAGAATATGGTTTCAATAAACTAGTTGGAGCAGATACTGCCCAAATCGTTAAACTTGTTAATGAGACTGCAGAGAAAACAGATATAGATTTCTTGAAGCGCCTATATGGTAATGGCGATGCGGGCGAAAAGATCATTGAGAATCTGAGATGACGCTTGAAGATCTGAAGATTAAAGGGGAGATATATACTGATCTGGAGCATAAGGTGATTTATTCTACCGATGCTTCAGCTTATCGTGAGACGCCACTGGGCGTCGCTTACCCAAAGGATGAAGATGATATTGTAGCAATAGTCGGCTTCGCAGCGAGCCATCAGATAAATCTTATTCCACGAACAGCCGGAACATCGTTGGCCGGACAGGTGGTTGGCAAAGGTTTGATCGTCGATATGTCGCGCTACATGGATCAGATCATCGAGGCAAACGTAGAAGAACGGTGGGTTAAGGTTCAGCCAGGTATTGTCCTTGATGAGCTCAATATTGCTCTCAAGCGGTATGGTCTTTTCTTCTCGCCGGAGACATCTACGGCAAATCGTTGCTGCATAGGCGGAATGACCGGTAATAATTCATGTGGTACACACTCATTGGTTTATGGAAGTGTTCGAGATCATCTGCTTGAGGCAAGAACTGTGTTAAGCGACGGATCGATCGCACATTTTCAGCCACTATCTCGGGAGGATGTAATAAAGAAAACCAAACTACCTTCGCTTGAAGGAAGAATATATAAATATCTGTATGATCTCTTATCAAACGAGGAGTTAAGAGAGGAAATAGTCAGATCCTACCCCGATCGGGAATTGAAAAGGCGGAACTCAGGGTACGCCATTGATGAACTACTACACACAGATTCCTTTGAACCTAAAAGTAATAATCTCTTTAATCTCAGTAAGATTCTTGCAGGATCAGAGGGTACCATTGGGTTCGCTACAGAACTGAAACTATCGCTGGATCCGTTACCTCCTGTTAACAGGCGTTTGATATGCGCTCATTGTGAAGATGATGACAAGGTATATGAGGCAAATCTCATTGCTTTACAGAGTCACCCTGTAGCAGTAGAACTTATTGACGATAAGATCCTGAATCTGAGTAAAGGCAATATTGAGCAACAGAAAAATCGTTTTTTCGTCAAAGGGGAACCTGCCGCAATTGTCGTAATAGAGATTGCTGAAGCCACACGATCTGAGCTAGAAACAAAGACCGAAACCATCATAGATTCTCTACGGAAAAGAGGACTATGCTATGATTTTTCGGTGATTGAAAAAGAAGATATTTCGCGCGTATGGAATCTACGTAAGGCGGGTCTCGGTTTGCTTTCTGGTATGCCCGGTAGCGCTAAACCAGTGGCTGTCATCGAAGATACAGCAGTAGCACCTTATCGGCTGGGCGCCTTTGTTAGGGACATTAAAAAAATGCTTGATAATAATGGTCTGGACTGCGTGTTTTATGGGCATATATCAACAGGCGAATTACATCTGCGACCGATACTGAATCTGAAAGAAGATAAAGATCGTAGACTATTTAGGAAAATTGCTACTGAGACGGCATATATCGTTAAGAAGCATCGTGGTAGTCTAAGCGGAGAACATGGAGATGGAAGGCTTCGTGGTGAGTTCATTCCGTTACTGCTTGGCGAAAAGATCTATGATGTCTTCATTGAGTTTAAGAATGTCTGCGATCCTCATGGAATTTTTAATCGAGGGAAAATCGTAAAGACACCTCCCATGGATTTGTCACTTCGTTATGAGTCTCATAATCTCGGTATTAAGACATATTTCGATTTCTCTTCCCGCAAAGGGTTGCTTTGTGCTATAGAACAATGTAATGGTTCTGGTGACTGTCGTAAGTCAAATTCATTTGGCGGCACAATGTGTCCATCTTACCGTGCCACAAAAGATGAGAATCATACCACTCGTGCGAGAGCAAATCTGCTTAGAGAGCTACTGATTAACCCGGCATCCAGCAAGGTTTTTTCTCAACCTGAGATACTTAAGGCTCTTTCTACATGTCTGTCGTGTAAGGGATGTAAATCAGAATGTCCTTCAAACGTTGATATGGCTCGTTATAAGGCTGAATACCTACAGCATCACTATGATGAGGTAGGGAGTCCGCTTAATGTGAAGCTTATTTCAAACTTAAGCAAGATTCAGAAATTAGGTTTATTATCACCTTCACTTTATAATGGTGTGGTTAAGGCTTCATGGACAGGAAGCATAATCCGCAAGATGATGCATTTTGATAATCGTCGGACAATTCCGGGAATATTTAGATATTCTCTCCGCGAATGGGTAAGGAAACATCCGTCTGAGCATCCTTGTTCCCGAACCGTATATCTCTTTGCTGATGAATTCACAAACTATATGGATGTAGAGGTGGGTATTGCGTTCATAAAGCTAATGCGACACCTTGGATATGAAGTTAAAATCCCTAAACATGTAGATAGCGGACGCATTGACATCTCCAAAGGTTTGTTGAAGAAAGCGAAGAAGCTGGCTGAAAAGAATGTGATACATTTTAAGGAAATAGTATCGGAAGATACGCCACTTGTAGGGCTCGAACCCTCATGTATTTTGACGTTTAGAGATGAATACCCGGATTTGGTGGATGAATCTTTGAAATTGGATGCCGTTGCGCTGGGAAAGAACTCACTTCTTTTTGACGAGTTCATGATGCGCGAATATAAGAGGGGAAATATAAATTCGGATCAGTTTTCTACAGAGGAGAAACATATAAAACTGCATGGACATTGTCATCAGAAAGCTTTAGTATCGATTCTTCCGAGCAAAGAGATGCTTTCAATACCTAAGAATTTCAAGGTTGAAGTGATCCCATCAGGATGTTGCGGTATGGCTGGTGCCTTCGGCTATGACGAAAAGAATTATGAGCTTTCAATGGCAATAGGAGAGCAAATCCTTTTTCCTGAAGTCCGTCAAAGTGCGTCTACTACTATTATTGCGGCACCAGGAACAAGCTGCCGTCAGCAAATTCTTGATGGTACAGGTCGTGTAGCTCTACATCCCGTACAAATACTTAGAGAGGCATTGATATAAATATAAAAATGATGTATACTAAAAGAAATATACCTTTTTCGCCGCCGGACATGTCGGAGGCTGAAATCCAGGAGGTTGCCGAAGCTCTGCGCTCGGGGTGGATTACAACTGGGCCGAAGACCAAAGAGTTTGAGCATCTGATATCGATGTGCTGCCAGACGGCGCGCATGGATGCCGACGGGAAGTGGCTACCGACTACTGCGTGCCTCAATTCGGCCACGGCGTGCATGGAGATGGCACTGCGTGTACTGGGCATAGGCCCGGGCGATGAGGTGATTGTGCCGGCTTATACCTACACAGCTACGGCCAGCTCGGTGTGCCATGTGGGAGCGACTCCGGTGATGGTTGACTGTGCACCGGGCTCTTTCGAGATGGACTACGAGCTTCTGGCCGAGGCTATCACTGAGCGCACAAAGGCTGTTATGCCAGTCGACTTAGCCGGTATTGTGGCTGACTACGATAAAATCTTTGCAGTCGTTGAGGCCAAAAGGCATATGTTCTGCCCATCAAACGACATTCAGAAGGCTTATGGCCGCTGTATTGTAATAGCTGATGCCGCTCATGCGTTCGGCGCAATGTGGCACGGCAAGATGTGCGGAGAGATTGCTGATTTCACCTCGTTTTCGTTCCATGCAGTAAAGAATCTCACCACTGCAGAGGGCGGAGCACTTACGTGGTGCGCACACGAGGGTGTGGACGATCATGCTGTGTATAAACAAATTCAGTTGCTGTCGCTCCACGGTCAGAATAAGGACGCACTTGCTAAGACCAAGCTGGGTGGCTGGGAGTATGATATTATCGGCACATGGTATAAGTGCAATATGACCGATATCATGGCCGGAATTGGACTCGCTCAGCTAAAGCGATATCCAGAGCTTTTGCATCGTCGCCGTCAGCTTATAGAGCGCTACAATGTGGCACTTGCCGATTATCTGGTTGAGGTACTTCCGCATTATGGTAATGAGCATTCGTCGAGCGGCCACCTCTACATGGTACGCGTCAAGGGTATTAGCACTGAGCAGCGCAACGATATCATTGTCCGCATGGCCGAGCGAGGCATAGCTACCAATGTTCACTACAAGCCGCTTCCGATGATGACGGCTTATAAGGAGCTCGGTTTTGATATAAAAAATTACCCGAATGCTTTCGCTCAGTATCAGAATGAGATAACCTTGCCGCTCCATACCCGGCTTTCTGATGATGATGTGGAGTACATCCTCTCAAACTTCACGGAAATAATCTCCAGCTTGTGAAACGTGTATTCGACATATTAGCGAGCGGATTGGGGCTGATATGCCTTAGTCCGCTTTTCGTAGTCATTGCCATCTGGATCAAATGCGACTCGCGCGGTCCGGTTTTTTATCGCCAGACACGGGTGGGGAAAGATGGCCACGACTTTCGTCTTTTCAAATTCAGATCAATGCGACCAGACTCCGACAAGCTGGGGCTAATCACAGTGGGTGGTCGAGATCATAGAATCACACGGTCAGGTTATTATATACGTAAGTATAAACTTGACGAATTCCCGCAGTTGATCAATGTTTTTTTAGGTCACATGAGTCTTGTGGGTCCACGTCCAGAGGTACGTAAATATGTTGACATGTATTCTCCGCAACAGCTAAAAGTATTGGAAGTACGTCCGGGAATCACGTCGCTTGCATCGATCCGCTATCGTAATGAAAATGATATCCTAGCTGCAGCCGACGATCCCGACAAAGCATATGTGGAACAAGTCATGCCAGATAAACTTGCTATTGATCTAGAATATGTTAGGAAGGCCAATCTCTGGAGTGATATCAAATTAATATTTTCTACCTTCAAAGAGATTATTGTCAAATAATCTACACAATAACAGTTTTTATCTATCCTTAAACATTACCTACCTTTCTTTCCTAAGAGTCTCCTTTTATAATTACCTCACAAATTCTTTATAATGTATAAACTTAATCTTGGATTGTCGTCCTACCTTAAGTCAACAGTCGTGCTCGCAATCGATGTGATTGTCTCGCTTATAGCCTCGATCTGTGTCTTAATGTTCGTTTATGCAGTAGCGGCTTCAGTTCCCTATTCTCAATCCTTTATTTTGAGATGGCTTTTTTCTGCGGGTGGTGCGTCGCTGCTGGCATTTTACCTCACACGCTCTTACAGACTCATAATCCGCTATTCCACGCTTAAAGAGTTCGGTCATCTCAGTCTTGCCGTTCTGGTAAAAGAAGTAATTCTTGGATTTGTTGTCTGGGCATTAGCGGGAAGCAGTTATGTGGGCATTATGCGTCTTCTTGGCTATCTGGTCCTACTTGATTTCTTTGTTACGCTTGGGGCCCTTGTAGCCGTCAGAGTGGTCATGCTCTTCATCTATCAGATAATTACGCGCCGCATCAACGCGGAACATAAGAAACGCAGAGTGTTGGTATATGGTACGGGTGGTAAGGCGGCATCTATCGTCACCCGTCTGCGTAATTCCACTCACTACAATGTAGTCGGATTCCTTAAATATGGGCCTGAGTATAAGGATCAGATACTGGCAGGACTGCCGATATATTTCTTCGTCAACAGTTCTAATGTTTCAGCCCTTCGTGATAAGCTGGATATCGACGGTATCCTGTTCGCTCACCAGTCAGATGCCAGAGAGGAGAAGTCACGTCTTATAGAGTATTGCCAGGAGAGCGGTCTTAAGATGTATATAGCTCCTTCTATCGATGAGATGAAAGATGGTAGGTTGCCAAACTCCGGAATCCGTAAGATTAATATCCAGGACCTGCTTGGCCGCTCAGAGATAAAGATTTCTATGGACGAAATCAAAGCCAGTGTCGAAGGCAAAACGATACTGGTTACCGGTGCAGCCGGTTCGATTGGTTCAGAGCTTTGCCGGCAGCTGGCGCGCCTGGGGATAAAGGAGCTTATCATGTTTGATAATGCCGAGACTCCTCTTCATAACGTAAGACTTGAATTTGAAGACAATTTCCCAAATCTGAAATTCACTCCGGTGATAGGCGATGTCCGTCAGCTGGAACGTCTTGATTTCGTATTCCGTACCTATCGTCCTCAGATAGTGTTCCATGCCGCTGCCTATAAGCATGTACCCCTGATGGAGGAAAATCCCTGCGAGGCTGTACTTGTAAACGTGATAGGGTCCCGTAATGTGGCAGATAAATGCATAGAATACGATGTAGAGAAGATGGTGATGATCTCGACAGATAAGGCTGTGAACCCCACCAACATCATGGGTTGTACCAAACGTCTTGCCGAGATCTATGTCCAGTCGCTTGGTCTGGCGATTGAATCCGGCGAGGTCGATGGTCGCACTCAGTTTGTCACTACTCGGTTTGGAAATGTGCTCGGTTCAAATGGCTCCGTTATACCGCGCTTTACCGAACAGATTGAAAAGGGAGGACCGGTAACAGTCACAGACCCTGAGATCAGACGTTTCTTCATGACCATTCCCGAAGCGTGCCGGCTGGTTATGGAGGCGGCCACTATGGTCACCGAGACCCAGATATTCGTATTTGACATGGGTACGCCGATTAAGATTGCCGACCTGGCGCGCAATATGATTCAACTTGCCGGCTATGAGGTTGACAAAGATATCAAGATAGAATATACAGGTCTTCGTCCGGGCGAGAAACTTTATGAGGAGGTGTTGGCGACTAAAGAAAATACGATACCGACCGAAAATGATAGGATATTCGTGGCGAAGGTACGCAAATATGACTATGCCGATATCCGCGAAGTAGTCATGGAGCTCGAAAATCTGTCACGCGCGGTAACGATCCCCCAGATGGTGATCCTGATGAAGAAGACAGTGCCGGAGTTCAAATCAAAACATTCCGTATTTGAACAATACGATAAATAAGTTCATCGAAAAATCTCCATCAGAATAAGTATGGCAACATTACTATTGTCACTTGGAGCTTGCCTGCTCCTGCTTGTAATCATATTAATCATTATCTGGCGGCGTACAGACTGGCACCGTATTGAGGCCTCTGACAGAAAATATATCAATGCCGACGGCGACCATATATATTACGACCGTCATATCATAGGCAGCAAGGAGAGAGCAATAGATCTCAATGAAGGAAAGAACAATTAATTATCCATCTGCATTCAGTCTCATGATATAAGAGTAAAAGAATTTTTTAATTTATAAAGCAGATGGGGCTGTGTCGTAATGAAGGTTTACGGCGCAGCCTCATCATTATTTTTAGGTTAACTAATCTTGGGGTATGAAATGCTCGGGATATCTCCGAATAACATCAATAGCATTACGAATTCGCGGTTCATAACAAATGAGATTTTTGGAGCAACTCAGAAAATCAGGAGATTCCGGGTAAGCCAAAATACGCTCAAGCATTTCTATCTTCGCATCGCATATCGCTTTACGAATGATTGTTGCATCTTTATGAATATCACCTTTAAGCCTATGCATACGATAAGCTCCTTGTAAACTGCCATAGATATGCCTACCCCATATAACGCGGCTTACAAATACGGTCTTGCCGACCAGTGCCTCAACATCGTCTTCATTACGAATTGGCTTTTTCCCAATCCATGACCTCTCGCGCCTGATAGTATCGTTAGCCGTAATCCCCATCATTAATGTAGCCGTCGAAAGGAATCCTTCCCCGCGCGTATTTCCCACACGGAAATATATTCCGTCAAATTTTCGCCAGTCCCTTGTCTCTCGCAGACGTGTGAAATACAGCATTACTATTTGAGTTATATCCAGACGATCTCCCCAACCTACGGATTCTACTATTTCTATGAGTCGTCTGTCTGATACGGAATAGGGATTAAATCTCAAGCGCCCTCTGCTAAGAATTCCATTCAGCCTTTCCAAACTATATTCAGGATCGTTTCTTGGCGGCACATACATGAGTCCTACATTTTTAAGTTAGACAATCCTTATAAATTACTTAAAACATAATGTCAATTATACATCATGCGTCGAAGTTAAAGTAAATTATTGGGTTACACAAGTTCTATTAGTAGAAATACTGGTCAACCACATCAAAATTTAGCCTCTTTGTCAAGGATATGCTGTGCGATGCTTACCTGTGTACCGATGGCATCGATTGAGATGGTCGCACCTTTTATATCCAGTTTATCAAGAAGTTGCGGTATCGCGACAATCTCATTTTCCTTATCTTCAAGCCGTTGCTGACCTACCACGATATGATTTTCGCTTACATATGTGTTCATGATATAATCACCCTTTATGCCCCGCCGCCTGGCGGAAGTCCCCCTTAGTTTCTTGCCGTCAATGACAACCTATTTCTCGGCAAGCGTATCAAGGAATTTACTTCCTTGTTCAATCAGGCACCTCTCTATCTCTTCAGGATCTATGGCACTCATCAGCCGCTCGAAGGTATCAGGCGACGGACTGCGGTTAGGGCAATCGGCAAGATGACCGAAATCACGTGCCCGATAGTAGGCGAACTCGCTCATGTCTACATAATCCTCTCCTCCGCAGATGTATGTAAGCAGAGCTTTTGCCAACAAATCCAGGAGAGCATAGGTACAACGGCCTAAAACTGGTGATCCGAAACTGTCATAAAGATTTCGTTAAGCAAAATGTCAGCGTCTATTTTGTTGATTTTCAACTGCAAATATACTGAAAAACTGGATTTGCAAAAATAAAGCACTAAAAATCAAGTCACTGCCTGCATTTAAGTGCAATAAAATTACAGGATTTTTATGGCTATTCGCGTACCTGTCATTAACTCATCTTTGACCTTCGATAAACCTTATCGGTAACCACCCAGCCTAATTTTGATGTTAATCTCCGAATTTCCTATCACTTATTATACGTCGAACTCACGTTAAATTAAATGTATAATATTCTTCAGTCTGAAGTTTCGGGAGATATACTCATTAACGATTTTAGGGATATTCCTTTTGCATCATGCCATGCTGTCCAACCATTCGAACTCCGGCCGAGGCAAAAAACAGAGGCAGCACTGGGACTATCGAATTGTTTATTAAGTTTAAGTACACGTTTGCCATCAATGTCAGAAGTTAATTCAGAGATTAATTTTAATCTCTTTTCGGGAGATGGACATGTTGTAGTATTGTTGCCAGCAATAATACTGCCAGCGAGTACAGTTAATCCATTTTCATTATATATAGCCTTCGCTTCCGCACCACGTCCTGTCAGAAATAGCATCTTGGAATATTTATCATGATGTGCTGCTGTAGTTTCGAAAATATTGCACCCAATAAATGAGGCAAGAAATATTATGTCCTCAAAAAACTCGTCATCAGGATCTCGCTTGCGCTCGGGTAAGATAGGTAATTCTGGATTCTGTTTATTCTCATCAAGAACAAATTGTTTATTTTCAATAGCAAGAGAAATCGCTTTAGCTTCAAGATAAAGAACATCGGCTTTATCAATTTGAGATTCGTTTTGAGAGACAAAAACTAAGGCTTTCGACCAAAACCCCTTCTTCTGGTCATGGTCTTTTATACGTTTACTAAAGTTATTAGTCTCTCCAATATATGCCTTTGGTTCTCCTTCCTCATTATCTCCCAACAATATATAAAGAGCATATTTTTGAAGTTCTTTCCGAGAAATAATATCATTTAATTTTGAACGAGGCACTACGATTGCCATGCAATTCTTATTACTGACGTAGACCATACGGGGACCTTTAGGAGTCCCATCTATAAGATATGTAGTAATGGTTTTTCCCATAATTATATTTCTGTTATATCTAAGCTTTTAAAGTATTCGTATGTTGAGTTATAGAACGAAGGTTGACGTGTCGGGTCCTCGGGAAAGCCTTCCTGTGTCATGCGTGCGTTTCCTTCTGGGACACAGATTACCATACCCTGGCGAGCACGTGTAAGGAGTACGCGGTATGCATTGAGCATGTATTTCTGTGTCTCAAGATTCTTTTCCGGAATCCATTGTGTTTTACCATTGAACTTCCAGAATGACCATTTCCCATTATCATAGCGCATATCGGCATCCCACAGAACACATGCGTAGTCTACTTCAAGACCTTGAACCTGTATCTCTGTCGCTGCTTCTTCGAGATAGTTAGATGATCTTACGTCAGTTTTATCCTCAAGAAACCAATGCACAGCATTGTCTTCGCTTTGAGGCAGAACATGTACCGCTAATGGTTTGAAGCGGGCTGAAACTTTTGAAATGAGTATGCCAGTTTGTTGTGTGCCTCGAGCTTGTTGTCTAAGCCATGCGCGAGCTTTATCCATGCTGCGAGTTAGCACGATGGGATAGCCATGGCTAATTACGTTCTGATATAATTCTTTTGTATCCGACTTAAATGATAGCATGGAATGAACAAATGCAGATAATCTTTCAGCCCTGAATGACCGAAGGCTCACGCCAAGATGCAGCCTGTCGGAATATTCAACATTTGGATTATTCTTAAGCAATTCATTTACTTTGCCCTCGGCATATTCTGGGTCTGTCAATTTGTCGGAAATATAGACTTTCCAATGTGGGAAGCGATCATTGAGCGCAGTAATCCATTCTGATATGCCAGCTTCACCTGTATTTATTTCTTGACCACCTCCAATCAGACATACGATTGTAGCCCAGTCTTCTCGTTGATCAAGAGACCAAATAAGGAATGCGGCTTCCGACATAGGGAAATTTGCGACCTTAAGTTTATTACCGTATGTGCCACCTCGTTTCAGGTAATCAGCAATACGCTTACGTGTCCATGCTCGCTGAGCTTCGTCAAAAATAGCAATGTGTTCAACCTCACCATATCCGCTTTGCTGAAGTTTTATGGCTTTCTCCGGATCAATTTCGAGTTTGCCGTCAACCACCGGATTCCTGATTTTGGCGAGCATATTGTCTCTATATCGGTGAATGATTTGGATAAACTTGCTTACTTCTCGGCGTGAATCTGAAAGCTTTTTATTCTCTCCTTTATCTTTTGATTTCTTGTAGTTATCGCGCGCAAGAGCTTCTGTAAGTACGGCAACAAGTGGACCGTTCCCGGAAAGATAGACTGCTCCGTCTTCTTCATTTAAAGTCCCGTCTTCTTGATAAGATTGTTTTACAGCAACATCAAGTCCGACCAATGTTTTACCTGCTCCGGGTACACCCGTTACAAAGCAGATACTCTTCTCGCCATTTCTTTTTGAGCGATTAATTACATCAAGTATATATGCTATGGTTACATCGGTTGTGACTTTATCGGCCTCATGTCTGGTGATTTCCTCAACCGAATGATTTTCGTAGAGAGAACGAGCTGCTTCAATGATGGTTGGAGTAGGTGTATATGGGCTAATAATCCAATCCTTTATTGTTCTTGGTGTGGTTGCGCCTGCGTGTTGTAGGACTTTTTCTATAAGATTCTGCAACCCATTACTACCAGTAATAAGAGGATTAAAAATGGAGTCGTTATATACCGATGGCGTGAAAGAACTTGAAGAAGTATTGTGTTTAGTCGGAATTAAGATTGGCACGATAATACGATCGTGGCTGTAGCGATGGAAATTTTTTAAGTCAAGAGCATAGTCCATCACTTGCTCTACGTCGGACTGTAATGCATCTTTTTGTCCGACCTTGAATTCAAGGCAAAATATGATACCTCGTAAGAGTAAAACAACATCGATTCTTTTCCCTAATCGAGGAATATCATACTCAAAGATTATCTCTGCTTCTTCATTTTTCCATGGGGAAAGAACTTTCTGTAACAGACCAATTTCCCCAATCCAAGCTTCATCAGTTGTAGTCAATGTCTGTCCGTGAAACGCATCGTGGATGTGTCCTAGGATAGAATAAGGGTCGGCCTCAATAAATGAGTTGAAACCCGCCCTAAACAGGCACCTATTTGTTTTATTCGTCATTTACAACTGAATTAAAAGCTTTATACTACAAAATTACGAAAAATTCTTATAGTTACCTGTCTTTAACTGCACGTCACTTGCCGATGCAGAAGTGGTTAACTTGTTGAATTACAAAAGAGTATAAATCAAATCCGTACAAGGTTCGTACATTTTCCCTGTTTGTAAGTTGTTAACTTTCTGCAACTTAATACATTACAAGCCGCATTTGCCAAACCGACAACAGTGACTCAGTGCAAAGTTAGTGATAATCTCCCGAATATCAAAACAATATCAAAATTTTAACACTCTCTGCTATGCGATATGCCGTACAAAACCAGTGAAAAAAGGCTCATTTCAAATCTCTGCTCACAGTTACTCCGATTCTCTGATAAATCGGGTTATTCGCTCGTTGACGATTCGGGTGTAGTTGCGTTTCGCTTTTTCGGGGAGATAGCTTTGGGCTATGAGATTTAATGCACCCTCCGGTATTGACATGTACTTGTTGAGAATTTTATCCATACGTCTTTTTACCAAGCCGATCTTGTTGCCAAACCTCTCAAAATCCATACGGCATGGATGTCCTGTTCGTTCAAACACGTCGCTTTTCTCAATGTCAGGTGATAGGCCTCCGTCAAGACAAAGATCATCCCCGTTGACATGGAGACTGGTGTTCAGAAGGTCGTATGCCGGAGCTAAACGATAATCCTGCCCATTCAATATGAGAGAGAAGTTTTTGAGGTGAGCATCACCATTGGCGAATATATAGTTGAAAACCACCAGTTCAAAAAAACGCTCCATATCTACCATCCATGCAGCGACATTCTTTCTAATCGCTTTGGCAATATCCTCATAGCTGCCGTTATATTTGAAATGGAGTCCTGCAGTCTGCTCATTCTTGCCGATTAATGAGGCAAAGTCTTCCATCAGTAGTTTTGAACCGTCGGGCATAATGTCGAAACGACGTGTGATGTAAACAGGCTCTCCTTTTGGAGTAAAGCATAATCCGTTTGCCGCAGTTTGGATGCCATAGACCTGCGATGCTATCTGCATTGTCAGATTTTCATTGGCAGGAATAAGTTTGCGGTCACGCAGCGTTTTATCCCAAGGCGCAGGTTTTAGTATATGCGTTGAGCGTTCATTATCTCCTGAAATTCTAATTTCGCCAGATTTGATTATTGCTGGAAACTTCTCTTGTACCCCAGAGACAGATATTCGGTGCATCGCCTCGGCAATCTCACCGATATTTCTAAACTCATCAATATTAAAATTGAGTATTGGATTTACCCTTGCTCCATCAAAGAGCGTTTTTATTGCTTTGGGGCTATATGTGTTAAATCCTTCCACAAGTAGAGAGGGGCAATTTTTAATTCCAGTCATTATTAATCCTCCTTACATTTACTGCTCCGATGAAGTCCTTGTCTGCCATTGCATCAAGCAGCCCAAAAGAATCATTCTCATCAATCCTCAGTGAACGGCATATAACCTTGCGATTGGCACCTTCGGGAAGCATATTAGAGAAAAATGGGAAAAGGTATTCAGAATTATATGCGGTGCTTTGCTTAGGCAAAGTCACTGAAATTGGAGGCATTTTTGAATTAAGATAATCTTCCGTGTATTGGAATGTATAGCCCGTTCCGGGATGTTTCTCTGTAAGAATCCCGGCTTCTATATCATTGTAATATACTGACAACTCTCTCATCTTTCAATGGGAATTACATAGTCTGTCTTACTCGATAATCAATTTCAATACCCAGTACTTCAAGAATCTTCTTTACTGTGGTAAGTGCGGGATTTCCTTTACCTCGCTCAATATCCTTGATTGTGGCGAGTCCGACCTGCGCCATTTCAGCGAGATCCTGTTGTGTGAGGGAAAGCATTTCCCGTCGTCGTTTCATTATATCTTTTAGCTCCATAGTATGACATAATAAACTTTTGTGCAAAGTTAATAAGAAAATCTGATAAAACCAAATAAAAGTACGATAAAGCATACTTTTGTTGCAAAACTTGAAATAAGCGATTAAAAAAAGGCATAAAAGTATGGTATGTCATACCTGTAATGGCGTTGGTGAGAAAAAATATATGAGAAGATAAGAATTATTTGGTGGAAATGTGAAAAAGTATTAACTTTGCACCCACTAAAATTCTGAAACAAATGTTTAGACAGCATTATAGCATATCAATACTTCCTTGCATTCCGGGCACAAAACCCTCAGAAAGCATGACTTGTGTGCTGTCAAAAATCACAAAATCATTAAGCGGACATTTCCGACTGCGTTGTTTCAGTAGGTTAACAGATATAAGTTAGACGTCAAAACTGACGAACTGAGATATACCGACTGTCGGAAAGTCCTAACCAAACTTCCCGACAGTCGTTTTTTTGTATCCATATTGGTCATTAACCTTCTCCACCACGATTAGCTGCGGATACAAGAATCATATACGTTTCAAAATCAAGCACTAAGGTGCATTAACTCAATTAGATTATGAAAATTCAATACGCATCTGATTTACATCTGGAGTTTCATGAAAACAGCAGATGGCTTAAAGATAATCCATTACTCCCTGTCGGCGACATACTTGTGCTTGCCGGTGACATCGGTTATCTCGGTGATGAAAACTATGACCGCCATTCTTTTTGGGATTGGTGTGCAGAGAACTTCCGCCAAACCATAGTGATTCCCGGAAATCACGAACTCTACAAGAGTTTCGACATCAATGACCTTCATGAAGGCTGGCAACTTGACATTCGCCCTAATGTCAAGGCTGTCTATAATTGTGTAATTCCCCTCATTGATGATATTCACTTGATAGCCTCTACACTTTGGGCGAAGATTCCTCCTTACGAGGAATATCAAACGGAACGAGGCGTAACAGATTTCCACAGAATCCGCAACGGACAATTCCGGCTTTCCGCTCAGCGATTCAACCAGGAACATGAAACATGTCGGGAATTCATAGAGCGCAGTGTTGATGCCAGCAAAGCCAAGCATATTATTGTCGCCACACATCATGTGCCATCTTATGAGCTTATGGCAGAGGAATTCAAAGGAAGTCCAATAAACGGGGCATTTACAGTGGAGCTTGGCAACTATATAGCAGACAGTCGAATCGACTATTGGATATATGGTCATTCCCATCGAAATATAAACAAAACAATTGGCAACACCCGGTGTATATGCAATCAGCTTGGCTACACTTTTCATGGTGAGCAACGCAGTTTCCGCCGGGATGCCACAATAGTAATAGAAGATAATGAACTACAAATTTGACGGGGATAAGGTGTTCTTTACATCTGACACCCATTTCAATCATACGAATATCATACAATACTGTCAGCGTCCATTCAAGAATACCGACGAGATGAATGAGGTTATTATCGCCAATTGGAATAGTGTTGTTGGGAAAGACGATACGATTTTTCATCTCGGAGACTTTTGCCTTGGTGGATCTGCGGAGTGGAGCAAAATACTTGACCGACTAAACGGCAAGATATATCTGATTCTCGGTAATCACGACCTGAACAACATCAGGCAAGGATTTATCGAAAGATTCGAGCATGTTGCCATGTCGATGCGCATTGAGATAGGAAAAAAGAAAATCTACCTCAGCCACTATCCATATCTTTGCTTCGAAGGAGGATATAAGGATGATGTCTGGCAGTTGTTCGGACACGTCCACACTCGCCCCTCTAACACTGGCATTGATGCCGCTCGTCTCCAGTACCTATATCCGACCCAACTTGATGTCGGAGTTGACAACAACAATTTCACTCCGATGTCATTCGAGCAAGTCAGGGCAAAAATCCTTAAGCAGATTGAAACAGCAAAGAAATAAAATTATATAAACGCTCCAAACCACTGTGCTTGGAGCGTTTTAGTTAATGATTGTCAATGATATATCAGATATTCCAATACTTTACGCGGAAATTAGCTAAGGAGTCGAATATCTCGTGCAAATCCATATCCATATATGGAGAGTCGGGCTGTTCTACGCCTTCAAATACTTTTCTTCCTGCATACTCTCCATTTGGTTCCACATAACGATTCTGTATGTCTATCACCTCTATTACCTTACCCTTATAGCATCCGAGTATATGCGTGGCGACATCAAACTTTTCATCTTTGATTGGCCAAAACATTCTTGTGCAATCATATAGACTGGTGCGGAATAAGGAATTGCGGCGGTCATTATTCAGCATTGCCTCGTAAGAGTTCTTTATATTGACAAATATAAGCCTGTCAGTTGAGTTTGCAGACAATAGTTCCTTTCTTTTCCTCTCCTTATCAAGCTGAGCGTAGAGTGCCGGGCGGAGTTTTCGATTGTATTCTTCATTCTCTCTTATCTTTGGAGAATCAGGAGGTATGATTTCATAATCTCCATCCAACCCGTGACGGTGCTTTCTTTCGGTCTTAGGCATGTTGGCGTAATGGGCTTCTAACAACAGACTAACTTCGTCACGTGTTATTTCTCCCTTTACGTTTCTGATAGCCAAATCAAGCAGAAACGCAGAAACTTTCAGTTCAGCAGCTCCTTGCAGCCCAATACTGATTAGCCACGAATCAGCCTTCTCCTTAATTTCTGGGTTATCGATATGTGATAACTCTACAAGCTCCTTATATTTTTCTTCGTATTTCATGTTTTGTCTCCTAATGTCCTAATATTACTTATTTTTATATGAGTGATACCTTAATAATAAAGCTACAGCACATTTAGTTGTTTTGCAATATCTTGTCGCATTAATGTCAGTGGCCTTTTATGAACATCTTCTTCCATAACCGGGAATCCAAGTAGCATGTTTAGTATTTGATTACGGAAGTGAGGCATAATTGAACTAAATTGCGAATGTAATTGATTTAGATAAGCTCTATTATAGAATCTAGACAATAAGACTATATCCCCGGCCTCTTCTTTGTGTTTTTCATATTTAACTTTAACATGAAATCTTTTCTCATGGTTTTCCATAAGAGATGAATTCGTAGAAGTTATATTAATCTTAAGATTGTCAGGATCAGCTGTAAGTAAGAATTGCAGCAAACTCAACCTATTAACATTAAATCGAAATGGTTGTACATCACTAGTCCTCTTGGTATACAAATTAAATAGCGATTTATTTTTTGATTTTAATTGATTACAATGTCCGCATGAAGGCTGAAGATTGAAGAAAGATATAGCCAAATATGGATATTTTGATTTAGGTAAATAGTGGTCTATCTGAAACGAAGAGGTATAGTCTCCCTTATCTCGCTTAATACTGATTGCGTATTGGGCATTACAATACACGCATGTACGGATTCCAAGTTTAGATATATATATTGATAATATACTATTCCTTATTTTATCATATGATAGGGGGCAGCGGCGTAGTTCCGTGGCAGGGCTAACCAAAATATTCGACTGACTCGGTACGTTATATAATAACCCCCA
>CANRPJ010000017.1 GCA_947632485.1 uncultured Muribaculaceae bacterium
TAAATCCTATAGTTCTTTGAATGAAATTAAAACCGTTCTTAATAGATTATATGGCATTAGAATTAACGATGATGATAATATAGAGGAAATACTTAATTTACGACATCTAATCGCTCACAGGAATGGTCGTACTAAGGAAGGAACATTTGTCGAACTTTCTCAAGAAAAATTATACTCAATGATTTCACGACTTCAAAACTTTGTTGATTCTATAAAAGCAGAGAAGCTTACTGATAAAGTTGATTCACTCTGTTACGGTAGGGTTACCGGGAAGAGGGGATTGTCGGTGTGTTGTGATCGGATAATCTCGACCATTTTCTTTACGCGGTCGGGGTGTAGAGAAGCTATGTTATTGTCTTCGTGGATATCTTCAGCAAGGTTATAGAGTTCAGGCACTCCCTTCTTCACCACCAATTTCCAGTCTCCCTGACGCAAGCCTATCTGGTCCGTCTCCTCGAATTCCCAGTAGAGGAAATCATGCTTCTTCTGGTCGCCGCGACCCAGAAGCTCCGGTAGAAACGACAAGCCGTCTTCGCCTTCCGGCTGCTTCTCATTCACCAGTTCCTTGAGCGTCGGCATCACATCATAGAAAGCCAATTGGTGGTCGCTCTCGCTGCCCTCGGCGATGTGGCCCGGCCAACTTACTATGAAGGGTATGCGGATGCCGCCTTCGTGGCATGAGCGCTTCAACCCGCGCAGCTTGCCGTCGCGCCCGAAAAACGTCGGATCCGCTCCGCCCTCCTCGTGAGGTCCGTTATCGCTCGTGAAAACGACTATAGTATTATCTTTCAGACCTTTCTCCTCCAGTTTTGCCATTATCTCCCCGACGTAAGCGTCAAGGCGGCTTATCATGGCCGCAAACTGCGCGTGGGTATGCACCGTTGGGTTATATCGAGAGCCCTTTTGACCTCCCCAGGTCTTGTCTTCGAAAAACTTACGCTTGTATCCGTTAAGCAGCGAGTCATTGGGTTGCACTAACTCAGCATGAGGCAAGGTGTAAGTGAAGATTCCGAAGAACGGCGTCTCCCCGTCCTGCCGGTCAAGCCATTTCATCGCCTCCTGATGGATCATATCAGCCGAATATTGCGTACGCTTCTGGTAATCATCGCCATACATCGGATATTTGATATTATCCTCCATCAGTACGCGCACTGTAGCCGTATCGCCCATCTCCGGATAATAGCGGTTGAGGAAATTCGGATAATACAGGTGCGCCTGAAACTGGCAGATATAACCATAGAAGTCGTCGATCCCCCGTTTGTCGGGAGTCGATGCCGATCCTTCATATCCGCCTGCCCATTTGCCAAACATGCCGGTGCGGTAGCCGTGGCGCTTCATCAGCTCCGGCAGAATCTCCCGGTCTATACTGTAAGGGTGCTGTCCTACACGCGAATAGTCGTAATTGTCGCCATATTTTACCAGCTCAGTATCAGGCCAATATTCCTTGTTGCCGCGCACTTCGCAGTGGCCGGAATGCTGCCCTGTCATGAGCGATGCGCGCGACGGCGCGCTCACGGGGCTTCCGGCATAAGCCTGAGTGAAACGCATACCGCGGCGCGCCAGACTGTCGATATTGGGAGTCGAGATATACGGCTGCCCGTAGCACCCCAGATCGCCATATCCCATGTCGTCACACATTATGTAGACCACATTGGGTCGGTCATGCCTGGCTCCGTAGATTGTAGCGGCGGCTGCCAGAAGAGGCAGAGCTATGTGATGGCGATCCATGAGGCGTCAATGCACTTTTACGGCTTCCGTGGGAGGAAGGGTGCTTACCCGAAGGTCTACGGCTTTCACCACCTCCGAGGCGAGATCCATAAAGGCTTGTGCCTCAGCGTTGCCGGAGGTCTTGCCGTCGGCTTCCGCCTGAAGAGCCACAGGGTCGCCATCGTCAGAGTGAGAGCGGATGTCGGCCACGAGCGGTATGCGCGCCAAGAGCTTAACATTCAGCTCTTCAGCGAGTTTTACGCCGCCTCCTTCGCCGAATATGTAGTAGCGCTCCTCCGGGTGGGGAGCGGGCGTGAACCAGGCCATATTCTCCACGAGACCGAGTATCGGCACATTCACCTTATCGCCCATAAACATGGCTATACCTTTCCGGGCATCGGCCAAAGCCACCGGCTGGGGAGTAGTCACTACAACTACGCCGGTTATCGGCAGGGTCTGCACAAGAGTAAGGTGAATATCGCTCGTGCCGGGAGGCATATCAATCAGGAAATAATCGAGATCGCCCCACCAGGCATCGGTAATCAACTGCTTGAGCGCGTTGCTCGCCATGCCGCCGCGCCATAGCACCGCCTGCTCCTTATCGACCACGAAGCCGATTGAAAGCATCTTCACGCCGTATTTCTGCACCGGCTCGATCCAGTCGCGCCCCTCTTGATTCACCATATAAAGCGGTTCATCTTCAACACCAAACATCTTTGGCATCGAAGGGCCGAAGATGTCGGCGTCAAGCACACCTAGCTTGTAGCCCTTTTTAGCAAGAGCCACAGCGAGATTGGCTGTCACGGTCGATTTGCCTACGCCTCCTTTGCCCGACGATACGCCGATTATATGTTTCACTCCCGGCAGAGGTCTCTCGGGCGCTGGCGCCGGCTCCTTGCGGTATTTCACGTTGATGGTCGGCTCGATATCGGCTGTCACATACGTCTTGAGAGCGGTCTCGGCAGCGCGCACTACTGAGCGCACAAAGGGATCGGTCGGCTTTTCGAATATTAGCGAGAAGCTGACCTTGCGACCGTCGATACGGATATCGTCTTCTACCATCTCATTCTCGACGAGGCTCTTGCCGTTGCCGGGATATTTCACGGTTTCAAGCGCTTTAGTGATAAGCGCCGGGTATATAGGTGTGTCCATATTGAGTTCTGTTATTTCTGTTTTTCAGTCTGCGAGAGCTTTGCAAGCTCTTCAGGCATGCACTGTGCTACTCCGCGCGCATACGAATGGTAGTCGTCGCGCTCGATATCGCCCTCCTCCGGCTCCTGAAGCTCTCCCTCCTGTGGCAGACGGAAGCTGAGGAGCTTTATCTGCTTGCCTCGGGCGAGCCACTGCTGCTCGTAGTAGGTCTTGATCGCCGATTCCTCGTCGGCAAGTCCGGAGCCGTAGAGATCAGCTGTATTCATCTCTACCGGAAGGCCGTTGAGAGCTACGAGGCGGTCAGCATACGTGTAGAGAAACGGTGAATCGGTCTTCAGATTCACCACTCCCTTATCCTTCAGAATCTTCCGGTAGAGGTCGAGAAACCGCGTGCTCACCAGGCGCTTACGCGTCTTCTGCATCTGAGGGTCGGGGAAGGTGACCCAGATCTCGCTTACCTCACCCGGAGCAAAAAAGCGGTCGATGGTCGATATGTCGCCTCGTATGAAAGCCACATTGGATAGACCCTCGGAGGCAGCCTGTTTCGCTCCCGTCCACATGCGCGCCCCCTTGATATCCATTCCGATGAAATTCTTTTCCGGGTAGCGCCGGGCCAGACCCACAGTGTATTCCCCCTTGCCGCAACCGAGTTCGAGCACTATCGGGCCGTCGTTGCCGAAATGCTCCGCCCATTGTCCGCGCAGAGGAAACCCCTCAGCCTCGAGCCGCGCCCAGGGATACTGGAACACAAAGTCGAGCTCCCGCATCTCGGCGAATTTCTTCAGTTTATTCTTTCCCATTTCGGTATCGTCATTTTGGGTTGACAATAAGCACTTTGCCGCGCATCTCCCCGGAAGGGCCGGAGGCAAATATATGGTACACTCCGTCGGCCACCGTGTTGCCGGCGCCGTCGGTGGCGTCCCATTGCGCCGAGCCGCCTTCAGTCTCTCCGAGATCCTTTACCAGGCGACCGGAGGCATCAGTGATCTTCACGCGCGCGCCATCTTCCATACCCTCGATATGGATCCAGCCGAGATACTCCGGTCGGGCCGGGTTGGGGTAAACGGTAAGTTTCTTACTGTCAGCGCTTCCGGAAGGAGTCATATCGGTAGTAAGCGAGGCGAGGCCGTGGCCGGTGCTCACCATCAGCGATTTGCCATCGGCTGCCGGGCCGAGGGCATAGAGCGAATTGTCGGGTATCAAGCTCTCCTCGGTTGTCCAGGTTCCGGCTATCTGTGTGCCGTCAGAAGAGGTGCATACCAGACCAGCACCGTCAGTGGCGAACCATTTCCGGCCCTGAAAATCGAGAATGGCATTTACGGCCACACCGTCAAGCAGATAGTCGGCAAGCACGGTGCCATCTTTTCTTGCCACTTTCGGGCGCTCCACGCTCTCCGAGCCTGTCAAGGCGCCGGAGGGGGAGAAGCTGAAAACTCCTTCCGAAGTGCCTACCCATACGCGTCCGCTTGCGGGATCTTCATATAGGCAGTGTATGAAGATCATAGGCACTGCTGAGCCGTCGCCATCGATGGGATCTGATAGGGGAACCACGCGGTCGTCGGAAGCGTCGTCGAACGTTCCTCCGTGGTCCACTACGAGCAGGGGAGCACCATTGGTGGCAGCTGTAAGCAGCACGATATTACGGTTATCCTTATGCTTGAGCGGCAGCACTAAATGGGAGAACTCACCTTCATAGTTCTCAACTTCGAAATGCCTGAGTCCTGACGGATCGGCAGCCTTGCGGGCGTCGGCCGGCCATACCCAGAGCCCTTGCGCCCCGGTGGGTGAGTACTCATGGAAAGCGGTCCAGAGGTTTCCTTCTCCATCGAAGCCCGGAGGCGCGAAATTGCAGTATTCCTCCCAGTGCTGGGTGGGCACAACCGCATGGAACCCTGATTCTTGCGCAGCCGGATCGGCCGGGTGGGAGAAGCGCAGGGTCGGCTCCTTACCGCTCAGGTCGAAGCGCACCAGGCCGCTATAATATGAGCCGACGTAGGCTATGTCGGGTTTGTCCGGATCAAGCACAAAGCCATTTGGCTGCATCACCGGGCTGCCGGAAAAGCCTACAGGCAGCCAACGCGATCCGTCGAAGGCATCAAGGAGCATCTCGCGCTTCACCTTATTGCTGGAGAATACGCGGTCCACTCCATGCTGCAGCGCGAGCTGACCCTTTTCCGGGTGGGTGCCGATACTTCGCGAGGTGAACACCCGCGGGGCGTCGGGACGCAGCGGCTCGATCGGAGTCTGCCAAGATTTTCCATCAACCTTTCTGCTGCTCAGGCCATTGCCGTCGGCAGTCCAGAAATGATTGAAATCCCTGCTTATCAATGCCTTGTTGCGGTCGGCGCCCTCGAGATCCACAGAACTGAAGGTGCCATCTGCCTTCAGATTGCGAAGCGCGTAGTCGCCTGATATGAACCACCCGTCGCGCGATTGCGCCACGTATGGTATGGTGCCTCCGCCAAGCCTTTCGGGTGCATTCCAGCCATCGTCCGAGGGTATCAGCTTATAGATACCCTTTCCGCCTTCCGTGTAGGCGAATCCAGACTCCAATGGCATCAGGAACCTCGGAGAAGCTATTTCTTCAATGGCCTGAAAATCAGCCAGCGAGGAGCGGCGCGAGCTCATGGGCGCCCAAAGCGCCTGATCGTCTGTGAAAACCACGAAGCGGTCGCCCAGACGCGCGGCTCCGTGAAGCGGCTCTCCGTAGCGCCGCGAATCGGCAATTTCTGATTTCTGGTCGTTGATCTCCACCCAACCGAAATCGGTGGCGAGCCAGGCGCGATGCGACTGCGGGTGAAAGCTGATGCTGTTCACTCGCTTAGATCCGGCAACTGAAGCTGATTCCAAGCCCCTTACGGGGGTCACGCTTCCGTCGTCGCGGAGCAGATCGATTTTGCCGTCGCTGTAGGCCACGAGTAGATATCCGCCCGCGGCATTATAAGCCATCTGGTCAACAATATCTCCGCCGAGTCCCTGCTGGCGCGTAAGCGGTTGCAGCGAACCGGCATCCTTGTCGTAGACGTAGAGGAAGCTATAGTTCTCACTGAAGCCTCCCGCCTCAGGATTCACTGGCTGAGCCTGCGCCTGGATATAAACGCGCTCCGGAGTCTCCTCCATCTTCACGATCCGATAGGCATACGGCGGGTGAATGCGCCATTGGCCTTTCCCCACGGCGATACACCCCAGCGCGAAGCTCAGGGCCAATATGAATAGCCCCAGTCTTTTCATCAGCAATCCTTCAGATAATCGAGAAAGGCGCGCACGGCCCGCCCGCGGTGAGAAATGGCATTCTTCGCCTCTGCCGTCATCTCGGCAAAGGCAATGCCGCTCTCATCGGGAATGAAAATCGGATCGTAGCCAAAGCCGCCCTCGCCCTTGCGGGCAGTGGCGATGGTGCCGTCGACATGACCTTCAAAGCTCCTCTCCTGATCGGAAGCGACGAGTGCTATCACGGTGGCAAAGCGGGCCTTACGGTTTGCCTCGCCTTCGAGTTCGCGCAGCATCTTGTCGATATTATCGTCGGGAGAGCAGTGAGGTCCGGCATAGCGGGCCGTCATCACCCCCGGCGCACCTCCGAGAGAGTCGACCATGAGGCCGGTATCGTCGGCGAAGCAGTCGTAGCCATAGCGCTGCTTCACCCAACGGGCCTTCTGGAAAGCATTCTCCTCAAGGGTAGAGCCGGTTTCCGGAATGTCGTCGTGGCAGCCTATCTCAGCCAGAGAATGAATCTTCAGGCCGGGTCCGGCTATGGCGCGCACCTCCTCCAGCTTATGGGCATTGTTGGTGGCGAATACGAGTTCTCTCACCGCAGCCATCACACTACTATGTTGACAATCTTACCAGGCACGACAATCACCTTGCGCGGCTGCTTGCCGTCGAGCCATTTTGCTGCTCCCTCAGCCTTCAGCGCGGCCTCCTCCACGGCGGCCTTGTCGGCGCCTGCGGGCAGCTCGATGGTGAAGCGCGTCTTGCCGTTGAAGCTCACGGGGTATTTCACCATGTCTTCCACCAGATACTGCTCATCGTAGGCCGGCCATTCGGCATCGACTACACTGCCTTCATTACCAAGGCGATGCCAGAACTCCTCGGCGATGTGGGGGGCGAAGGGGGCGATGAGCCGCGTGATCATATCGAGCACCTTGCGGTTGCCCGATTTGAGCTGGCCGAGTTCGTTGACTGCGATCATGAAAGCGGCAACCGAGGTATTGAACGAGAAATTCTCTATATCCTGCGTGACCTTCTTGGCCAGCTTATGAACCACTTTCAGCTCCTCCTTCGAAGGTTCAGCATCGGAGCTGAGGTCGGCGCGGTCGAAGAGGTTCCAGAGCTTGCGCAGGAAGCGGTTAACGCCGTCGATACCATTGGTATCCCAGGGTTTGGACTGCTCAATAGGCCCGAGGAACATCTCATACATTCTCAGCGTGTCGGCGCCATAGCGATCTACAATATCATCGGGGTTGACGACATTGAACATCGACTTCGACATCTTCTCGACCGCATAGCCGCAGATATATTTGCCATCTTCAAGCACAAACTCGGCATCGGCATACTCCGGACGCCACTTGCGGAAGCCGTCGATATCGAGCACATCATTATCCACCAGGTTGATATCCACGCGGATAGGGGTCACATCGTAGTTATCCTTCAGGCCGCGGCTCACAAAAGTATTGGTATCCTTGATACGATACACGAAGCTCGTGCGCCCCTGTATCATACCTTGGTTCACGAGACGCTTGAAGGGCTCATCTTCCACCACCACACCCAGATCATAGAGGAATTTATTCCAGAAGCGGGAGTAGATGAGATGGCCCGTAGCATGCTCGGAGCCTCCGACATAAAGGTCAACATCGCGCCAGTAGGCGTTAGCCTCCGGGCTCACGAGAGCCTGGTCATTGTGAGGATCCATGTAGCGCAGATAGTAGGCTGACGAACCGGCGAAACCTGGCATCGTGCACAGCTCAATGGGGTAGCCTTCCGGAGTCTTCCAGTTTTCGGCTCGTCCCAGCGGCGGCTCTCCGTCGGGTGTAGGTTTATAGGATTTCACCTCAGGGAGCTCAAGCGGGAGCACCGATTCGTCCATAAGGTAGGCTGTGCCGTCCTTATAGTAGACCGGGAAGGGTTCGCCCCAATATCGCTGGCGTGAGAAGATAGCATCGCGCAGACGGTAGTTGACCTTCACCTTTCCGATGCCTTCCTCTTCAATGAATTTCTTTGTCTTGGCAATAGCCTCCTTCACCTGCAGGCCGTTGAGGTCAAGTTTCGGACCGCAGGAGTTCATCATCACGCCTTCTTTAGCGTCGAAGCTCTCTTCGCTCACGTCGGCACCCTCGATCAGCGGAATAATCGGCAGGTCGAAATGGCGGGCGAAGGCATAGTCTCGCGAGTCGTGGGCGGGCACAGCCATGATTGCACCGGTACCGTAGCCGGCGAGCACATAATCGCTTATCCAGATGGGTATCTCTTTTCCGGTCAGCGGATTGCGGGCAAAAGAGCCGGTGAATACTCCCGACACCTTCTTATCAATCTGGCGTTCGCGCTCTGTCTTGCGCTTCACCTCCTCCAGATAAGCGTCGACCGCCGCTTTCTGCTCTGGAGTCACGAGCTCCTTCACATAGGCTGATTCCGGCGCGAGCACCATGAAGGTGACGCCGAAGATAGTATCTGCACGCGTGGTGAAGATCTCGAGGCTTATATCCTTGCCTACCACGGGGAAAAGCATCTCCGCTCCCTCGCTGCGTCCAATCCAGTTGCGCTGCGTCTCCTTGAGCGAGTCGGTCCACTGGAGCTTGTCGAGGCCGTCGAGCAGACGCTGTGCGTAGGCCGACACACGGAGACACCACTGATTCATCAGCTTCTGCTCCACGGGGAAGCCTCCGCGCACGCTGACACCCTCGCTCACCTCATCGTTGGCGAGCACGGTGCCGAGCTGCGGGCACCAGTTCACCATCGTCTCTCCCTGAAAGGCGATGCGCCAGTTCATCAGCGTCTGCCGCTTCTCCTTCTCGGTCATAGAGTTCCATTGGTCGGCGGTGAGGTGAAGCTCTTTGGTCTCCGCGGCGTGAAGCCCCTCGGTGCCATGCTCTGAAAGGTATTTCTCCAGTTCTGAGATCGGGCGGGCCTTTCCAGCCTGCAGATCATACCAGGAATTGAACATCTGCATGAAGGCCCATTGGGTCCATTTGTAATATTTCGGATCGCAGGTGCGCACCTCTCTGTTCCAGTCGAAGGAGAACCCGATCTTGGAGAGCTGCTCCTCATAGCGGGTGATGTTGTTGCGCGTGGTTATCTCCGGGTGCTGTCCGGTCTGGATAGCATATTGCTCCGCGGGGAGTCCGTAGGCATCGTAGCCCATGGGGTGGAGCACATTGAATCCCTGCTGCCGCTTATAGCGGGAGTAGATATCGCTGGCGATGTAGCCGAGCGGGTGGCCCACATGGAGTCCGGCCCCTGATGGGTATGGAAACATGTCGAGCACGTAGAATTTCTTTCGCGCGGGATCTTCCTTGACGCGGTATACTTCGTTGTCGCGCCAGAACTGCTGCCAGCGCTTTTCGATTTCTTTATGATTATATTCCATATTGTCAGTGAGCGGCTTGGTTAGACGCTTGGAATGCAAAGTTACACAATTTTTCTGGCACTTCTTGAGGCGGCGCATTCTGGCTTTGCCGCAGAGGGGTTTAGTTTTCATTTTCTAATGGTTTTTGATGGTTAAACTTGTTTTGACTTTGCAAAGGTAGGTAGAATTTTTGAAATGGCAAAATTTTTCTTGAAAAAATTAGCGGGTGTGTGAGCTCGCGCCTCGCGGCGCTCTGAGGGTAAGGGGGATTGTGGGAATTTGGGGTGGGTGGGAGCTAAATGGGCTTCTGGTTTGTTATGATTTCAGGTAATTGTTTTTTATTGAGAATATAAATTATTGAGTGAATGATACGTCTAAGACTTCCCGCCGTGGTGACGGCTCTGCTATCGCTGGTTTTTCCATCGTTTGCACAGAAAGAATTCGGTAACCAGACAACGAAGGCTCCGCAGCCGGCCTGGGCCAGAAATGCCGTGATTTATGAGGCTAACCTGCGTCAGGGTACCCCGACCCGCAATTTCCGTGGTCTCCAGATGGAACTTCCCCGTCTGAAGGATCTTGGGGTGGATATAGTATGGCTGATGCCTATTCACCCGATCAGCGAGAATAACCGTAAAGGAACGCTGGGCTCCTATTATGCAGTAAGAGATTATAAGGCGGTGAACCCGGAGTTCGGCACTCTCGATGAGCTGAAGGAACTGGTGAATACTGCTCACAACTTGGGAATAAAGGTGATAATCGATGAGGTGTGCAATCATTCGGGCTGCGACAACGCGTGGGTGACGGATCACCCGGATTTCTACGCAAAGAATGAGAAGGGAGAGATGTACGGGCCTTATGACTGGACGGACACGTATAAGTTTGACTATTCAAACCCGGAACTTAGGGCGGCGATGATCGACGCGCTGAAATATTGGGTGCAGGAAGCTGATATCGACGGTTTCCGCTTCGATGTGGCGGGAGAGGTGCCCACTGATTTCTGGGTGGAGGCCCGAAAGGAGATAGAGAATCTGAAACCGGTGCTTTTCCTTGCCGAGGCGTCGAAGCCTGAGCTGATGGTCGAGGCTTTCGATGTGGACTATGCCTGGCCGATGAAAGATGTGTTCGGAGCGATAGCCGCTACGAAGGGAGTGAATAGTTATGCCAAGGCGAAAGGGCAGACGCTCCCGAAGAGCAACGCACAGGCTATTCCGGAGCTTTTGGAGCGACAGAAGAAGGAATATCCAAAGGGAGCGATCCATATGCAGATGGTGACTAATCACGATCTAAATTCTTGGGAAGGCACTGAGTATGAGCGCTTCGGTCCTGCTTTGGGAGCTTTTGCGGTGCTGAGCTATACGCTGCCGGGAGTGCCTATGCTCTACACCGGCCAGGAGGTAGGCTTCGACCACCCGTTTGAATTTTTTGAGACTGATTCCGTGCAGCCTGATTATACGGGCAATGAGGTGACGGTATTCTATGAGATGCTCAACGCTTTGCGCCACGGTAACGGTGCTTTCGCTGCGGGCCGCGACAATGGCGGCGCGATAGAATTTCTGCCTACGGAGAGCGAAGATGTGCTTGCGTTTACCCGCAAGGGTAACGGCGGCCAGGCGCTTGTGATAGTAAACCTCTCGCCGGAGACCCGGAAGGTAGCTTTCAAGGGCGCCGCTCCCTCTACGGCAGGAATGAAGAATTATTTCGCACCGCAAATCACTCAGCTGCCCGAAGAGCTTGGAGCCTGGCAGTATGTGGTTTTCACTTCGCCCCTGAAGAGATAGGTCAGAGGAGAAACTCCACTTCCTTAAAGGCGTAGCGGCGCAGTGATGAGCCGCTTCGCAGAAGGAGATGGCCCAGAGGCTCGACTCCCTCGATCGAGGCCGAAAAGATTTCGCCTGACGCTGAATCGCGAAAGGCGAAATTTCCTCTCCCCCGCCACAAGGCCGCCATATAGTCGGCATGAAGGCGGGGGCGCTCTTTTTCGTTGAAGGCGCGGGCGAGCTGCTCTTCGAGGGAGGAGGCAAGGGAGGCGAGGAGCGCCTGCAGGTCGGTTTCGGAGCCAGTGAGCTGCCAGACGGATACGGGATTCGGGGCATCGCTCAGGAATTGCCTCTGGTTGACGTTGAGCCCCACACCGGCGATGGTATGGACAATCGAGGAGCCTGAAAGCTTATGCTCGAGAAGCAGACCGGCAATCTTGCGGTCGCCCACATAGATATCGTTGGGCCATTTGACGCTTGCCTCCACGCCGATGGCAGCGAGAGCCGCCCTCACGGCAAGGGCCACCGCTTCGCTGAGGAAAAACTGCTCTTTAGCAGGGTAATCAGCGGGCCTGAAGAAGAGCGAGAAGGTTAGGTTGAGTCCGGGCTCCGATTCCCAGGAATTGCCTCTCTGGCCACGCCCGGCGGTCTGGGTGTCGGCATAGATCAGCACCTGATCCGGCAGCGTATCGGCCTGGCGGACAGCGTAGGAGTTGGTGGAATCGGTTTCGGCGAGATGCAGCAGTTCCATCAGGTCAGGAAAGAGTAACGATACGGGCACCCGTAGCGGGATCAACCTCAATGCCAACATGGAGGGCGTCTTCAGGAATAAGGCTCCCTGCCATTTCAGGCCACTCTACAAAGCAGTAGGCTCCGGATTCAAAATAATCTTCCGCACCGGTTTCTGCGGCTTCCTCCTCGCTCTCAACACGATAGAAGTCGAAGTGATACACCGGGCGGCCTCCGGCAGCCACATATTCGTTGATGATGCTGAAAGTGGGGCTTGCCACCATATCGGCCTCCACGCCGAGCTCGCGGCACAGGGCGGCGATAAGGGTGGTTTTTCCGGCTCCCATTGGCGCATCGAAGGCCCACAGGCGCTTCTCTCCGGCCGCTTCGAGGAGCTTGCGCGCCGCTTCGGGCAGCGATGCCTCGGTATCTATCCTGATCTTCATTAGCAGCAGATTTTTTGCAGCGCAAAGATAGTTATAATCCCAATATTGTTAAATCTGCCATTTGCCAAAAACCATCGGCGGGGAAATTTGGTTTAGATGATACTATGACACGAATCGCCCTCACAGCAGCCATAATACTGATGAGTCTGGCCGGAGCCCAGGCTCAGAAGAGTGTAGTAGCGGTGCCTCTGAAGGTAACTGCCATCGATCTGATTACAAAGGTGTATGGAATAGCGGATCCGAAGATGAATCTGAGCGAGACGCAGGCCTACGCCAGCAAGCACCTCGGCACGCAGCCGGAGCTTGACGGCAATGATCTCTGGATGGAGTCGGAGGGCGGCTATGCGCTGAGCTACTACGGCATGGAGCCGCAGGTGGAGGCAGTGGCGCAGTATGATAACAACAGTCTCGACGGCTTCGGCTTTTTCTTCCTTTTCCCCTATCAGGCGGAGGCGAGGGCTGAGGCAAACAGGAACCAGTGTGAGTTCTGCTCCACTCTGCTTCAGGAGCTTCACGATATGGGATTGCCGCTGATGGAGGTGCCTGTAAGCGATGCCACTTTTGAGGTAGACGGCGATTTCGCAGGCAATGATTTCAAGGTGCGCCTCGTAGAGGAGAGCGAAAATGCCGCGGGAGGCCGCTTCATAGTGGTGGTGCAGGTAGATCCGCAGTCGAGCATGCTCCGGGCGCAGAAATGATTTAGAATAGACTGATATACAAAGGGGAGCGGCATCTTACGGACGCCGCTCCTTTAAAAATTATCTGCCTTCAATTATCTGCCAGCAGCTTCAGAGGATTCAGTCTGGACATTGCCGTGGGTTAGCTTCTGAACACCACGGCGCTGCTTGCCCCAGGTGATGTTGTAGCCTACGGATACGAACAGTTTGCGCTCGAGGGCTTTGGTGCGCATGCACTGCTCGAACCAGGCGAACCGGTTGAGCTGGATAGCCCACTGGCTGTAGTGGCCTACGGGCATGAACATGCCGACGTTGAAGAGCCAATGGCGCCAGCGGTATCCGAGCTGCAGGAAGCTGAAGAGCTCATCGTCGGAAGTGACGGTTTCGCCGAATAACCGCTTGGGATTCTTGTTGATACCAGCAGTGAGCGAGAAATTCCAGTGGGAGAGCATAAGCGAGCCATTGCCTCCGAAATAGGTTTTGCAATGGTTGTAGCCGAGCCCTTTGGACCAGAAGCGGTCGAGGCGCAGGGAGGCACTGAGGGTGAGCCAGTCGGGCACGATCTCGACCGAAGGTGAGAAGCGGACGAAGAAATTGCGGAAATGGCCGCTATTGCTCCAGGTCATGATGAGCCGGTCGCCCTCCCAGTCGAAGGTCTGCATCACAGGATTTTGCGCCCAGTTGTAGCCCACGGCGATCTGACCGTTGAGGCGCTGCGAACTGAAATTGTAGGAAAGCTCGGTGCGCCAGTTCTGGTATGCCTTGAGGTATTCGTTGCCGCGCTGCCACTGGAAGCCATCAATCTGCTGCTCCTCGCCGGTGCGTTCTGAGAGCGATGGTGAGGAGGTGAAGCTGGTGAGATTGAAGCGGAATTGCGAGGTGGAGTTTGGCCGATAGCTGAGAGCGAGTCGGGGGCGGAAGCTGAAATGGGTGTCGTGAGGGCCCTGATCCATCTTCTGCCATCGCCATGCCACTCCGGCACCCGCCGAAGCGTGGAAGGCACCGAATGGGAGGGAATATTCGGCGAAGGCATAGAGATTGTCGACACGCTGGCGGAATGTGGCATCGGAGGCGGTGAGATAGCGCGTCTTGGTGGAGGTGCCGGAATATTCTGCTCCGGCTGTAAGCTCTGCGGAGGCGTGGCGCAGGATATAGTTGGCGCGCAGTCCGTAGGCGGTGGAGCGGTCTCTGACGCTGTTGAAGATGTCAATGAGCGGCTCAGAGGCGCCTTCGGTGGTCTCGGTATAGTAGCGTCGGTTCTCGCCGTGGTAATCGCGCAGATTGGCGTCGAGTGCGAGCGACTGACCGCGCCCGAGGCTCTGCTCGAGGTAGAAATTGAGCTGCGGGAAGATGTGGCTGGGGTTTTCGTTGACGCTGCGGAGCACTCGGTCGGGCATGCCGTTGTCGAGACTCATGAGTCCGTTGAACTCCTCGCGCATCTTGAGGTTGGTGCTATAGCGCATTGAGGCATAGACGGTTGTCTTGTCGGGATTTACATAGCTATAGGAGAGCTGCGGCCAGGTGTAGGGGTTGGTGAACGAGCCATCGCGCGGGCTTTCGTGGCGGTTGAGCACGGTGCCGTCGGGCATGGTGAAGCGTTCGCTGTAGGTGCGCCAGATATTGATATGGTTGCGGTATTGGAATGGCGCGTTGAGCTCCCACTGGCTGCGGCCGACGTTGATCTTGACATCAGCCAAAAAGTTGCCGAACGCCTCTGACACGAGCTGCAGTCCATTGGCCATGAAGGAGCCGCCATTGTCGCGGTTGCGGACTATGAAATCGAGCACGGCGGAGGCATTGCCATAGCGGAGGCCGGGGTTCTGATGATACTCGACCCTGATGACCGACTGGGGGAGGAGAGTCTGGAGCTCATCGAGCTGCGCCTCTCGTCCGTTGATTCTTATCTGCGGCACGGAGCCATTGACGGTGACTGAGCCCATGGCTTGATTGACCACTATTCCGGGTATCTGCATATTGGCCAGGAGCGTGAGGCCGTCGGAGGCCATCTCCTTAGCCTGCGGCCGCGGCCGGTAGGAGTCGAGGTTAGGCTTATGGACAACTGTAGCTCCCTTCACCACTACCTCATCGAGCATCTTTATATCGGCATCGACGGAATCGCCGACGGCTACTTGCGCCGCCGCAGTGAGCGCGGACAGGCTGAGAAAGCCGGTTATGGCGATCAAAATCTTTTTCATCTTTCTATAATTGAAATTTCTCCGGACTGAATCATTAAAGCAAATGGCGCCCAATGGGGACGCCATCTGCTGAATGATATGCGGGTAAGTGGAATTTTACTCGAACCGGCGGTTGCCGCGCTGTGCAGGCGTCACTACCACCTTCTTCCGGCCCTGATTATACTTGATGATGTTGTAGGCCACCGGAGCCGCGCAATAGAGCGAGCAGAAGGTGCCGACAATAACACCGAAGATCATGGCGAATGTGAAGCTGCGGATCGTATCGCCGCCGAGGAAGAAGATGCAGCAGAGCACGAGCAGAGTGGAGAGCGAGGTCATGATCGTACGGGTAAGGGTCGTGTTAAGACTCTTGTTGAAGGTCAGATAGCGATCCTCTTTCGGATATTCTTTCATCATCTCGCGCACGCGGTCGAATACCACCACGGTATCATTGATCTGATAACCGATAATAGTAAGCACTGCAGCGATAAACGACTGGTCGATCTCCATCGAGAAGGGGAAGAAGCCCCAGCTGATAGAGTAGAAGCCGATGATGAGGAATGCCGTGAGAGCCACAGCGCAAACGGCGCCTACGGAGAAGGCGATATTGCGGAAACGCAGGAGGATATAGAGGAACATGCAGACAACTGCAATACCTACAGCCCAGTAAGCGTCGCGCTTCATATCGTCGGCCACCGAAGGACCAACCTTCTGGATCGAGATGATACCATGGTCTTCATCGGCTACGGCGAATGCGGTCTTATCCATAGTCTTACCGCCTACGGTGAGCTGCGGCTGGAGGTTCTCGTAGAGGAGGTCGGCAATCTCATTGTCGACGCCGGGTTCGGTCGAGTCGATCTTATAGTTGGTCGAGATACGCACCTTGGTGTCGTTGTCGATCGAGATAACACCTACGCTGACGGTCTTATCGTTGGCAGCTGCCTGGAGCTTCTCAAGCAGATTTGCCTGGATAGCAGCGGGCTCAACAGGCTGCTCGAACTGAACCACATAGTTGCGTCCTCCCGAGAAGTCGATGCCCTGATTCATACCGCGGATAGCGAGCGATGCAATCGAAATCACAACGAGAGCCAACCATACTGCGGAAGATACGCGCCACTGGCCGAGGAAGTTGATCTTCGTGCCGCTCAGGAAATTGCGGGAAATCTTGGTGTCGAAGGTCATTCCGGCGTTGCGGCCGTTCTTGGTGATGAGGTCGAAGGCAATTCGGGTCAGGAACACTGCGGTGAAGAATGAGCAGACCAGACCGATAATCAGGGTGGTAGCGAAGCCCTTGATAGGACCGGAACCAAAAATAAGCAGGATCACGCCGGTGATCACCGAAGTGAGGTTGGAGTCGAAGATAGCCGAGAAAGCGTTGCTATAGCCTTCAGAGATGGCCTGACGCAGCTTCTTGCCATGCTTGAGCTCCTCCTTGGTGCGCTCGAAGATAAGCACATTGGCATCGACGGCCATACCCAGGGCGAGCACGATACCTGCGATACCCGACAGGGTAAGCACGGCCTGGAAGGAGGCGAGGATACCGAGAGTGAAGTAGAGGTTAAGGATAAGTCCGACGTTGGCAACAAGGCCGGGAATGAAGCCGTAGATAGCGATCATGAAGACCATGAGGAGCGCTATAGCCACGATGAAGGAGAGGAAGCCCTGATGAACGGCCTCAGCACCGAGCGACGGGCCGATCACGTTGTTGCTCACCACATCGACCTTAGCCGACATCTTACCGCTCTTGAGCACATTGGCAAGGTCGTTGGCCTCTTCAGGCGAGAAATTACCAGTAATCTCCGAGCTTCCGCCGGTGATCTCATTCTGCACGTTGGGGAAGGAGTAGACGTTGTTGTCGAGCACGATGGCGATGGGGCGACCGATATTATTGCGGGTAAGGGTAGCCCATTCGCGCGCACCTCGTTCGTTCATGCGCATATTAACGGTGTTGCCGCGCATATTGTCGTATTCGGAGGTAGCGGTAGTCACTACGTCGCCCTGCAGCGCTGCATCACCCTTGAGGGCTACGAGCTGCCAGTAGGGGGTGGTGCGGAGTTCGCCGTTGGATTTCTTCACGGGATTGCCGTTGGCATCTACAACCGGCATTTCGGTAGCTTTCACTTCCCATACGGCCGTGAGGTCAGAAGGAAGTTTCTGCTTGGCCAGAGGCGAATTGAGAATGCTGTCGACGAGGGGACGGTTGGCGGGAGTAACGAGACCAATCACCGGTGAGTCAGCCCTCTGGGATCCTCCGAGGAGCATCATCAGGTTGGTATGGTTCACGGTGTCTTCAGCTGCATACGCCTGTGCGAATGCTGCCAGATCGTTGGCGATCTCCTTATAGTTGTAGACCTCGAAGAACTCCAGGTTAGCCGACGATTTGAGCAGGTCGGTCACACGCTCCGGCTCCTTCACTCCGGGGAGCTCCAGCAGAATCTGGCCGGTCTTGTCCTGGAGTTTCTGGATGTTGGGAGCTACAACACCGAACTGGTCGATACGGGTGCGGAAGATGTTGAATGCGGCGTCGACCTGGCTATTTACCTGCTCATTGAGAGCTGCGGTCACTTCCCCGTTGGAGGCGCCGGATTTGAGCTTGCCGAGATACTCACCTTCGCGTGCGAAGAGGCCGCTCATAGTGCCGGGCTGGAAGTAGGAAGCCACTTTCTGCACGAAGTCTTTGTCGGAATTCTTCGCGCCGGCAGCCTGCGCCTTGGCAATAGCTGCATCAATCTGTTTCAACTGCTGTTCGCCGGAAGCGTACTGGCGGAGAATGTCGGGCACGGATATTTCCAGTACCACGTTCATACCGCCCTTGAGGTCAAGGCCCATACCGATCTCCATCTTGCGCACCTGATTGTAGGTGTAGCCGAGATAGACTTTCTCTTTGTCGATGGAGTCGTTGTAAAGCTTCAGACTCTGTTTGTAGGCATCGTTTGTCACGTCGGTGGTGCCGGCGGTCTTAGCAGCGAACTCGGCTGCCTTCTTCTCATAGTGAGATGTCACAAACGAGAAGGAGATGTAGAAACCGCAAATAAGCACCAACAAAATGGCAATCGTGCTGATAAACCCTTTGTTCTGCATATTTTAAGTTGTTGTTGTTCTTTCTTTTATGTTGTCAAGGCCTCCTACCTTCGTGGGAAGGTCGGCGGCGCATTCGTTTTCAAGCTGCAAATATAGGGCTATTTTTCGAAATATGGGGTCTATGGAAGCGATTTAAGATAAGTTTATGGGTGAAAAGGTGCTTTTTTTATTCTGCTTCGGAAAGATTTGTTACCTTTGAAGCCAGAATTTTTCCGGCGTTATGAGGCAGATGAAAGGTGCGTTCAGGTGCTTGCTGCTGTGCCTTGCGGCATGGCTGCTCTATTCGTGCGCTTCGATCGGCAATCCCTCAGGTGGCAGGCGCGACGAGCGGCCGCCGCAGGTAGTGAGAAGCAATCCGGCGCCTTATGCCACCGGCGTGAAGTCGGAAAGAGTTGTGATTGAGTTTGATGAGATAGTAAATGTGAAAGATGCCTTCTCAAAGGTAGTGATTTCGCCTACCTCGGCTGAGACGCCACGGGTATCATCGCTCGGAAGGAAGGTGACAGTGCAGTTTAAGGATACTCTGCAGCCCAATACTACCTATACTATAGATTTCGCCGACGCGATTGAAGATAACAACGAGGCTAATAAGCTCACTTCATACTCCTTCACCTTCTCGACCGGCGATGATATCGACTCTCTCCGGATTTCGGGTATGGTGCTCGGCGCTCAGGATCTGGAGCCGCAGCAAGGGATACTGGTGGGAGTGCACACAAATACGGAAGACACCGCTTTTTCGCGCACGCGGCTTGTGAGGGTGGCGAAGACAGATGACCGCGGACGCTTCACTATTCGCGGCTTGAAAGAGGGGCCATACCGCCTGTTTGCCCTCAAGGACCTTAATAATGATTACCGTTGGGATAACCCGGAGGAAGACATTGCTTTCCATTCTGAACTGATCTATCCTACATCGGAGCCGGACGTGGCGGTCGATTCGGTGTTCGACGATATTACGGGGGAGCTGGATTCGGTGGTGCACAGGGATTATACATCGTTTCTTCCCAACGATATTCTGCTGAGCTCCTTTAATATCCAGTATAAGCCGCAGTATCTGGTGAACTATGAGCGCATCGACTCCACGCGCATTCAGTTGATATTCAATGCACCCTCGGATTCGCTTCCGGAGGTGGCACTGGTGGGAACTACACCTGACCCGGAATGGTATCATCTGCAGCGGACTGCAAAAAACGATACTTTGACCTATTGGCTGAAAGATCCGAAAATTATCTCGACCGATACTCTAAGGCTCGCCACGAGGTATCTGCGCACTGATTCAGCTAAGATGCTTACGCCCGTCAACGATACGCTGCGCTTGATCACGAAGCGTCCGAAGGCGACGAAAAATGATACAAAAAAGAGAAAGAAGAAGGAGGAGGAGCTTGCCGATACCTTGCCTGATCCGATCAAGCTGTTGGATATCAAGTCTCTTACCAGTTCCACCCACGATATCTATCTGCCGGTGTTGATAGAGTTCGGAACTCCTCTTGACACTCTTAATACCGCTGCTTTCCATCTGGAGCAGAAGGTGGATACGCTCTGGACTCCCTTGAGATGGAGCGAGGGACCGAAACCGCGTGATTCGGTGGCTCTGATGGAGTATCGGATAGATTACCCCTGGGAGTATGGAGGCAATTACCGCCTTGTAGTCGATTCTCTGGCCGCTACGGGTATCTATGGCCTCTGGAATGGTTCTTTTACCCATGAGTTTAAGGTGAAGGCTGAGGAAGACTATTCAAATCTCTATCTGAGAATCGAGGGTCTTGATACGGTGCCTGCTTTTGTGGAGCTGCTCGACAGGAGCGATAAGGTAGTGAGGCGCGAGCCTGTTGAAGGGGAGATAGCGAGCTTCCTGAATGTGAATCCTGGTGATTATTATGCCCGGTTAGTGATCGACACTGACGGCAACGGCGAATTCACTACGGGCAGCTACGATGATTTCCGCCAGCCGGAATATACTTTCTATTACCCTAAAAAAATTACCCTTAAGAAGAACTGGGATCTTGACCAGACCTGGAATATCTATGAAACTCCGGTAGATCTCCAGAAGCCGAATGCTATCAAGAAGAATAAGCCGGCTCAGGATAAGCGCAAGAAGGGTCAGCAGGACGATGGTATGCTCGAAGAGGAAGACGACTATTTCGACGTGAATGAGAATCCGTTTGATCCTAAGTCGAAGCGTCGGCGCGACAGCACCGGATCGATGAGCAATTTCGGAGGCGGAGGAGCGCCGCAGCGTCGTCGCTAATCTTCCGGCACAATACTCTCAAACATATTCCAGCCGTGGGTATTCCGGTAGAGTTCAGCTTTTCCGGAAGCGACGCGGAGAGTACACTGTCGGTAAAGCTCTGTCTCGTCAGGCTCGAATATGAAGCTATTGCAATCGAACTCAGGAGGCTCAGGTGAAAGCTCTACTATCTCTTCTAAAGCACGGCAGCCGGAAAACATCAGCTCGCCTAAAAGCGACCGGTTGGCAGGCAGGACTACGCGGCGCAGACTTATGCATTCCGAGAAGGCGTAGCTTTCAAGCAGAGTGACCGACCGGGGTAATATAGCCTCACGCAGGCTCCTGCACTCTGAAAAAGCATTGTTGCCTATGGACTGAAGGCCTACGGGCAGCGAAATCTTCTCGAGCGAGAAGCAATATGCGAATGCGTGGGGTGCCAGTTTCTTCAAACTCTTTGGAAGCACGATCTCTTTCAGGGACGTGCACCCCGCGAATGCTGAGCGTCCGATCTCAGTGAGCCTGGAGCCGGGTGCGAACTCAATCCGCTCCAGATTGGAGCAACCGGCATAGGCTAATTCTCCGATTGATGTTACATCGGCGGGAATGGTGATCAGGCGCAATGTGGTGTCGCCCATGTGAGCCTGTGCGGGAATTACCTTCGCTTCAGCACATAGAGGATACAGCAAAGCTAAAATCAAGATCTTCCACCACATGGCTTGAGGTTTCAGGAATAGTTGGTGCATCTGCGGCTGCGGCATCTCAGACCGAAAAGCAGATTTCCTACGGGCTGCCAGAGGCTGAAGAGGGGTACGAGAACGCCCGCACCGGGAGTAAGTAGTCGTTTGGAAGCGCTGGAATATACTACCATCTCAGCAATCCAGAAAATCAGCAGAAGGCCTCCGGCTGCCGCGAGATTGAGGAGAACCGGTGACACAGCGGCTGCCGCAGCGCAACATGCTATCCCTGCCCATCTGCAGACGCTTGCCGCTCCCGCTCGGTAGGCAGGGCCGGAGGGAAGAAATCTCGACGTGAACCGATGCTGCTCCCTGCTTTCCTGCCAATGGATAGATGCTTCCTCTCCCGAGGCCTCATTAAGAACCGAATCGGAAGATACAACTACTGCTGAAGAGCCATCGCAGGAAATGGAATTTACGAAAATGTCGTCATCGCCACATTTCAATAGAAGAGAGGCGGCGTAACCCTTATGGTCGAAGAAGAGTCTGCGCCGGAAAGCGAGGTTATCACCCTGACCGCGATAAGGCTTATCGTTAAGTGCGGCTGAAATCCAGCGTGCCGTAGTAGTGACCCACAGAAATTTCCGGTAGCCTCGCAGCCATAGGTTCATGTTGTGAAAATCAGGACGTACCGTGCCGAGAGTCAGCGCGGTTTCCTCATGTGCGAATGGGGCAGCCATCTCCGAAAGCCATCTTTCCGAAGGAATCTCAACCGAAGTAGAAGTGGTAAGCACAACTTCGCCTTTAGCCGCTTTAATACCTATTGTCAGAGCCAGCTTGCGGCGGCTTAGTCCGCGCGCCTCGGGATTGATGAATGAGAATCGCAACCTGTCGTTATAATTATGGAAGCGGTCGGCCAGCATTCTTGCTCCCTCTGCCGATGCCTGAGTCACAACGATTACCTCGAAGTCAGGATAATCCTGGTTCATAACCGTTTCAATCCAGCGCCCAATCTCTGATTCGGCAGCGGGCGCATATACCACCACCGACAGCATCGGAGAGGCAGTAGGCTCTTCCGGCTGAGCCAGAGAGGCGGTACGGAGCAGTGGAGTCCAGCCGGCTATTGCGGCGATAGTGAAGGCTATGAAGGCTGCGGCGAGCAGAATGATTACGATAGTCTCCATCAGAAATCCGAGAAGAATTTGGGTTTAATCACTATGCCGGCTCGAAGGCGGGAGTGAAATTGCTTGTAATAAAGCAGGTTTTCGCCATAGCCATTATAATACTGGAAAAACAGATATTGATTCCAGCTCTTTTTTACTCTCCACGAAAATTCTACCGTGGTATTGAAATTCAGGTTCCAGCCTTTGCGCTTTGTGAGCAGCACGCTCCACCAGAACTTTTTATCCGGAGTGGTGATTGTGACTCCGGTCTGGTAAATACCTGCATACTTGAGCAAATCTGCGTTGTAACCGCTGTCGACGATCGGAATCCAGAATTTGCCGTACACGGTGAGCCAGTTGTCGATAGCTATCGAGGCTATGAAAGAGATTCTTTCCCAGCTTCTTGACCAGATGGAGTCGCGCCCATTGCTTTCGTGCTCCAAGAGGATAGTAGCTTTTCCTATGTATCGGTCTTTGTTGAAAAGTGGTTTCGAGATACCTATTCCGGGATTGAAGTTGATGTCGGCCATAGGCATCGATTTCTCGAACACGTTCCAGAATGTTTTCTGCGAATAGGTTATGAAGAGAAACGAATTGAATGGCAACTTCGATTTGGTGAGGCGCTGAGCTATAGAGATCTGAAACTTTACATCGCAGTTCTTGCCGTTGGGTCTCTCGCCAATAGGGCCTCCTGCAGTGAAATAGTTATCCTTGTAGAGGGAAAAGTAGGGTCCTTTGTCAAATTCACGTCGCAGGGAGTCGGTCAGATTGATCGACTGGCTGTCTTTTATGATCTGTGCCCTCAGACCACAGGGTGACACAAGCAGTGCTGACAGAAGCAGCAGTATTTGGGTAATCGAAAGAGCCTTTTCAGTTTTCACAGCGCAAAGGTAACAAAAAAAGAGGGATAGTGCCATCTGTCTTACATATAGACCATCAATTGCGATATTTTTAGCTACTTTTGTAGGCCATGGTAAATTTCACCCCTCTTGCGCGGCTATGGTTCCGACAGGCTGCGCGTCTCACAGAGTATGCTCCCGGCTCCTTGAAGGCATTGCAGGAAGCGGAGTTGAGGCGTCTGCTTCGTGCTGCATCGCATACGGAGCACGGACGCCGGTATTCCTATGAAGAGATATGGAATGCAGCTGATATAGTGAGGGACTACGTATCTGGGGTACCTTTAGTAGAATATGAGGATATCCGCCAGGACGTGATGCGAATGGTGCATGGCGAGCGCGATGTGCTCTGGCCCGGGGTGTGCCGCAGCTTTGCACAGTCGTCAGGCACGAGCGGCGGCCGCTCCAAATATGTGCCTGTGACTGATGCGAGTTTGAAATGGAACCACTATCGCGGTGGCAGAGATGTCGTGGCCAATTATCTAAGACTTGTGCCTGATAGTCACCTTTTTGCGGGGAAAGCTATGATTCTCGGTGGCTCTTTTGCAAATACGCTCGATGAGAAACTTCCTGCTGATGTGCGTGTGGGCGACGTGAGCGCGTCGCTTATATCGCGCATGAATCCCCTTGCCGGTGCTTTTAGAATCCCGGATCTTGAAACCGCCCTGATGGCAGACTGGACTCAGAAGCTCCCGGCTCTGGTTGAGGCTGCCCGAAAAGCTGATGTCACCAATATCTCCGGTGTGCCTTCGTGGTTTCTAACGGTGATTCGCAAACTGCTAGAAGATGCGGGCACAGATGCGATCCACGATGTATGGCCGAATCTTGAGGTATTCTTCCACGGCGGTATAAGTTTTGCTCCTTACAGAGCTCAGTATGAGGCGATATGCCGCAAGAAACCAATGCGCTTCCTGGAAACCTATAATGCCTCGGAGGGATTTTTCGGAGTGCAGAATGATTTCGATGACCGTGCGATGCTTCTGCTCGTAAATGCCGGGGTATTCTATGAGTTCATTCCCTTCCCCGGCGGAGGCGATCCTTTGCCGGCATGGGAAGTTGAGTCAGGAAAAACTTATGAAATGGTGGTGAGTAGTGCTAACGGATTATGGCGCTACCGTCTCGGTGATACAGTAAAAATAGCAGGAACTGATCCTCTGAAGATTACGATTGCTGGACGCACCAAGACCTTTATAAACGCCTTCGGTGAGGAACTGATGGAGCACAATGCGGAGAGCGCTATGGGCGAGGTCTGCAGGCGGCATGGAGCGGAAGTGGCGAATTATACAGCGGCGCCAGTATATGCTGAGTCCGGAAGGCGCGGACGCCACGAATGGCTTATAGAATGGCGGAAAGCGCCTGCTGATACTGAGGCATTTGCTGCGGATCTTGACGCGCAGCTCCGACGTGAGAACTCTGATTATGATGCCAAGCGGACAGGTAATCTTTTTCTGGATCCTCTTACGGTGGCAGAGGCTCCAAGCGGATTGTTTGACCTATGGCTCGCCCAGACTGGAGCCAGACGCCTCGGAGGGCAGCGGAAGGTGCCTCGCCTAAGCAACGACCGCAGCGTAATCGATTCCCTAAAGAAGATAATCAGATAGACCAAGTTAGGATTCTGCAGCAGGAACTTCCGGTTTCTTTGCTTTGATTTTCTTGACCTGAACGCACAGCATCAGGATAGCTACGATCGTAGCCAAAGTGTCGCAGATAGGGAAAGCGCTCCAAACTCCATCGAGCTGATAAATCGGTCCGAGAATTAGCAGACAGGGAATCATGAAGATAACCTGGCGCGTTAGCGAAAGGAAAATAGCTTTTCCCGCCATTCCGAGACTTTGGAAGAAGTTGGTTGTAACCACTTGAAATCCGACCATCCAGAATGAGATAGTGGTGATATGCAGGCATTGCACTGCGCACGCTATCTGAGCCTCATCTTGCATGAACATTCCTGCTACAGCAGGTGCAGCCAGCATAGCCACGATGGTGCCTACTGTAGTAGTGCATGTTGCAGTTGTTGCGGCAAGTCTGAATGTGCGGAAAAGGCGGTTGAAGAGTCCGGCACCATAGTTATAGCCAAGAATAGGCTGCATACCCTGGCAGACACCTATCACTATGAAAATGAAGATGGTTACAAAGCGGTTGAACACTACAACCGCCGCAATGGCATTGTCGCCTCCATATTTCATCAGCGAGGTGTTGAGGATTGCATTGATACCTGCGCCCGCGATGTTGATGAGAAACGGGGCCATACCGATATACAGCACAGATTTGATTACCTGCCAGTTGAAGCGGAATGTGCCTCTCTTGAACCGCAAATCGCTCCGCTTGTCGAAGAAATGGCCGAGCACGAAGATCGCGGTAATGAACATCGAAATGTCGGTGGCTATTGCCGCGCCTCTGATACCCCAGCCGAAACCGAATAGGAAAAGGGGCGCTAAAATCAGGTTGAGTCCAGCTCCGATCAGGTTAGTAAACATTGCCCTGCGGGGATAGCCGGAGGCGCGCATCACGTTGTTGTAGCTGAACGTAAGATTCATCAGCACCATACCAGGAAGCACCCACATCAAGAACTCGTGGGCATAGGGAAGGGAGTTGGGCGAAGCGCCGAATACGCTCAGAATCGGGTCGAGGAAGATTGCGAAAAGCGAGGTATAGCATATCCCGACTATTATGGACAGCATCAAGGAGTTGCCGAGCACTATTTCCGCTCTCGGCAGATCTCTCTGACCCATGAGTATGGATACGCGCGTGGCTGCTCCCGCGCCTATCAGCATTCCCAAAGCCGTGCCTAAATTCATTACCGGGAACGTAACCGCGATACCGGCTACTACGTTAGGATCATCGATGGCATGTCCGATCACGACCGAGTCGATGATATTGTAGACAGCCATCACCACCGTGCCGATTACCGCCGGCAGGCTGTATTTGAGCAGCATACGCCCTATCGGCGCAGCACCTAATTCTTTCAGCCGCGTGGCCTGTTCGTCAGCTGTTGCCATTTCTTTGCTTCCCTTTATTCCGCAAAGATAGCAATTTCAATCGGCAAAAGCTATCAGTGGGTAGCTTCCCACCACGCAGTTGTGGTTTTTGACTCGGCCCGGGAGTTGGTGCTGAGATCGGAAATAGTGAGTCCGGAGAAGGCCCGGATATCGTGTTTTCCGTTCGATTGGGAATAATACTGAGGCGTATTTACCTTGTAAGGCACGGCAGCCTCAAGTGCTTCCTTGAATGATGAATTAGTCTCTTCAGAGGTAAGGACTCTTACATAGTCGCCCAGATCGAAGAAGATGCTTGCCGGTGAGTAGCCATCAAGCACCTGTACGTTGCCTGATTGTGAAGCGTCCCAGGTATAGGTGTCGTTGATCTTTTTCATCTCTTTTGCAAGAGCCTCCACTTCCTGACAGTCGATCACGGAAAGAGTGCCGTAAGGATACTGGTAGGAGCTGTAGAAATTGTAGAAGCTTTCAGTAGCCTTTTTGTAATCTGGCTTACCGAAGAGGTATTGGAGCATATCGGAGTAGGGCATGCCATAGGCCATAATCTCGCACGTAGAGGCTATCAGATAGCGTGCGGCGTGGCGTAGCTCGTAGGCCACTTCCACAGAAGCCATATAGCAGTCGTCGAAGAGTACGAATTCGAGATCCATGCCGGCTCTCTCCAGTCCCTCGGAGAGCGTGGAAAGGTCAGTCTGATAGCCTTCGCTACCGAAATAGCGCGTCAGGGGGCGTCCCTCATATTCCCAGTGGGGCTTGAATCCTGTGGCGGCGCGCTGCGTGCTGGCTGTAGGTTTAGGTAGCCACCCCATACCGTGGGCACCGACAGCAAGAGAGTAGCTGTCAGCCGGTGCTTCTTTCATGACCCTGCGGAAGAGGGCTTCAAGACCGGAGGCATCTGTGAAACCGCCTACGGTATATTCCTCAATCACGTCTCTCTGAGGCTGTCCGGCATCGTCGAGGTTGATTTCAAACAGGCGCGCCGTTTTTGAAGATTGCGCCTCAAACACGATTATCCGCTGGCCTGCGGCTTCATAATCCTTCAGCGCGGTCTCCATATCGTTGAGGTTATTGAGGAAGAAGCTGTGGAGGTCGGAGGCCCAGGGCATGTAGACGAAAAGCGTATTCTTTTCCACAGGCGGCACCGGAGGCTCCGGCGTAGGGTCCGGTTCAGGCTCGTTGTTGCTGCAAGCACTCACGCCTATCATCAGAATGGTCATGAAGGCCGTGAGCACCCGGCGCAGACAATTATAAGGTATCTGTGACATCTCTGTTAATTGGAGGTTAGGGGTTATATAATAACTCCTTTAGCGGGCTGATATTGTGTGGTGGCGATTATTTTCCTGCCTGGCGTCCGATCAGGGCATATAGCATCACGCCGAGAAAGAAGGTAATCCCTGCCCACATCTTTGCTCTTCTAGAAAATTCATGGGCTTCTTTCTTATTGCCTTTGCTCCATTCCCTTCTTGTGAGCATGGCATAGTAGATGGCCACGAATCCGGTAAGCGGGAAGCAGAATATTGTAAGGATCACCGACTCCACAAGCATCGTACGGGGAGGCAGATTATAGTCAGGCTCAGGAAGTTTTCCAGGAGCAGAGGAGGCATCCTGATTCTGGAGAAACCGGTCGAAACGTGGCATTCCTGAGTATGCGCGCTCATCGGTATTGGCCGCAGGGCTTTCGGCAGGCATAGATACCGGGTGCATCAGATCGCTGATATGCTGACGATAGAAGCGGCTTATGTCAGCCACCTCACGGGCGCGACGCCAGTCGTCCATACCTTTACACCATACGAAGGTGTCAGGCCGCACTCCCGCGCCGGGCAGCTCATGAAGCTCCAGGGGGCCTTTCTGCTCCCCTTCGATCATTGCGAAATATTTCATGGCAGCCTCAGACCAACGCGCTTCCGAGGGCACCGAGAAGCCCCGATACTCCAAGAAGAATATTTCCGATAAGACCCGCTCCCGCAAGCACCAGAGATATGATAGTCATGATTCTCGCCGTAGAGTTGGCTGAATCGCCCATTGCCTGATTGCCCATGGCGTAAGCGGTATTAGCCTTATTGGCCTGCACTATACCTATTATTCCGAATATTCCTCCTATGCAGGAGCAGAAGAATCCGAGCACGGTTCCTGCTATGGCCCAGCCCATCCAGTTGGTATGCGGCACTGCGGGCGCATAAGGCGGCTGCTGCGGTGAATAGTAGGCGTTGCCTTGCTGGCGGTATGAGCTGTAGGCTCTTTCAGAGTGACGGCGCAGGGCCTCGCTGAATTCAGGCACCATGCCCGCAGGCTGCCATTGAGGCATACCTTCGCACCATACGTCGGTCTGTGCCGTAGCGCCGGCTTCAATCAGACTCACTATCGATGCCGGGCCGATGCGACGCTCTCCGATCATAGCGTAGTATAGGTTACCAGGCATGTCGGCTGGCGACTCACTCCTGTATAATCCCTCCAACTCAGGCACCTTCGATATAGGCTCCCATTCCTGCATCCCGCTGCGCCATACGAGAGTAGAGCCATCGAGAGCCATTCCTGCCAGCTCTTCCCTGCGGAAGGGGCCGCGGCGCTCGCCGCCTATTATGACGTAGTATTCCATTTTGAAAGTTTGTCAGTGTAATATTTCCGCAGATCGCTCCAGCGATAGTAAGGCCCGCTCACCGGTTCGACCGGAAGCCTGCGTTCCTTTTCATTCAGAAGCACTTTTACCAGTACATCGTCAGAGTCCGTGGAGCCTTCCGGACGGTAGAAAATCATCTGGATATTGCTCCCCATCGGGAAGATCTCATAATTTTTCCAGTTGGCTTCTACCTCTTCGAGATCATTGATCTCCTTGCCGAAATCATCAAGTTCCATCAGCACCGTGAGAGGCATGAGTATCACCTCATGGCCGAAGCGGAGGTTCGCGCCGTGGCCTGGTGCTGTCATAGCAGAATCAGCACTCTCTATCATATTATTAAGCAACGCCTTCTGATAGAAAGGCTTGAGATTGCCTGTGATCTTACTGTTGCCATAGTCCATAAACCAGGCTACATTATTGTTCACCCATCTGTCTTTAAGCTCCTTTGGAGTAAAGATATCGTAAGGCGCGAAGTTGGGGAAGGGGCTGCGGTCGAGGCTCTGCGCATTAGCCGCGATATTAAACAGGTAATGCCCGAGCCTGGAGGTGTCGATACTGTCGAGAGCGAACTGTCGGTCGGTGAAGATCACATCGAGGAAAGAATCGCCTACGGGGTGTTTCTTCGCAAACTCCGATGAGGCATCGCGCCCCTGGCGACTCATGAGCCTTCTGTAGCCGGGCTCCATACCGGTAGTGTCATTTCCGGCCAGGCGATACATCTCGCTTTCTGTAGCGTCAGAAGTGATCCTGAGCGAGGGGTTGGCAGCTGCCATCTCCTGAAGCTCATTATCCATGGAGAGGATACAGCGCACTACGGTGCTTGAGCGCCCTGTCACGTAGGCATCGTCAGCGAATACTTCCGGGAAGTTCTTCACCATACGGCGCCCGATTCCCCTGTGCTGAATTGCTCCGAGCGGGGAGAGCTCTCCATCGCGCCCTTCCGATGTCTTCCGAAGCTCACGCAACTGGCCGAGGAGCTCTTTGCCGCGTGGGGTGAGTTTACCGTTACGTTCAGCTATCTCCATAAGTTCCACCGGTTTCTTATAGGCGTTTTCGCCTATATGCCATCGGCTGCCGTGGCGCCCGTAGTGCTCTATGTGAAATGGTTTATAGCCCTCCGGTGCGGGGGTAAGCGCAGGAGCTCCGAGGCGCTCCACCGGGTAGGCATAGTAGTTGCTTGCATATTGAAGCACAGTCTCATCAGGCTCTATCGCCCAGAGAGATGCGACAACCATTCCGGAAGCAAGCAGCGTTATGATTTTTTTCATTTCTTGTGAAAGTTATTGCCGGAAATTCCCGGCAAATCAACTGCAAATATACTTCATTTTTTTGTGAGTTGCAAACGGTTAGTTCGGCATCTCGGAAAGTTTTGCTAATTTTGTGGCTGTGACACGACTAATCTCCTGCGCTCAGCGCCTCTTTCTTTCGATATCAGTTCTGCTGACCCCGGTTCTCGGCCGCGCTTCCGATGCGGTCGATCGCTTTGTAGCAGCCAGAGCTACGGATCCTTCATCAGTGGCAGTAGTGATGATTGATCTCGCCGATGGCTCGGTTATGGAGAGCTATAATGCCGATGAGCCTCTGATACCGGCCTCCGTGATGAAGTCGGTTACGATTGCAACCCTGATAGGCCAGACCGGCATAGATTATCGCTATCATACGCGCCTTTATGCGGCCGGCACGATCCACAAAGGAGTGCTTGACGGAAACCTGATTATAGAGGGCGGAGGTGATCCTTCGCTGAATTCAAACGTTGAGCCTATCACAGCAGATTTCGTAGGGGAATGTCTGGATGCTGTGAGAAAGGCTGGAATCGAGCGTATTACGGGGCGTATCATAGCTGATGAAGATGTATTTCCGGGGCCTGCGGTGCCTCCGTCATGGATGAAGGCCGATCTCTCACAATCTTACGGCACCGGTTGCCACGGCCTTAATTTCCAGAATAATTCCTCCGGCAGTCGCTCCGTGGCTAACCCGGCTTCTGTGTTGCAGACGCGACTGAAAAATGAGCTTAGCCGAGCAGGAATCGAGGTTGAAGGTGCTTCAGTGCGTAGCGGCGAAGAGCACCTGCTCTTCGACCATGAGTCGGCTCCTGTCGATGAGATAATGCGTTCATGCATGATGAGGAGCGACAATCTGTTTGCGGAGGCTCTGCTGCGCACCTATGGTCTTGAACGGAATAATGACGGCTCAACCACCACTTCCGCGAAACTGGAGCGGGAGCACTGGACGCGTCAGGGACTTCCGATGGCGGGAGTCAACATTGTAGATGGATCTGGGCTTTCACGCGACAATCGCCTTACTGCCAGATTTCTGGCCGAAGTGCTCCGGTCGATGAGTGACAATGTGGATTATGTCTCATTCTTCCCTCTTGCCGGTCAGGAGGGCACTCTGAAGCGTTTCCTCGCAGATACCCCTCTTGAGGGCTATATAGCCATGAAAACAGGGAGTATGAAGGGTATTCAATGCTATGCCGGATATAAACTCGATGATAATTATGCTCCTACGCATGTGGTGGTCATAATGATGAATAATATCCAGACGCGGTCCGGTGTGAAAGAGGCTGCTTCCAGAATGCTCCTCGATATTTTTGCTGATGATCAGACTTAACTTCAAAGCGATATAAAATGGCTCCATTGAAAGAATTGCTCGACCTTACCTATGAACTGGAGGCTCTCCTGAGTCTTGCTCTGATGCGGGAGGGTGTGCCGCCGCGTCTCTACGAACTGATAGCTGCTAAAGCAGCGGCCATAAATGCTGCGGCTGGCGGTGAAGGTACTGTGGTAGCTGAGACGGAAAGTCCGGAAGATTTCGTGGCTGACTCATACTCGATTGAAGACTCGCATGAGGCTTCAGCCCCGGCTCTGGCCGAGGAGATTGCCGAGTCGGGTGCTGAAGAAAAAATCGACAGGGCAGGTATCGCTGTAGAGAGGACTGAAAGAACCATAAAGGCAGAGAAGAGGGAATATGAGGCACCGGAAGCGAGCAAGGCGGGTGAGGCGCTCAGAAAGCGCTTCTCTCTTAACGATAAATTTCGTTTCAGGCGCGAGATTTTTGGAGGCAGAGATGCCGACTTTTCCCAGGCTCTTGATGCGATAGCGGCTTCCGACAATCTTAGCGATGCGGAAGATTATCTCTACAGTCAGCTCCATCTGGATCCTGACGATGAGAATGTGAAATCGTTGGTGGAGATTATCTCAGGCTATTTCAGCTGACAGTTATGGCTGGGCGTCTTACCATTGTACCCACTCCCGTGGGTAATCTCGGCGATATGACTTTCCGTGGCGTAGAGGCGCTGAAAGAAGCCGATCTTATTCTTGCTGAAGATACGCGCACGAGCAGCGTGCTCCTCCGTCATTTCGGTATCAGCACTCCGATGGAGAGCCATCATAAATACAATGAGCATTCCTCTGTAGAGCGTATAGTGGAGAAGATTGAAGGCGGAGCGAGGATTGCGTTGATTTCCGACGCGGGTACGCCTGGAATTTCCGATCCGGGTTTTCTGCTGTCGCGTCAGTGCCGGCGGGCGGGCGTGGAGGTGGAATGCCTGCCGGGCGCCACAGCTTTTGTGCCCGCGCTCGTGGCAAGCGGTCTGCCTACCGACAGATTTGTGTTTGAAGGTTTTCTTCCCCCTAAAAAGGGGAGGGCTACAAGGCTGGCTGAGCTTGCTGCCGATGAGCGCACGGTGGTGATATATGAATCGCCAAAGCGGCTCGGACGCACTTTGCGCCAGCTTGCTGAAACCTTTGGAGAAGACCGCGAAGCTGCCGTTTGCCGGGAGATTTCAAAGGTGCATGAGGAGATTCGGCGCGACACTCTTGGAGCTCTTTCCGAACACTATGGCGCGAACCAAGCGAAAGGTGAGATTGTTATAGTTGTCGATGGAGCCTCGCGAAGCAGACGCAAGGATACAAAAGCGGACTCCGAAGAGTGATAATCAACACAATATTAAGAAACTAAAACTGAAGTAGCATGAAGAAGCACTTCGCCTTAATCGGCATCGGAGTTCTGCTCCTTACCTCTTGTGCCGGCAACCAGAAAAAGATAGATGACGACTCTCTGAAGATAGCCGCTCTGACATCGCAGTATGAAGAGGCCACCTCTTTCAACGATTCGCTTATGCTCCTTATGGGCGATATCTATACCGGTCTCGACTCCATCAATATGCAGGAGGGCCTTCTTTACAATATGAAGGCCGGTGATAGCGCCAACCGCCGTGAGGAGATTCGTCAGAATCTGTCGAATATCAAGGCGAGGCTGAATGCCAATCGTGCGCTGATTGCTAAGATGGAGGCTCAGCTGAAAGCATCGGGCAATGATAATTCGGTGCAGGCTAAGACAATAGCTCAGCTTAAGGCTCACATTGAGCAGCAGGATAAGAAGATAGCTCAGCTCGAAAATGATCTTGCCTCTGCCCGCGGCCAGATAGAGGAACTGAATACTCAGGTAGCTGAGACTCAGGAGCAGGTGAAGGTCGAGACTGCAGCCAAGGAAGAGGCTCAGAAAGCCACGGTGGCTGCTGAGAATGAGGCTAACCGCGTGTACTACGCTATCGGTACCGGTAAGGAGCTCAAAGCTAACGGCTTGCTTGAGAAGAAATTTCTGGGTACGACCAAGGTTATGAAGGGAAGCTACAACGAAGCTTATTTCACTACAGCCGACAAGCGCACCCTCACCCTGATTCCTACGGGAGCCAAGAAGATGAAAATCTGGAGCAATAACCCGCAGGGCAGCTACGAGATTGTAGATAATGCCGACGGCACGAAGACGGTGAAGATTACCAATCCGACTGCGTTCTGGAGCATCACCCCGTATCTGATAATTCAGGTTAACTGAAAACGCATCAGCGATTACTGATTGTAGCGATAAAAGCCGGAGAGATTTGCAAGTCACTCCGGCTTTTGCTGATTTTTTCTTATCTTTGCCCTTGTTCCAATCTGTGGCTATTATATGAAAAAGATCCTTAGTGTCGCTTGCCTGCTGAGCGTGGCTTATGCTTCTGCGGCAATCAATGTAGAGAAAATAGACCCTCCTCACTGGTGGACCGGTATGTACGACCGCACGCTGCAGCTTCAGGTCTACGGGCAGGGTATTCGCGATTCCCGGTTCTCTCTGGACTACCCCGGTGTCAGTGTGGACAGTGTGGTGCGTCTTGATGGTTCTCCCAACTGGCAGCATATCTATCTAACCATTTCTCCGGAAGCCCGACCGGGCGAGATGACCCTTAAATGGAATGAGGGCGAACAGACGATAAGCCGGAAGTATGAGTTGCGCCCGCGCAGGACCAGGCAGGGCGCGCAAGGGTTCAGCTCAGCCGATGTGCTATATCTCGTGATGCCTGACCGCTTTGCTGATGGTAATCCCGGTAATAATGTGATTGCGTCGATGCGTCACCCCAAAAGCGTGAACCGTAATGACCCTAACCAGCGTCATGGAGGTGATTTTGAAGGTATAAGGCAGCATATTGGCTATCTTGATTCGTTGGGAATCACGGCAGTATGGTTCAATCCGGTGCTTGAAAATGATATGCCCGGAGGCAGTTATCATGGGTATGCCACTACCGACTATTATGCAGTGGATCCCCGGTTCGGTACTAACGGGGAGTATGCCTCGCTTGTGGATACGCTTCATAGCCACGGCATTAAGACCGTGATGGATATGATCTTTAACCACTGCGGTTCAGCCCACCCTTGGATGGCGGACAGGCCTTCATCAGACTGGTTCAATTTTCCTGACGGGTTCGTGCAGACTAACTATCGCCTTTCTACAATCACGGATCCCTATGTGTCGGATCGCGACAAGAAGCTTACGCTCGACGGCTGGTTCGTAGAGCTGATGCCTGATCTGAACCAACATAACCCTCACTTATGGAAATATTTGATTCAGAATTCAATATGGTGGATAGAGGAGACCGGTATTGATGGAATCCGCCAGGATACCTATGCCTATATCGAGCCTGAGATTATGGCTGAATGGGTAGATGCCGTAATGGCAGAGTATCCTGACTTTAATATAGTGGGAGAGTGCTGGTATGGCGATCCGGCAGGAGTGGCCTATTGGCAGAAGGGCTCGCCGCTGGCGGCTGCTATGGGCAATGACACGCATCTGCCTACGGTAATGGATTTTCCGTTGATGCTTAAGGTGCGGGATATGGCTCCGTTCAGGGCGCAGACCGATGCCTGGAACGGCATGGCTACCATCTATGATCATCTGGCGCTCGATTATATCTATCCGGAGCCCAAGAGGGTGCTCCGCTTCCTTGATAATCATGATACCGAGCGGTTCATTCAGACTATGCCTGATTCGCTCTCGCAATGGAAGCAGGGGATTGCGGTGCTGCTCACTGTGCCGGGAATTCCGCAGCTTTATTATGGCACTGAGCTCCTTATGAGCGGCACCCGTGAGGGAGGCGACGGTAATATCCGAAAGGATATACCAGGAGGTTTTCCCGGCGATGCCCATAGCGAGTTTCTCTCTTCAGGTCGCTCACCAATGCAGAATGAGGCGTATGATTTCATCAGCAAGATAAACCAATGGCGCAAAGGCTCAAAAGCGGTGGCTGACGGCTCGATGAAGCATTACTTCCCCGATAATGGCCTCTACGTGTTCGAGCGTCGCACTCCTGAGGAACTGGTGGTTGTGGTCATGAATGGAACTGACAGCGATGTGACTGCCGATATGACCCGCTATTCCGAAACCGCTTCTGAAGGGCAGACCTTCACCGATATTCTGACCGGCGATGAGCTTGAGCTTATTCCAGCCGGCGGTATGCGCACTTTTGCCCCGCGCGAAATAAGAATTCTTGAATCTGTTGCGAAATGAAGAAACCAATTCTGAATGCTCTTTCTCTCCTGCTGTTGGTGTGCCTCCTTGCAGGTTGCAAGCCGAGTGAGAAAAATTATCGTGCCGCCTACGAAGTGGCTGTGGCTAAGCGTCAGAGCGAGGCTCCTGACCTCTCTGCCGGTCTGGGAGACGCAGTGCGCGATGGTGCCCCTAAGCGTCATGAAGTAGGCGGGAAAACGGTATGGGTCTTGACTGAACCTCTTTCCTGCGTCGACTCTCAGGGCGCTCCGGAGCCTTGGAATGTGGCTGTTGCCGCCTATAAGATGAATGCTAATGCCCGTTCTCATGCCGAGCGCCTGCAGGGCGAGGGCTATGAGAGCTCGCTACTGAAGAACTCCGACGGTATGATCTATGTGGTGGCTGCATCTCCTGAATCTCTGGCTGCTGCTGCCGAGTTCATAGAAAATTTCAAGGCAAAGCACCCTGATACGGTTTATGTTGGGCTTCCCGAGGGTCCGACTGTTATTTCTCCTGGAAGACGGCATTAAACCTTTTGGCAGTCCGGAGGTTCTAATTGTAAAACCAAAACTTGAAAATTATTACCGCCATGAGACAGTTAAGGTATCTCGCCACGACGCTTTTGCTTTGCGCTGGCTTCTTAGTTCCCGTAGGCGGCTTCTCGCAGGGCCGCGGAAACAGGTCGGAACACCGCACCACTAACAATCATCGCGGCGGCAGCAATGCTGGCCGCAGCCATAACTACAGCAGCCATAACAATGGTGGTAAAGACCAAAAAATAAGGGTCGAGAGGAATCATAAAAAGGATAACAACATAAAGCCCAATCGAGGCAACGATAAGAAAAATCATGGAGTTATCGGGCGTCCCGGTAACGGAGGCAGGCCTATCGGGGGCAATAAGGTGATTGAGAGGAAGCCTAACAGGGGTCCGGTTCATGTGAATCCGCGTCCTGTGCCTCACCCGAGGCCGCAGATGCACCCCGTAAGGCGTCCGGTTGTGCGCCATCATGCCGGCTATCGTCCGTTGTTTGGCGGTCGCCCGTATGGCGCCTGGGGTCGGCCTCTGCCTCCTCCGCCTCCGCGTCCGGCACGACGCTACTATTCCAGCGCTCCTCTGATTGATTTCGGTCTCGGTCTCGTTTACGGTTCGCTCCTGAATGCCGGGGTCAACACTCTGATCAATGCCGGAATCAGTGTAGCTGCTACCGTCAATAATGCTATCTACCTGAGCAATGTGCTCCGCTATGGTGTGACTTGGCCGCACGTCACCATGTACTACGACTCTGGCCGCCTCTCAGGAGCGCGCTATCAGTATGGCAGCCCATACACCAACTATGGAGTGTATGACGATGTATATAATCAGCTCGTGGGAGCCTATGGAGCGCCTCTTAGTATCGACTACAACGGAGCGTCGCGCACTGCAACCTGGTGGGGCGGAGGTAATTCCGGCTATGTAACCCTATCCTTCTCTCCCGGATATGATGATACCGGCAATACGATTTATTACACAGATCTTCTTTACGGTCAATAACCGACAGTCTATCAAATACAGAAGCCGCGCTCCCTTCCGGAAAGCGCGGCTAAGTTTTCTTGATCGCTTGAGGGTTTAGTTGGCCTCGTGGGGAGTCACGTTGATAAACTTGCGTCCCTCCTTGCCGGTGGTGAAGACAACTACACCATCGATGAGCGCGTAGATGGTGTGATCCTTACCCATGCCTACGTTGAGACCGGGGTGGTGCACCGTGCCGCGCTGGCGCTTGATGATATTGCCAGCTTTGCAATTCGATCCGCCGGAGATTTTCACACCCAGGCGTTTGCTTTCTGATTCACGGCCGTTCTTAGAACTGCCGACACCTTTTTTATGTGCCATTTCTAATGAGTGTTGTTAAGCGGTTACGATGTTCTTAATCAAAATCTTGGAGAACTGCTGGCGATGACCGTTCTTGCGGCGATAGCCCTTGCGGCGCTTCTTCTTGAATACGATCACCTTCTCGCCCTTCACGAGGGGCAGAAGCACTTCGCAATTCACCTTTGCTCCTTCTACGGCAGGAGCACCGACCTTTACGTCGCCGTCGGCATCAATGAGGAGCACTTTGTCGAAGGTTACAGCGTCGCCTTCCTTGAGCTCGTCGCCGAGATGGTGCACATACAGAAACTTGCCTTCTTCGGCTTTGAACTGCTGGCCCTTGATTTCTACAATAGCGTACATGCTAAGTTGTTGGGTATTAAGTTTGTCCGTCGGGCGGCTCTCCTCGGAGGGTGCGCTTTTTCCGAGCCCGGTGCGGTTTCAGCCCACAAAATTACTCATTTTCTGATTTCCTGCCAAAAATTCTGGCGAATTGAAATTATTTTTGCTGCCGGATGTCACCTTTTGGAATCGGGTTGCGTCTTATTGATGAGTGATTTCAAAAACGATAACCTATAAAACTTGAAGAAATGAATGATTTAGCTCCGATTTTTATCTGCTGCGTGATGCCGATTGCTATCGTCTATCTGGTTTTCAGGGCACAGATAAATAAAGACAACAGGCGAGCCGAGGTTCTGATGAAGGCGATTGAGGCCAATAATTATATTGATGCCGATAAGCTCGCCAATGTGCTCCAGAAATCGACGAAGACCGCGCGTGAGATTCTCAATCTGAGGCTTTTGCGAGGGTGCATCTTCTCCTTCATCGGGATTGCACTGGTCATAGTAGGTTGGGTAAACTACTTGGAAGTAAGGACTTTCGGTTCAGATTCAGTAACCGTCTCATTTCTGTCGGGAGGCGTATCGCTGGCAGTAGGGTTAAGCTACCTGATAGTCTATTTCGTGACGCGCAAACAGGCAGATAGTTCCGACGCTGAGTGATCGATGACGCGAGAGCAGTTCATAAAGCATGTGGAGGGCACCCAGAAAGCATTCAGAAGCTTTCTGGTAGCTCTTTGTGGCGGTGACTCTCAGAAAGCCGATGATATAGCGCAGGAAGCCTATATAAAAGCTTATCTATCTTGCGATAGTTTCCTGAATGAGTCGAAGTTCAATGCCTGGATTTTCCGCATCGGTTACACCACCTTTGTGAGCTATCAACGCTCCCAACGTGTGTTCTCAGACTATCAGGAGGCCCGGGATTTGGCTTCGGAGGAAGCTCCAGACGGGAGCTTCAGGTATCAAGGTCTTTATAAAGCCCTCGCCCTGCTCTCTGATAAGGAGCGTACTTCAGTGCTCCTGTTTTATATGGAGGGATACTCAGTGAAGGAAATAGCCGAGATTGTTGATATCTCGCAAGATGCAGTGAAGCAGCATCTGGCGCGTGGGCGTTCCCATCTCCGCGGTTTACTCTCAACCCAAGAACTGTCATGACTATGGAAGACGACGATAAATTAAAAGAACTTTTCAGTGACTTTCAACCTGATCTATCATCTGACTTCCAGTTTATGAAGAGACTGGAGCGGAACATGGAGGCTGTAGAGCTCGTGAAGCGCAGAAGTGAAGCGGTTCGGAAGCGCAATAAGATAGCGGTTGTAGTAGCTGCTTTCTCCGGCTTTGTTGTGGGAGTGATTCTCACCCTGTTGTATCCTCTTGTAAGAGATACTTTTTCTACAATCCAGTTCAAGGTGCCTTACATTGCTATGAATCCTATAGCGATCAGCGGGCAGGTATGGGTATGGATCTGCATAGCTCTTGCCTCAAATATAATAGCTTATAATGCCTATGTTATTACCGTCTCAAGGCTTTCAGTCAGGGAGACGATATAACAACAGATAGCTCCCGGCCGAAGATCCGGGAGCTACCGTTATCGATGAGCGCTTAAGCTTATTTCGAGGTCATGATGGAGAGCACGAGACGGTCGGTCTCCCGCATTGCCTCGCGACCAATGCTTGTAAGATTGGTGATCGTACGGTCAACGTCTTCCGCTACGATTCCTTCCGCTGCGGTCACGCATTTACCGTTGACCGCGAGCATTGCCGAAAGCATAGCGGTAGCCACTCCGGAAGCGATCTTCATTGAGCATGAAGGCTTGGCTCCGTCGCAGATCATTCCCGTAAGCGTAGCCACCATATTCTTTACGGCTGCACATACCTCTGGGAGCCCGCCGCCCATCAGGTAGGTGATACCGCTGGCGGCACCAGTAGAGGCCACCACGCAGCCGCAGAGAGCGGAGAGGCGTCCGAGACTTTGCTTGATATAGATGCTCGTGAGATGGCTCAGCACGAGAGCGCGTATCGTCTGCTCTTCAGAGGCCTTTATGTCTTCGGCAAATGTCACGACCGGCATGGTAGCCGTTATACCCTGATTGCCGCTGCCGGAGTTTGACATTACAGCTACTACGGCACCACCCATTCGGGCATCGCAGGCTGCTGATGTATAGGTGAGCATATGCTCTAGATGGCGGTCGCCCATATAGAAAGCGCCCCTGCGGCTTATGGTAGACCCCAGAGAATGGCCAAAATCGCCGGCAAGAGCCTTCTCGGCCGCAGCTTTGTTAAGCCGCTTCGCCTCGAGAATGAACCTAAGCTCATCGATAGGAGTCTCAGTAGCGTATTGCCATACCATCGCCATTTTAAGCCTTACATCGCCGTCCGGCTCAATACTGTCGGCCTTATCGGGGTTGTCGGTCAGCACCTCACCATCGCGCTCTGTATGAACCACATTGGTATGGCTCTTGGATATCACCACGCGCGCCTTATGACCTTCGCCTTCAACCTCGCAGTCAATCCAGAGTTTAGAGGGAGCATCGTTCCATACGCCGATTTCGATACGGTCTTCGGAAATATATCCCTTACCTTTTTCTACGGCATCTTCATTCACTCCTTCAAGCACTTCCAGGCCGCTTTCAGCCTTACCGATCAGTGCTCCGAGAGCCACGGCGATCGGCAGCCCAATCATGCCGGTGCCTGGAATTCCTACGCCCATGGCATTTTTCAGCATGTTGCCGCTGAGTTTCAGGGTAATTTTCTCCGGCAGGCACCCGAGCAGATCGCGGGCTACGGCTACTGCATAGGCTGCAGCTGCCGGTTCCGTACAGCCTACGGCCGGCACTACCTCACGCTTTATTAAAGCGGTTATCTGATTTCTGAGTTCGTTGTCTATCATGGTATTATTGTGTGTCTTGAAATATCAGTTAAGGTAAGGAATCAAACGGCAGACGGTCTCTGCTGCTGCGTTCTATCTTCTTGTTGCGCCAACATTTACGGCATACACTCATATAGCGGTCGTTGCCGCCAATCTCGACCTGCGCTCCTTCGGTTATGATCTCTCCTTTGGAGTCGATGCGGGCATTTACGATCGTCTTGCGCCCGCAGGAGCAGGTAGATTTCACCTCTTCTATACTGTCGGCAATCTCGAAGAGTCTTCTTGAACCTTCGAAAAGTGAGGTCCGGAAATCGGTGCGGAGGCCATAGCAGACCACATTGCAGCCGAAATCATCGACAATCTGAGCCAGCTGGTCCACCTGATTGGCGGTGAGAAACTGTGCCTCGTCAATCAGAATCCATTCTGGCAGCGAGAGGGTTTCTTCAAAGCGGCCGCGGATAAAGGCGTAGATATCAGTGTCGTGCCATATCCAGCTGCACTTTCGCTCAATTCCGATGCGCGAGCGGATCACACTATCGCCCTCGCGGGTATCTATAGCCGGCTTGAGGCATAGATAGGCCATACCGCGCTCCTCGAAATTATAGGCAGTGGTAAGCAGCAGTGCGGTTTTGGCGCTGCCCATAGTGCCGTAGCGGAAGTATAGTTTGCCGATGCGATTCATTGTTAAAAACGTGCTGTGAAGGCGAAATTAGAAACTTTTTCAAAAAAAAACAAGAGGTGCCAGAACAATTTCAGAGTCTCTTGCGTTGTAGGAACGAGATGGCGAACTTCCGCCCTCTATAAAAAAGATAGTGCTATGGCCAAAACTGTTGTAATCTCCGTGAACCCCAGTTCGTCCTACGCTAATGCGCTGGCTTCGGTAGCGCGTCAGATTCAAACTGGAAGACCTGATGAAATGGGAGGTGCGGCAGTAGAGACAGGCCTTGTGCAGCTGATGTTTCCCTCGCGCGACGCGGGGCTTGGCATCTCGTTGGCTCTCTTAGGATTGCGTGCTGCAATAGCATTTGCTGGAAGTTATGTCGGAATTAACTGGATACTCTCAGGCACCGTTCACCCAGGGGTGGCGCTCGGTGTTCTGGGATTTTCCGTATTGTTGCTTATGGGCTTTCTGGTTCGCCCCGCAGCATTGGGTCTGGGAGTAGCGCTTCTTCTCTGCACTGTAGATGGATTCCTTACTCCTTGGCTCGGAGTAGTTGTAGGTGCGGCCTCTTTGCTGGCTGCTTATGAAGGTGGAGGCTGGTTCGCTATTGATTATCACACTGGCCGCAAAATCTGCAGAAATCTTCGCAAGCGCAATGCGAAGCGCATGATGGGCTATTCGGCCTTCCGCTACAACTGATTACAATCCCTCATCGTTGATCTCATCTACTTCGCGCTGGAAATCGGCGCGTTGCTTTTTATTCATGCTCTTGATCACGTAGAGGTCGTAGTAGGAGAGCAGCAAAGTAGTAAGCGGTAGAGCGATGATGAATCCCATGAAGCCGAGAAGGCAGCCCCACACGGAGAGAGAAAGAAGGATTATGGCAGGATTGAGTCCCATGGCGCTGCCCATGATTTTGGGTGTGAGCAGAAGATCCTGAATACATTGCACCACGATATATACTGCCATGCTTTCCCAGAAAATTACCCAGAAATCCACCCCCTGGCCTACAGTAGCCACTATACATAGGATAGCCGTGATTGGGAGAGAAATCAGCTGGAGATAGGGCACCATATTGAGCATTCCGATGAAAAGCCCGAGAATTACTCCCATCGGTAGCCCGATAATCAGGAATCCTATGGCAAACAGGATTCCCACTAAGAAGGATATTATAAACTGGCCCCGGAAATAGCGGTTCATGGCGTTTTTCACATCATTGAAGATGCGGAACACCTGCCGCCGATGATTGTGAGGCACCAGCTGCCGGAAGCTCAGCATAAGCCTCTCATAGTCGATCATGATGAAAATCACGTAGAGAATCACCACGAGCCAGGATACGATGCCGAGCACGAACGCTATACCGGAACCGAGCAACTCCCACGATGAGCTTACGGCACGCTGAAGCAGTTCGCCCCATTGCTCGCGGGTCATGAACCGCGAGATATATTCGAAGTCGATATTATGGCGCAGGAACCGGTGGATATCGCCTGAAAGAAACGGGATTGAAAGCTGCTCGGAGGCATATTTCCGAAGCATATTTGCCATCTGGGTGGCTTCTGAAGCGATATAGGGCACTACCAGAAGCACAAATCCCCCGATTACGATACTGGTTTCCAGAAGGGTAAATACTACAGGCAGGAAGCGCCGCTTCGTATGCAGGAGCCGACTGTTCCATTTCACAATCGGCTCCAGCATATAGGCTATCAGGCAGGCTACCAAAAACGGCAGCAACACGCCTTTCAAGATATTGAGCAGAAAGAGCGCAGCCAGAATAGCGCAGACTGAAAACAGAATGCGAACTACCCGGTCAAACGTATATGGTTCTCTCTCTGCACCCTTCATCTTAGCGGTTTGACATGAGATTGTCGCGCTCTATATCTTTGAAGTAGCGGTAGGTGCTAACGCGGAGCTGTTCGGCGGCAGGATCATCGCATACAATAATTCCTGCCGGGTGAGTCTGGAGAGCGGAGATGGTCCAGACGTGGCTCACTCCCTCCTCTACACCATGGCGCACCGCACGGGCTTTCTTCGGGCCAGTAGCAATGATCACTACTTCGCGGGCGTCCATCACAGTGCCTACGCCTACGGTGAGAGCTGTGGTCGGCACTTTGGAAGCATCGCCATCGAAGAATCGGGCATTTACCAGAATGGTATCTTGCGTAAGCGTTTTTTCACGCGTGCGCGACGATAGCGATGAGAACGGTTCATTGAAGGCAATATGGCCGTCTTCACCTATTCCTCCGAGGAAAAGGTCGATACCTCCGGCCTCGGCAATGCGGCGCTCATAGTCGGCGCATTCCGCTTTAGGATCAGCGGCCATTCCGTCGAGGATATTTACATTCTCAGGCTTGATGTCAATATGGCTGAAGAAGTTATCCCACATGAACCGGTGATAGCTCTGCTCGTGGTCGGCAGGAAGCCCACGGTATTCGTCCATATTGAAGGTCACCACGTTGGCGAAAGAAACATCGCCAGCTTTGTAGCGCCTGATAAGTTCGGCATACGTTTCAAGCGGAGTAGATCCGGTGGGGAGTCCAAGTACGAAAGGCTCGTCTGTGCGTGCGGCCTTCTCCTTGATTCGCTTAATGATGTGGTCGGCTGTCCAGCGGGCCACCTCTTTCGGCGTGTTTTCGATAATAAGTCTCATTTTATCAGAACATTTTTACAAATACTTCGATGGCCTGATATTCAGCCATACCGAGTTTATCGTAGAGCTTAGCGGTATTTTGCGTCCTCTCCTCGGCGCGCTGCCAGAATTCACGAGTGTCGCTTCCCGGGAAAGGCATGATATCTTTCTGTGAGAGGTGGCGATAGATAGCATGGCGCTTCATTATCATTTCGTCGGGCGATAGGGGCACGGCCATATCGACCATTCCGAGAGGCCATTCCATCCATGCGCCCCGGTAGAGCCAGAGATGCGTGTTGGCAAACCAGTCATCGTTTTTAACCACATCGATAGCTCCCAACACAGCCTCGATACAGGTGCGATGGGTGCCATGGGGGTCGGCAAGGTCGCCGGCAGCGTAAATCTGGTCAGGTTTTATCTCACGGAGCAGCGAGGCCACAATCTCGATATCTTTTTCTGATAAGGGCGATTTCTTCACATTTCCAGTCTCATAGAAGGGCAGAGCCAGGAAGTGGGCATTGGTATCGGCGTTAAGGCCAAATGAGCGCACTGCGGCGCGGGCCTCCGCCCTGCGGATTGCTGCTTTCTTCTCCAGGAGCTGTCGCGGCTCGGTATCGCCTTTTTTCTTAGCGGCGATTACGGCCTTAGTCTCCTCGTAGCCATCGATGAAGCCGAGCTCATAGGCTGTGTCGAGATTTTGGATCACCACATCATCGGCCACTGCAAAATTGCCCGAAGTCATATAGGCCACGTGCACGTCGTGACCCTGCTGCACGAGTCGGATAAATGTGCCTCCCATCGAGATCACGTCATCGTCGGGGTGAGGGCTGAAGATCACGACTTTCTTGGGGAACGGTTTTGCCGGGACAGGCCGCGTTGAATCGTCGGCGTCAGGTTTGCCGCCGGGCCAGCCGCTGATGGTATGCTGAAGATCATTGAATACGTCGATATTGATCTGATCGTATGTGCGTCCCTGCTCAAGAAGAGCTCCGAGGGAGTTCTCAATATAGTCCTTATATGTTAGCTTCAGGATAGGCTTGCCTACTTTACCACATAGCCATACAACGGCGCGACGCACGAATTTCGGAGTCCATTCGCAGGGACCCACCATCCAGGGAGTCTGCTCGCGTGTAAGCATCTGAGCGGCATTGGAATCAGCTACAAGCTCAATGTGCGGGTGATTCTGAAGGAATGATGCGGGCACCTGTTCCGTGATCTTTCCTTCTACCACTTTCTGCACTACCGGAGCCTTCTCCTCACCCCATGCCATCACGATGATGCGGTCTGCCCGCATGATTGTCTCGATGCCCATTGTGATAGCCATCTTGGGCACATTCTCAAGGCCATGGAAGCCGGGAGCCTGAACGCTGCGGGTGTTGTGGCTCAGGCTTACCAGGCGCGTACGCGAGCGGCTATAGGAGCCCGGTTCGTTGAAACCGATCTGGCCATCTTCGCCCATACCGATAATCATCAGGTCGATATGGTGCATCGAATGATCATAGGAAGCGCAGTAGTCGGATACCTCTGTTTCAGGTACTGTGCCGTCAGGTATGTGAACGTTTTCAGGCAGAATATCGATATGGTTGAGGAATTCCTCGTGAATCCGGTAGTTGCGGCTCTGAACCTCGTCGGCCTTAATCGGGTAGAACTCATCGAGGCTGTAGACCGCCACATTGCGGAAGCTAATCTTTCCTTCTTTATGACGCTTTACAAGCTCACGGTAGAGGCCGAGGGGAGTGCGTCCGGTTGTGAGGCCGAGCACGAAAGGCACTGCTGTCACATAAAATTCATTGCTCCCCTTCACTTCATTGTGAGTGCGTATGGCATCGCAGATTATATCAGCTACATGCTGCACTCCGGCATATTCGCTTGGAAACACCGAAGTGTTGATCTTTTCGTATTGGTGAAGGATATCGCTTGGCACGGCGTCGGGTATCAGGCCGCCGTCTTTCGGCAATTCATATTTGCTGTTGGAATCAGTCTGTGGATTCATTGACGATTGTTGGGTTATATTGATTGTATTATGGATTCAGATATAGCGCGCAGCGGTTTCTTTTACGATCCGCTTCATGTCGTCGTACTGGCGTTCCATGCTGAGCAGCAAGGCATTCTGAGCGTGGGTGCGCACCAGATTATGGCTTGGATACGCTATCTTATAATAGGTGTCGCCATCTATATAGTCCATCAGGAAGCGGAGCACCTGCTCATAGGTTATATAGAGAGCCGAGAAGGCCAGATTGTCGATTTCAGCCTGAGTGAGCTGAGAGGCGCGCTCCGACAGGTAGCCGTCGGTATAGGCGGCAAACATATCCAGACTCATGCCTACGCGTGAGAGATCGCGCTCATCTTCGCGGCCAGTGTTGGTATAGCTGCGGATCGCATCGCCGAAATCATTGAGCGAGGTTGAAGGCATCACCGTATCCAGGTCGATAGCGCAGAGCACCTCGCCATCTTTATCGAAAAGGATATTGCTTATTTTCGTGTCATTGTGAGTCACTCTGGTAGGCAGCGTGCCGTTTTCCACCTGCTCCCAGAACCTGAGCATTTCCTCGCGACGCCCTTCAATCCAGGTTATTTCGCGTCCTACCTCTTTCACTCTGCCTACCGCATCGCGGGCTACTGCCTCGTCCCACTGCTTGAAACGGTGACGGATATTGTGAAAGCCCTTGATCGTCTCTGCCAGAGGTTCGTTGAAATCGGCGAGCTGCGACTGGAAGCGTCCAATACCCTGACCTCCCTTGCGGGCAAGCTCCGGAGAGTCGGCGCGACTGTAGGCTATGGTGTCAGGTATAAATACCGATACAGCCCAGTATTCACCATTTTTGTCTACGTAATAATACTTTCCATCATGGGTCGGCACGACCTCCATAGCCTCGCGTGCAGGATTTCCGCCTGCTTCTTCTACGCGACGCTTGATGTGAGCCGTGACGCGCACGATATTATCCATCATGGCTGGCACGTCGGGGAAAACCGTCTTATTTTTCCTTTGCAGGATATAGTCCGGTGCCTCTCCTTCGGTTTTCACGATGAAGGTATCGTTGATGAAACCATCGCCGAGTGCGTCGATGGATACTACTGGTGCGGCGAGTTCAAACTGGCCGGCAATCTTGAGGAGCTTATCTTTAGGTGTCATATTGGGTTCAAAGGTAGTAAAAAGCAGATAATGACGCAATATTTCGTTGAAAAATGGGGCTTCGAAAATTTTTTTTGAAAAAAGTTGGCGAAAAATTTGGTGGAACCGTGAAAACCCTCTACCTTTGCACTCGCAAAGCCGAAGAGACGGCTGCTAAACTAAAAAAACTGCTTCAGTAGCTCAGTTGGTTAGAGCACCTGACTGTTAATCAGGGGGTCGTTGGTTCAAGCCCATCCTGAAGCGCCAAAAGAATTTAGGGTTTAGTTAAGCTTCAGTAGCTCAGTTGGTTAGAGCACCTGACTGTTAATCAGGGGGTCGTTGGTTCAAGCCCATCCTGAAGCGCAAAAGAAAGGCTTAAGATTAGACTTCAAACGCTAATTTTAAGCCTTCTTTCTTTATCCTCCGGCAAAGCAAGGTAAAATTTCTGTGGAGAAATGAAACCGCAGGCTGACAGAGGCGTTCCTAAAGTAGAATACTTTATTATTATGGCGAAACTGATTGACAGGCATAGGGCAGTAAGCCATTTCGGGCATTTGCCAGGCAGTGGCACTGTGGAACATTGCGAAATGAGCAGCGATGTGTTGGGAGTCAACAAAGATTTCTCGATTTATCTACCGGCAGGCTATGAGGAAAGCGATATGCGCTACCCGGTGGTCTATCTGTTGCACCCGGCGGCAGGCACACATGAAATGTGGATAAGCAAGGGCGATCTGCCTCAGATAGCTGACGATGCCATTCGATCAGGTATGGCTGTGCCCATGATTATTGTGCTTCCCGATGCGAGCGGTGAAGATGAGCAGCACCTTGGAAAGCACCTGGGCTATTTCTCCGTTTCCGGCTGGGATTACGAGACCTATTTCCACGATGAATTGATTCCGCTGGTCGATTCCACGTACCGCACTATTGCCGACAAGCAGCATCGCGCCATCGTAGGCGCTTCAATGGGTGGTGAGGCTGCCATTGTCTATGCTCAGAAGCACCCGGAGACTTTCGGGGCATCATGCGCCATGAGCGGTATCGTAGGCCACCCTGAGCAGAGTCAGATGGCGCAGTCGGATAAAGACTATGCCGCCTCGCTAATTGCTAATAATCCTTCTGCATTGGTGGAAAATGCGACTCCGGAAGTGATGGAGAAGCTCAAAAGCGTAAGATGGTATACCGACTGCGGTGACAACGACTATTTCTACGAGGGAAACGTAGAGTTTTTCCTCGCCATGAAGAGGAAAGGAATCCCTATTGATTACCGTATGCGCAGCGGCGTCCACGGCTGGTACTATTGGGTGACCGGCCTCGCCCCGATCCTCCACTTCCTCTCCATCTCCTTCGCCAAAGGACAGATATAATCTTCTAAAAGACTATAAATTACTGTCAATCCGAGGGGCGAACATATCAATGTCACGTTGAGGCAGTCCGAGCCTTCGAGCCTCACTTGAATGCCGGGAAAGTTTTGAAGATCTTCACTAAGAAATATATCGCCATATCAGGCAAGCCACTTCTTGTCATACGAGAAACCGTATGTCTCGCTGCCACGCACCGAGTCAAACGACAGTTCGCCAATCAACCGAGGAGCACCGAGCCAATCAAAGTCTGCATAAACGAATAGGGAGGTCATAAGTCAGAGTGATGAGCGCGTTTGCGATTTTTTAGAGCTAAATCCTGTAAGGTGCGACCGAGAGTATCTTCTTTTGCAATAAGTAGAAGATCATCATCAAGTTGCAAGGCATAGAGGACGCGGGCATAGATTCCGATGGAAACGGTCGGAGACCCTTTTTCAATGCGGTTTATTGTAAGAGGCGAACAGGTGGCTCGTTCAGCAACCTGCGCTATTGACAGGTTGCGACGTAACCGGGCAAGCTTTATCTGCTCGCCCATCACAGCCATTTTCTGCTCCAACTTTCGTGGTAACTTCGTGCCCATTGTGTTCTTCGCCACGTTATTTAATTTTTAAGATAAAGTTACGAGTTATGAAGCTTTTTAAGTCAGAAGTCAAAGTTACGAGTTATGAAGAACATCGTCACTCATCACTCTGACATATGACTTACTTCATCGCTTTGACTTCATACTTACATAAAGTGATGCAAAGATAGTAAAAAATTTATTATATGATAGATTAAGGACTTGATGTGGTCATGTTATTGCGTATCTCGCAAAAATGCTGTAGCTTTGCTGCGGTAAAAGTGTAGTTTCCATGAGTGATAGACTGTTTATTTTCGACACTACGCTGCGCGACGGCGAGCAGGTGCCGGGATGCCAGCTCAACACGGTTGAGAAGGTAGAGGTGGCCAAGCGCCTTGAGGAGCTTGGAGTTGATGTGATAGAAGCGGGCTTCCCGGTTTCGAGTCCCGGTGATTTCAATTCCGTGGTAGAGATTTCCAAAGCGGTGACGTGGCCGGTGATCTGCGCCCTTACAAGAGCGGTGGAAAATGATATCCGGGTGGCGGCTGAGAGCCTTCAATATGCTAAGCGAAAGAGGATTCATACCGGTATCGGCACTTCCGATCCTCACATCAGATATAAGTTTAATTCTACAAGAGAAGAGATTCTGGAGAGGGCAGTAGCTTGTGTGGCCTACGCCAAGAAATATGTGGAAGACGTTCAGTTTTATGCCGAAGATGCCGGCCGCACTGACAATGAGTATCTGGCTCGTGTAGTCGAGGCTGTGATCAAGGCCGGCGCCACGGTAATCAATATTCCCGACACTACGGGCTATTGCCTGCCGCAGGATTTCGGCGCGAAGATCCGCTATCTTATGGAGAATGTGAAGGGCATCGACAAGGTTACGATAGCTACCCATTGCCACAATGACCTCGGTATGGCTACGGCCAATACCGTGAGCGGAGTGCTCAACGGCGCCCGGCAGGCTGAGGTGACCATCAACGGTATCGGAGAGCGGGCCGGCAATACATCGCTCGAAGAGGTGGTGATGACCTTCAAATCTCATAAGGAGCTTGGAATCGAAACCAATATCAACTCTACGAAGATTTGCGGAATCAGCCGCCTGGTTTCGAGCCTGATGAATATGCCTGTGCAGCCGAATAAGGCTATTGTGGGCCGAAACGCATTCGCCCACAGCTCCGGAATACATCAGGACGGAGTGCTGAAGAATCGTGAGAGCTATGAGATCATTGACCCCAAAGATGTGGGACTTGACGAGAACTCCATCGTGCTTACCGCGAGAAGCGGCCGCGCCGCGCTGAAGCACCGTATGCACGTGCTCGGAGTAGATCTTACCGGTGAGGCTCTTGATAAGGCCTATGAGGCTTTCCTGCGCCTTGCCGACAGCAAGAAGGAGATCAACGACGACGATGTGCTGATGCTCGCCGGAGAGCACCGCAAGTCTTCGCGCCGCCTGAAGCTCGACTATCTCCAGGTCACGAGCGGCGTGGGCGTGAAGTCGGTGGCTGCCGTAGGTCTTAACATCGCGGGTGAGAAGTTTGAGGCTTCCGCCACAGGTAATGGTCCTGTCGATGCCGCAATCACTGCCATCAAGCAGATTATCCGCAGGCAGATGCAGCTCAAGGAATTCCTTATTCAGGCCATGAGCCGAGGAAGCAATGATATGGGCAAGGTGCACATGACGGTGGAATACGACGGCAATAATTACTACGGTTTCTCGGCCAATACCGATATCGTGGCTGCCAGCGCCGAGGCTTTTATCGACGCAATCAACAAATTCTCAGAACTCTGATCCGCTATGGGAAAGACTCTTTTCGACAAAATTTGGGACGCCCACGCCGTAAACGTGATGGAAGATGGGCTGACACAACTTTATATCGACCGCCACTATTGCCATGAGGTTACCTCGCCGCAGGCTTTCGACGGTCTGCGTCAGCGCGGGCTGAAGGTGATGCGGCCGGAGCGCACCTTCTGCAGCCCGGATCATAATATACCTACCGTAAATCAGGAGAAGCCGATAGAGGATCCGGTATCGCGTAAGCAGGTCGATACGCTGGTGCGCAATGCTGAAGAATTTGGCGTGACGCTCTATGGAGTAGGCCACCCGAAAAATGGTATTATCCACGTGATAGGCCCGGAGAATGGCCTTACGCTTCCCGGCTACACAGTGGTTTGCGGCGACAGCCACACGTCGACCCACGGCGCCTTCGGAGCCGTAGCATTCGGTATCGGCACCTCCGAGGTGGAGATGGTGCTCGCCTCGCAGTGTATCTTGCAGAATAAGCCCAAGACCATGCGCATCAATGTGGAAGGCCAGCTTAAGCCGGGAGTTACGGCTAAAGATGTGGCGCTCTACATTATAGCGAAGATGACTACCGGCGGTGCTACCGGCTATTTCGTGGAATATGCCGGTGAGGCCGTGCGCTCGCTTTCGATGGAAGGCCGCATGACCCTCTGCAACCTCTCGATCGAGATGGGTGCCCGAGGCGGAATGATCGCTCCCGACCAGACCACTCTCGACTATGTGAAAGGCCGCGAATTCGCGCCTGCAGGCGAGGAATGGGAGAAGGCTTCTAAAGAATGGCTTGCTCTCGCCTCGGATCCTGATGCAAAGTTCGATCGCGAAATTACTTTTCAGGCTTCAGATATTGAGCCGCGCGTGACGTATGGCACCAACCCCGGCATGGGTATCGGAATCTCCGAGAGCATTCCGGAGAATGAAGGTGAAGAGAAAGCGTTGGCATATATGGGCTTTGAGGCCGGACAGAAGATTGAAGGAGTTCCGGTTGACTACGTATTCCTTGGCTCCTGTACCAACGGGCGAATTGAAGATTTCCGTGCCTTCGCATCGGTCGTGAAGGGCAGGAAGAAAGCTCCCGGCATCACGGCCTGGCTCGTGCCGGGTTCCCATCTGGTAGCTGCTCAGATTAAAGAGGAGGGTATCGACAAGATTCTCGAGGAAGCTGGCTTTGAGCTCCGGCAGCCCGGTTGCTCGGCATGCCTTGCGATGAACGATGACAAGGTGCCTGCCGGAAAGCTTGCCGTAAGCACCTCAAACCGCAATTTCGAAGGCCGTCAGGGTCCCGGTGCGCGCACAGTGCTCGCAGGTCCGCTCGTGGCGGCAGCTACAGCCGTAACCGGAGTCATTACCGATCCCCGCAAACTTTAATCCTCAGAAACTATGAAACAGAAATTTTCGGTGCTCACCTCTACGTGCGTACCTCTACCGATAGAAAATGTAGATACCGACCAGATTATTCCGGCAAGATTCCTGAAAGCTACTGACCGCGAGGGCTTCGGAGATAATCTCTTCCGCGACTGGCGCTATGACAAAGAGGGAAATCCGATACCGGGATTCCCGCTCAATGATCCCCGCTATGAAGGGGCTAAGATTCTGGTAGCCGGAAAGAATTTCGGCAGCGGCTCTTCGCGCGAGCATGCCGCCTGGGCTATTGCCGGCTATGGCTTCCGGGCCGTCGTGTCGAGTTTCTTCGCCGATATCCATAAAAACAACGAGCTCAATAATTTCGTGCTTCCGGTGGTGGTGAGCGAAGATTTCCTGGCCGAGATATTCAAGACTATTGAGCAGAATCCGAAAGCGGAGTTGCGAATTGATCTGCCGGAGCAGACCGTGACCAACCTCGCTACGGGCAGGAGCGAGAACTTCGATATCTCTCCCTATAAGAAGCATTGCCTGCTAAACGGGCTCGATGATATAGATTTCCTCATGACGAAGAAGGCTGACATCGAAGCCTATGAGAAAGGGAGATAAGCCTACACATACGCCTCTGCCACGCGGTCTGAAGGTAGAGATAATGGATACCACTCTGCGCGACGGCGAGCAGACCTCCGGCGTTTCTTTCTCCGCGTCGGAGAAACTGGGCATCGCGAAGCTGCTGCTGCGTGAGCTCCATGTGCCTCGTCTGGAGGTGGCTTCCGCAAGGGTATCTGAGGGTGAGTTTGAAACCGTGTCGCAGGTATGCTCCTGGGCTGACCGCCATGGATTGCTGAATCGGATAGAGATTCTGGGTTTTCTTGACGGCGGACGCTCTATTGATTGGGTGCGGAGAGCTGGAGGAAAAGTGATAAATCTTCTGTGCAAAGGATCGGAAAATCACTGCCGCAACCAGCTTGGCATGACTCCTGAGGAGCATATTCAGGCTATAAAAGATGAAGTGGGCCGGGCTGTGGAGGCCGGGCTGAAGGTGAATCTTTACCTCGAAGACTGGAGCAATGGCATTCAGCATTCGCCCGACTATCTGATGCAGCTCATGGATTCTATCTGCATTCTGCCGATCGAGCGCTTCATGCTGCCCGATACCCTGGGCATCCTGACTCCGACCCAGACCTTCTATTATGTGAAGCGCATGACCGGGCGCTATCCCGACTTGCATTTTGATTTCCATGCCCACAATGATTATGACCTTGCGGCCGGCAATGTGTTTGGAGCTCTGCAGGCTGGAGTGAAGGGCGTACATGTCACGGTCAATGGTCTCGGTGAGCGCGCAGGCAATGCCACGCTCTCAAGCACCGTGGCCGTGATCCACGATCATCTCGGAATGGTGACCGGGATTGATGAGAAGAAGATCAATAAAGTGAGCCGTATTGTCGAGAGTTTCTCGGGAGTGATGATTCCCTCCAACAAGCCGATTGTAGGAGAGAATGTGTTTACCCAGTGTGCCGGCGTGCATGCAGATGGCGACAGCAAGAAGAATCTCTATTTCAACGACCTTCTTCCCGAGCGCTTCGGGCGCGAGCGGGAGTATGCCCTGGGAAAAACCTCCGGTAAGGCAAATATCAAGAAGAATCTCGAGGCATTGGGAATCGAGCTTGGTGAGGAGGCTATCCGCAAGGTAACGGAGCGCATAATCGAGCTTGGCGACAGGAAGGAAATCGTGACCCAGAGCGATCTGCCCTTCATCGTGGCTGATGTCGTGAAGCATTCCGACATGGCCAGTCAGGTGAAGGTGGTCAACTATACACTGAGCCTCACCCGAGGGCTTCGTCCCACGGCCGTAGTGCGTCTTGAAATCGATGGCAAGGAATATGAGGAGACCGGATCCGGCGATGGTCAGTATGATGCCTTTGTGAAGGCTGTGCGCAAGATTTATTCGCGGCGCCTGAAGCGAAAGTTACCTGTGCTCACGAATTATACTGTCAATATCCCGCCTGGAGGCCGTACTGATGCCCTCGTGCAGACCACTATCAGCTGGGATTGGGAGGGCCATTCACTGAAGACGCGGGGTCTGGATCCCGACCAGACGGAGGCTGCCATTCAGGCTACCGTGAAGATGCTCAATATCGTGCACGGCAGAAAGAATTGTTAGAAATGCGATAATACATCATAAAGATATGAAGCTTAAGATAGCCGTGCTCCCCGGCGATGGAATCGGACCGGAAATATCCGTACAGGGAGTGAAGACGCTTGATGCCGTAGCGAAGCGCTTCGGCGATGAATTCACATACACCTATGCTCTATGCGGCGCTGCGGCTATCGATGCCGTGGGCGATCCCTTTCCGGCGGAGACGCTTAAGGTGTGTCAGGAGGCTGATGCTGTGCTCTTCTCAGCTGTAGGTCACCCGAAATTCGACAACAATCCCGAAGCAAAGGTGCGTCCAGAGCAGGGGCTCCTCGCTATGCGTAAGCAGCTTGGGCTCTTTGCCAATATTCGTCCGGTAGAGACCTTCAAATGCCTGCTCCACAAGTCGCCTCTCAGGGCAGAGCTGGTAGAAGGAGCCGACTTTGTATGTATCCGTGAGCTCACGGGAGGCATGTATTTCGGAGAGAAGCTCGAAGGCACCGAGAAGGCCTATGATACCAACCTCTATACCCGTCCCGAAGTAGAGCGCATTCTGCGTGTGGCTTACGACTACGCCCGTCGCCGCAGGAATCACCTCACGGTTGTCGATAAGGCGAATGTGCTTGCCTCATCGCGCCTTTGGCGTAAGGTTGCCCAGGAGATGGCGCCGCAGTATCCCGACGTGAAGACCGACTATATGTATGTAGACAATGCCGCCATGCGTCTGATTCAGGATCCTAAGTTCTTCGATGTGATGGTTACCGAAAACACCTTCGGCGATATCCTGACCGATGAGGCCTCAGTGATTAGCGGATCGATGGGACTGCTTCCCTCGGCCTCCGTAGGCGAGGATACGCCAGTGTTCGAACCAATCCACGGCTCCTGGCCCGAGGCTGCCGGCAAGAACATAGCAAACCCTCTGGCGCAGATTCTCTCCGCCGCCATGCTGCTCGAATATTTCGGACTTGCCGAGCAGGGAGCGGCAATAAGGAAGGCAGTAGCCGCCTCGCTCGAAGAGGGAGCCGTGACGCCCGACATTGACCCGAAATCTACCGGCACCACAGAGAGTGTCGGCCAGTGGATAGCCGACTATATCCTTAGCCATTGATAGAGTAAAATAACCAAGGTAGGGTAGAGGAGCGTAGGCTTTAGCCTGCGCTTTCTCGTCTTTTAGCAGACAGAATTCTGTGCTCCTGTGAGGTGTAAAATATTGAGAGCGCCAGGCCGAAGCCCGACGCTCTCTTCTGTTAGGAAAAGGATTATTTATTCCTTACACAAGCATCACCCACATAGTGGTCATGCCGCTGTTCATAAGAAGATATTCAGTTACAGCTGATGCCTCGACTCCATTTCCCTTCACAAGTACGAAGTAAACACCTTTTACTGCATCTACACCCTGATTATTCTTGTTGAAGTCAGCGTAGGTGAAGATTACTTCTCCGTTGGAATCAGTCGTTCCAGTGAGGTAAACGTTTGTACCGTTCTGCATATCCTCTTCTGTACGGTAGATCTCAACTGTTGCGCCAGCTACAGGCTGTTTGTGAATATCGTCCAATACGGCGGTTACGCAGAGTCCCCAGGGGATATCCTGCTGGAATTCATCCATTGGACCTTCACGGCTGCATGACGCGAAAGCTATTGCTATGATGGCGAAAAGGCCAAATATTATCTTTTTCATTTCCTTTTAACTGATTTAGAATTTGTATTCAGGATACTCGTCTTGTGCTCCGCCGAATGTATAGGTTTCGAGACCAAAGGCATCGAGCTCTACTTTCGGAACGGGGAACTGACGGAATGAGCGGGTCGAAATCTGGAATTCATCGATCGGAGTGCGACGACGGTCATAGAAACCGGTTACCGTCAGGAGAAGGTCGGTCTCGATGAAGCGCTCATAGTAGAGCTTGCGCATCAGGTCGGCATCACCAGCGGCAGCTGCAGGCAGATTACCACGGCCTACACGGGTCTTATTGATCAGCGTTGCTGCGCCGGCCTTGTCTCCGGTGTTGATCATAGCCTCAGCGAGCAGCAGATCGTTCTCCTCTTTCGGGAAGAGGTAAGATGTGCCTTCATAGTTATTGCGGATCCATTCGTTGAATCTGTTTTTGAGGCTATAGGGTGAATACTTCTGATATCCCGAAAGGTCTACGTTGCCGCCTTTATCACCGGTATAGAGGAAGTCTGACTTCAGGCGTGCGTCAGGGCTCTGTAGCTCAGGCAGAATGTCGGTGGAAAGGAAGCTCTGCGGAAGAGGCCATTTCGCTTTGGGATCATCAGGACACATCATAGCGAAGATACGCATGTTGACACGACACCAGTCGCCTGCACCGCTCGTAGCGTAGTAGGTCATACCGTAAAACTCGAAGTCATTGTTAGGTATCTCAGCGGTGATGTCTTCCTGAATACCATTTTTCGCATAGGTGAGCACCTTACTCCAATCAACATCAGAATACTCTGACTTCGTGCGCGGAGTATAGGCGAGAGCGCGTGCAGCTGCGAAAGAAGCCATTCTTTTCAGCTTGTCGCCGCTATCGAGCTTGCCGTCGGGGAATATGTTGAAGTTGCTGAAATTGCCATTCTCATTGCAGATCTTGATGCATTTGTCAAGATATGATACTGCAAGATCTCTGATGCTGGTATAGGGCAGAAGGTCTTCGCCAGTGAATGCACCTGCGTCAGATTCTTCGGTTACGGGGAATGCTTGGTCATACATCAGCGAGAGTTCGCTATAGGCCAGACCTATAAGGAAGTATGCATTGGCATAAATCTTATACGTCTCATCGTTACTACCACTCATGTACTTGGTGCCTCCGTCAAGAGCTACAAGAATATCCTTAATTGTGTTAATCATGCTGTAGCGTTGGAACCAGAGTCCCTTCGGAATCGTAGCGGAAGCGTCGTAATTATCGAGTTCAGCCTTTTCGCGACCGGCATAGTATTGATTAGTTGTCATTTGCCAGTTACCAGCGCCGGCGGTGAACATATCGGAAGCCGTGCCCAGACCCATGGTGCATTCGTTGCCATAGCTAATCATCGAGTCCCAAAATTTTACGCTTGCTCCCGTGAGCAGCGAGGGATACTGTGTGGCATCTGCCATCACAGTCTTGATGCTCGGTTGATATTCATTGGGCACCTTCAGATCTGAGAAATAACCATCGCACGAGGTCAGGGTCAGGCCTGAAGCTGCCGCGAGCGAAAGGAGATATATCTTAGTGTTCATATCTGTTCAGGATTTAATATTAAAATTCGATTGCGATTGTGCCGGTAACGGTGCGGGTATCACCCGGATAGTTGCTCTGCTGATTGTTTACGAGCACACCGCCGTTATTATTGTCGCGGTTCAGGTAACGACTCTCAGGGTCGGAACCTGCGTAGTGGGTAAGGGTGAAGAGGTTACGTCCTACTACACCAAGCTTGATACCCTGCAGGAAGCCAAGGCCTACATGGCGCAGCTGGCTGCGGTTGAAAGCATAGTTAAGCGAAATCTCACGCATCTTCAGGAAAGTGGTGCTTTCCACCGACCAGTCGCTCGGATGAGAATTCAGGTAACGGTATGCCTTGCGCTGCTCCCACGGACGAACCGACATATCCCAGTTATTTGCGTTATTGCCTGCAAATGACATATACTGGCGTTGACCGTTGAATGCGAGACCGCCCTGCTGCCACGACATTGTGAAGTAGAACGTGAAGCCCTTCCAATGCATCGTGTTGGTAAGGTTCATATTGAAGTCAGGATTCTGGTTACCCAGATAAACCTTGGCATTGTTGCCGTCTTCGCCCTTGATTGAGTATTTTGTCTCCTGAGTAGTACCGATCTCGCTTTTCTTTACTACGTAGCCGTAGTTATTGATCGTGAAGACATCTTCTACGCTCTGACCAGGCTTGATATCTTTTGAGTATTTCACTTCATCAAGAGATCTTGCCCACTTGGTACCGTAGAGCTCACCATAAGGCTTGTTGGATTCGATACGCATGATACCAACCTCCATTGTCGGACGTCCGAGTTCGCCTACACGCTGCGTCATGCGATCCCAGGTAAGGGTTGCGTCCCAGGAGAAGTTCCTGTTCTGCATAATCATTGCGTTCAGACTGATCTCCCAGCTATTGATGAAGAACTCACCGAGGTTCACGTACTGATACTCAAATCCAGTGATACCTGACACGGTCTGCATGTATGGCAGGTCCGTATTCTTCTTGTGAGCATAGCTGAAAGCCAGGTCGAAGCGGTCGAGGAAACGAGAGTCGAGACCAACCTCAACCTCACGCGACATAGCGGCCTTAAGTTTGGAGTTACCCATCTGCGATGCGCCGTAGAGTGAGCCGTTGCTCATGGAGTAGACCTCATATTTCCAACCATAGTCAGGAAGAATACCTGCGGTACCGTATGACAGACGAGGCTTCAAGAGCTGCACTCCAGGAATCTTGAAGGTCTTGGCTGCGTTCCATGCAGCGGAGATACGATAGTAGCTGTTCCAGAGATTATCGTCACCAAGCACCGAGGCGCCGTCAAGACGATAGAGGGCGTCAAGCATAATTTCCGACCTCCAGTCGCCCTGAAATACGGTAGTGAAGCTGTTATTGACGATGCGGTTACCATCAGAATAGATATCAACGGTCGAAGCGTCAGCCATATCGAGCGAGATATTATCCATACCACTTACAGCCAGACGGCTACCGCTGCCGCTCACGTACTTATACTTGGCGTCTTCGTAGAGATACTGGAACTTGAGGTTGGTTGTGAAGTCACCCCACTCTTTGGAGAAGAGGGCACCTAACTCGAGGTTGTGCTTGAAGTTGTTGTACTGGTAATCTGAGATATAACCATTCTCGCGGTTCGCTCCTGTTGGATCATCAGCCTTGAGGATTCCTTTCGGAGTTAGCGAGTAGCCATCTTTCGAAGTGAAGTCGATAGAATAAGCTGCGTTCAGGGTCAGCCAGGTTACGGGGCGGTAACGCAGATTGTAGGCACCGAGGTAACGGTTTGCGTAGCTTTCCGCGCGCGAGTTGTTAATCTTATAGAGCGGGTTGGTCAGCGTCCAGGTCGTGATCATGTTGGGATTCACGTAATAGGGAGTGCCGTCAACGTTGGGCTTCGACCAATCGGCATACGGGTCTGCGAAGTAGACTGCGCCGAAATCATCGTAGCGGTCATCGCTGTGCGTGCGCACGTACATATTAGACGTGGTCAGGGTTACCTTGTCGGAGAGCTTCACGTCCATGTTGGCGCGGAAGCTGGTACGGTTCACGCCGTTAAGGTCGCGGATCACGCCTGGGTTCTTCGTGTTCTGGATCGAAACATAGTAGTTGATGTCACCGCTCTTCGAACGACCCGTGATACCGAGGGTCTCAGTGTTGAAGAAACCGGTTTTGAAGATCTGATCGAAGATGTTGTGGGTCATGTTCCACGGGTTATCAGGAATCATGTCTGGATCTGACACCTTTGTAGGATACCCGTTTTCATCTACTATGCGGTTGTGGGCCGTGGTGAACGGAGGACGCCAACCGACCCAGCTTCCACCGAGCTCAGACTTAAAGGTCACATTTACCTGACCGTCGCTCATATTGGAACCGCGTTTTGTGGTAATAGAGATCACACCAGCTGCAGCCTTTGCACCATAGAAAGATGCAGCGGCAGCACCCTTGATGACCTCGATATTCTCAACGTCTTCCATATTGATATCCTTCAGTGAGCCATCGGTCACGATACCGTCGATGATGATAAGAGGCTGGCTCGTGGAGTTGAACGAAAGAGCTCCACGGAGCTGGATAATAGGCTCATCGTTTGGGTTACCAGAGGTCGGGATAACCTTGATGCCCGGCATTTTACCATTAAGTGCAGAGGTGACGTCGGTACCGGGTACCTCGTGAAGCGCCTCGTCGCGCACTTTCTCGACGCTGAATGAGAGTTTCTCTCTCGAAGTGCCTTTAGCCACACCGGATACGATCACCTCAGAAAGCATATTAGTATCTTCCTGAAGCGTCACGTCCATGTTGGCTTTGGCAGGGAGTTCCACCGTGTTATAGCCTACATAGCTGATCACGATGGTAGAACCGGCCGGTACGGAGAGTGAGAACTTGCCATCGATATCGGTGACAGTACCTTTCTTCGAACCTTTGACCATTACGGTGGCTCCCGGGAGCTCCACTCCCTGGGGATCGACCACTTTACCGGTCACCTTGATTTCACTTTGCTGGGGTGCCTGAAGATTTGATTCAGGCGGGGCAGCCGCAAAGACAGCGGGTGCGAAGGGTGATAAACCCATCGTAGCTGTCAGAATCGTTTTGCAGAGCCAATCGTTTCTCTTCATTGTGCAAAAAGGTTAGTAAGACATGTGTTATTTATGTATTTTATTGTTGCGTAGGTTGTTGCATTCCCGGAGCTCTCTCCGGAAGAAGCTCTTTATGCTTCTTATAAATTTTTTGAAAATGAGGTTCTCTTTCTTAGAGAGC
>CANRPJ010000018.1 GCA_947632485.1 uncultured Muribaculaceae bacterium
GGAAGTAGCTCAGTTGATAGAGCATCAGCCTTCCAAGCTGAGGGTCGCGAGTTTGAGCCTCGTCTTCCGCTCCAAGAAACATGCCTATGTAGCTCAGGGGTAGAGCACTTCCTTGGTAAGGAAGAGGTCGCGGGTTCAAATCCCGCCATCGGCTCCAATCTCTTTTCCTCGAACCCAAGGAAAGAAAAAAATTAAAATAACATATAGCAAACTATGGCTAAAGAAAAATTCGAAAGAACCAAACCGCATGTAAACATCGGTACGATTGGTCACGTCGATCACGGCAAAACGACCCTGACGGCAGCCATCACCAAGGTGCTCGCTGAGAAAGGTCTTTCTGAGGTGCGCTCCTTCGATTCTATCGACAACGCTCCTGAGGAGAAAGAGCGTGGTATTACTATCAATACCGCTCACGTTGAGTATCAGACGGCTAATCGCCACTATGCACACGTAGACTGCCCGGGACACGCCGACTATGTGAAGAACATGGTAACTGGTGCTGCTCAGATGGACGGCGCTATCATCGTTGTGGCTGCTACTGATGGTCCGATGCCCCAGACCCGTGAGCACATCCTGCTCGCCCGTCAGGTGAACGTGCCGCGTCTTGTTGTCTTCATGAACAAGTGTGACATGGTCGACGACGAGGAGATGCTCGAGCTCGTTGAGATGGATATGCGTGACCTTCTTTCGCAGTACGAATATGACGGCGACGCTACTCCCGTGATCCGTGGCTCTGCTCTCGGTGCTCTCAATGGCGAGCCTGAGTGGGTAGAGAAGGTAATGGAGCTTATGGACGCAGTTGATAACTGGATTCCGCTGCCTCCGCGCGACGTTGATAAGCCGTTCCTGATGCCTGTTGAGGATGTGTTCTCGATCACTGGCCGTGGCACTGTAGCTACCGGTCGTATCGAAGCTGGTCGCGTTAAAGTAGGCGATGAGGTTCAGATTCTCGGTCTCGGTGCTGACAAGAAGTCGGTTGTAACCGGTGTTGAGATGTTCCGTAAGATCCTTGACGAGGGCGAGGCTGGTGATAACGTAGGTCTGCTTCTCCGCGGTATCGATAAGGACGAGATCCGTCGCGGTATGGTAATCTGCCACCCGGGACAGGTTAAGCCTCACGATCACTTCAAGGCTCAGGTTTATATCCTGAAGAAGGAAGAGGGCGGCCGCCACACTCCGTTCCACAACAAGTATCGTCCTCAGTTCTATATCCGTACGCTCGACGTAACCGGTGAGATCACTCTTCCGGAGGGTGTAGAGATGGTAATGCCTGGCGATAATGTTGAGATCGACGTTAAGCTGATCACTCCGGTAGCTTGCGACAAGGGTCTTCGTTTCGCAATCCGCGAAGGTGGCCGTACGGTAGGTTCTGGTCAGATCACTGGCGTAATCGACGACTAATCAGACTCCACTCTTTCTTCCGGGCAAAACCGGAAGGATAGATACTAAAAACAACAGGGCTTTCCGCCCGTAACTGACGGAAAGCCCTGTAACTACGGGAATAGCTCAGTCGGTAGAGCACTGGTCTCCAAAACCAGGTGTCGGGAGTTCGAGCCTCTCTTCCCGTGCAAAGAAAGAATGCAATGAAGTTATTCAAGGATATAAAGGAATCTTACGACGAACTCGTCTATAAGGTTTCTTGGCCAACTCAGAAACAACTTATCAACAGCTCGGTGCTGGTGTTGATAGCTTCCGTCATCATCGCAGTGTTGATCTGGGTTATTGATAAGATTTTTGAGCTTCTGATGGAACTCATTTATAGTATCAGCTTCTAATTACTGCGCGACTATGGCTGAAGAAAAGAAATGTTGGTACGTGTTGCGTGCCATTTCTGGCAAAGAGGCCAAGGTTAAGGAGGTGCTTGATGCTGCTATCAAGAACACTGACTTGGGTCGCTATGTGTCGCAGGTCGTAATCCCCACGGAGAAGATTTATGCGACCCGTAATGGTAAGAAGGTGGTAAAAGAGCGTACGCTTTACTCGGGCTATGTCTTCATTGAGGCTGTGCTTACGGGTGAGGTGATTTATGAGCTTCGCAACACGACCAACGTGATCGATTTCCTGCGCGGCCGCTCGAAGAGCGCCGAGCCGGAACCTTTGCGTGAATCAGAAGTGATGCGTATGCTTGGCGCTGCCGACGAAATGCAGACTCCTGCCGAAAGTGGCTACTCCGATTTCAAGGTCGGAGAGGCTGTGAAGGTGACCTTCGGTCCCTTCAACGGTTTTGGAGGTGTGATCAAGGAGGTAAATGAGGATAAGAAGAAGCTCAAGGTAGAGGTGAAGATTTTTGGTCGCCCTACAAGCCTGGAGTTGGAAAATTCCCAAGTGGACCGGGAATAGTCGGCTGATGCGATGTTACGCGCAATGCGGATCAATGCCCGGAAAGATTAATTAAACAGATACGATCATGGCTAAAGAAATTGCTGGACAGATCAAATTGCAGATTAAAGGCGGAGCGGCCAACCCTTCGCCCCCGGTAGGACCGGCTCTCGGTTCGAAGGGAATCAACATCATGGAGTTTTGCAAGCAATTCAATGCCCGCACTCAGGACAAGGCCGGTAAGGTACTTCCTGTAGTGATTACCTACTATACGGACAAGTCGTTCGACTTCATCGTAAAGACTCCCCCTGTGGCAGTCCAGCTGAAGGAGACGGCGAAGCTGAAGAGCGGTTCGGCTCAGCCTAACCGTACGAAGGTAGCGGAAATCACATGGGAGCAGGTAAAGGCTATTGCAGAAGACAAGATGCCGGATTTGAACTGTTTCACTCTGGACTCAGCGATGAGCATTGTTGCCGGAACGGCGAGAAGCATGGGTATCACCGTAAAAGGCGAAAAGCCCCAACTCAATTAATTCACTTCAATCGCAATGGCTAAACTGACAAAGAATCAGAAGTTGGCTCTCTCGAAGATTGAAGCCGGCAAAGCTTACACTCTCGCAGAGGCAGCCCAGAAGGTGAAGGAGATTACCTTCACGAAGTTTGATGCATCGCTGGATATCGACGTGCGCCTCGGTGTTGATCCCCGTAAGGCAAACCAGATGGTGCGCGGCGTGGTTTCACTGCCCAACGGCACCGGTAAAGAGGTGCGCGTACTGGTGCTTTGCAACCCGGATGCAGAGGCTGCCGCCAAGGAGGCGGGAGCTGACTATGTAGGTCTCGACGAATATATCGAGAAGATAAAGGGCGGTTGGACTGATGTCGATGTAATCATCACTCAGCCGGCTATCATGGGTAAGATCGGTGCGCTTGGCCGTATCCTCGGTCCCCGTGGCCTGATGCCTAACCCGAAGAGCGGCACGGTGACGCCCGACGTTGCCAAAGCTGTGAAAGAGGTTAAGCAGGGTAAGATTGACTTCAAGGTTGATAAGACCGGTATCGTTCACGCCTCGATCGGTAAGGTAAGCTTTACCCCCGAGCAGATGCGCGAAAATGCCAAGGAGTTCATCAATACTCTGGTGAAACTCAAACCTGCAACCGCCAAGGGTACCTACATCAAGAGCATTTATCTTTCAAGCACGATGAGCCCGGGCGTGAAGGTCGACACGAAATCCGTATCCGAGTAACCCCCGCTAAAACGTCACGACAATGAAAAAGGAAGATAAAGCTATAGTAATTTCGATGATCGGCGATACGCTGAGCCAGTACAGCTGCGTATATCTGACGCAGACTGCCGGCCTCAACGCCGAGAAGACAAGCGCCCTGCGCCGCGCCTGCTTCAAAGAAGATGTGAAGATGCTTTGCGTGAAGAACACTCTTCTTAAGAAAGCACTCGAGGCAAGCGATGTCGACTATTCGGAGCTCTATGACCTGCTGCATGGCGAAACTACGCTGATGCTCAGCAATACGGGCAACGCTCCGGCTAAGCTGATCAAGAAATTCCGCCAGAAAGATGAGACTCTGCCTATGCTGAAAGGCGCTTATGTAGAGGAAACCGTCTATGTAGGTGAAGAGAGCCTCGAGACTCTGGCCAACATCAAGAGCAAGAACGAACTTATCGCCGATATCGTGGCCCTTCTGCAGAGCCCTGCAAAGAATGTGGTGTCGGCCCTTCAGTCGGGTGGCAACAAGCTGCACGGCATCCTGGAGACGCTCTCCAACAAGTAATTTATCATCAATCAGAAAATCAAAACAAAGAATACGACAATGGCAGATTTGAAAGCATTTGCAGAGCAATTAGTGAACCTCACCGTAAAGGAAGTCAACGAACTGGCTCAGATCCTGAAGGAGGAGTATGGCATCGAGCCCGCAGCCGCAGCAGTAGCTGTAGCAGCTGGTCCTGCTGCTGGCGCTCCCGCCGCCGAGGAGAAGACCAACTTCGACGTAGTGCTTAAGGCCGCTGGCGCAAGCAAGCTCGCAGTAGTTAAGCTGGTGAAGGAACTGACGGGTCTCGGTCTGAAAGAGGCTAAGGAGCTCGTAGACGGTGCCCCCAATGTTGTGAAGGAAGGCCTTCCGAAAGCAGAGGCAGAGGGTCTGAAGAAGCAGCTTGAGGAGGCAGGTGCTGAAGTTGAACTTAAGTAAGCTCCTCCCCTGATTCACAAACGGGTTAAGAACAGCGCCGCGGGCGCGTTCTTAACCTTTTTGTGTTATACTGCCGCGGGTTATTGGTTTGTTAGCATTTATTAACTTTTATTAGCTAAACTAAGCCCGCAAATTGCTACTCTCTTCTCGCAACTTCTCAAAACTAATCACATTGCAATGTCAGCAACATTAAACGAAAAACCGCGCGTAAATTTCGCATCCATCAAGAATCCTCTGCCGTTTCCTGATTTCTTGGATGTGCAGCTAAAGTCGTTCAGGGATTTTCTCCAGCTCGACACGCCTCCCGAGAGCCGTAAGAACCAAGGCCTCTATAAGGTGTTTGCCGAGAATTTTCCCATTGCCGACACCCGGAACAACTTCGTGCTCGAGTTTCTCGACTACTATATCGATCCTCCGCGCTACACGATTGAGGAATGCCTGGAGCGCGGGCTCACCTATAGCGTGCCGCTGAAAGCGAAGCTTAAACTCTATTGCACCGACCCTGACCATGAGGATTTCGATACGGTGATTCAGGACGTTTACCTGGGTCCGATTCCCTATATGACCGAGCAGGGCACATTCGTGATCAACGGTGCGGAGCGTGTGGTAGTATCTCAGCTTCACCGCTCGCCGGGCGTTTTCTTCGACCAGAACACCCATACCAACGGCACCAAGCTCTATTCCGCCCGCATCATTCCCTTCCGCGGAAGCTGGATCGAGTTTGCCACCGACATCGACAATGTGATGTATGCTTACATCGACCGAAAGAAGAAGCTCCCCGTTACCACTCTGCTTCGTGCTATCGGTCTTGAAAGCGATAAAGATATTATCCAGATCTTCGACCTCGCCGATGAAGTGAAGGTCAATAAGAAGAATCTGAAGGCTGCCGTAGGCCGTAAGCTCGCAGCGCGCGTGCTTAAGAGCTGGGTAGAGGATTTCGCCGATGAGGACACCGGTGAGGTTGTATCCATCGAGCGTAACGACGTGATTGTAGACCGTGGCACGGTGCTCGAGGAAGATCATATCGACGCCATCATCGAGAGCGGAGTGCAGAGCATTCTGCTGGAGAAAGAGGAGGCCAGCCCGGTCGACTACACTATTATCTTCAATACGCTGCAGAAAGACCCCTCCAACAGCGAGAAGGAGGCCGTGCAGTATATCTACAGGCAGCTGCGCAACGCGGAGCCACCGGACGATTCGTCGGCTCGCGAGATGATCAACAATCTCTTCTTCTCCGAGAAGCGTTACGATCTCGGCGAGGTGGGCCGTTACCGCATCAATAAGAAACTCAATCTCGACACGGCTCCCGACGTGAGAGTGCTCACGCGTGAGGATATCGTAGAGATTATCAAATACCTGATCGAGCTGATCAATGCCAAGAGCGACGTCGATGATATCGACCACCTCAGCAATCGCCGCGTGCGTACGGTAGGCGAGCAGCTCTACAATCAGTTCGGAGTGGGTCTGGCCCGAATGTCGCGCACTATCCGCGAGCGCATGAATGTGCGTGATAATGAGGTGTTCACTCCTATCGACCTGATCAATGCCAAGACGCTTTCATCGGTAATTAATACCTTCTTCGGCACCAATGCGTTGTCGCAGTTCATGGATCAGACCAATCCTTTGGCTGAGATTACCCATAAGCGCCGTATGTCGGCTCTCGGTCCCGGCGGTCTTACCCGTGAGCGTGCCGGTTTCGAGGTGCGCGACGTTCACTATACCCACTACGGTCGCCTCTGCCCCGTGGAGACTCCTGAAGGTCCTAATATCGGTCTGATTTCTTCGCTCTGCGTATATGCGAAGATCAACAGCATGGGCTTTATCGAGACTCCCTACCGTAAGGTGGAGAATTCCTGTGTCGACCTCAAGAACGACGAGGTGATCTATCTTACGGCTGAAAACGAAGAGAATAAGATCATTGCACAGGGTAATGCTCCGCTCAACGACGACGGCACCTTTATCCGCAACAGGGTTAAGGCTCGTCAGGATGCCGATTTCCCGATCGTAGCTCCCGACAAGGTAGAGCTCATGGACGTGGCTCCTATCCAGATTGCTTCGATTGCCGCATCGCTCATTCCCTTCCTGGAGCACGACGATGCAAACCGCGCGCTGATGGGATCGAACATGATGCGTCAGGCAGTGCCCCTGCTTCGCAGTGAGGCTCCTATTGTGGGCACCGGAATCGAGGGTCAGCTGATCCGCGACTCGCGCACGCAGATTATGGCCAGCGGCGACGGCACAGTGGAGTATGTCGACGCAAGCCTGATCCGCATCAGATACGACCGTACGGAAGATGAAGAGTTCGTATCCTTCGATCCGGCAGTAAAAGAATATCATATCCCGAAGTTCCGCCGCACCAACCAGGGCACGACCATCGACCTGCGTCCGCTCTGCAGTGTGGGAGACCGCGTAAAAGCCGGCGATATCTTGACCGAGGGCTATTCCACCCAGAGAGGTGAGCTCGCACTCGGACGCAACCTTAAGGTGGCCTTCATGCCCTGGAAGGGTTACAACTATGAGGACGCAATCGTGCTCAACGAGCGCATGGTTCGCGAAGATATCCTTACTTCGGTTCATGTAGATGAATACACTCTCGAGGTGCGCGAAACGAAGCGCGGTATGGAGGAACTTACCTCCGACATTCCTAACGTGAGCGAAGATGCCACCAAGGACCTCGACGAGCGCGGAATTATCCGCGTTGGAGCCCACGTGGTGCCCGGCGATATAATGATTGGTAAAATCACTCCTAAGGGTGAGAGCGATCCTACTCCTGAGGAGAAGCTGCTTAGGGCAATCTTCGGCGATAAGGCCGGCGATGTGAAAGACGCTTCGCTCAAGGCCTCTCCTTCGCTGAAGGGAGTTGTGATCGGCACCAATCTGTTCTCGCGCGCCAACAAAGATAAGAACACCAAGAAGAGCACCAGCGCCATTCTTCCGAAGCTCGATGAAGAGTATGAGGAGAAGCAAGACGATCTGCGCCAGAAGCTGGTGTCGAAGCTTCAGCATCTCACCAAGGGGCTGAAGAGTCAGGGTGTCAAGGATTTCCTCGGAGTAGAGGTAATTCCCAACGGCGCATCGTTCAGCGATGTATCGTTCGGTAGCCTCGACTATGAGACTGTAAACCTCAGCAACTGGACAGGCGATGCCCGCATCGATGCCATGATAGCCGCTTTGGTCACCAACTATATGCGCAAATCGAAGGAGATCGATAGCGAGCTGCGCCGCAAGAAGCTTGATATCACTATCGGCGATGAGCTTCCTTCCGGCATCATGCAGATGGCTAAGGTATATATCGCCAAGAAGCGTAAGATTGGCGTAGGCGACAAGATGGCCGGCCGCCACGGTAACAAGGGTATCGTATCGCGCGTAGTGCGTCAGGAAGATATGCCGTTCCTCGAAGACGGCACTCCGGTCGATATCGTGCTTAACCCTCTGGGTGTGCCTTCGCGTATGAACCTCGGTCAGATTTTCGAGACCGTGCTCGGTTGGGCCGGCCGCGAGCTGGGTGAGAAGTTTGCGACTCCGATTTTCGACGGCGCATCGCTCGATGACCTTAACGAATGGACCGACAAGGCAGGTCTTCCCCGCTATGGCAAGACTTATCTCTACGACGGCGGCACGGGCGACCGTTTCGACCAGCCTGCTACCGTGGGAGTGATCTACATGCTGAAGCTCGGCCACATGGTAGAAGATAAGATGCATGCCCGCTCCATCGGTCCTTACTCGCTCATCACGCAGCAGCCTCTCGGCGGTAAAGCGCAGTTCGGCGGCCAGCGTTTCGGTGAGATGGAGGTGTGGGCGCTCGAGGCCTTCGGCGCTGCCCATATCCTGCAGGAGATTCTTACCATTAAGTCGGACGATGTAGTAGGCCGCAGCAAGGCTTACGAGGCTATCGTGAAAGGCGACCCGATGCCGACTCCCGGCATTCCTGAATCGCTCAACGTGCTGCTCCATGAGCTGCGCGGTCTGGGCCTGAGCATTTCGCTCGACTAAACATACAAACCGAAAAAGAGAGAACCAATTATATGGCTTTTAGAAGAGACAACAAAATAAAGAGCAACTTCTCGAAAATCACCATCGGCCTTGCTTCGCCGGAGGAGATCAAAGAGAAGTCGAGCGGCGAGGTGCTCAAGCCGGAGACGATCAACTACCGCACTTACAAGCCTGAACGCGACGGTCTTTTCTGTGAGAAGATTTTCGGTCCGGTGAAGGATTATGAGTGCCACTGCGGAAAGTATAAGCGTATCCGCTACAAGGGTATCGTCTGCGACCGCTGCGGTGTTGAGGTGACCGAGAAGAAGGTGCGCCGCGAGCGCATGGGTCACATCGAGCTGGTGGTGCCCGTAGCCCATATCTGGTATTTCCGCAGCCTGCCCAACAAGATAGGCTATCTGCTCGGTCTTCCCTCGAAGAAGCTCGATGCCGTGATCTACTATGAGCGCTATGTCGTGATCAATCCGGGCAATGTGGAGGGTGTGCAGAAGCTTGACCTTCTCAGCGAGGACGAATACCTCGAGATCATGGAGAAGCTTCCTGAAAACAACCATCTGCTTGACGATTCCGACCCGAATAAATTTGTGGCCAAAATGGGCGCAGAGGCTCTCTATGACCTTCTGAAGGAGATAGATCTGCCGCGTCTGGCCGCTGAGCTCCGCAACCGCGCGAATACCGACGGTTCGCAGCAGCGCAAGACCGAGGCCCTGAAGCGCCTTCAGGTCGTAAACAGCTTCCTGGCTTCAGCCGACCGCAATCGTCCCGAGTGGATGATTCTCAAGGCTGTGCCGGTGATTCCGCCCGAGTTGCGTCCGCTCGTGCCGCTTGATGGCGGCCGCTTCGCAACCTCAGACCTCAATGACCTTTATCGCCGCGTTATAATCCGCAACAACCGTCTGAAGCGTCTTATCGAGATTCAGGCTCCCGAGGTGATTCTTCGCAATGAGAAGCGCCTGCTGCAGGAGGCTGTCGACTCCCTGCTCGACAACTCGCGCAAGGCTTCGGCAGTTAAGTCAGACGTAAACCGTCCTCTGAAGTCGCTCTCCGACAGCCTTAAGGGCAAGCAGGGCCGCTTCCGTCAGAATCTTCTCGGTAAGCGTGTTGACTACTCGGCGCGTAGTGTGATCGTGGTAGGTCCGGAGCTTAAGATGCATGAGTGCGGTCTGCCGAAGCTGATGGCAGCCGAGCTCTACAAGCCGTTCGTGATCCGCAAGCTGCTCGAGCGCGGAATCGTGAAGACGGTGAAGAGCGCGAAGAAGATCGTAGACCGCAAGGAGCCCGTAGTGTGGGATATTCTGGAATATGTGATGAAGGGTCACCCGGTGCTTCTTAACCGTGCCCCGACGCTTCACCGTCTCGGTATCCAGGCCTTCCAGCCGAAGATGATCGAGGGTAAGGCTATTCAGCTCCACCCGCTGGCATGTACGGCCTTCAATGCTGACTTCGACGGCGACCAGATGGCAGTGCATCTACCTCTCGGCAACGAGGCTATCCTCGAGGCTCAGATGCTGATGCTCGGTGCCCACAACATTCTGAACCCTGCCAACGGAGCCCCGATCACCGTGCCCTCGCAGGATATGGTGCTTGGCCTCTACTATATCACCAAGCTCCGCAAGGGTGACCAGGGCGAAGGCTCGAAGTTCTATGGCCCTGAGGAGGCTGAGATTGCCTATAATGAAGGCAAGGTAACCCTCCACGCTCCTGTCACCATCATGGTCGACGATATCGACGAAGAGGGCAAGCCTATCCGTCATCTCGTGGAGAATACCTCCGTGGGCCGCGTGCTCTTCAACCAGTACGTGCCTAAGGAGATTGGCTATGTCAATGAGATCATATCCAAGAAATCACTGCGCACGATTATCGGTAAGGTAATCAAGGCTTGCGGTGTGACCCGTTCGGCACAGTTCCTCGACGATATCAAGAACCTTGGCTACAAGATGGCCTTCAAGGGCGGTCTGAGCTTCAACCTCGGCGATGTGATTATCCCGAAGGAGAAAGAGGAATATGTGGCTGAAGGATACCAGCAGGTAGAAGAGGTGCTCGGCAACTTCCAGATGGGTCTTATCACGGCCAACGACCGCTACAATCAGGTGATCGATATCTGGACGCATGTAAACTCGCGTCTTGCCGACACCCTGATGAAGCAGATGGCTGCCGACCAGCAGGGATTCAACTCCGTCTACATGATGCTTGATTCCGGTGCCCGTGGTTCTAAAGACCAGATCCGTCAGCTCTCCGGTATGCGTGGCCTTATGGCTAAGCCTCAGAAGAGCGGCGCTGAAGGCGGCCAGATCATCGAGAACCCGATTCTTGCCAACTTCAAGGAGGGTCTTTCGGTGCTGGAGTATTTCATCTCTACCCACGGTGCCCGTAAGGGTCTTGCCGATACCGCCCTTAAGACGGCCGACGCCGGTTATCTCACGCGTCGTCTCGTCGATGTGGCTCATGATGTGATTATCACCGAGGAAGACTGCGGCACCCTGCGTGGCCTTGTCTGCACCGAGGTTAAGAATAATGAGGAAGTAGTAGCTTCGCTCAGCGAGCGCATTCTTGGTCGCGTTTCGGTTCACGATATTGTAGATCCTTATACCGGTGAGCTCATCGTGGCTGCCGGCGAGGAGATCAATGATGCCGCAGCCGAGCGAATTGAGAAATCGCCGATCGAGCAGGTTGAAATCCGCTCGGTGCTCACCTGCGAGGCTAAGAAGGGCGTATGCGCCAAGTGCTATGGCCGCAACCTCTCGAACCACCGCATGGTGCAGAAGGGCGAGGCTGTAGGTGTGATCGCTGCTCAGAGTATCGGTGAGCCGGGTACGCAGCTTACGCTCCGTACGTTCCACGTCGGTGGTGTGGCCGGTAATACGGCGGCTGTGAAAGATGTTACTGCCCGCCATGAAGGTGTGCTGGAAATCGATGAGCTCCGCACGGTTAAGAATGTTGAAGGCGTAGATATCGTAGTAGGCCGTATGGCTGAGATGCGAATCGTAGAGCCTAAGTCGGGTATGGTGCTTACCACAGCCAACATTCCTTACGGTTCGAGCCTCTACAAGAAGGCCGGCGATACCGTGACCTCCGGCGAGATGATCTGTGAATGGGACCCCTTCAATGCCGTAATCATTGCTGAGGAAGCCGGTAAGGCCAAGTTTGAGAATGTGGAGGAGGGTGTAACCTTCCGCACTGAGAAAGACGAGAGCACCGGCTATCAGGAGAAGATTATGATCGAGCCTAAAGACCGCACTAAGGTAGCAGCCGTGAAGATCATCGATGCCGATGGCAATGAGGTGCGCACGTATTCTCTGCCTGTAGGCGCCCACCTTCTTATCAACGACGGTGAGGAGGTAGCTCCCGGCAAGGTGTTTGTGAAGATTCCGCGTGCTGCCGGTAGCGCCGGCGATATCACGGGTGGTCTTCCGCGTGTAACCGAGCTGTTCGAGGCCCGCAACCCGTCGAATCCGGCTGTGGTTAGCGAAATCGACGGCGAGGTCCAGTTCGGTAAGATCAAGCGTGGTAACCGCGAGATCAGCGTCACCTCCAAGCTCGGCGAGGTCAAGAAATATCTCGTGCCTCTGTCGAAGCAGATTCTGGTTCAGGAAAATGACTATGTGCGTGCCGGCACTCCGCTTTCCGACGGTGCCGTGACTCCGGCCGATATCCTCAATATCAAGGGCCCCACGGCAGTGCAGGAATACATCGTAAACGAGGTTCAGGACGTTTACCGCAGCCAGGGTGTGAAGATCAACGACAAGCACTTTGAGGTAATCGTGCGCCAGATGATGCGTAAGGTCAACATTCTCGATCCGGGCGATTCCCGCTTCCTGGAGCAGCAGATTGTAGACAAGCGCGACTTCATGGAGGAAAATGACAATATCTGGGGTAAGAAGGTGATCACCGATGCCGGCGACAGCACCACTTACTATAAGGGTCAGATCATTACCGTGCGCAAGCTCCGCGATGAGAACTCTGCCCTTAAGCGCAAGGATCTCAAGATAATGGAGGTTCGCGATGCAGTGCCTGCCACTTCGGAGCAGATCCTTCAGGGTATCACCCGCGCCGCATTGCAGACTTCGAGCTTCATGTCGGCAGCCTCCTTCCAGGAGACTACCAAGGTGCTCAACGATGCTGCAATCAACGGCAAGACCGATACGCTCGAGGGCATGAAGGAGAACGTGATCTGCGGTCACCTGATTCCCGCCGGCACCGGTCTGCGCGAGTACAATAAGCTCATCGTGGCCAACCTTGACGACTATGAGGCTCTGAAGCGCGAAAGGGAAATTGAGGAGGTTGAGGCTGAAGAGATAGAGGCCTGAACGGGACAGCTACACTAAAGTCAATAGCTCTATATGTTTATTACGGAGGGTATGGTCGGCAGACTATGCCCTCCGATTGTTAAGGGCGAAAAAATTTTTTTTGATTTTGCTGTCACAAATCGGGCATTTCTCCGTCATATAATAAAGGAGCCTCAAAAACGGGTTATGAACGAAGAGGATTTCAAGGCGATGGTGATGCCAGGGTGCCGCGCAGCTTATGCGTGGGCCAGTAGGATTGTAGGCGTCGATGATGCCTCTGATATCGTTCAGGAAAGCCTCCGCCGCCTTTGGGAGCGCCGGAGGGAGCTCTCTTCCATGGATAATGTGACCGGCTATATAATGATGATTGTCAGGAATATGGCTGTAGATCTTATGAAGGAGAGGGAAAACCTTGTTGGATTCGATACCTTGTCGTCGGCTCAGCTGGCATCTAAAGAAGCTCCTGCACTTGAACGATCGGAAGATGCGAAATTGCTTCAGAAGATGCTGAGAATGCTTCCCGACAGCCAGAGAGAGGTAGTGAAGATGTCGCTTCTGGCGGCAATGTCAAATTCCGAGATCGCAGAGGTCACCGGGCTCAGCTACGAGTTAGTGAGGCAAAACCTTTCCCGCGGAAGAAAGAAATTGAGAGAATTATATAAAGCTGCAACAAAATGAAAAGCTACGAAGAAAAAAGATGCCGTTTGCTTCTTGATGAATACTATCAGGGTATCATCTCGCCTGATGGCCAGGACGAGCTCAAGCTCCTTCTGGGCTCTCCTGATCTTCCAGAAGATCTGGAGATAGAGCGGTCGTTTTTTGCTATGCTCGATAAAGCCGTGGCTTCAGATGCTCCCGAATCGCCGATGCTGGATTCCATGATCTCCGGCATGGTGGCCGATATAGCTGCCGAAGAGAGGGCGTCGCGTTGGCGCAGGCTGAGGAGGGGAGGCCTCTGGATTGCCGCCGCTGCAGTGACTGCGGTTCTTATTGTAGGGGCTGCTTTGCGGATTGATCCGGTTTCCATAGCTGATAAGACTCTGACTGCCGAAAGCCTCCAATCAGATACGCTCAGGATTGATACTGTGGATATTGTAAGAACTGCGGAGCCTGCCGCAAGTATGATTGCAGCAGTAAATGAGAGAAATTCCGACAGCCCCCGGGCTGCTAAGGAGGTCGCCTCAAAATCAAAAGAGGTGACTTCCGCTCCGGTTGTGAAGGCATCTGAGAATGAGGTGAAAAAAGATGAGATCACCGAGGAGCAGCTGCGTATGGCCAATGAAACGATCGACGAGGTGCAGGCCTTTTTCGATCAGATGATGGCTGAATGGGATAATGCTGACCGCGGAGTAAGAGGATTGTTGAAGAATCGCGGCACTCTGGCCGATTCCGGAGAAAAAGACCCCGAAATAATTGAAAATCAATGAGACGAAGGTTTGCTATAGGTCTGGTAGCATTAATGCTCTCGCTCTGCTGCGGCGGAGCCTGGGCTTACTCGCTTGAGGAGATGCGCAGCTGGACCAATACGAAGAAATATAATGTGTTGAGCCACGATATTCTGCGTAAGACTTCCAGTAAACTGGTGTTTCCGCTGGTATCGGTAGAGACCAATATGCTCGATTCTCTGGTTCTGATTGTGGCAGATGGAGCAGATAAGGCGCGCCAGGCGGAGGCAGCGGCTATGGTGAGGGAGCTTACGAGGGAAGAGGGCATGAGCAGAGTGCTTGATGCGCGCGGAAGCGATGATGTGCAGATTGTATTCGCACATTCCGAAGAAGGTGATGATTTCTACGATAAGATGGTGATCTGGGGTAGCAAAAGAGGCACCGAAAGAGGCAATGAATACACCATTCTTTACCTCGAAGGAATGATTCCGGTAGATAATCTGGAGCTCAACTCTACGATTTTCCCGAAATTCTGAGTTGCGAGGTTTGGCTAAGTCGCGGATAGGTGTTAACTTCGCGGGGAGGCCTGTGGCCTGTTGACCCGGAATTTTTCGGAAAACCACGACAATATGAAACTTTCAATCTTTCTTCCAGCCGCCGCTATGATAGCGCTGGCTTCGTGTCAGAACAAAGAGGCCCGTCTCGATGTAGCTCTTCCCGATGCTGCCGACGGCCAGACTGTAGAACTTCTCAACTATGCCGATTCCGCATCGCTCGGAACCGCTGAGTTCGCCGGCGGTTCAGCTGCGATTATCCTTCCGGAAGGCTCCGAGGGCGCATTGGCGCTTGTGCGCGTAGATGGCCGCACCAAGGGCTATTACCTCGTAGAGGGCGGTCAGGCCCTCTTCAACGGTGAGACTGAGGCCGCTACCGGCACTCCCGGCAATGACGCATTCTCAGCCCTGCTTATCCGCCTCGATTCTCTTGAGGAGGCAGAGATGCCCGCTGAGCGTAAGGCGCTGGTAGAGGAGAGCTATAATGCCAATAAGAGCAACGGACTCGGTCTCTATCTGGCCCAGGAGTGGAGCCGCAGTGCAACCACGGCAGAGATCGACAGCCTTCTGGCAGTAGCTCCCGAAGGAGTAAAGGATTCCCCCCGCGTGAAGCGCTACAGGAATATGGCTGTGCTCCAGGAGGCTACTGCTCCCGGACAGCAGTTCACCGATTTCAGCGCCGTTCAGCCTGACGGCGAGACCCTCAGTCTAAGCTCCTTTGTAGAGCCGGGCAAATATACGCTCGTCGACTTCTGGGCAAGCTGGTGCCCATGGTGCATCAAGGGTCTGCCCGCTATCAAGGAGATCTACGATGCCTATAAGGATAAGGGTCTGATCGTAGTAGGCGTGGCAGTGCGCGATGATGCCGAGGCCACTAAAGGCGCTGTCGATAAGTACGGTATAACATGGCCGGTGCTCTACAACGCCGAGAGAAAGCCTTATGAAATCTATGGCATGACCGGCATTCCTCATCTGATGCTTATCGGCCCTGACGGCAAGATAGTATCCCGCGGAGAGGGCGCTAAGAAAATACGCGAGCGTCTGGAGCAAGCTTTTTCGGCCCAGTAGGCGTTAATAATACATGAACGCAACTCCAAATTCTTCGCTCAACGGCATTATCCAGGCTTCCGTAAGGAAGCACTGGAATGCCATGGCCCTTTCCGATATCGGCGGAACCGGGTATCAGTATAAGACTCTTGCCGAGATGGTCGAGAAGATGCACATTCTTTTCGAGGAAGGCGGAATCCGCAAAGGCGATAAGGTAGCCATCTGCGGGCGCAACTCTTCGAATTGGGCAGTGGTCTTCATCAGTTGCCTCACCGCAGGAGTGGTGGCAGTGCCGATTCTCCATGAGTTCAAGGCCGATACGATCCATAATCTCGTGAACCATTCTGAGGCGAAGCTGCTCTTCACCGATGCTTCTATATGGGAGAATCTCGATGAGACCTCCATGCCCTCGCTGGAGGGCGCCATCTATCTGATGGAGCTCGGTATGCCTTTCTGCCGGAATGAGAGGCTGCGCCAGGCCAGGGAGAATCTCAACGAGCTTTTCGGGGAGAAATATCCTGAAGACTGGAAGCCGGAAGATGTGAGGTATCCCGAAGAGGATCCGGAAGACCTCGCGGTGCTTAACTATACCTCTGGCTCTACCGGCTCTCCCAAAGGAGTGATGCTGCCTTACCGGAGCATCTACAGCAATGTGCGCTTCGCCATGGAGAATATAGATTTCTTCAAGGTAGGCGACGGAGTGGTAAATATGCTTCCTCTCGCTCATCTCTATGGCATGGTGATCGAGATGCTCTATCCGTTCTGCCAGGGGTGTCACTGCCATTTCCTTACGCATCTGCCTTCGCCGAAGGTGATACTGAGCGCCTTTGCTGAGGTTAAGCCGAAGCTCATAATCACCGTGCCGATGATTCTGGAGAAGATAATCAGGAATAAGGTCTTCCCTGTGCTCCAGACTCCTAAGATGAAGCTGCTGCTCAAGCTTCCTATTATTAAGAATAAGGTACTTGCCAAGGTGAAAGAGAGCCTGATGCAGGCTTTCGGAGGCGATCTGAGGGAGCTCATTGTAGGTGGAGCCGCTCTGAATGCGGAGGTGGAGCAATTCCTGATTCGTATTAAGTTTCCCTTCACCGTGGGCTACGGCATGACCGAGTGCGGACCCCTCATCTGCTATGCTCCTCCGGGAGAGAATCCGCCTAAGGCCTGCGGAAAGGTAGTAGACCGTATGGAGGCTCGTGTAGATTCTCCGGATCCGGCGAATGTGCCCGGTAATCTTTGGGTGAAGGGTGCCAACGTGATGACCGGCTACTATAAGAACGAGCAGGCTACCAAGGAGATAATGCCCGACGATGACGGCTGGATGAACACCGGTGATATGTGCACGATCAGCCCCGACGGCTATGTGACTATCAGCGGGCGCTCCAAGACCATGATTCTCGGGCCGAGCGGACAGAATATCTATCCCGAGGAGATCGAGCAGAAGCTCAACGGTCTGCCCTATGTAAGCGAATCCCTGATAATCGACGACCACGGCGAGCTTGTAGCCCTCATCTATCCCGACTACGATGCCGCTCAGAAAGATGGACTCAGTGCCGAAGCGATCGATAAGGTGATGGAGCAGAACCTTGTAGCTCTGAATGCCGCTGTGCCCGCCTATAGCAGGGTGAAGCGCCACAAGATTTTCCTCGAGGAGTTTGAGAAGACTCCGAAGCGCAGCATAAAGCGGTTTCTCTATCAGCCCTGAGGCTGATTCATTGATGATACTTTTAAGGCCCCGACCGCAACCGCGGCATCGGGGCCTTAAAGCTATTCTGGCAGCTTCCCTATTTCTCTTTTGCCGGAGCGGCTTTCTTCTTAGGAGCCGGTTTTCGCTTCTTCTTCTCCGCGGCCTCCACGCTCAGCCCTTTAGCCGAAGCGCTCTGATAAGCCTTACAGAACTCTTTCAGGCCGCATGAGGCGCAGTCGGGCTTGCGGGCGGTGCATACGTAGCGCCCGTGGAGCACGAGCCAATGGTGAGCTTTTCCTACAATCTCCTCCGGCACGTATTTCACCAGCGTGCGCTCCGTGGCGAGCGGTGTGCGCGAGGCGCGCGTAAGACCGATACGGTTGCTCACCCTGAACACATGGGTATCTACCGGCATGGCTGATTCGTCCCACACCACGGCAAGCATCACATTCGCCGTCTTGCGCCCTACGCCCGGAATCTGAAGCAGCTCCTCCATAGTGGAGGGCACCTCGCCGCCAAACTTTTCTACCAGCACCTGTGCCGCCTTAATCAGATGGCGCGTCTTGGCGTTGGGGTAGCTCACGCTTTTTATATAGCCGTAGACCTCTTCCTCGGTAGCCTTCGCGAGCGCCTGCGGGGTAGGGTAGGCCTCAAAAAGGGCGGGGGTAATCATGTTGACCCTCTTATCGGTGCATTGCGCCGAAAGAATCACCGCCAGCAGCAGATGGAAGGTAGAGTCGTAGGAGAGTTCGGTGCGCGGCTCAGGATCGTTGGCCTGAAACCAGCGTATCACCCCCTCGTAGCGCTCCTTGATCTCCATCGCTTAATGGGCTGCGTCAAACTGATGTAGGAATCTCAGGTCGTTTTCGCTGAAGAGCCGCAGGTCGTTGACGCGATATTTCAGGTTGGCTATGCGCTCCACTCCCATGCCAAACGCGTAGCCGCTATATTCATTCGGATCGATTCCGCAGGCCTCAAGCACATTGGGGTCAACCATTCCGCAGCCCAGAATTTCAACCCAGCCTGTACCCTTGCAGAGCGCGCAGCCCTTGCCGCCGCAGATATGGCATGATATGTCCATCTCCGCCGAGGGTTCGGTGAAGGGGAAATAAGAGGGGCGCAGGCGGATACGGGTGTCGGGGCCGAACATTTCGCGTGCAAAATAGAGAAGCACCTGCTTCAGGTCTGCAAACGATACGTTTTTGTCAATGTACAGACCTTCAACCTGATGGAAGAAGCAGTGGGCACGCGCCGATACGGCTTCGTTGCGAAACACTCTGCCCGGGCAGATGATGCGGATAGGCGGCTGCGTCTTCTCCATTACGCGCGTCTGAACCGAAGAGGTGTGCGTGCGCAGCAGCACGTCTGAGGGCTCGCGGCTGATAAAGAACGTATCCTGCATATCGCGGGCCGGATGGTCGGGCGGGAAATTGAGCGAGGAGAACACGTGCCAGTCATCTTCAATCTCCGGTCCTTCCGCCACTGTGAATCCTACGCGGGAGAAAATGGAATTGATTTCATTTTTCACCAGCGAGAGGGGGTGGCGGGTGCCGAAAGGCTTCGGCACAGCCGTGCGCGTAATGTCGATAGATGCCAACGCATCGTCGGCACCGGCGGCCATTGATTCCTTCAGAGAGGCAATCTTCTCAGTTGCCAGCGTCTTGAGTTCGTTGAGAAGCACTCCAACCTGACGCTTCTGGTCAGCCGCCACGCTGCGGAAATCGTTGAAAAGGGCGCTCACGGCTCCCTTCTTGCTCAGATATTTGATACGCAGCTGCTCGGCCTCTTCAGGAGTGGAGGCCGCAAGTTTTGATATTTCAGCTTTAAGCGCCTGAATTTTTTCTATCATTGCTATTATGAGGCTTAGTGCCCCGCAAGTGCAAAATTAAGCAAAAAAATGGAGTTTTCAGTCTTTCGGACTCAGGCTGTGAAAGGAGGCTTGACCGCCTTGACACGAAATACAGCTTATGATTCTGTCTATTAGGATATTAACTGTATTATTGTGTCAAGGCTGTCAATCCGGCTATCTCCCGCCGAACATCTGGATAGTCTGTTAATAAAAGCGCCACAGGCGCTTACGCAGAAAATTGGTGAGATTGGTTTTTCACTGAATCCCTTTTTAATCTGTTTTTATTGTCTTGAGCTCGCTGTCCAGATTGTTGAACTGCTTCTTTTGCCGCCATTTGAAGTTTTTAGTCTGGAAAGCGTACCATATACCGAGTTGTATTCTTGGTGTATGAGTAGATTTTATCGTCTGGGTAAATGAATTATAATCGCCGTTGATAGTCCAATATCTTAGTGGTCTTCTACCGCATAACACGCTATCCCCCTGCAATTGAAGGCCAAAATATTTATTAATCTGCCAGTAGAAGTGAAGGGTACAAAGGAACCGATCGCCATCTTTTGAATAAAGAGAATACGTATAGCCTGAGTATTTGAATAAAATATTGGCAGTCACATTTCTAAATCCGACAATCGCGTTGAATCCGGTGTTGAATGTCAGACCCTTGAATGGCATATCTTTCATATATATCTTATTGATTGAGGTTTCAAGGCTTACATTTCCAAAGAAACTATTCTTCTGAGGAATATTATAATTAATGGTCGCACCTGCTATCAGATTTCCGTTATGACCAAAATTCTGATAAGTATTGACATATACATCTCCTTCCATGTAACCGTAGGGCATCACGATATTTGAATTGTAGATATAAGAGACGTAGTGATCCAATCTTATTTTTCCATTGCTGAACACGTAATCTAATCTGAAACTATCGCTATGGCTCGGAGTGAGAAGGGGATTTCCCTTGTTCACTTTCAGCAGATCGGTCGAGGTATTGTGTGGATTCAGGTCTCCTGCGCTTGGCATCTGGCGGGCGCGTTTATATTTAAGCGTCAAAGCGTGTTGTGGGGCTGTCTTATAGCTTAACGAGAGCGAGGGTACGAAATCTACGTAACTGTTTTTAATGCCATCTGCATCGGAAAATACTATGTCCAGACCGAGCGATGCCACGTAATTGAATTTGTTAGGCGAGAGATTGTTATCGATTCCGGCAAAGAGGAATTCTCTGGTTCTCTTATATCGGAAATAGGGGAAGTTGTCAAGACGGTCGTCGATATTTGTTGCGGAATATTCGGTGTTAGAGCCTGTCTCCAAACGCATGCCGGAGGTTATCATATCGGAGTAAACGGCATCAAGTTTACCCATGTGACGGCTGTTGTCGAGGTCGATATCGCTCACATATGTTAGAATCTCACTCGTTTCCTCCCGATGGGTAGTGTTGCCGTTCAAAGAATAGAAATAATTGCCTGTTAATTCAAGTGTACGGTCGTTTCGGAATGAATGTTTATAGTAGAGGTTTCCGGCCAGTTCGCGAAAGCGGCTCCTGCTCTTTACCGCCGACATAAGGTCGGAAGATTCACCGGTTCCAAAATCAGTAATAATACCAGTGCCATAAGACTCGCTCTTTTGTGGATAAAGGTGATAGTTAACACTATAAGCCACATAATTATTCTTTGAAAATTCTTTGTCTCCTCCCAGTGAAAACTCCGGATTATAGGTTTTCATCTTGGTTTCAGTATTCAGTTCCCGGTGCAAATTACTTTGAATTACGTTCGAATAGTTTCGTTGACGCTGGTTGTTGGATCTCCAATATACGGCATTCAAATATAGCGATGACGTGGAGCTTCCGGTTTCAAGTGTGCCTTGCGTATAGAAGAAATTGCCGTTTGGCATCGATGATGCTCCGAATTGGCCGCGCAGATAAGGTTTTATTCCCTCCTTCTTCAGCTTGATATTTAGCACAGAAGTCACCTCTGCATCTCCGCGGTAGCGGGCAGAGGGATTGTCGATCACTTCGACTGATTCAATAAATTCCGGGCTGATAGCGTCGAGCGGCTTCTTTACGCCATTCACCAATATCAGAGGAGTCGTACCGTCGTCAAGCTTGATATCTTTAATTGCCTCGTTCACTACAAGACGAGGTATTTCCTGAAGAGCTCTGTAGGCATTCTGCTCATTCTTAGCCCTTCCGGTCAGATAATAAATCGACATTCCTGCTAATTCCTTGGTCCTTTCGCGCGCATCACCAGTCACAGTCACTTCGCTGAGTACCGTAGCGTCTTCTTCAAGCTCGAACTTTTGCAACCTTATCTTATCGGCCAGTGTAAACTTCTGCGAAGACGGTTTATAACCGAGCATAGATACCTGGCACTCATACTCACCTTGCGGAAGCCCTTTTAACTCAAAGCGACCCTTATCGTCTGTTATCGTGCCTCCCACGATCGAATCAGACTGCATGAAAAGCACTGTGCTGCCGATGAGCACTTCACCAGTCTTATTCTCGACAATGCCGTTTACCACCGTCTGACCTAAAGCAGTGGTAAGAGTATCGATTAGCAGAATCAAAGTCGCAAAGAATGTTTTCATTGTCCGTAGGTTCAGTTAAGTTTATAGTCCTATACCTACTTGACGGAAAAATACCCTATTTGTGACATCCCAATCTCAACTTTTTCCCGTAAAAAATGACCGCCTTGACATAAAATACAGCTTATAATCCTGTCTATTAGGCTATTAACTGTATTATTGTGTCAAGGCTGTCAATCCGGCTATCTCCCGCCGAACATCTGGATAGTCTGTTAATAAAAGCGCCTACTGCGCGGATCCTAGATTTCCCCACACTCCCTGCGGTCGTGTGAGTTAATTAAACACTCGCGCCACAGGCGCTTTTTTCATTGCTAACCTCCTAAGTTATCAAACGTCCGTACCAAAGTCGCTTTTCCGTGCAAAACCCTCCTTAGGACGGCGGGGATTACTGCCAGGCGTGGTCTTTCGGGAAGTCCTGACCTCCCCAGGCTTTCTTAGAGGTCCAGGGCAGGGGCTCGGAGGTCCAGAAAGAATGGTCGGCGGGAAGACCCAGCGGCAGAAACGCCAGCGAGGCCATGTAGAGGCTTCCGTTGTTGGTATACCAGTCGGAGATGTTGGGCTGCTTGCCGTTGAAACCGAGGGTCAGGAAACCTTTCTCGTTGAAGTTGCGATTGTCGGAAAACATATTCTTAATCACCGCCGTAAGCGCGGCGCGGACCTGTCCTTCCGGCAGCTCTTCCGGCAGCCAGCCGCGCCATGAGAGCAGCGCCAGAGGCTGCATGGTGCCTGTGCGGTAGGTGATGCTGCGGCCGTAGACGGGGAAGGTGCCTTCCGGCGAGATGAGGCGTTCGAGCACGATGCCGTATTTCTGCATCCGCTTCTTGGCGCGCTCAAAGTCTACATCGCTGCAATTCCATATCTTGCGCTTTCCGCCGTCGGTGAGCACCTCTTCGCATTCCACTCCCATCGGGTGGAGCACGAAGCTATTGTAATAGTCGAAAGCGAAATCGGGGCCGTCGCTATAGAAGCCGTCGCCTACATACCACTCCTCGAATTTGCGCAGGGCGGAGGTGATGCGGTACCAGTCGGGCTGCGCGCCGGCGCGCTTCAGGAAGCTCTCGATCGTGGCCGAGAAGAGGAGCCAGTTGGTGTAGGGCGGATCTACGCGGCGCAGGCGGGTGAACTCGTCGATATAGCGCGCCTTCGTGATGGAATCCAACGGCTCCCAGAGGGCGTCGTAACCGCGCAGGAAGCTCTCCGCCAGGTAGGCGGCATCTACGAGCGTCTGCCCCTCCTCGCGCCAGAGCAGATAGTCGGGGCTTTCAGGGTCTACGGCATTGGCATAGCTTTTCAGGGCTTTTTCGCGCAGCTCGGCGCGCAGGCGACCCTCCTTCGAGTCATCGTCGGGGAGACTGAGCCAGGGAGCCATACCGGCCATGAGGCGGCCAAAGCATTCCATGTAGGTCACTTTCTGGTTGCGGCCGTCCCAGGTGGGGCTGAGCTCCACAAGCATATTTTTCTGAAGATTGCCTTCCGACATATTGTCGAGCACCGGGCGAGCCATTCGGGTAAGGACATCGACCCACACCTCGCGGTCGGTTTTCTCGGCGCTCATAGTGCCGGCAAAGAGGAGCAGGCAGAGCGCAGCGAATATATTCTTCATTGTTTTCCCTTAATAGTTAGTTGATTACCAAATATCGGTCACTTCCCAGTTATCGCTCCGGAAGGGCACGAGCGGCTGCTCGGCAAGGGTCACGGCGTTGGCGCCTGACCAGTTCTGGAAGCCATAGCGCACGGCTACCGGATCGGGCACTTCATCGCTCCATACCTCGATCACGTTTTTCCACCAGTGGTGCTTCGCATTCGCTTTATGGAACACCTTGTCAGCTCCAGCCACTTCGAAACCTACCGGACCAATCCAGCAGTTGAAGCTGTCGCTCTGGGTCGGGTCTCCCATCTGGAAATTATTTTCCCCGCAAAGATTTGTGAAGCTCAGTATCAGGTGGCCATCGTCTTTCTTTTCAAACGATTTATAGCGGGGAGCGCGCTGCGGAAGGCCTTCTACACCATAATTGTCTTGCAGGGCCATCCATGCGAGCCGCTTCGACACCTTCTCCTTGCCCGCAGGGTGGATCAGCTGGCGTTCACCAAGATCAATGGTCTCGGCTACTCCACTGTTTTTCAGCTTGTCGGCTGCCATGTATTGCTGCTCTACGAGCATCGCCTTGCTGCGCTTCTCGTCGCCCTCATACCGGTATGGGGCGATGGCGGTTATGTAGAAAGGCATATCCTGATTTTTCCAGTGGCTGCGCCAGTCGTTAACCATCGCTACCTGGAGGTCGGCATAATCAGACCAGTTGTCGCGGTTCGATTCTCCCTGATACCAGATGAACCCCTGGGCCGAGAAAGGAGCGATGGGACGGATCATGTTTTCAAAGAGCACCATAGGCGCCTCCTGGCCTTCGCGCTTATCGGCTATCTCCTTGTTGCGACCAGGCACCGATTCAAGGCTCTCGCGGCTCATCCAGCTTTCTATGGGGGTACCTCCCCAGTTGGAGGTGATCAGGCCAACAGGCACCCCGAGCATCTTGTAGAGCTCGCGCCCGAAGAAATAGGCTATAGCGCTGAAGGTGCGCACCGAGAGGGGAGTCGGTTTGAGCCACACATTGTCGCAGGCCTGCGCGGGAGAATCCGGCGAGAGGCGGCGCGGCACGGTAAACATTCTGATATCCGGATAGAGGGGAGCATCGAGAGCGGCCTGATTTCCACCCGCTACCGGCTGACTCATATAGCCACCTACAGGCATCTCCATATTCGACTGCCCGCTGCAGATCCATACCTCTCCGAGGAGCACTCCGGTGAGCTCCGTGGGGGAGCCGTGGCCGTCGGAGAAGGTCATTGTGTATGGTCCTCCCGCCTCGGTAGTAGGAATCGTAGTGGCCCATTTGCCCTCCTTATCAGCCTTGGCTGTAACTTTCCGGTCAGTCCAGGAGCCGGTAATCTCCACTGTGCTCTCGGGATAGGCAGTGCCCCAGAGCTGCGCGTCGGTGTTGCGCTGAAGCACCATGTCGGAGCTGATTACGGCCGGCAGTTTCACTTCGCCCCTCATCGGAGCCACTGCTGCGGCGAGCAAAAGGCCGCAGAATAGCAGTTTCTGTTTCATTTTATGATAGTTCTATTATTTCAGAACGCGTGATTTTAGATTGTCTTTTCAATTTCCCATACGAAGGCACGAAGTCCGAGCTTAGGCCGCTCTTCATCGAGCGCCTTCAGAGCTGAGAGCACTGTATCGACCTGTTCTGACCCGACCATTGTAAGGATCGCGTTTGCCAGCGAGGGCCAGGCATGGCTACCGTAGTGAGGGTCACCGCTTTTGCTGCCCCGGCCCTGCACAGTGCCGAATGAGGTGAAGCCGCGGCAGTTATTCTTGTCGAGAATCCTGATTATGGCTTCGTGGTGGGCCTGATCGTAGGCTATGAAGATCGCTTTCATTTGGATTGCGTTTTCAGATGTGACTTACGGATTTTCTTTCGTATGCGCTTCACTCCGTTGCCTGCGAACACGCAGTAGAGCGTAGGCACGAAGAGCAGGGTGAGGATTGTGGAGAAAGTAAGGCCACCGATCACGGCAGTACCCATCGGGCGCCACATCTCGGCTCCCTGACCGGTGCCTACGGCCATCGGCACCATGCCGAGAATCGTAGTGAGCGTGGTCATGACCACAGGGCGCAGACGCGACCGGCCGCCATCGATCACGGCGAGGCGTATGCTCATGCCGCGCTCGCGGTTGAGGGTGATATAGTCGATGAGCACGATACCATTCTTCACCACTATACCTATAAGCATGATCGCTCCGATCATCGACATGACGTTGAGCGTATGCCCTGTGAGCCAGAGAATAAGGAATACACCGGAGAAGGCAAACAGCAGCGAGGTCATGATGATGCCCGGATAGGTAAGACTCTCGAACTGAGCCGCCATCACGATGTAGACCAGAATGATGATCAGCACTCCGAGCATAAGCAGATCGGAGAAGGAGTCTTGCTGATCCTCGTAGCTACCGGAGATGCCTATGCTGATTCCGGCGGGAAGCTCCATCTTATCTATAGCCGCTTCAGCAGCTACCACAATATCGCTCATCGGCACTCCATCTACTACCGATGATACCGTGATGATTCGCTCGCGGTCCTTGCGCTCGATAGTAGGCGGCGTGAAGCGCTCCACTACCTTTCCGAGCTCCTTCAGCTTCACTCCCTGACCGGTAGGCGTATAGATGGTGATATTCTCGATATCGGCTATCTGCGTGCGGTCTTCCGGGGCATACATTACCTTGATATCGTATTCCTCGCCGTCTTCGCGGAATTGCGAAGCGGTGGCGCCATTGATACGGTTACGCAGATACATCGCCACGGTCTGCATATTGAGCCCGTAGAGCGAAAGCTTCTCTCTATCAAAGTCTACCTGATATTCAGGCTGATAGTCACCGCGGGAGATAGTTACGTCGGCAGTGCCTTTTATTCCCTCGAGCACCTCTTTCAGTCGCGAGGCCACGGAGTCGGTCTCGGCGAAGTCGTAGCCGTAGACTTCAAAGTCGACTGTAGCCTGGCCGCCCATCGAGGCTCCACGGCCACCACCGATATTGACCTGCGCTTTCTTGAACTCAGGGAAGAGCGCCAGGTCTTTTCGCATCTCTTCGGCTATCTCCTTGATGCCTCTCTTTCGGTCGCCCGGATCCTGGAGCCTGATATTCATTGATATGATGTGGGCGCCGTTGTCGGAGAGCGAGGCATAGGTGTTATCGCTCGAGGCGGGGCCTACCGTATAGCTGCTGACGAGAATCTCCGGATATTTCGCGCGCCACATCGAGTCGAGGCGCGACGTAACCTCACGCGCGGTCTTGACGTGAGCACCGATAGGCAGCTCGAGCTCCACGCCGAGACGGCCGTCGTCGGCCGTGGGGAAGAACTCTGTGCCCACCTGCTTCATCAGGAAGATTGAACCGACAAAAATGCCGAGGCAGACTACGATTGTAACTGTCTTATGACTCACCACATAGCGGAGCACTCCGGCATAGCCGGAATCGAACTTGTCGAGTCCGCGCTCTATCGGTGAGAAGAAGATGCGGTAGAACTTGCTGTGGTGGGTTACCCTACGGAGCCACTGGCTGCAGAGCATCGGGGTGAGCGAGAGGGCGCAGGTGGTAGAGATGATCATCATGATCGTCACCATCCAGCCGAGCTGGCGGAAGAGCACTCCCGTCATGCCGGTGACCAGCGTGAGGGGGAAGAACACGGCGATAAGCGTTAGCGTAGAGGCTATTACGGAGATAGCCACCTCGTTGGTGCCATGCACCGCAGCCTGCTTCGGATCGGCGCCGCGCTCTATATGGGTAGTGACATTCTCAAGCACCACGATGGCATCGTCGACCACCATACCGATCGATATCGAGAGTGCCGACAGCGATACGATGTTGAGCGTATTGCCGGTAGCGAAGAGGTAGATGAAGGAGGCTATCAGAGATACGGGAATCGTGATCACGATAATCAGGGTAGCTCGCCAGCGGCCCAGGAAGATAAACACCACTATCATCACGAAGAGGAGAGCATAGAGCACTGTCTCTTCGAGCGAGGCGATGGTGTTACGGATATTGTCGGAGGTATCTACGATCACACCGAGCTTCACGTCGGAGGGCAGATTCTTCTGAAGCTGCGGAAGCATCTTCATCACCTTGTCGGAAATCTGCACCGAGTTGGCGCCGCTCTGCTTCTGGATAATGATCATCGCGCCCGGCTCGCCGTCGATGAAGGTCTCCTGGGTGCGCTCCTCGAGGGAGTCGTCTACGCGGGCCACGTCGCGAAGATAGATTATCTTGCCGTCGCGCGATCCTACCGGAATGCCTTCGAGCTCAGAGGTATCCTTAAATTCACCCTGCACGCGCATCGCATAGGTGTTGGAGCCGATATCGAAAGATCCTCCCGGGGTGTTTCGGTTTTCAGCTCCGATTATGCTTGCAATTGTCTCTACAGAAAGCCCGTAGGCCTCAATCTTGCGGGGGTCTACATATACATGGATCTCACGCTTCGGCGCTCCGGAGATAGATACGGAACCTACTCCGTCGACTCTCGCAAGCGGGTTGGCCACTGCATCGTCGAGAATCTTGTAGAGTCCGGCCCGGCTCTCGTCGGCCTGCACTGAAAGCAGCGCAATCGGGATCATGTCAGTAGAAAACTTGAAGATGATCGGGTTCTCGCTGTCGTCAGGAAGACTCGACTTGACCATATCGAGCTTATCGCGCACATCGTTGGTCAGCACGTCGATATCGTAGCCATATTCAAACTCCAGGGTTATCACCGAGGTGTTTTCGCGCGAATTAGAGGTCAGGTGCTTGAGATGCTCCACGGAATTGAGGGCATTCTCAAGCGGCTTGGTCACATTCTGTTCTATATCTTCAGCACTCGCACCCGGATACATCGTGATCACCATAATGCTATTGGTGTCGATGTCTGGGTAGAGGTCAATCGGCAGTTTTGCCAGCGAGAAGAGACCGAGAATAATCACCGCCACAAAGGTGAGGGTGGTCATCACGGGGCGCTTCACCGCCGCTCCATAAAGGCTCATAGTTCAGTTTGTTAAGCTGTTTCTTTCTATTTGATTACTTCCACTTCAGCCCCATCACGCAGTTTCGACTGGCCTGATACCACCACATCGCTGCCTGGCTCCACGCCCGACAGAAGCTCGTAGGCATCGCCGATGCGGCGTCCGAGCTCTACGTGATTATAGCTAACCTTGCCATCTTTGTAGACGTAGACGAAATGCTGACCAGAGCCCTGCATCTTTACTACCGCGAGGTCGGGTACCACCACATGGCTCTGCTGGCCGAAGGTCATCGATACGCGCGCGAACATGCCGGGGAGTATACGGCCGTCGGAGTTAGGCAAAGTGATTTCCACTCCGAAAGTGCGGCTTGCGGGGTCGATAGTGGGAGCTACCATGGTGACGTGGCCGGTGAAGACCTCGTCGCCGTAGGTATCGAAAGTAACGTCGGCAGGCATTCCTTTCTTCACATTGCTCAGTTCGCTCTCGCTGACGTTGACTACTACCTTCACGGGCTTCACCTGCGACACCGTAAGAATCGGCAGAGCGCCCGTCATATCTCCCGGGTCATAGTTGCGGGCTGTTACCACGCCGTTTACGGGGGAGGTGAGCACCGTATTCTCGCGCACGTTGCGCAGCGCCCTTTCCGCAGAGGCCACGGCATTTTTTGCATTGATGAGCTGCGTCTGCATCTGGTCAACGCTCTGCTTTGTTCCGCCTCCTATCTTCAGCAGCTCTACGGCGCGGTCATAGTCGGCTTGAGTGGTAGCCAGGGCTGCTTTGGCATTGTCGAGCTGAAGCTGATAGGTTGTGGAGTTCACATCGTCGAGCTCCACCAGTTTCTGACCCTTAGCCACCTGATAACCCTCATCTACGTAGATGGCTTTGATGCGGTTGGCCATAGCGGCGCTGATATTATTTACGGTTTCAGCCTCTACAGTGGCGGTGTAGGTCGCAGTCTGGTCTACATCACGCGCGCTTACATTCTCAATCTTAACCTTAGGTTTGGTTTCTTCGGTGGCCTCTTCCTTTTTCTCGCCTGAGCATGAGGCGAGGGCCATAGCGCATAGGGCGCCGGGCAGAATAATATTAGATAGTCTCATTGTGGAGCTTGTTATTTTATTAATAATAAGTAGATTGTCCCTGAAGCGAACCCTCTTTGCCGAGGAGCAGATCCAGTTCGCTTGAAGAGATAAGATAATTGTAGATAGCCTGATAATAGGAGAGTTGTGCGGTAGTGTTAGCCAGTTCGCTATCGCGCAGGTTAAGGTAAGTGGCTGCACCGATCTCGAAGCTCTTCTGCATGATTTCATAGGCTTTGTGAGCCTGCTTCACTCCCTCTTCGCTGGATTCGATCTGGGCCAGTTCCTTATTGATATTGTCGAGTGCCAGATCTACCTGCACATTGAGCTGGCTCACGAGGTTCTCGCGCTGGAATCCGATCTCCTTCAGCTGCACCTGAGCCTGCTTGAGGCCATAATATCGGGATCCGCCCGAAAAAATCGGCACGGATAGAGAGAGGCCGACGTTACTATAAGGATTAAATTCCTGATTCTTAAGGGCATTGCCATTACTCAATGCGCTCCAGAAGAGGGAGAACGAGGCTCCGAGGGTAGGCAGCCATTCCATCTTTTTCAGGTCAACATTCTGCTTCAGCGCCTTAGCCTGCAGGTCGAGGCTGCGCAGAGATGTGTTGCCTGCAAGGCTGCGGTCTATAGCCGCTGTGTGAGGTTGCATCTCGGTCTGCATCTCCTGCAGAGTGGTATTTGCCCTGACCTCTGTATTTACCGGCAGCCCCATTAGCACCTTAAGCTGGAGGCTACACTGCTTTATGGCTATATTAGCCTCAAGCAGCTCGGGTTCGATGTTCTTGACCTGCACGGAGGTGCGCAGCACGTCGTATTCCGAAGCCGTACCGGCCTCGAATTGCTTCTTGTAGAGGTCGGCATTGAAGAGAGCTATGTCATAATTCTCTTTTACAACCTTATAGGAAGCTTCAGCGAGCAGGAGGCTATAATAGGCTTTATTCACCTGATTCACGAGATCGAGGCGCGACGCACGGGCTGATTCGAGGTTCTGCAGAATCTGGGTATCAGATATCTTGATGGATTTCCACAGGGTCGGTGCAATCAGGGGCATACTTACGCCGAAACCGAAATTCCAGCTGTTGTCGCTACCCATCTTGAAGCTCTGGCTTTGTCCGCCCATATCCATCTTGATGGTCTGCAACTCTATGGAGCGCTGATAGTTGCCTGAGAAATCAATTTTTGGGAAGAGTCCTGCAAGGATTTCCTTCTTTGAATAGTCCACGCGGGTCACTTCCAGATCGGCCGTTTTTACAGTAGGATTGTCAGCCAGGGCTATAGCGATACATTCCCTTCGCGAAAGAGTCATGACTTGCACTGAGTCGGCTGGCGCGGCTAAAGCGGGCATGCTTGCCAACAGCACTGCCGACAGGAGCAGGTTTTTCATACAGCAAACAGATTTTTTACGGATTCTTTGAATTTTTGGTCAGGCTTATACTCCTCAAGGAGGTCGAGGCCTTTACGGGTTACGATGCTTCGGAGGAAGGAGGTATGAATTGTGTCGAGTATATCTTCGAGACTGATGCCTTCGGGAAAGCGCGTCTCTGTAAGTTTGAGCGATTCCATCTGCACCCTCAGCATCTCGATGAGCACAGGATAGTTGAGATCGGGGCAAAAGAGACCCTGCCCGATTCCTCTCTTGATAATTTCCAGAGTGGCTTTCTCGCGCTCCTGTTCAGTGTCCTGATGGAATTTTTCCAGTTCCGGGAAGAGATCGTGCATATCTTTGAAGAAACGCACATCGAGGTTCTCTACAAAACTGCGCTCCAGATAAACCACCTTGAGCAACGCTTCCAGCACATTAGCCTCTTCCGTGAAGAAACCGGCGATGAAATAGTTTACTCTCTGGTGGGCCCAGCCGAGCACCTTGATAAGCATATCGTTCTTATTCTTGAAAATCTCGTAGAGAGTGCGTTTCGACATCTTCAGCTCCGATGCCACTGTATCCATTATGGTGGCCTTGGGGCCCTTGTGTGCCACAATGTTCAGTATCCGGCTTAGAAGGCGGTCGTATTCCTTGGGTTGAAGGTGCATTTGTTTTATGATGTTCGGTAGGTGATTTAGCCACAAAGATAGTCAAAAAACTGATTTCGGTCAAAATAGTTTTCAGTTTTCCGATAAAAAAGACCCGCACCTTTCGGTGCAGGTCTTGCAATAAATTGTTACTCTATGCTTTATGCCGGAATCTGCAGTTTGATGTGCAGGTTGTTGAGCATATCTTTCGTCATTGCGTCGAGGTCGAACTCGGGCTTCCAGTCCCATTCTTCGCGTGCGGCGCTGTCGTCGAGGCTGTCGGGCCAGCTGTCGGCAATCTTCTGGCGCAGGGGATCGAGCTCATATTCCATCTTAAAATCAGGCACGTATTCTTTAATCTTGTTGTAGATGATTTCAGGATCGAAGCTCATCGATGCGATATTGAAGGAGTTGCGGTGCTTCAGGCGCGTCGGGTCAGCCTCCATGATCTCGATAGCTGCGCGAAGGGCGTCGGGCATATACATCATATCCATGAAGGTGCCAGGTTTGAGGGGGCACTTGAAGGTCTCGCCCTTTACGGCGGAATAGTAGATGTCGACAGCATAGTCGGTTGTGCCACCACCCGGAGGAGCTACATAGGAGATCAGGCCGGGGAAGCGCACCGAGCGGGTGTCGACGCCGAAGCGGCGGGCATAGTAATCGGAAAGCATCTCTCCGGTCACTTTCGTTACGCCATAGATCGTTTCAGGGCGCTGGATAGTGTCCTGCGGAGTCTTTACGCGCGGGGTATCTGGACCGAAAGAACCGATTGAGCTGGGAGTGAACACAGCGCACTTCTTCTCGCGGGCCACCTCGAGGGTATTGTAAAGGCCTCCGACACCGATTTTCCATGCGAGCTGAGGCTTCGCCTCTGCCACAGCGCTCAGGAGGGCTGCGAGGTTATAGATGGTGTCGATTTTGTATTTGTCGACAGCTTCGGCAATCTGGGCCGGATTAGTGATGTCGACCAAGAAGCTGGGGCCACTTTCCAGAAGGATTCCCTTGGGCTCGGCACCCGGTATGTAACCGGCTACGATGTTGCCTCCGGGGTAGGCGTTACGCAGCTTCATTGTTAGTTCTGAGCCGATCTGTCCGGTGGCTCCGATCACGAGTACGTTCTTCATTTCAGTAAATGTGATTCAAAGGCTAAAATTATTGTGCAAAATTAGGTGTTTTTCCGGAAAAACTTCGTACCTTTGAGAAACAATTTTTAACCCAACACAAAAAGATAATGTACACCAAATTTAAGAACCATCTCACCGAGGAGCTCCAGAGCATCAAAGATGCCGGACTCTACAAGAACGAGCGTGTGATCACAACGCCTCAGAAAGCTGATATTGCAGTAGAAAATACTGAGGGCGAGGTGCTTAATTTCTGCGCTAACAACTATCTTGGACTTTCCGACAACCCGCGTCTTATCGAGGCTGCCAAGAAAGCGATGGACGAGCGCGGCTACGGCATGTCGTCAGTGCGCTTCATCTGCGGCACCCAGGATCTTCACAAAAAGCTGGAGAAGGCTATCAGCGAATATTTCAAGACTGAAGATACTATTCTCTATGCTGCCTGCTTCGATGCCAACGGCGGTCTCTTCGAGCCTCTCTTTACTGAGGAAGACGCTATTATAAGCGATTCGCTCAACCATGCCTCGATCATCGACGGTGTGCGTCTCTGCAAGGCTAAGCGCTTCCGCTATGCCAACGCCGATATGGCCGATCTGGAGCGCTGCCTCCAGGAGGCTAAGGATTGCCGCTACAAGATTATCGCTACCGACGGCGTATTCTCGATGGACGGCAATGTGGCTCCTATGGATAAGATCTGCGAGCTTGCAGAGAAATATGATGCACTCGTAATGGTGGATGAGAGCCATAGCGCCGGTGTTGTAGGCCCGACGGGTCACGGTGTGGCTGAGCAGTTCAACTGCTATGGCAAGATCGATATCTTTACCGGTACGCTCGGCAAGTCGTTTGGCGGTGCCATGGGCGGTTTCACCACCGGTCCGAAAGAGGTGATCGATATGCTTCGCCAGCGTTCGCGTCCTTATCTTTTCTCCAACTCAGTGGCTCCCGCTATCGTAGGCGCAGCTCTGGAGACATTCAAGATTCTTGGCGAGAGCGATGAGCTCCACACCAAGCTCATGGACAACGTGAACTATTTCCGCGACAAGATGCTGGCTGCCGGTTTCGACATCAAACCTACCCAGTCGGCTATCTGCGCAGTGATGCTCTATGACGCAAAGCTCTCTCAGGATTTTGCAGCCGAGATGCAGAAAGAGGGAATCTATGTGACCGGTTTCTACTATCCTGTAGTTCCGAAAGGTCAGGCCCGCATCCGCGTGCAGCTTTCCGCCGGCCACAACCGCGAGCAGCTCGACCGCGCTATCGCAGCCTTTGTAAAGGTTGGAAAGAAGCTCGGAGTGCTTAAGGACTAATACAATAGTTTGTTTATAGTGCGCAGGAGTGCAGTGTCGCTTCTGCGCACTGCCCATCTCATGGGGAGAGTGATAGAGTCGGAAGCAGCCCTGATAGCGGCAGGGTGAGAGGCTGCAGCGGGTTCGCAAGCAGTAAATTCTTTCCAAAGAGCTATTTCCGAAAAAGCGACTGAGGTATCGGCTTCGGAATAAGGTATAGGGCCGGCTATATCTGCCGATTGCGATAATAGCGCCTCAACGGCTGCTTCCCGGTCGGCTACGGGTAGAATCCTTATTTTCGTGTTGATGACAGACTCCAGGCGGCACACAAATTCTATCCCCGGTCCGCTAAGACCAATGCTGTCAGACTTCACAGCCTCCGGAATACAGAGCATCGCAATCGTGAAAGGGCGCGTAGCAGGTGTGCGCGTTTTCCCGGGAAGCCACCTGATAAGAGCCATAAGCCCCAGTATTATGGCGAGGAGAAGCAGGTAAAGGCCTGCTTGTCCGGTCTTCGGCTTCAGGCGAGGCAAGGCCATCAGTTGGCAAAGTCAATCGACAGGCCCATCTGGAAGCGCCGCGGGTCGATCGGGTAATGGGGCATGGAGAAATAGTTGGCCCCGCCGAACAATCCCTGATTGAGATGAGACCACATCACGTAGAAGCGCACCTTATATAGTTTAGCCATTACATATCCGTTGCAGAACGGGTAGGCTCCCACTTCTTTCTCTTTCTGAACCCGGAAGGTCATGGTGGCCGGCTGATAGTCGGGTGCGTAATATTTGGTGTAGAAATTGCAGTCGGCTCCAATCCTGAGATCAAGCACCTTGAAGGCCTTGAAATGGATATACATATTGCTGTAAAGAGCGAGCTGCGGAAGGGGTAGAACCGCGCTGTTGGAGGTCTTTTGCCATACTACCTTATTATCCCAATTCCAGATGCCGAATGAGAGTTTCTGGTCGATTGATGCCGTCACTACCTGAATGCTACCGCCTTCTTGGGTCGGGAGGGAGGCTTCGTTGAAATAAATGTAGTTCTGCAGATTTTCAACTCCAGCGCTGAGCCGCGTGCGGGTCCAGGGAATATAGAGTTCGCCGCCTACCCTGAAAGTGCGGGTCTGTCCGAAAGAATTATTCCAGGCGAAATGGTTGGAGATAAAGTGGTCGAGCAGATAGGAAGGTGCGGTATTCGCGAAACTGCCTTTTGCCGCAATCTCTACCGTGTCGCCGAGAAGCCTCAGCCTCGATGTGATTTCGCCTGAAATGTCTACGTCGCCTATATTGGCTCCAGCAATCGCGAAGTTGGCGTTGGCGCGAATCTTAAGGGCTTCTCCCTTATCTTTTGTGATCTCACCTCCCACCCATACATTGGTCTGGGTATCCAAAGGTTTATAGGAGAAATCCTGAGGCAATGGTGTCAGTCCGCCATCTTCAGCCGTCGACTGGTCATAATTCTGGTCGGGCACGGCTACTTCGGGCATTTGCTTGAAGCTCTTACGTTCAAGGGTGGCGTAGCCTGCCAATCCGAATTTTGCCCAGGGCTTGAATCCCTCTACGATTGATACTCCTATTGTATTGCGGAGGTTACCATAGAAGGTATTGTCGCGGGTTTTGTTGAGGTCGAGGTATGTGTTTTTCCAATAGCTCGTGTTTTGCTGGGCATTGGAATTGTCAAATGCGTGGTGACCGGTCTGCCAGTCGAGCGAGTAGATAAATTTTATCAGAGGCACGTAGACGTCGCGCGTAAGCGTATCGTTGACCACCTCTTCTTCCCAGAATCCGATCTTGTAGGCGTGGCTCATATAGACGTCGGAACCGATCAGCATATTGTGGGAGCCGGTAAGTCTTGTAGGAATGCTCTTTGGCTGGATTGTGGTCACGCCGCCTTGAATCTCTTCAGGCTTGGTAATATAAAGGTCGTCGGTTATTCCACCGTTCTCCTTATTGATAGAGTTATAGTGCTGCCAGAAAGCCTGCATCTCATAGCGATCGCCGGTATAGTAGCCGGAAAATCCGAATGAAAAATTCTTTACGGCCTGATTGTCATAGCTTCCTTTGGAATAGATATAGTCCATGAATGCCTGCACGCCGATTCGCCTGTTGACATTGCCGGCAAATACTGCCTGCAACCGGTCGAGTTTATTCTCTTTCCCGCCTCCGGTGTTGTAACCAACCTGAGTCATCGGCACATAGACATTATAGAAGGTCTGCTTATCGAAAGTAGGTATCCAGGGCCTCAGCGCATCGGCAAAAAAGAACTCTGACCTCGGTTTTCTTTCAAAGAAAATTTCGTTCTGTCCCGGGCCTCCCACATTGCCTGTAGTAGCGAAAGCGATGCTCTGCAGGGCTGCTATATTGCGGATCTGATAGTTGTAGGGCAGAGTGTCGAGTTCTGTAGGTATGTGGAATCCGAGCGGAAAGTCGATATGCCATGCCGACCCGCCTTGCTTCACTGTAGGAGCGGCCGGTTTATTATCGGGGGGCATATTGCTGCCCCTCGGAGCCTGCGCTGATACGCTTACGGCCCATAGAAGGCATGCCCAGAGCAGGCAGAAATTTCTTCGCGTAGAGAGAATCATGGCGCGAAGTTACTAATAAATTGCTTTGCTTCAAATTACAAGAACCTACAGATTTCTCTCAGTAGCGTGGTAAGGAATCATTTATGCAGCTTGCCAGGTTCCGCAAAATTTTGTACCTTTGTGTAATAATCAGTCGAAGATATGGATTCTCCTCAGCCTTCTACCCCCGAAGAGAGGCGCCGCGAGGTGCTTGGCGAGTTGCGCTTTCTGCGCAATGCGCTTGGCCGTACGCTTGGCGATGACGGCTGCCGTATGCTCGCTGCCAGAGTGAGGGAGGCGCTTCCGGGTCTGAGGTCGCATCTGACCTCGCATGGTCTTGACAGGGCTATATATGTGCTTCGTACGGCTCGCTTGTTTGCCGAAAGCATTGATCCGGACCGCAATATCCTGCTTGCCCTTATTCTGGAGCCGTTTGTGGCAGATGGCGCCATGTCGGAAGAAGAGGTCAGCGAGCGTTGGGGCGAAGACGTGACCCGCCTGATCTGTAGCTTTGACAAGGTGATCCGCTACGGGCGCCTGAATTCAGCCGTAAACGCCGACAACTACCGCGGTCTGCTCCTCTCGCTGGCTGAAGATATCAGGGTCATCATAATGATGATCGTGCGTAATCTGGTAGTGATGCGCATGATAAACCGCCATCCTGACCAGGCATGGGTGGTCTCGGTCGCTTTTGAGGCGAGCTGCCTCTACGCCCAGCTTGCGCACCGACTCGGTCTTTATTCGATTAAAGGAGAGCTTGAGGATCTGGCCTTGAAGTATACAAACCGCGACATCTATACCCAGATTTCCCATAAGCTGAATGAGACCAAGCGTGCCCGTGAGGCTTACATCGCAGCCTTTATCGCTCCTGTGCGCGATAAGCTGCAGAAGGCGGGGCTGAAGTTTGAGATCAAGGGACGCACCAAATCGATTTCCTCCATCTGGGCTAAAATCAAGAAGCAGAAGGTAGATATGCAGCATATCTACGATCTTTTCGCTATCCGCGTAATAATCGATACCCCCCGGGAGCGGGAGAAGAGCGACTGCTGGCTTGCCTATAGTATTGTGGCCGATATGTATACCGCTAATCCGGCCCGTATGAAAGACTGGATCTCGATTCCCAAGAGCAATGGCTATGAGAGCCTTCACGCCACCGTAATGGGGCCCGGGTCGAAATGGGTGGAGGTGCAGTTTCGCACCAAGCGCATGGACCTGGTGGCCGAGAAAGGCCTCGCTGCCCATTGGCGTTACAAGGGAGTGAAGGGCGATGAGACGGATCAGTGGATGAACAATATCCGCGACATTCTTGAGACCGCCGAAGCCGGCCCTATGGAGCTGATGAAGAATATGCGCACCGATGCCTACGGGCAGGAGGTGTTCGCTTTCACTCCGAAAGGCGATCTGTTCAGGCTGCCGGCTGGTTCGATAGTACTCGATTTTGCCTTCCATATCCACTCCAATGTAGGCGCTCATTGTGTAGGAGCGGTAGTCAACGGCCGCCATGAGAAGATCACCTATAAGGTGAAAAACGGCGATACTGTAGAGATTCTTACCTCGGCCACCCAGACGCCGAAGCAGGACTGGCTCAATATTGTGGTTACCTCAAAGGCCCGCAATAAGATCCGGCAGACCCTCAACGAGGAGAAGCTGAAGGCAGCCGATCTCGGTAAGGAGCTTCTTGAGAGGCGAGCCCGCAACCGTAAGCTCGATATCGACGAATCGCTCATGATGCGCCTCATAAAGAAGCGCGGCTATAAATATGCTAACGATTTCTTCGCGGATCTGGGTGAAGGTAAGGAAGATGTAAATAAAATCCTGACCGCCTATGCCGAGATGGCCTCGCCCGACGAGGAGGTGGAGAGAGTGAGCGCTGGTGAGTTTAAGCTTACTGATCAGCAGCCTGAAAGGAGCTCCGAGGTGCTGGTGATAGGTGAGAAAAGCATCAAGGGCCTCAACTATAAATTTGCCAAATGTTGCCAGCCGGTTTATGGCGATGATGTGTTTGGCTTCATCAGTAGCGATGGCACGGTAAAGATCCATAAGACCGATTGTCCGAATGCCCGCAATATCCGTGAGCGTTATCCCTATCGCCTGATAGCTACGAGCTGGAGCGGCGAGGCCGGTGAGTTACTGCCGGTTAGCCTTAGGGTGGTAGGCACCGACGATATAGGTATCGTGACAAATATAACGTCGCTAATTTCGAAAGAACCGCGAATGACCCTGCGCAATATAAGCGTAGATTCTCACGACGGTATTTTCCAGGGGTATCTGGTGATAAATGTGGGGGAGGCGCGGCAGCTCAATAATCTCATACGGAAAATCAAGACTATCAAAGGAGTGAAAGACGTGAGCCGTCTTTGACTTCAATAAATAAAAATCGCTATCAATGAAAAAATTACCAGTTATCGCTCTTCTATCAATGTTGCTGTTGGCGGCATGTGGGGGTGAGAAACGCACTGCTGCAGCCGAAGCTCATGATGCATGGCTGCTCAGCCTTAACGACAGTATCGACGCTCTGCGGCAGCAGGCAGAGGAGGCAAATCTGGAAATATCCCGGCTTCATGATGAGGTCGACAGCATCCTGCCGGAGTTCGAGCGTGTGGATAATCCCCGCTATGTAGAGGGATTCACCATCTATAAGGGCTGGGCCGGAAAATATCCGCTTACGGCTACCGGAGTGGTAGCGCGCGTCACGGAGAGTGGGGAGATGGAGCTTGTGGCCGCTCTAAAAGGCGGTCGCTTCAAGGCGTTGGCTGTAGAAGCCGGTGAAGATCGCGCCCAGACCGCCGATGTGCCCTTTGATCAGGCTCTGAACTATAGGGCCGGAAATCTGAATACGGTGGCGTTTACCGGAGGTAAGGCCGACACTGTGGCTATGACAGTTGCCAACAATAGGGGAGCTGATGTAACGGTGACTTTCCTCGATGGCGGAAAAGTAGCCGCGCATAAGCTGACCGGTGCGGAAAAGGAGATGATAGCCGCCACCTGGCGCCTTACTGACACGTACCGTAGGGCAAGGCTCCTTGAGCGCGAGCTTCCGCTTATCCAGCAGAAAATAATGATATATGAGCGCAAGGCAACTCCGCGCGATTCCTTGCATTAAGACGCAGATGCCTGAAATTTAACAATTGCTATATTTCCTGACCATGACTCTATCCAAAGAAGACCGCGAAGCGCTTGCAAACCGCGGCAAGACTGAAGAACAGCTCGAGCGCGAGCTCAAGATGCTTTCGGAAGGTTTCCCCATGCTGAAGGTGGAAGCTCCGGCTACCCCCGGCCATGGCATCTCTCTGCTTACCCCTACCATCGAGGCCTCGAGCATGTCGATCTGGGAGCAGTTTCTCTCTGCAGGTGGTAAGGTGGTGAAATTCGTGCCGGCAAGTGGAGCTGCCTCCCGAATGTTCAAAAATCTTTTTGCCTTCCTTAACGGCGAGTCGAGCAAGCCTAACGATGATTTCATGCGTCTCTTCTTCGACCGAATTGAAGACTTCGCCTTTTTCCGCTGGCTCAATATGGTGTGCATTGAGAATTATGGAAAAAGCGTAGATACGCTGAAGAAGGAGAATCGCTATAAAGATATAGTGGAATCGCTGCTCACAAAGACCGGTATGAACTATGGAGCCCTCCCGAAGGCGCTTCTGCAGTTTCACAAGACATTCGGCTTCACGCGCACTCCTGTCGAGGAGCATCTTCTTGAAGGAGCTGCTACTGCAGCAGGGCGCGACGGCAAAGTGAGAGTTCACTTCACGGTGAGCGATGACCACATGCCACTTGCCAAAATGAAGGTCGAGGAATGCTCGGGATTTCTGAGCCATGAGTGCGGAAAGGAATTTGAGGTAACCTTCAGCACACAGAAGCCTTCTACCGATACGGTGGCAGCGCTTCCCGATGGCACGCCTTACAGGGAGAAAGGCGAACTGTTTTTCCGTCCTGGCGGCCACGGAGCATTGATCGAGAATCTCAACGAGATAGATGCCGATGTGATTTTCGTGAAGAATATCGACAATATCGTGCCTGATTCCAGGCGTGATTCCACGATTAGATATAAGAAGGTGCTCGGAGGTATTCTTGTCGGCGTCCGCCAGACGATCGATAAGTATTGCCGCCGCTTGCAGGATCAGGACGTAGCTACTTCAGAGCTCGACGAAATGCTTAAGTTCCTGCGCACGGTGCTCTGTGTGACCCACGACAATGCCGACTCCATGACTCCTGAGGAGAAGAAAGCATATCTGTTCGGTAAATTCAATCGTCCCGTAAGAGTCTGCGGTATGGTGCGCAATGAGGGCGAGCCTGGCGGAGGCCCCTACCTCGCCTATAATCCCGACGGCACCGTATCGCCCCAGATCCTCGAATCGGTGCAGCTCGATACGGAGAAACCCGAGGTGAAGGATATGATGGCCAAAGCCACTCACTTCAACCCGGTAGATCTAGTATGCAGTATCCGCGACTATAAGGGCCGCAAGTTCGATCTCAGGAAATATGTAGATCCCGCTACTGGCTTCATCTCCAGCAAGAGCCGCGAGGGCGTGGAGATTCTCGCCCTTGAGCTTCCGGGGCTATGGAACGGAGCGATGAGCGACTGGAATACCGTATTCATTGAGGTTCCTGCCGATACATTCAATCCCGTCAAGACCGTCAACGATCTTCTCCGCCCCGCCCATCAGCCGGAGAAGAAGCCCATTAAGGATGAGTCCTGATAAACCGGAAAATCGTGTCGTAAGCGGCTTCGCGAGCCTCCGGTTCTGAGAGGATAAGATCGTGAAGACCATCTGTAATAGTGCTGACCTGCGGTGATTTGCCAAGCTTTTCGCCGCGGGTCTGTATCATTTTCGGGTCAAGCACGGCATCACCCTTCTGGAATATCGGCTCCCAGTTGCAACCGTCAACCTTACGGCTGCTGTGCATCACGAGCACCGGAATCGTGATCCATTTAGCCTGCTTCATGAGCTTTTTCTGCGAAGTGCTTACGGCATTGATCCAGCCTGCGGTTACGGGAGGCGAGTAGATCATCTTCCAGTCGGTATTGTAGGTCCATTGGCCATGAAATTCCTTCAGCAGGCTGTAGGCATATCCGTCGCAATGCCCCTGCTTGATTTTTGTAGAGGGAGAAATCCTGCCCAGGAAGCCTACGACCGGTATCAGCAGATGGCGGTAGGTGGGACTGAAATTCCATTCGAGAAACGGGCTGTCGGTCACGAGCCGGTTCACCCCCACGCGTGCTCCGCGGCATGAGGCGAAGTAGGCGGTAGTGAGACCTCCCGTGCTGTGACCTCCGAGAGTTATGTCGGTGCAGCCGTCGCGCCTCATCTGTGAGAGCGCCGAATCAATGTCGGCAAAATATTCCTTCATGTCGCGCACATTGAAAGGATACTGCCAGGGCTCCCAGCTCCGGCCGTAGCGTCTGAGGTCTACGGCATAGAAATGATAGCCGGAATCAACAAATCTATCTCCCATTTCAGCCTGAAAGAAATAGTCGTTGAAACCATGGATATAGAGGAAAGCTTTCCTTCCTCCTTTAGGTGAGCGCTTTCTGACAATGGTAGTACGGCAGGGCCCGTCGAATGCCTCTCCCTGGTCCACGTATCTGGCTTCGTAGCCCGGAAGAATGTCAGAGTGCCATGTAGTGTCGGTTGTGCGGGTTTTCGGCCCTTTGTAGTTTTCAGCGGTTTTCCATTCCTGAGCCCAAAGAAGTGTGGCTGTAGCGAGGAAAAGAAGCAAAGGTAGTCTCTTCATAAGTGGAATCTTTTGAGATTATAACAAATTTTAGGGCCATAGTATTGCACGGAAAGGAAAAAGTGCGTAACTTTGCATCGCTTTCGAAGGGCAAGTCCACGCGAAGCCTTTAGGGATAAGTCTGATGGAAGCGACATGGTGAATGTAGCTCAGTTGGTTAGAGCGACGGATTGTGGTTCCGTAGGTCGTGGGTTCGAGACCCATCTTTCACCCTTGAAAGTCCTCGGGAATGGCCTTCCTGAGGATTTCTTGTGTTTAGCCCCTAAATTTAGTGCCATTTGAAAAATGAAGCAGTCCTGATTTTCTCATAGTGAGATATTTTGCTGATTCAGGCGTTATTATTTCCACATATAGAATTTGACTCTTTTTACCTTAAAACTTCTCTATAAGTCGCTCTTCCTCACCTCGAAACCGAATTCATGTGGAATTTTGTTGCGGAAGGCATAGAGCATGGCGAAAAAGAATACCATCACTCCAAGACCACCGGCCACTGCCGCAAACTGATCGCCGCAAGCCAGATAAATCCCTGTCATTGTGGCTACCAGAGCTATGCATGGATAGACCGTAGCCCTCATTATCGCCTTATGGTGCATTCTTTCCGTGCCCGTTAGTTCTACTTTCTCACCCTTCCGGAACCGTTGCGGACGGGCTACGGGCAAGGTCACGCTCTTCGCTCCCGATGCGCTGCATATCCGGGAAGCGGGGCAGGATCCGCAGTCGTCGCTGTGGTGAAGCGTCACGGTGATCGTACCTTTTGCGGTATCAACGCCCGTCACCGTGGCCTCGTGGGTTATATTCTCAATCGTCTCGGTCGTCATCTGTACTCAGGTTATGTTACAAAAGTAACAGAAAAAACCGGCGCCGCAAAACGGTCACCGGTTCTTTCAGCCTCGCGATATATCTTATTTCATCAGTTCTGCCAGCTTGGTATAGAAAGCGGGATCTTCACCTACCACATAGTCGGCCACCTTGCCTTCCTGATTGATAATCACCTTCGTAGGATAGCCCTGCACGGCATATACCTCCGTGATTGCGCCCGGACCGCCGGGATTGTAGACCTGAACCCAAGGAAGCTGATATTTCTCTACGGCTGCCCGCCACTGGGCATCGGTATCACCGCAGTCTACTCCGATAATCTCCAGCTTGGGAGCATACTTGGCGTAAGCCTCTTTCATCTCGGGAATGCCCTTGATACACCAGCGGCACCACGAGCCCCAGAAGTCGATGATCACCCATTTACCGCGGAAGTCGCTGAGCGATACATCTTTGCCGTCAAGATTCTTGAGGGTGAAGTTAGGTGCCATTCCGCTCCTGAGAGCCTCCTGCTGGCGAGCCTGCTCAAGGTTCCTTTTCACTGATTTGTAGTTGGCCTCGGCTATCGGCCAGAAAGCGCTCTCTTTCACGGCGGGGCCTACCTTCTCATAAGCAGCTACGAAGTCTTCTCCCTCCAGACCGGGCATCACGAATATCACTGCCGGATTGTTGAGATTGGCGTTTACGAAATCGGAGCTCAGCTTCGTATAGCGCTTTCCGAACTCCGCCTGCTGTGCATCGGTCGGATTGGCTATAGCCTGATACTCAGCCACCATTGCAGCTTGCTGATTGTCGAGCTCGCTGATGCTTTCTACTATGGCATTACCTTTCTTGGTAGCCTGCAGCGGAGCCGTCTGAGCCACTTCGATCTCGATATTATCGCCCGGAAGAGCGTAGACGCGGGAATAATTGTCAGGCACAAGTTCAAGGAAGAACTGAGAGGGTTCCGTTGTGGCGAAATCGAATACTGCCACGCCATTTTTCACCTCGGCAGAGTCTTTCTCCCACTGAAAGCGCTGGCCGGAAGTGAGTTGAGCCACGGTTGCCTTCAGCATGCGTACCTTCTCCGGAGCACCGGCTTTGTAGGTGACCTTCACGGCCGCACCGGCGCTAACTACGCATACACCAGCCAATAGGATTGTTAGAATCTTTTTCATGGATTTTTCGTTTGGTATGTAAACTTTTGTGCAAAGATAGCTAATTATTCTCAATAACGCTCCGGGAGGTCAGACGGTTCTGCACCAGCGTAGTAAACTGATAGTTCTTCAGGCCCCATCTTGGAGAGATCACCATTTCCGGCGGAGCCTGAGCCAGAAAGCGCTCTATCGCTATGCGGCGCGGCATCATCGCTACAATTCTGGCGCACAGGTCGGCGTAGCTTTCAGGGCTGAACTTCATGATTTCCAGCCTGCCTTCTCTCAGCTCCTGCTCCATGCGGGTGCCCTTAATTATCTGAAGCTGATGCAGCTTAAGGCTTTCGATAGGCAATCGGCAAGCTCTTTCAATCGTAAGAAGCATCATCTCCTCCGTTTCTCCGGGTAGTCCCATTATCAGGTGAAGCCCGCAGTGGAGTCCGGCATCGGCGCATCTCCTCACCGCTTCCTCGGTCTGTGCCCACGAGTGGCCGCGGTTCACCCTGGCGAGCGTTTCGTCGTGGCTCGATTCTGCGCCTAATTCAATCATCACAGGAATCTGAAAACCGGCAATTACTTCTACTGTCTCTTCCGGCAGGCAGTCAGGTCGGGTGCCAATTACAATGCCTACTACGCCATCGCATTCCGCCGCCTCTTTCAGCCAGCCCTCGAGCCTGGCTCTGTCGGCAAGGTGAGTGGAGGTATAGGTCTGAAAATAGGCCATATATTTCATAGCCGGATATTTGCGTGCGAAGAAGAGTTTGCCTCTCTCTATCTGCTCTTTCACCGAGAGGCCGGGCTGGCAATAGGCCGGTGCAAAGGAGCGGTTGTTGCAGTAGGAGCAGCCGCCGCGCGAAATGGTGCCGTCGCGGTTGGGACAAGTTCCCGACACCGCGACGGATAGTTTCTGAACCTTCATGCCGGGAAATACCCTGCTGAGATATTCGGAATAGTCTGTGTAGTAGGGATTCACGGCTTCTTACGTGAAGCTGACGCCATCTGCCAGCATCGCATCGGCTATCGTCAGCGCCGTCATAGCCTCGACTACCGGCACCGCGCGCACGCCTACGCAGGGATCGTGGCGCCCCGCTGCTTTCAGTATATTCTGCGCACCCTCGATATCGACCGTAAGGATATCCTTCATCAGCGTCGGCGTCGGTTTGAAAGCCACCCTGAACCAGATGTCCTGGCCATTGCTTATTCCTCCCTGGATTCCGCCGGAATAGTTAGTGGCGGTGTGGATACCGTTTTCGTCGGCCTCAAAAATATCCATCACATTGCTGCCTAACTGGTTGGCAGCCTCGAATCCGAGTCCGTAGTCAAACCCTTTGGCAGCGTTTATGCTCATGATTGCCTGAGCGAGGCGGGCGTGAAGCTTGCCGAACACGGGGTCGCCTATTCCGCCCGGCACTCCGCTGGCCACGCACCCTACCACTGCGCCTACCGAGTCGCCATTCTTCTTCGCGGCGGCTATTATCTCCTCGAAGCCTGATTCCTGACCTCCTACGGAGATCAGGCGAGCCTGGATCGTTATTCCCTTGGTAGCAAGAAGTTGTCGGGCTATTTCGCCTCCTACGCACCAGTTCACCGTCTCCCGTGCGCTCGCGCGGCCTCCTCCGCGATGATCGCGGATTCCATAGCGCAGCATATAGGTATAGTCGGCATGATTCGGGCGTAGAAGGGTGGCGGAGTAGTCGGAGCTACGATGATCGCCGTTGCGCACTATGAAGCCGATCGGAGTGCCGAGAGTGATGCCCTCTTCCGTTATTCCTGAAAGAAATTCCGGGCGGTCAGCCTCGTTGCGCGCAGTTGTCAGCGCGCTTTGTCCGGGCCGTCTCCTGTCGAGTCCTCTCTGAAGAGCCTCGAAATCAATCTTGAAGCGTGGGGGCACTCCGTCGAGCACTCCGCCCATGGCCGGGCCGTGGCTTTCGCCGAAAGTAGTGAGGCGCAGGCGCTGTCCGAATGTATTCATCGGGATTGAATTATATCGGCTGCCACAGCCTTGGTGTAGGCCTGATAGTCGGTTGGGGAAAGTTTCAGCTGAAGACCGCGCTGACCTGCTGATACATAGAAGCTGTCAAGCTCGAGAGCCTCTTTCTGAAGAAAAACCGGGAAGGGCTTCTTCATTCCTATCGCCGTGCAGCCGCCGCGGATATAGCCCGTTATGCCGAGCAGGTCGCGCATCGGAATCATCTCCGCCTTTTTATTGCCTGATGCGGAGGCTGCTTTCTTCAGGTCAACCTCTTCGGCACCTGGCACTACGCATACGAAGTAGCCCGTCTTGTCGCCGTGGAGCACGAGCGTCTTGTAGACTCTCTCTATCGGCTCTCCGAGGCTTTCGGCCACATGAGTGGCTGCCAGATTATCGGGATCTACCTCGTAGGCCACAAGCTCATAGGCCACTTTCGCCTGATCGAGCAGTCGCGCGGCGTTGGTTTTTTTCTGATCCTTACCCATTTTATTTGTCCATCGTTACGAGCAACTCCTCGTTGGTGCGCGTCATCTCCATGCGCTTCTTGATAAAATCCATCGCCTCCATGGAATTCATGTCGCCGAGGAAATTGCGGAGCACCCACATGCGGTTGAGCGTCTCGCCCGGAAGGAGCAGGTCGTCGCGGCGCGTTGAGCTGGCCACGATATCTACAGCCGGGAAAATTCGCTTGTTGGAGAGTTTGCGGTCGAGCTGAAGCTCCATGTTGCCGGTGCCTTTGAATTCCTCGAAAATCACTTCGTCCATCTTCGATGAGGTCTCGGTAAGCGCTGTGGCTATGATGGTGAGGGAGCCGCCGTTTTCAATATTTCGCGCTGCGCCGAAGAAGCGTTTGGGGCGCTGGAGGGCGTTGGCATCAACACCACCCGACAGAATCTTGCCGCTCGCAGGGCTTACCGTATTGTAGGCGCGCGCGAGGCGGGTTATGGAGTCGAGCATTATCACTACATCGTGACCGCTCTCTACCAAGCGTTTAGCCTTTTCAAGCACGATGCCTGCTATCTTTACGTGGCGCTCCGCCGGCTCATCGAAAGTAGAGGCCACAACCTCGGCATTCACGCTGCGGGCCATATCCGTCACCTCCTCGGGGCGCTCGTCGATGAGCAGCATGATGATATAGGTGTCAGGGTGATTTTCGGAAATGGCGTTGGCTATATCTTTAAGCAGTATCGTCTTACCTGTCTTGGGAGGAGCCACAATCAGCGCTCTCTGGCCTTTGCCGATGGGAGCGAACATATCTACCACTCGCATCGAGATGTTCCCGGTCTTGCCTTTTGTCAGCTCGAATTTCTCATCGGGGAAGAGGGGAGTGAGATGCTCGAAAGGCACTCGGTCGCGCGCAAGCTCAGGGGCAAGGCCGTTCACGGCCAGAATCCTGCAGAGGGGGAAGAATTTCTCGCCTTCGCGAGGAGGCAGGATTTCGCCTTCCACCACATCGCCCGTCTTGAGGCCGAACTGCTTGATCATCTGCAGAGGCACATACACGTCGTCTGGGCTCGTGAGATAATTGTAATCGCTTGAGCGGAGGAAGCCGTAGCCGTCGGGCATCACTTCCAGCACTCCCGTAGCCACTACGATACCCGCGAAATTATAGAGCGGTTCCTGGCGTTTCTGCTGCTGGCGGAGCAGCTGACGCTGACGCTTCGAAAGTTTCTGACCCGGCTGCATCTGGCCTTGCTGAGGCATAAGCATAGGCTGCGGCGCAGATTGCTGAGTCTGGGGCTGTTGGATTTGAGGCTGAGCTGGAGCTTGCTGAACCGGTTGCGGATTGCGGGCCTGCTCCTCGATCTGCTCCTGGGTGCGCGGAGTAAACGTGCGCCCCTTCATGCTGTTGAAGAATGAGTCGATCGATTTTGGCGAATATACGTTCATCGGGGCCTGCTGCTGGGCCGGAGCCTTCTGAGCCGGAGTCTCCGTAGCTTCGGTGGCGACAGGAGTCTCGATTGCCTGTCCGGCCTGGGCTGCCGCTGCAGCAGCTTCCGCTTCTTTTAGTGCCTTCGGTTTGCGTCCGCGGCGCTTTTTCTGCTGCACAGGCTCAGCAGGCGAGGCATCTGCGGCTTTTTCTCCTTGATTTCCTTCAGGGGCAAGCATTGGAAGTGTGGTCTGAGCCGCAGCTGCGGCTGCTTCCGCCTCTTTCAGGGCTTTCGGTTTGCGCCCGCGGCGCTTCGGCTGCACTCCTTCGGGATCTGAATTTGTGGCAGCCGGTAAATCGTTTTTCTCCTGGCTGTTATCTTCTGGATTACGCTCCTTGCGCGGTCGCCCGCGGCGGCGCGGTTTCTGCTCACCTATTTTGGCAGCTTCTTCCCGGGCGGAAGTCTCTGCCGATTGATCGATAATGGCGTATTCAAGGTCGGTGCGCGGCATGGAACTTGCTTTTTTTATTCCCATACCTTCAGCCAGGTCTCGGAGCTTCTGCTCCTCCATTTCATTGAGTTCAGCTAAGCTGTACATATTTTGTAATTACAGAATCCCGTCAGCCATGCGAAAGAAAATCAAGCGGTTGGAACACGCCCGTCCGTAGGTAGCGGCCTTTCGCCGCATCGCCTTGAGAGATTTTTTATAAATGATTTTTCTGAGATAAAACTTCCGACCGGTTTAGGGGGTCAGAAGGTTATTGTGCTGCAAAGTTACAAAAATTCTACATAATCCAACATAAATGTTAGAATTTTGTAAAAGATTTATCGCTCCCGGAATTGCCGGCTTTCAAGATAACCCGTTAATATGATGGTGGCTGCCATGCGGTCGGCAGTCGATTTCTCTTCCCGGCGGCTTTTTTTCATTCCTCCTGTAAGCATTTCGCGATGGGCTATTGTGGAGGTGAAGCGTTCGTCCCAGAGGGTAATTTTCATTTCCGGCATAATATTTCGCAGCCGGTTCAGGAAGGGTTCGATATATCGCATGCTCTCAGAGGGCTCGCCGGAAAGCGTAGTTGGTTTTCCGATTACTATTTCATCGACCGCCTCTCTTGAGCAATAATCCTTAAGGAAGGCCTCAAGATCGCATGTGCGCAGCGTCGGCAGCCCGTTGGCTGCTATCTGCAGTGGGTCGGTGGCTGCGATTCCGCAGCGCTTGCGTCCGTAGTCTATAGCGAGGATTCTTCCCATTTATCTGCAAAGTTACATAAAAAATAGCGGCAGACCCTTAATTGGAGCCTGCCGCACAAAATTTCATAATTCCGGGCAATTATTATTTCTTGTCGCCGAAATAACGCTGATAAAGGCCATAGAAGCCGCGTCCGTGGCGTGCCTCATCTTTTGCCATCTCATGCACCGTGTCATGAATTGCGTCGAGATTAGCTGCCTTGGCGTTTTTAGCTATGCGCATTTTATCTTCGTTGGCGCCTGCCTCAGCGTGCATGCGCTTTTCGAGGTTGGTCTTGGTGTCCCATACTACGTCGCCAAGCAGCTCGGCGAATTTCGATGCGTGGTCAGCTTCCTCCAGAGCGTAGCGCTTGAAGGCATCGGCAATCTCAGGATAGCCTTCGCGGTCGGCCTGACGGCTCATGGCCAGATACATGCCTACTTCGGTGCATTCGCCAAGGAAGTGGTTGTTGAGGTCTTTCTTCATCTCCTCGTCCACATCTTTGGCTACTCCTATCTCATGCTCGGTCACGAAGTTGAGCAGTTCGTTTTCGTCCATAAGTTTGAATTTCGACCTGGGTGCCTTGCACTGCGGGCAGATCTCAGGTGCCTCTTCACCTTCTGCGATATAACCGCAGATGGTGCATTGCCATTTCTTTGCCATAATTTTCTCTTTTTCTTCTTTAGGTTATAGAGTTTGCCTTTATAACAATTTTCAAAGGCATTTGGATTTAGGAACACTCGGCGCAAACGCCACGGAAAAGAATTTGAAGCTCCTCGGCCTTGTCGGGCACTATGTGGCGCACCTGCTGCCAGAGCTCTTTATCCATATCTACATCGTGGATCCGGTGGCACACATTGCAGTAGAAATGGGCGTGAGGCTCGATGATCGAGTCGAACCGCATCGGTTCCACTCCTATGTGCAGGGCGCTTACCGCACCGGAATTCTTAAAGAGATGGAGCGTGTTGTAGATGGTTGTTTTTGATAGAGTTGGCATTTCTGATAGCAACCCGTCGTAGACCTCGTCGGCCGTGTTGTGAGAGGGGTGTTCTATCAGATATTCCATCACTGCTACCCGCTGGTGGGAAGGGCGGATACTATAACGTCGCAGTATCTCTATTGCCTGGTGAAGTGTGTCCATCTGATCCTTAAGTTTAGTTATGGCAAAGTTAAAAATTCAGCGAATATGGGCATTGGCTCTTTAGTTACAATTAACGTAAAACAACTATTATTAACATCTCTCTGTGAGTTTTTTTCTCTGAAAGGGGAGGGTGAAGTAAAAAAAGTAGAAGATAGATTTGGAAATTTCTAAGAAAATTACTACCTTTGCAAAGAATTAAGTTTAACTTTTAAGAAAAGGCAATATGGAACATCATATGCAGATGCGCAAAATTGATCGTCTTGACGAGTTTGCGAACTATAAAAACCTAAACGACAATGAGATAACCACTACTTGTGGCCTCGGAGTTGGTACTATCGGCAAATCGCGCCGGCAGGGTAAGGACTTGTCGAAGCGCATTGCCCAGGTGATTCTTGACCATTATCCCGACCTGAGTCGCGAATGGTTCCTTACCGGACAGGGCGAGATGCTCGCACCCCCGAAAGCTCCTGATTTCCCGGAGTATCCGCTTATTGATCTGGCTAAAGCTGAGTGCGGGCGCCCCGCAGGGCTGAGCGAGGCTATCATGGCTGAGGGACTGCCGAAACTGGCTATTCCCGGAGTGCCTTCCGATACTGAGTTCTTTATCCAGACGAGCGGCTATTCCATGATTAATGACAATCACCCTGAGCTTTCAATTCCGCCGGGTGCGCTGGTAGGTTTGAGCCGCGCGGTCGGGCCAACAATCCGGTGGGGAGAGGTCTATGCTCTTGCTACTGCTGATGGAATCATGATAAAGCGGGTGCTTCCCGATGAGAAGGATCGCGAATCGGTTGTGTGTGCTTCCTACAATTCGACCGACTATCCTCCCTTCTCTATCCGCAAAGATGAAATTTGCGATATGGCGCGCCTCACATGCGTCGTACCCGTCTTTATCCGATAGAGGCTGCCGCGGCGCGATTGCTGCCGCGTGAAGGTAGGATTCTGGCTGCAGTGAGCGGCGGTCCCGACAGCGTAGCGCTGCTGCGCGCCTGTATGGCCGCTGCGCCGGGGCGCGTGGTGGCTGCCCACTGCAATTTTTCGCTGCGTGGCAGCGAGAGTGATCGCGATGCTGAGTTCGTGGCTACCCTGTGCGCGAAACTCGGTGTGGAATTGCATACGGTAAGGTTCTCTACGAGAGAATATATGAGGGAAAATCCCGGTCTCTCTCTGGAGATGGCTTGCCGGCGCCTGCGCTATGACTGGTTCGCCTCTCTTATGGAGGCGGAGGAGATAGAATGGCTCGTATTAGGGCATAATGCCGACGATAATATTGAGACGCTGCTGCTCAATCTTCTCAGGGGATCGGGTTCGAGAGGACTTGCCGGAATGGCTCGCGAGCGTGCTGAAATAGTGCGCCCGCTTCTCTCTTTCACGAGAAAGGAGATTCTCGGTTATCTGGAATCATTGGGTCAGGATTATGTGGTCGACTCTTCGAACCTCACCTCCGATTACCGCAGAAATTTTCTGCGTAATGAGCTCATACCTCTTCTGGAAACGCGCTGGCCGGGTGCCCGTAAGGCATTGGCCAGAAGTCGGGCCGCTCTGGAAGCCGATTCGAAGATTGTAGATGCCGCCGTGGCCGATGTGGAGTCGGAAAGCTGCAGATGGCTCTCGTTCAGGCGTCTGGAGGAGTCGCCTGATGCAGCAACCCTGCTTCTCTATTTTATAAGGAAGATAGGAGGTTCGCCGGAGATAGCTGCGGAGATGGCCGCTTCTTGGAGTGCCGCTTCGGAACCGGGCAAGACATGGCTGCTTGCCGGTGGAGAAGTGGAAAAAGAGCGGGAGGGTTTCCGCATAGTGGATCCTGATGCTGGTCTGGATACTGACAGTTATCGGTGGACGCGCTTTTCTGGCTCGTGGGAGCAACTGATGGCTTACCTTAAGGAGCGGTGCAATATGGCTGTTGCACTGCCGGAGGGTCCCGGGCATTACCAGCTCCGGAGGGCGAGGAGAGGCGACCGGGTGGAACCTCTCGGCGCAAAAGGCTCGCGGCTGCTGAGTGATGCGATGCGCGATGCCCGCTGGCCTTTGTGGAAGCGGAAGAGACTCGTGGTGCTTGAGCGCGACGGGAAGGTGGTCTGGGCTGAAGGGCTGGTGCGCTCGAGGCTTTATAAGGTATCGCCTGATCTGTCGGAAATATGGATATTGGAGAGAGCTGAAGAATGATTGGGGAGATGATTCTTGAGGCCTGTAAGTCTGGCAGAACGCCGGCGGCGGTCTATTATGCTGGTTCGGCGCTTCGTGGGCTGAGGCTGCGCCGTTGGCTTTGCGCGCGTAGGGAGAAGCTTCTGTCGGAGATTGATTCCAGGCCTGATGCCGAATATATCAGGGAAAGGGCGGATTTCTACTGTAGGCTCGAGCCGGGCTGGCGTGGAGATGGGAATCTGAAACAGGCTGTGCGCATCGGCGATCTGAAACGCGGTTGCGTTCCGGACTCCTATTTTGATCTCCAGAGGGTGCTCAGATGGTTCCCGGCTGACTGCACGGCTTCTTTTCAGGGTGGCGAAAGTCCTGCTCTGGTTAAGTCGAGGATAATAGGAAAGAATGATGTCAACTCTGTGTTGTTGCCACTCGACAGGCGGCAACAATGGCGTAGTCCTCATGATTTCAGGCCGTTCGGCTCAAAATGCCCGAAACTCGTCTACCGCGGGTCCTCTGTGGATAATCCTGCCGGCCGCAGGTTTCTGGAGAGGTGGCATGGCCATGAGCTGATGGATCTTGGAGCTACGGAGAGGCACCCGGTGCGTCCGGAGTGGAAGGCGAGAAGCATCACTGAAGGTCAGATGCTCGATTTTCAGTTTGTGCTCTGTCTGGAGGAGGGCGATATCGCTTCCGGTCTGCAGTGGATCATGGCTTCCCGCTGCGTGCCGGTAATGCCGCGTCCCACCCGGGAGTCATGGCTGATGCATTCGCGGCTGGAAGCGGGGGTGCATTATGCGGAAATTAAGCCTGATTTCTCCGATGCCGGCAGAGTGGTGGAATGGCTTGCCGTTCACCCGCACGAGGCTCAGGCGATAGCTGAGGCTTCGGCTCAGTGGGTGCAACAGTTTGCCGACCCACACAGGGAGCTTCTGATTCAGCTCCTGGTGGGCCGGCGGTATCTTCTGGGCGAGTAGGAGGGTGGCTTATCGCCCTGTATAGAAGTCAGTAGCGCGGATAATAGCGCGGGTGCATACGGGGCAGAAGTTTTCTACCTCATTGATTTTCATGCGGCATTCCTGCACCGGACGGAACACGCCTTTGCTCGTGTAGCCTCCGCCTTCGAATACGCCCACCTTCTGCGTGCAGGCGTTCAGAAGCTCCATACCCTTCTTATCGTGGTTCTTATAGATTTCGCGGAGCGAGGGTATGTTGGGATCGGGAGGCGTGGGTACCGGGGTGCCGGCAGGCACGAGGTCTTTCCATTTCGAATCGAAATCTACCATGGTGGTGATATTCGGTTCCCAGGGCTCAGTGTCAAGGGGATAGAAAGGCACGAAGCCATCGTCGTAGAAATATTCGTCGGCGAGGCCGGCATAGCCGTGGCCGAACTCATGCACGAGCACATTCTTGAAAGTCGGGTGGTCGGTGGTCGATATGGTCAGCTGGTTGAAGATACCGCCGCCTCCATAGGTGTCGGCGTTAACGAGCACGATCACCTGATCGAAAGGTATGCCGGCGAGTAGGTCATACAGGTGATGCACCTCCTCGCTCATCAGATAGCGGTCGCTGTAGAAGGTGTCGTAGTGGGTGCCTACGGCAGTGTCATGCCACTGGCCTTTGCGGGGCATGGTGGGTGATTTCTCTTCCGAAACGGCCTGAACTGCAATCACATTGAAGCGATCCTTAAGGCTCTGGAAAGGCTCGTGGGTGAAAATTGCGTCAACTGCTCTCTGGGCATCAAGGAGGAATTTGGCTGAGTCGGCCTCAGTGTAGCCCTCGGCCACCAGAGCTATATCCACGCAATCGGCAGAGGAGCCGTTTTTCATGATATAGCGGTGGGGAGTCGGATTCTCACCCTTGGGCCTGATGAGAATGTCGGAGGGATCGACCGTATGGGTCAGGCGGGCAGACTCCTTGCGGTGGTTATCGGTGAGCGTAACGGTGATTTCAACCGGCTTTTTCGGAAAAGGCACGAGATTGGTGGCCTCAAAAGCCTTGTTCACTTTTGTAGCCTCCTCCTCGGTCTGCCATTCCTGGAAGAGAGTGGAGTAGGTCTGCACATAGATTACCTGTCCGGTCTCTGCATCGCGCACAGTTATCTGGCCGTTGCCTTCCAGATAGGGTTCGCTCAGGTTTGCCCGCCTTCCTCCCCAGCCGGGTGTGGAAGCGAGCGACTGCAGATAGATGTCGGCATTCTTATCGTTGCCGGCTATCACATAGTCGAGGCGCAGGGTTTTGTCGAGAAACCAGTCGTCGTAGTTCTGCGCCGCCGCTGAAAATGCGGCAAACAAGGCTGCCGAAAGCAGCACTCTCTTTTTCATGATTCGGATTTTATGATTATTGCAATGGCAAAGTTAGGAATTAATCATGAAAGTAGGGGTTACAGATGCCTGCGGGCAGATTTTACATCTGCGGGAAGACCAATGTATGATGGTTACAGCTCATACCAAGTAAGTGTAGTCATAAAAGTCTTAAAAACAATGTTTTAGTAAATACTTTGGTAAGCTATTTGTATGCGAAATTTCCGATTGGTTTATTGCGGAAATCTCAGAAAAATTTACTAACTTCGCAAATAAGTAACGCTTATCTGAAAATGACCAGTAAGCAAAGAAAAGTAACCGGCTTGCCGCTTGTCTCAGCCAAGGCTTACGGCGAGAGCCGAAAACCTTTAGGAACTTCCCTGTAGTCGTTACAGGCCTTGGTCAGCCCTCAGATGCTATAAGGGAGTTTTTTCGCTTTTTTGTTATGGCTAAGAAAACTAAATCATATTCACAAGTCCAAGCCACCGATGCTTTGGAGCAACTCGGACAACGTGGAACATCGGCGTCTGAATTTATATATGATCTTCTTCGTATATTTGCGGGATATGGTGACGGGCAAATTAGACGCACAAAAGAGGGCTCAGGCAATTTTGCGAAAGATGACAAAACAGTGCTAATCAAAAATCTTGTGGCTTATCGTCCGGCGGGAGTGAATACTCTAGACGGGGATCGATCGGAGATTTACGATATTGTCAATGCGATGCGTGAGGATGCTAAAATCCTTAAACAATCGCCTCGTCTTTATATCGCAAGTAATGGGGTACACGTAGTGGCCTATGACCCGAAAGAAAATGATTGGTACGAAAACCGCATTGAGCTACTATGGAAAGACTTTGAATTCTTTACGCCTCTTGCCGGTATTGAAAAAATCCAATATACTGAGGAAGCTGAGGCTGACGTAAAATCGGCTGAACTAATGGCGAAGCTCTTCGATGATATTCGCCGTTATAACGATATTCGTAACCCGAAGACCGTTCATGCGCTGAACATCTTTATGTCGCGCCTGCTATTCTGCTTTTTTGCAGAGGACACTGGTTTATTTCCCGGGGAGAATCTTTTTACTCGTACCCTCGAAAGGAGCACTTTGCCCGACGGCTCAGACCTTGCCGAGTTTATCGACCGTGCATTCCTCGCTATGTCAACAAGCGATGCAGCAGTACTTGACACTCTACCACAGCTTTATAAGGTTTTTCCATACGTCAATGGTGGATTGTTCAAAGACCATTATCCAATTCCAGTGCTGTCGCGGCGCGCCCGCACATTGATTATCAACTGCGGAGAATATAACTGGAAGGAAATCAATCCTGATATTTTTGGCTCGATGATTCAGGCTGTAATTACGCCCGAACAGCGCGCCGGTCTTGGTATGCACTATACCTCTGTACCGAATATCGAAAAAGTTATCCGCCCGCTTTTCCTGGAGCAGCGGCGTAGTTCCGTGGCAGGGCTAACCGAATATCCGACTGACTCGGTACATGAAGAATGGCAGGTC
>CANRPJ010000019.1 GCA_947632485.1 uncultured Muribaculaceae bacterium
CTCAGGTGAGCAGCGAGGACATCGTATCCGCCCAGAACTCAAACGTGATGCAGTCGCTGTCGGGTAAGGTAGCCGGTATGCAGATCCAGGCGACCTCATCAGCCCCGGGTTCAGGTACGAACGTACAGATCCGTGGTATCGGTTCTGTGATGGGAAGCAACCAGCCTCTGTACGTAATCGACGGTATCCCTACCGCTTCGGGCGACGTTAACACCGGTGGTAACCGCCTTGCAGCTAACGGTCTTGCCAATCTGTCACCCGACGATATCGCGTCATTGACGGTTCTGAAGGGTGCAGCTGCAACGGCTCTTTACGGTTCCCGTGCCGCCAATGGTGTAATCATGGTAACCACGAAGAGCGGTAAAGCCGGTAAGAGCAAGAACTATACGGTAACCTATTCGGGTAATGTTGCAGCAACGGTACTGGCCGATATGCCTAAATACCAGAATGTCTATGGTCAGGGTTGGGACTGCGGCCAGACGTTTATCGAGAACGGCTCTTGGGGTCCGAAGCTGGACGGTTCGATGCAGGTTTATGGTCCTATCTACAACTATTCTCAGCTGATCCATGAGTATTCAGCAAAGAAGAACAATGTAAAGGACTTCTTCGATACCGGTTTCTCGCAGACTCATAATGTGGCCCTCTCTGGCGTAAGCAACGACCAGGCGATGACCTATTATCTGAGTTACAGCTACACCGGCACCGACGGTATCATGCCCGATGATCACGACACGTACACCCGCAACAGCTTCTCCTTCCGCGGCAGCTACGAGCCTGAGAAATGGATCAAGATCTCAAGTGCTGTGAACTATGCTACGTTTGAGACAAAGGCGGTGAGCCAGGACGGTCCTTCCACTACTCTTATGAGCAACGTGAACCAGTTTGCCCGCGACGTATCTCTGGTAGACCTGAAGGATCTGAGCAACCCGTTCAATACTCCTACGGCTTACTTCACTCCTTACGGTGTGACCAACCCGTACTGGACTCTTGAGAACAACTACAATCGTACGAAAGGCAAGCAGGTATTCGGCCGTATCCAGGCAGATATCAAGCCTTATGACAAGCTGACCCTTACCTATCGCTTCGGTTTCGACTATTCAGACCTTGAGCTGAAAGACGGTTCCGCCGAGATTCACCCTGACTGGTCGCTGATCAATACCGATCTGATGAACATCAACGGCTACGACTACAGCGGTTATGTAAATAACTCGATGGATAAGACGGGTTATGTATATAACTACTTCTATCGTCGTCACGAGCTGAACCATGACTTCATGGCCAACTGGGGTGACAAGTTCGCTAACGATATGCTCGATATCCGCGTGACCGCAGGTCTGAGCATCAACGAGCGCGGTAACTCCTCTATGACAGGTCAGCGTAATAATCTGGCTGTGTATACGGGCTACTGGGTTCTGGATAACGGCGCAAGCTTCAACACCCTTAGCGACTATCAGAGCAAGCGCCGCAACGTAGGTCTCTATGCCGACGCTTCAATAGGTTGGGACGAATGGCTGTTCCTCGACGTAACGATGCGTAACGACTGGTCGTCGACTCTTCCCAAGGGTAACAATTCGTTCTTCTATCCTGGTGTGACCTTAGCCGGCATCTTCACGAAGTGGATTCCTGCCAACAATATCCTGAACTTCGGTAAGGTTCGTCTCGCTTACGGTAAGACCGGTAACGACGCAAGCCCCTACAACGTAATCACGATGATGAGCAGCTCTCCGAGCTATGGTAACGGTTGGTATTCGCTGAACATGCCTATCAACGGAGTGAACGCATTCAAATTCCCCAACACAGCCGGTAACTCTCACCTCAAGCCTGAGATGAACACCGAGTTTGAGGCAGGTCTTAACTTGCGTTTCTTCAGCAGCCGCGTTGAAATTGATGCTGCTTATTATAACCGAGTAACCGACGGCCAGATTTTGCCGCTGCGTATAGAAGATGCAACCGGTTTCGCTTATCAGAATGTGAACTTCGGTAAGGTTCGTAACCGTGGTGTCGAATTGATGATCAACGTAACTCCTGTCGAGACGGCAAAGGTACGTTGGGACGTAGGCTTCAACTGGGCCCTCAACCGCAACATGGTGCTCTCGCTGCCGGGTAAATCAGGTGGTACGAAGGTTAACCTTGCCGGTATCGGCTGGGGTGGCAAGCGCTCTATCCAGCAGTATGCTGAGGCAGGCAAGCCTATCGGTACAATCTGGTCGTATATCCCGACTTATGTAGAGGACAAGAACTCACCTCACTACGGCAAGATGATCGTAGATAAGAATGGTGTGCCTGTTCTTACTGACGAGCTCGCATACACCGGCTTCGATACGAATGCCAAGTGGATGGGCGGTGTCAACACCTCAATCTCTGCATTCGGCTTCACGCTGAGCGGTCAGCTCGACATGAACTTCGGTGGTCACCGCTACATGGCTCAGTGCGAGGGTGGTACATTCTCAGGTAATGGCTACAACACGATTTATAATGACCGTCAGCCGACCGTGCTTCCCAACTCCGTATATGAGGTAGTGACTAAAGATAACCAGGGTAATGTAGTTTCGCGTGAATATTTCGAAAATACCACGCCTATCTATGCAACTCAGGGCGGTGCAAGCAGCTGGCAGAGCTATTACACTTATTCTGACAATGGTGCCGGCGGCATACAGTATCTGATCAACAGTTCTTACGTGAAGCTGCGTAACGTATCGCTGACCTGGGACGTGCCCCGCAAGTGGGTAAACGCCTGCAAGCTGGAGAATATCTCGCTGACCGTTTACGGAAACAACCTCGTAAGCTGGACGCACAAGCGCAACTGGTACGGTGACCCGGAGGTTACCACCGGTGGTAACTACGACTCGAGCCTCGGCTTCGGCGGTACGGCAGCAGCTAACCCGACCTACCGTGAGTTCGGTATGAATCTCAGAGTTACTTTCTAAAAAAGGAGAGAAATGAAAAAGAGTTTAATATATGGAGTCGCTTTAGCGCTTGCCGGCGGTCTTACCGCTTGCGACAGCTATCTCGACATCAATACGAACCCCAACAATGCGCCCGTGGAGAATCTTACCACGAGTAATATCTTCCCGGGCTGCGAGACTGCTTTCATGAACATGTATGGTGGCACCTGGCACTATATGGGCGCTTTCCAGTCATGGCAGTTCGCTCAGCAGGCATCAGTATGGCAGTGGGGTCAGATCAGCCGTGGTGATATCACCAATGAAACCGGCAACGGCGGCTACTACACTGTTTATGTAGACCTGCTCGGAGACTTGGATGTAGTGCTCGAGAAGGCCGAGGCTGAAGAGGACTGGGGTACTTACCTTGCTGCAACTACGCTTCGTGTAGCCGCACTTCAGTGTATCGTAGACGCTTTCGGCGACGCTCCCTACAGCGAGTCGCTCGATATCGAAAACCAGTCTCCAAAGTGGGATAGCGGTGCAGAAGTCTATGCAGGACTGCTTTCTGAGCTTAACAATGCTCTTGATAAGCCTATTATCGACAATCAGCTGACCTGTACGTCGCTGATGTTTGGCAGCAATGCTACGGCTGCTTCTTGGGTAAAGGTGGCAAATGCCATTAAGCTTCGTCTGCTCATGCGAGTAAGCAATGTGCAGAATGTGCAGAGCGAACTGGCCGCACTTATCTCAGAAGACAATTTCCCGACTTCTGACGTGAAGTGGACAGCCTACACCAGCAATCAGGCTAACAAGGGTAATCCGTTCTGGGGTCAGTTTACTGACAATGGTAACCACGGTCCTTATTGCCAGATGAATCTTGCCGCACAGAAGGTGTATGAGGCAGGTTCAGACACCCGCATGCAGCGCTATTGGCTTCCTGCTTCCGCAGGTGACTATTCAGGCAGCTATGTTGGTTGGCTTTCCGGCTGCTATCCTGGTAATGAGTTTGCACTCAGCTATAACCAGATGGGCCGCGTAAGTAATGCAAACCTGAGCTATTCAGATCCTATTTATTGGATCACGCTGGCTGAGATCGAGTTCTTCAAGGCTGAGTATGAGGCTCGCTACGGCTCCGCCGCTGCCGCTCAGGAGCACTACGAGAATGCTATCAAGGCTTCGTTTACCAAGACTGCCGGTCTGCCTGAGGCTGATGCAGCAAGCGTAATAGCTGCCTGGCCTTACGACCAGAGTAACTGGGCAAAGTGCATCGGTATCCAGAAGTGGATCCACCTTACTTCGGTCAATGGCTATGAGGGCTGGTGCGAGCTCCGCCGTCTGAAATATCCCGCATTTGGCTCTGTAACCGCTAATGATCTGATCGACTATTCGAGAAACGCAACGATCAATACCGGTCTTCTCGTAGCAGGTGATATCTATACCACCCCGGATTGGGAGCGCTCTTCGCAGCTTCCTGCCAATACGGTTATCCAGCGTTGGATTTATCCTTCGCAGTCGAGCAACTACAACCCGAATACTCCGACTCCGGTGCCTATCACGACTCCGATATTCTGGGCTGCTAACTAATGTTTCGATACTTCAAAAAGACTGAAACAATGAAGAAATATATTTCATTACTCGCAGTTCCTGCTCTGGCTCTCCTGATGGGTGCCTGCAGCAAGGATACGGAGAACACCACTTGGGTGACCTACTATCCTCAGATGACGGTAGAGGGAGACCTCTATGTTAACTGGGAAGCAGGCCGAGCATTCCAGGATCCCGGTGTAACTGTAATAATGAACGGTGAGGAGATGAGCACCGATCTGGTGACTGTCTCTACCAGTATGGATCTTGCAAATCCTCAGCCAGGTTTCTATACGATCACTTACGGCTTCACTAATCCTGAAGGAATCGTAGCTCAGGCTACCCGTAATATCGCAGTATATCCTGCGTCAGATCCTATCGTGGGCTACTATGTAACTGATGCAAACTCTCTGCGCTCCGGTTCTGAGGCGTTTGCAGCCGGTAAGTTCTTCCCGATCAAGGTTACTGCAAGCAATGGCGCATATGCCGTGAATGACCTTCTTGGAGGTTATTACGACTTAGATCGTGGTTATGGTTCAGGATATGCACTGCCCGGTGTGCTCAGCATAGGCACCGGAGGCGAGCTGAATCTTGATTCCTATACCAAGATCGCAGGTTGGCCTGATAACGAAGTGGAAGATTTCGATGACGCAACCTATGATGCCTCAACCAAGACCTTCCATTGGGTAGTAGGATACGCAGGTACTCCTTTCGATATTTATATCACTAAACTTTAATCGTTTTGACATGAAGAAGATATTATTCGCAGCAATAGCCCTTATCACCCTGGGTCTCGCTTCCTGTGAGAAAGACGGACCGGGTGAAACGGAGACTGTCAAAATGTCGGGCGACTGGGTAATGACGTTTACTGATGGTGCCAGCACATGGGGCGCCCCTCATGGCCTTACCTTCAACACCGCAGCAAATATCCCTACTGAAATATGGGTTAGTGACGCTGGTGGCTTCTGGGATTTCCAGGTAAAATGTACTTGTGATCAGGAGAGCATGACTTTCGCAACAGACGGTTGGGTAGATAATGCAGCTTACGAATGCAAGGTTCGCATAACCAACGGAAAGATTACTCTTAATGGTGAAACTCTTCCCAGCGGTCGTGTAGTCGATGTGATCTCTTATGATATCGAGTTCGACGACGATGATCCCGGAAATGTATGGCACGCTACAGGCCATCGTTACACTGGTTTCCAGGAAGACAATTAATCATTCGATTAGACTTTGATAATGCAGAGGGGCGCGCCTTAAATGGTGCGCCCCTCTCTGCATATAGAATTATGTATGCCTTTAACTTCGTGATAATATGTTACTTATATGTCATGCTGACAAAGAGTAAAGAAAAACCACAAAAAAATCAGATTATAAGAAAGCGTATCGCAAATCAACTAATATTTTAATTCCCCCGAATTCGGGGGAATTAAAAATGCAATAGGCTTTATTTGAGTAGCTTAGGATTACCCAAGTGTTCGAGTTTACTAAATTTATTCTCCAAATTTATTTCATTAAATTTTGCAAGTTGTTCTTTAGCAGCTTTATGCAGGATTGGCTTTCTATCCTTCAAATCTGTAAGACCCTGTTTAATCAATTCTCCATTCAGTGACTCCATATTAGAGAGAACCGCTAATTCGTTGATTGTTGCCGCGTCGCGCATATTGAGTCCTTGTTTTTTTAACTCGGGATTGGCCTTCTCCCATTCTTTAGCTGTGCACCCGAAGACTACGAGATTCAGAGTATCTGCTTCTGTAGCATAGATCCATTCCTTTCGCAATTTTCGGAAAGAAAAACGTGGCAGAACGTTATTTTTTATAGCATCAGTTTGGAGTACATAATTTGCCTTGGACAAGATCCTACGTACATCCCATTCTTTGAGTCTGTTATCGGAAAGAAGTGTATTGAGGTTCTGGTACTCTTTTATCAAATACAACTTAAACGTAGGATTAACCCATGAGCCGAATTCAAAAGCAATGTCCTTATGAGCATAAGTACCTCCGTAACGTCCAGCTTGAGCCATAATACCAATTGCATTCGTCTTTTCTACCCACTGTTTTGCAGAGATGATGAATCGATTCAGGCCTGATGCAGCCATAATTTCTTTATAAGAATCGCTGTTAAAATTAGGATTATTGAGAGTCTCCCATATTCCCAAAAACTCAATTGTATTCTTATTACGAAGCCATTTTTCAACCAAGGAAGCTCCGTTTTCTATCCCTTTAACCATACCTGTGAGACATATGTAGTCTCCATAATCAATGCGCTTAACACTGATTGCCTTTTCGAGGACTTTCAAAACAAATCTTTTCATACTGCGAAGGTAGATAAGATATTTTAATTACGCAAATATTAGGAATTAACGTAATGGCTATACTAACTAAAAATTTCTGTAAGTTCTTTATTGTTTTCTGCAATACGGCGTAACAAAAACAATACAATATTAAGTCTCGGCCTTCTATATAAGATAAGGCTTCCTAAAAGAATAAATCTTCCGATTGTGAGCTTGATTAACTCAGAATCAGAAGATTTCGTTTAGTCGGGGAGGCCGGATTCGAACCGACGACTTCCTGCTCCCAAAGCAGGCGCGCTAACCGGACTGCGCCACGCCCCGATGATTGCGCAAAGGTAATCAATTTTCTTATATGTAGAAAAACCTTCGGCGAAAATTTATGGAATTGTTAGTCTGACAGGCAGGCTTTCGCGGTTCATGCGATCCAGTGCTGTCACTACGAAGGTCATGCCATGCAGATCGTCGGGATTGTCGGATATGGCTATCTTATGTTCAGGAGTAAGGGCTACGATTGTCTGCGAGTCGGAGAGATCTTCGGTCTCGCCTGGAAAGAACTGGTAGACTACAAAGCGGATAGCATCAGTAGCTTCCTGTTTCTTGTTGTCGGGTCCTGGCTCCCACTGCAGTAAAGACTTGCCACCATGATGCTCTAATTTAAGATCCCTTACAGGAGTAGGGCGATGTGACTGATTGCCGTAAGCGGGGGGCAGGGCGATAGTGCTCTGGTATTTCATGGCAAGCGAATCGGCCACGCCGCGAAGGTTGCCGGTTACCCAATAGCCGTGCCACCAGATATTGCCTTTCACATTAGGCAGATCACGCGATAGACGCACCTTGGTATCGAGCTCGTTGGAGTCATGATTTCCGGGATCAGAAGTGTTCATGGTCCGTTGCACGTCCTGACCTATGTAGATGTCTACTCCGTTAGCGTTGTCGTTCCACCATCGTGCGAGATGCCGGCTCGGCGCCACGGCGAGATCAAGCTGCCAGTACAGCTGGGGAGCCATATAATCGATCCAGCCGTTTTTTGCCCATAGCAATACGTCGGCATAGAGATCATCGTAGTTCTGCAGCCCGGAACTCTCTGATCCTCTTGGGTCAGATTTTTTGTTACGCCAGATTCCGAACGGACTTACACCAAACCGCACCCACTCCTTGCGTCCCTTTATGGTTTTGTGGAGCTGCTCAATAAGAAGGTCTACATTATGGCGCCGCCAAGCATTCCGCTCCATGCCTCCGCCAAATTTAGCATACGACCTGCCATCAGCATCAAATTTCTTGCTTCCGGCGGGATAGGGGTAGAAATAGTCGTCGATATGGATACCGTCAACATCATAGCGGCTTACGATATCGTCGACTACCTTGCAGATGAAGTCGCGGTTCTCCTGCCATGCCGGGTCGAAGAAAATCTGACCGTTGAAGCTTACGAAACGCTCCGGATATCGGTTTGCCATGTGATCGGCGGGCAGTTTCTCTTTAGCATTCGAGGTTACGCGGTAGGGGTTGAGCCAGGCGTGAAATTCCATTCCGCGCTTATGGGCTTCCTCAAGGGTGAACTGCAGAGGATCCCATTCGGGAGAGGGGGCTTTACCACGCTTTCCGGTAAGCCATGCCGACCAGGGTTCGTGTTCGCTCCTGTAGAGGGCGTCGGCTGTAGGACGCACCTGGAATATTACAGCATTGCAGCCTGCGTCGTGAAGGCGGTCGAGCTGGTCTTTTATGTAGGCCTTAGCCTGCGATGTGGTTTTATCCTGATATTGGCTCTGGCCTATAACGTGGAGCCATGCTCCCCGGAATTCGCGTTTCGGGTTTTCCTGGGCTCCGGAAGGGAGAGCCACGCAGAAGGCGAGAGTGGCGAAAAGAATCTTCAGTAATGTGTGCATGGCTACAAAATTAATTATTTCCGGCGGGATAGAGGCGAAAATAGAAACCTTATCGGGGTAATAAATGTTGTAATCATGGACAGAATCTTAATCGAAAACGATACTATGAGTGATATTCTTGATTCAGCTGAGAGGAGAGAGCTCCCCGACAGCATGTATGGTCTTCCGGAGCGCCGGGAGTATCCTATGCCCGATGCGGCTCATGTAAGGGCAGCCGAGGCTTATTTCAGGTATTGTCCTGAAGAGTTGAAACCGAAGCTGGCACGCGCCATTCTGAGGTTTGCAAAAGAATATGGCGTAGACGTAGAGAGTCCAACGGTTTTGAGCTACGCCGCAGAGTAGAAAAAACTACGTTTCTTTAGCTTACGAAATTTCCAATCAGTCGGCGTCGCTTTCCTTAGGGAGGGTGGCGCCGGTATTATTCTTCAGGCAAAGAAGAAATAGGAGATTACTACAGCCGCCACAGCGCCTATAAGGTCGGCCAGCAGGGCGTAGGCCGCGGCATAGCGGGTCTTCATTACTCCTACGGAGCCGAAATATACTGCCAGGATATAGAAGGTGGTATCGGTCGACCCTCTTACTGCCGCAGCTACTTTGCTTACGAAAGCATCAGCTCCTTGAGTCTTCATGACATCGAGCATCATGGCACATGATCCGCTGCCGCTGAGAGGCTTCATGAGCATAGTCGGCAAAGCGCCTACCCATTGGGTATCGAATCCCATGGCTCCCACGAGTCGTTCGACCCAACCGGTAAAGATATCGAGCGCCCCTGAAGCGCGAAACATACCGATTGCCACGAGAATTGCCACGAGGTAGGGTATTATCATTACGGCCGTCTTGAACCCATCTTTCGCGCCCTCGATGAAAGTGTCGTAGACGTTAATCTTTTTCCGTATGCCGGCTACTATGAAGCAGATGATTACGGCAAACAAAATGAAGTTGGCTAAGAATGTGCTGTAAACCTGAACTTTATCGGCGGGCATACGCATGAAGAACCATACGATTGCCGCAACTATAAGGGCTATGCCTCCCAGCCAGCTCCAGATCACGCCGTCCATGCGTATACGCTGCTTCAGACAGAGAGCCACGAGACCCACGAGGGTGGCTACCGCAGTGGCAAGCAGAATGGGCAGGAAGATATCTGTTGGATTTGCCGCGCCTCCCTGAGCCCGATACATCATGATGCTTATTGGCACAAGGCATAGGCCGGAGGCATTGAGCACCAGAAACATGATCATGGCATCGGTGGCCGTATCTTTCTTTGGATTAAGGCTCTGCATTTCCTGCATGGCACGTAGACCCATAGGAGTGGCGGCGTTATCAAGACCGAGCATATTTGCCGAGATGTTCATGAAAATGGCTCCCATGGCAGGGTGATCTTTCGGAATGCCGGGAAAGAGGCGGGAGAAGAACGGACTGATTATGCGACCCAGATAAGCTATTACTCCTCCTTTCTCACCGATCCGCATTATTCCCAGCCAGAGAGTAAGCACTCCGGTGAGGCCGAGCGATATCTCAAATGCGAAAGCGGCCTGATCGAACGAGCTGTTCATGATAGCGCTCCAAACTTCGAGGTCACCGGCAAACAGAGTGCGCCCGAGAGCCATCAGGAAGGCCACTGCAAAAAATGCTATCCAGATCCAGTTGAGCACCATAGGTCAGCGGCAGTCAGATTCCATGAAATGGTGGTGACCGGTGCATTCGTGCACCTCATGGTCTACTATCAGATGGCGCGATGCCATGGCGGAGATATATGTCATCTCGTGGCTCACGAGGATTACCGTAGAGCGGCTGCTGATATCTTCCATCAGCTTGTAGATCTGGCGTTCGAAAGTCTTGTCTACGTATGAGAGAGGCTCGTCGAGCACCACGATCTCAGGCTTGGAGATGATTGCGCGTCCGATGAGAGTGCGCTGCAGCTGGCCGCCGGATAATTCGCCGATAGGACGGTTGGCGAGATGATCCATTCCTACAAGGCTGATAGTCTGCCGATAACGCTCCTCCTTGTCAGTGCGAGTAAGCTTCGACTGACCCAATAAGCCGGATTGAATCACTTCTCCTACGGTGATAGGAAAGCGGCTGTCAATCCTGCTTTTTTGAGGAAGATACCCGATCGGCAGTTGCTTCGCTTCCTGGCCATCTGAAAAATATGTCACCTTCCCGCTTGATGGCTTCAGCAGCTTCAGGATCACGCGTAGGAGGGTAGTCTTACCTCCACCGTTGGGACCGGTAATAGCTATAAAATCGCCACGCCGGATGTCGAAATCTACGTCGGTGAGAACCGGTTTAGAACCGTAATCTACGCTGACGTCGCGAAGCTGAATCAGGATCTCGTTATTCGACGATGGCATCGGCCACTTTGTTAAGCTCGCCTAAGATATCTTCAGCAAGCGGATTAATCTTGACTACAGGCACTCCCAGCTCTTTAGCTACCGAAGTCTCTTTGGCGGAGTCTCCTCCGGTCTCGGCTACAACAACGCGCACTGATTTCTCAGCAGCCTCAGTAAGTCGGTCGGCAATCTGTTTTGGTGTAGCCTCCTTGCCATCGGTCTCCATTCCGATCTGCTTCAGGCAATAGTCACGTGCGAAATAAGTTAGGGCGGGATGCCACATGGCAAAAGCCGTACCGGGTCGATACGACAGTCTGCGGGCAGTGCGATCGCTGAAAGATTCAATCTTGCCTTTCAGTTGGAAGAAACGTTCGGCATAAATCTTATCATTGTCAGGATCCAGTTCACATACAGTCTGAAGCATTTCTCTTGCCATTCTCACGAGATTCGCCGGCGAGGTCCATATATGAGGATCCGGTGCGTTTCCATGAGTGCCACTAATCAATACGACCTGTGCTCCCGTGTCTACCACCTTGAGATCTGGATTGGAGGAGACAATGCGCTTGAGTAGCGCTTCTTCAGGAGCCAGTGTGCCCACTGTGAAGAAGGCCTGCGCCCGGTTAAGATCGGCCATCTGCTTCAGTCCGGGTTCTGTGGTCTCCGCATCTGTGCCTTGGGCAAAGAGCACATCGATGTCAAATCTGTCGCCTACAATGGCTTCGAGGAGCCATTTCTGAGGCGGAATGCTTACAGCAAGACGCCCTTTCCCGCCGTCTTGCTTACTGCACCCCGCTGCTATCAGGAGCAGCAAACAGATGAGACACCCCGGTATCTTCATATTACCAGAATCGGCGGACACCCATTATCTCGCGGACATCTTTGAGCGTAGCGGCAGCTATCTCGCGAGCCCTCTCGGCACCTGATTTTACTACGCGCGAGAGGTATTCATCATTATTCTGAATATCGAGGATTCTTTCGCGAATAGGTAAAGTCACTTTCAGAATGTCTTCAGCAAGCTGCTTTTTCATATCGCCGTAGCGGATACTGCAGTCGGCATAAGCGGAACGGAAATGTTCTACGGTGTCGGGCGAGGAAACGAGTTTCATCAAAGTGAAAAGATTCTCTACCGGTTCTGAAACCTTCTGGTTCGGCTCCTTAGGACCTTCGTCAGTAACCGCTCTCATCACCTTCTTGCGCAGGGTCTTCTCATCATCAATGAGGTAAATGCAGTTGCCTTCGCTCTTCCCCATCTTTCCGCTTCCGTCGAGGCCGGGCACCTTGATAGCCTCGCCTCCGAAGTTGAAATTTACGGGTTCAGAAAAGTAATCCTTACCGTAGAAGGAATTGAAGCGGCGCCCGAAGCGGCGAGTAAGCTCGAGATGCTGCTCCTGATCCTTACCCACGGGCACATAGTCGGCATGATGAATCAGAATGTCGACAGCCATAAGGGTAGGATAGGTGAGTAGACCGGCATTGACCCGCTGATTAGTCTGATTTCCGATAATTTCTTTTTCTATATCGTCACCCGATGATGTTATGCCGAGAGCCTTGCGCGCCTTGTCTTTGAATGAGGTGGTACGCATCAGCTCGCCAATGCCTACGTGCATGTTCATAAGCAGATACATTTCAGAAATCTCCGGAACATCACTTTGCACGTAGATAATATTCTTTTCCGGATCGAGTCCGGCGGCAAGATACTCCGCAAGAATCTGCTTTACGTTCTCGTGAAGGGCCTTGGGATCCGGGTGGGTTGTAAGGGCATGGAGATCGGCCACAAAATATCGGCAGTCGAAATCATCTTGCATTCTTACGAATTTGCTCAGTGCACCAAAATAATTGCCCAGATGCAGGTTGCCAGTGGCTCTGATGCCGCTCAGCACTATCTTTTTCTTTTCGCTCATCTTCACTTTTTATTTTTTCAGACGCAAAATTAACAATATATCCCGAAAAGCTGTTTGTGCGCGCATAGTAAAATAGTTAACTTTGCGGCAGTAGTAGCCGTTTGGCATGCTTGAACCCAAAAATATGGACCTGATATGAAAGGAATCGTACTTGCCGGAGGTTCCGGTACTCGCCTTTATCCGATTACTAAGGGCGTCAGTAAGCAGATGCTTCCAATCTTCGATAAACCGATGATTTATTACCCCATTTCCGTGCTTATGTTGGCTGGAATCAGGGATATTCTAATCATCTCTACTCCGCATGACCTTCCTGGATTCCGCAGGCTTTTGGGCGACGGTAGTGACTATGGAGTGAATTTCCAGTATGCCGAGCAGCCATCGCCCGATGGATTGGCTCAGGCCTTTATAATCGGTAAAGATTTCATCGGTGAAGACTCTGCTTGCCTTGTGTTGGGTGATAATATCTTTCATGGAGCAGGTTTCTCAGGGCTTCTTCATGAGGCTGTAAGAACAGCTGAGGAAGATGGAAAAGCTACTGTATTCGGCTATTGGGTGAATGATCCTGAGCGCTATGGAGTAGCAGAATTCGATCATGAGGGTAATTGCTTGTCGATTGAGGAGAAGCCGTCTCACCCCAAGAGCAACTATGCGGTTGTGGGGCTCTATTTCTATCCTAATAAGGTGGTTAAAGTAGCGGAGACGATTAAGCCTTCAGCAAGAGGTGAGCTTGAGATCACCACTGTGAATCAGGAGTTTTTGAAAGATGGTGAGTTGAAAGTGCAGACTCTCGGACGCGGATTCGCATGGCTTGATACCGGTACTCACGATTCTCTTTCCGAGGCTTCTACTTTTATAGAGGTAATCGAGAAGCGTCAGGGTCTGAAGATTGCTTGTCTTGAAGGAATAGCGTATCGTAAGGGTTGGATTAGTGCCGACCGTTTGCGAGAGATTGCCAAACCGATGCTGAAGAATCAGTATGGTCAGTATCTGCTAAAAGTGATTGACGAGGTTGTGCGCACTGGCGATCCCAATCTTGATTAAAAAGAAATTGATGATGAGCGATAAAAAAGGTTACGGACTGGCTACCCTCTGCGTTCAGGCGGGGTGGAATCCGAAGAAGGGAGAGCCAAGAGTGCTGCCGATTGTACAGAGCACTACCTTCCGTTATGAAACGAGTGAGCAGATGGCTCGCCTGTTCGATCTTGCCGACTCAGGCTACTTCTACACACGCCTTCAGAACCCTACTAACGACGCAGTAGCAGCAAAAATTACGGCTTTGGAGGGTGGAGTTGCCGGAATGCTCACATCGAGCGGTCAGGCGGCAAACTTTTATGCCGTGCTGAATCTTTGCGAAGCCGGCGATCATATCATCAGCTCATCTGCTATCTATGGTGGCACCTATAACCTCTTTTCTGTTACGATGAAGAAGATGGGTATAGAGTGCACGTTTGTAGATCCCGATGCGTCAGAAGAAGAATTGGCCGCCGCATTCAGGCCTAACACAAAGGTATTGTTTGGTGAGACTATTTCAAATCCCGGCGTGCAGGTTCTCGATATTGAGAAGTTTGCAAAAGTAGCCCATGAGCATGGGGTGCCTCTTATAGTTGACAATACGTTTGCTACTCCTGTAAATTGTCGTCCCTTTGAATGGGGTGCTGATATCGTGACTCATTCTACCACTAAATATATGGACGGGCATGCCACCAGCGTCGGTGGTGCTATAATTGATAGCGGCAATTTCGATTGGGAGAAGCATGCCGAGAGGTATCCGGGGCTTACGCAGCCTGATGAGTCTTATCATGGATTAGCCTATTCCAAAGCCTTTGGTAAGGGAGCGTTCATAACGAAAGCTACGGCTCAGTTGATGCGCGATCTTGGCTCAATACCGTCGCCTCATAATGCATTTCTTCTCAACCTCGGGGTCGAGACGCTTCATTTGAGGGTGCCTCGACATTGTGAGAATGCTCAGAAGGTGGCAGAATGGCTTGAGCTGCACCCGAAGGTGAGTTGGGTGCATTATCCGGGTCTGAAGAACGACAAATACCATGCGCTCGCTGAGAAATATCTTCCGAATGGATCGTGTGGGGTAATTGCTTTCGGATTGAAGGGCACGCGTGAAGATGCTATCGAAGCTATTGATAAGCTAAAATTCATAGCAATCGTTACTCATGTGGCCGATGCCCGTAGCTGCGTGCTGCACCCGGCAAGTCATACTCATCGTCAGCTTACCGATGAGCAACTTCGTGAAGCAGGAATTCCTGTTGAGTTGGTTAGGCTTTCGGTTGGTATTGAAGATGCTTCCGACATAATTGCTGATTTAGAACAGGCATTAGCATAATTTATATCAGATGAACATAATAGCTACAAATATCCCCGGAGTCGTAATTTTAGAACCTCGTGTATTCAAAGATGCGCGAGGCTACTTCTTTGAGAGTTATAAAGAGAAAGAATTTCATGCTGAGGTAGCCAAGGTAAAGTTCGTTCAGGATAATGAAAGTTGCTCTTCTCACGGAGTGATGCGCGGTCTTCATTTTCAGCGTCCCCCTCATGCTCAGGCTAAACTGGTGAGGTGTGTGAGAGGCGCGGTGCTTGATGTGGCTGTCGATATCCGGAAAGGCTCTCCTACTTTCGGGGAGCATGTAGCTGTTGAGCTCACAGAGGAGAATCATCGAATGTTCTATATCCCCCGTGGGTTTGCGCATGGGTTTGCTGTATTGTCAGATACGGCTGTATTCCAGTATAAGTGCGACAATTACTATGCTCCGGAGGCTGATGGAGGCATTTCTATCCTCGATGAGTCATTGAATATCGATTGGCGTATTCCTCTTGAAGAAGCTATTCTGAGCGAAAAAGATAAGAATCACCCCGTTTTGGCTGATTTTGATTCACCCTTTGAATTCTGAAGCTATGAATGTGCTTGTTACGGGTGCCAGCGGCCAGCTTGGCAATGAAATGCGGATTGTGGCCCTTGGGTCGGAAGATAATTTCATCTTCACCGATGTAGTAGGCGAGGATATATCGAAGCTCGATATCACTGATGCTTCGGCGGTAAGGGATTTCGTAAAAGAACGTGATATTAAGGCAATCGTGAATTGTGCCGCTTATACTAATGTAGAAAAGGCGGAAGATGATCAGGATTTTGCCGAAATTCTTAATGCCAAAGCTGTAAGGAATCTTGCCGATGCGGCAAAAGAGAATGATGCTCTTCTGGTTCACGTCTCTACCGACTATGTGTTTGGCGGTTCCCTTGGCAATACTCCTCGCGGCGAGGAGGAGCCGGCTAATCCCACCGGGGTCTACGGTCTCACCAAGCTCCATGGTGAAGAGGCTATCAAGGAATCCGGGTGCCGCTACGTCATAATCCGCACGGCATGGCTCTATTCTGAATTCGGAAAAAACTTCGTCAAGACTATGCTTAGTCTTACTGCTTCTAAACCGGAGCTTAAGGTCGTATTCGATCAGGTCGGCACTCCTACCTATGCCTTGGATCTCGCTAACGTGATTCTTAAGGTGATTGAAACCTTCAAAGACTCCGGCGATGTAAGGGAGATATACCATTTCAGCAATGAAGGGGTCTGCTCCTGGTTCGATTTCACCAAGATGATTGCTGAATATGCCGGTCACGAAAGCTGCGATATCCAGCCCTGTCATTCTTGTGAGTTCCCTTCGAAGGTGGTGAGACCTTCATATTCCGTACTCGATAAAACAAAGATAAAAAATGCCTTAGGTATTAAAATCCCATATTGGACCGATTCGCTGAAGGCTTGTTTGAAAAACCTTAAAAATCAATGACCATGAAAAGAAACATAATCATTACCGGTGGCGCCGGATTTATAGGAAGCCATGTGGTGCGTCTGTTTGTCAATAAATATCCCGACTATCATATCATCAATGTCGATAAGCTTACTTACGCCGGCAATCTCAAGAATCTCACCGATATAGAGAATAAGCCCAACTATACTTTTGTAAAGGCCGACATCTGCGACTATGACAAGATGCTTGAGCTTATGCGTGAGTATAATGTAGATGGCGTGATTCATCTGGCGGCTGAGAGCCATGTCGACAGGTCGATAAAAGATCCGTTCACGTTTGCCAAGACCAACGTGATGGGTACCCTCTCCTTGCTTCAGGCTGCAAAGGTCTATTGGGAATCGCTCCCCGAAAAATATGAAGGTAAGAGATTCTATCATATATCTACAGATGAGGTTTATGGAGCGCTGGAGCTCACGCACCCTGAAGGCATAGAGCCCCCGTTCTCTACCAAGGCCTCTTCGGGCACTCATCATGAATGCTATGGCGAGGAATTCTTTGTTGAAACTACAAAATACAATCCTCATTCGCCTTATAGCGCGGCAAAGGCCTCGAGCGATCACTTCGTAAGAGCCTATCATGACACTTACGGAATGCCTACGGTCGTGACAAACTGCTCTAACAACTACGGCCCATACCAGTTCCCCGAAAAGCTGATTCCTCTCTTTATCAACAACATTCGTCATCGCAAACCGCTGCCTGTTTACGGTAAAGGCGAAAACGTGCGCGATTGGCTCTACGTAGAAGATCACGCCCGTGCGATCGATACAATCTTTCATGATGGCACGATTGCCGAGACCTACAATATCGGAGGTTTCAACGAATGGAAGAACATCGATATTATAAAGGTGATAATCAAGACCGTAGATCGGCTGCTCGGTAATCCGGAAGGCTATAGCGATGAGCTGATCACCTACGTAACCGACCGTGCCGGCCACGACCTGCGCTATGCCATAGATTCTCGCAAGCTCCAGGCTGAGCTCGGCTGGGAACCGAGTCTTCAGTTTGAAGAGGGTATAGAGAAGACCGTGCGGTGGTATCTCGACAATCAGGAGTGGATGGATAATATCACCTCCGGAGATTATCAGAAATACTACGAATCAATGTATGGCAACAGATAATTTCAAGCGTATAGAGAGCTTTACGGTCGATCATACTCGCCTTCTGAGAGGGCTTTATGTGTCTCGTCTTGACAAGCTCGCAAGCGGCGATGAGGTTACAACCTTCGATGTGCGTATGACCGAGCCCCGGCTCCACCGACCACTGCCCGGAGCCGCCATGCATACCATCGAGCACCTTGCCGCCACATGGCTCCGCAACAATCCCTACTGGGCGCAACGTATTCTATACTGGGGGCCTATGGGGTGTCGCACCGGATTCTATCTTCTGATGCAGGGTAACCTTAAGCCTGAAGATATTCTGGAGCTCATGCGGGGAATGTTTAGCTTCATAGCTGATTTCGAGGGAGAAGTACCCGGTGTATCCGAAGTAGAGTGCGGCAACGCCTCATATCATGACCTGCCGGGTGCTAAGGTTACTGCAAAAGAGTATCTCGACGAAGTCCTTACCGGCATAACCGCTGGCCAGATGACCTATCCGGAATAGGCCCCTTGACGGCCTTGACATTGACAAGGGGTTATATCGCTGGGTGATAGCGATATAACCCCAAAACCGTGTCAAGGTACTCATGGTGCACAAGGAGCGTAGGCTTCAGACCGTGCAAGCTCCTCTGCCACGTCTCCTCATCTCCCGATGGGCTCCGCCGATTCCTCTCACCTTTTATGTAAAAGCCCATGGAATGGGCTTCTGAGGGTAACCGTGGGTGCAAACCCGCGGCATCGCGTCGCCCATCACAATAAACCCACAGCGTGGGTGCCTCTTTCGCAACCCCTTCATGAGCAGTCACCTCTCCAAGGCACGAGGTAGAAGGTAGATACCGCTGCCGAAGGCTACGTTTGTGGTAAGCCTCACGCTCGCGGCTCCGCCGCAGCGTGAGGACATCGTGTAAGCGTGAAGTCCTCATGTGAACTGACTTATGCATTAACTATTTGTAAATGACCTCTTTCGAGGTCACTATATTTTCTGACTCCCTTTCCCTCACGCTGCAGCGTTGGCTGCGAGCGTGAGGTTAACCATAAATGCTACCTACGGCAGCATATTTGCCACGTTTCCTCTAACCACTGTCTGCCCGAAAGCTGATGAGGCGGTCAGAATCTTCTTGGCTCTCTCTGCTCATACACAAGCTACTATAACATCGCAGCTCCGCAGCTCAGGTGTTTTGCGTTGGTCATTCCGCGGGCTCCGCTTTGTTCCACCCACGGTTTACCACAATCTCACCGTTTCGCGGCTCACTAAGCCACACCTACCCTACTTTCATATCCTCGCACATATTGCGGGGTAGCGCCGCGAGACGCGAATGCATCAGATAGCTGCCACCTTGACACGAATTATGATGTTAGTGGTTGATACTCTGAGATATAAGGCTAATTTCGTGTCAAGGCTGTCAAGCCTCTTTCCTGCGTGTGGAGCTCCTATAGCCTTGACATTGACAAGGAGTTATATCGCTATCTCTCAGTGATATAACCATAAAACCGTGTCAAGGCTGTCAAGCCTTCTTCCCTTGAGGACGCTTGTATGGCGAATTAAGATGAAAAAACTCACCCGCTCCGGTTGGGGCAGGTGAGTCTATAAAAGGAAGCTGTTTTGCTGCTTAGAGGTCAGTGCAATCTACGGCTGCCTGCTCTGCAGGAAGAGCTTTAAGGTAGGTCTCAGTGAATTTAGCGAAGCCCTCCACATCTTCAGCCGTGGGAGCTATTTCCTCTCCCTTGCTGCCGGCGAACACCTTCTGATCCAGATAGTCAGGGAGCGAGAGACCTTCAGTGTTGTTTACCACGTAGGCTGCAAGCAACGCAATTCCCCACGCTCCGCCTTCTCCTGCTGTTTCCATCACTGAGATGGGGGAGTTGAGGGCAGCGGCAAGCACGCGCTGACCTATGCCCGGAGTCTTGAAGAATCCGCCGTGGCCCGTGATGCGGTCGACCTGCACTTTCTCTTTATTGAAGAGCACATCATTGCCGATCTTGAGTACGGCTACGGCAGAGTAGAGCATCGAGCGCATGAAGTTGGCAAGGCTGAATTTGTTGGAGGCGGATCGAATGAACATCGGGCGCCCTTCGGCCAGTCCGGTGATAGGTTCGCCGGAGATGTAGTTGTAGCACATCAGGCCGCCGCAATCGGCGTCTTCCGTGAGGGCCTTGTTGAATAGCTTCACGTAGAGCTCGTTCATATCTACCTTCTCACCGAAGAGCTCACGCAGCTCCTTGAAGATGCCCATCCAGTCGTTGAGGTCGGAGGTGCAGTTATTGCAGTGCACCATCGCTACCGGTGCTCCGTCGGGAGTGGTCACGATGTCGATAGCCTCATAAGGCTGCGAGAGGTCTTTTTCAAGCACGATCATGGAGAAGGAGGAGGTGCCTGCCGAGACGTTGCCGGTGCGCGGACGCACTGCATTGGTAGCCACCATTCCGGTTCCTGCGTCACCCTCGGGCGGACAGAATATCGTGCCGGCCTTGAGAGCACCCGTAGGATCGAGCAGCTTGGCGCCCTGCGGCGTGAGCTTGCCGGCCTCTACTCCTGCGGGAAGCGACTTCGGCAGAATCTCGCGCAGCTTGAGGGTATAGCCCTTTCTGGTAGCGATGGCATCGAAGAGATTCATCATCTGCGCGTTGTAGGTCTTGGTGGCGGGATCCACCGGGATCATTCCGGAGGCATCGCCTACACCGAGCACCTTTTCGCCGGTAAGCATCCAATGCACATAGCCGGCCAGAGTAGTGAGGAAGGCTACGTCTTTCACATGCTCCTCTCCATTGAGCATAGCCTGATAGAGGTGGGAGATGCTCCATCGCAGAGGAATGTTGAATACGAAGAGATCCGAGAGCTCCGCAGCAGCATCGGCAGTATTGGTGTTGCGCCAGGTGCGGAAGGGAGCGAGCAGGTTGCCGTCTTTATCAAACGGCATATAGCCATGCATCATGGCGCTTACGCCCGCAGCCTTGATCTCAGTAAGGTCAGTGTCATACTGAGCCTTCACGTCTGCTTTCAGGTTGGCGTATGCCTCCTGCATACCGCGCCAGATGGCTTCGGTGCTGTAGGTCCACAGACCGTCGACAAGCTCGTTTTCCCATGTATGGTTTCCCTGGGCTATCGGCTTGTTGTTATCATCGATGAGCACAGCCTTGATGCGCGTCGAACCCAATTCGATGCCCAGCGTGGCGAGACCCTTCTCGATAGTTTCTTTCGGCGTCATGGCCTGCTTACTTGTTGATCAGGTAATACACGTCGTTCCAGCGGAGCTCCTTCTTCAGGCCTTCGATGGTGGTGTCTTTATTGATGTGAACCATCTCTATGCCAGCCATCTCGGCGTAGTCAGCCCAATATTCGGGCGTGAGGTCGTAGGAGAAGCAGGAGTGGTGAGTGCCGCCGGCCAGAATCCATGCTCCGGCGCCAACCTCGAAGTTGGGCATCGGAATCCAGAGCGCGGAAGCTACGGGGAGCTTGGGCAGGGGCTTCGGCTCGATGCATTCTACATCGTTTACGATCAGGCGGAAGCGATTGCCCATATCGATTACGGTAGCGGTTATGCCGGGGCCGGTCTTCGATGTGAACACGAGGCGTGCTGTCTGAGCCTTACGGATACCGATTCCGAGGAAATGCACCTCGAGGCGGGGCTTCTTAGCTGCGATGAGCGGGCAGATCTCGAGCATGTGGGCCTGAAGGATAGAGCTGTTGGAGCCATCGAAATTCAAGGTATAGTCTTCCAGGAAAGAGCAGCCGCCCTTGAGACCCTGGTTCATCACCCACACGCTGCGGTAGAGGGCAGCCGACTTCCAGTCGCCTTCGGCGCCGAAGCCGTAGCCTTCAGCCATGAGGCGCTGCGATGCGAGACCCGGAATCTGGTCGAAACCTACGAAGTTGGGGTCGTTGATATCGTCGGTGCCGAGGTCATCGAAGTTGGTAGTGAAGCCTTTAGCTCCCTTAGCCTTAAGGCAGGCGCGGAGTGCGAGCTCGGCGCGGGCTGCGTTCATCACGGCATTGTGTTCCGTGGTTCCTTCTTCGGCAATCTTCGGGTCGTAGTCGTAAGTAGCCAGATAGGTTTTGAAGAGCTCCTTAACCTCTGCATCGTCTACTTTCTTCCAGTATTCCATAAGCTCGCTGACCGGGCAATAGTCAACATGATAGCCCATCTGCATCTCAGCGGCTACCTTGTCGCCATCGGTCACGGCTACATTGTTCATCTGGTCGCCGAAGCGCACGATGAGCATATCCTGCGAGTCAGCCCATGCGGCAGCCACGCGGCTCCATACGGCGATGTGGTCCTGCACCTTTGCATCCTGCCAGTGGCCGACCACTACCTTGCGGCGCACACCGAGGCGGGCGCAGATGTGACCGAACTCGCGGTCGCCGTGAGCGCTCTGGTTGAGGTTCATGAAATCCATATCCATGGTATCCCAGGGTATGGCGGCGTTGTACTGGGTGTGGAAGTGGAGGAGAGGCTTGCGGAGCTGCTGCAGACCGTGGATCCACATCTTGGCAGGCGAGAAGGTGTGCATCCATGTGATGATACCTACACACTTCTCATCGTTGTTGGCTGCTTTCATCACTGCCTCAACCTCCTTCGAGGAGTTGGCCGTGCCTTTATATACGATCTTGATGGGCAAGCGGCCACAATTATTGAGGCCTTCCACCATCTCTTTCGAATGGTTGTCAACTGCCACCACTGCGTCGCCACCATAAAGAAGCTGAGCGCCGGTTACCCACCAAAGTTCCAGATTCTCAAACATAATATTCTGATTTTTTAAGTTATTCTGATTGATTTAGATTATTTCTGTCCGTAGTAAGCCTTAGGGCCGTGCTTGCGGCTGAAATGTTTCTCCACGAGTAGAGGATTCATCTGCAGCAGAGGATTCACGGCATAGGCTATTGATGCCATTTTTGCCACCTGCTCCAGCACCACAGCATTATGGACAGCCTCTGCCGGAGTCTTGCCCCAGGTGAACGGTCCGTGGTTCTTCACCAGTACGCCGGGCGTGTGCACAGGGTTGAGACCCTCGAAGCGCTCTACAATCACATTGCCCGTTTCCAGCTCATAGGCTCCTTCCACCTCCTCGCGCGTCATGGCACGGGTGCAGGGCACTGCATCGTGGAAATAGTCGGCATGAGTAGTGCCGATGTTGGGCAGATCCACTCCGGCCTGAGCCCAGGCAGTGGCGTAGGTAGAGTGGGTATGAACCACTCCGCCTACTTCCGGGAATGCCTTATAGATAGCCAGATGGGTGGGAGTGTCGGAAGAGGGGCGGAGGTTGCCCTCCACCACTTTTCCTTCAAGGTCTACTACCACCATATCGGAGGCCTTCATCGTATCATAGTCTACGCCGCTGGGTTTGATCACCACGAGATTGCTTTCGCGGTCGATTCCCGATACATTGCCCCAGGTGAAGATCACGAGACCATGTTTCACCAGGTCAAGGTTGGCGCGAAACACCTTTTCTTTAAGTTCTTCAAGCATCGTAGTTCAGCTTTTTTTACCAGAAATACCAGTAGAAGGCGGCCGTGATGCCGAGAATGATGCAGGTATGGATCACGTCCCAAGCATTCCAGCTTGCGCGGGTAGCTGCTCTCTGCTCCGGGGTGGAGGTACCGAACACCAGACCCTGGATCTTCTCTTTCGAAGGCGCGGGGGTGACGAGACTTACTACCCAAACTACAATGAGGCAGAACACGAGCATCCAGCCGCAGAAGAAGAGCCAGTTGGTGTCATAGAACATCCATTTGAACGGATTGCCTTCCGAACCGGGCATGATGGCTGCATTGTCGTAGTAGATCTTGGCGCCAAGACGCGTAAGACCGATTACCAGGCCTGCGATGAGACCCCACATGCCTCCAAGCGCCGAAGCACGCTTCCAGAGCACACCCATGAGGAATGCCGCCGCGATGCCGGGAGCAAGCACTGACTGAACCTCCTGGAGATACTTATAGAGCACATCGCCCATAGAGCGCATCACGGGGATCCAGAGGATACCGAGCACTACGACTACGATAGTAGCGATCTGACCGATGCGCACTACCTTCTTGGGGTCGGCTTTCGGATTGAAGCGCTGATAGAAGTCGATGGTGAAGAGGGCTGACGATGAGTTGAAGAGCGATGCGAGCGACGACATGAGAGCCGCAAGAATACCGCAGACAATCAGACCCTTCACACCGGCAGGAAGCAGCTTGGCCACCAGAGTCGGGAAGGCAGCGTCGGAATTGGCTACTCCGCTTTCCATGAGAGGAAGGAAGTTGCCGGTCTTCCAGTGAAGCGCCAGGGCAATCATGCCCGGAATCAGGAAGAGGAACACGGGAAGAAGCTTCAGGTAGGCTCCGAAGATGGTGCCTCGGCGAGCCTCTTTCTCATTCTTTCCTGAAAGCACGCGCTGCACGATGAACTGGTCGGTACACCAATACCAGAAACCGATTATAGCAGAGCCAATGAGCGCTCCCAGCCAGGGATACTGCGGGTCGTCGTTGCTGCGGATAAGGTTGGTCATGGTATCGCCATATTCGTTGACCTCCACGCTGGAGCAGATCTTGATCATCTCGTCCCAGCCACCGAGCTCCTTAAGGCCGAGCACGAGGATAATGAGCGAGCCGAGGAGCAGAATAGGCGTCTGCAGCACAGAGGTGTAGAGCACGGACTTCATACCGCCGAAGATGGTGTAGAGCGCAGTGAGAACTACCAGACCGATAGCTGCGATCCAGAAGAAGTCGATTCCCCAGAGGCTATCAATACCGAACACCTGCTGGAATACCAGACCGCCGGCATAGACGGTAACAGCCACTTTTGTCAGCACATAGCTGATAAGAGAGATCAGTGAAAGAATCGTGCGCGAGGCGCCATTGTAGCGGCGCTCCAGAAACTCAGGCATGGTTATTACCATGGAGCGGGTGTAGAAGGGCACGAATACCCAGCCGAGAATAAGGATCATCCAGCCCTGAATCTCCCAGTGGGCCATAGCCATACCCGACGATGCGCCGGAGCCGGCGAGGCCGATGAGATGCTCAGAACCGATGTTGGAAGCGAAAATAGAGGCACCGATAGCAATCCAGGTAGCGTCTTTGCCACCGAGGAAATAGTCTTCAGCATTGCCTTGCTTTTGCCGCATCACCCACCAGATGATGCCGATGAGGGCTAAGAAGAACAGCCCGATTACAATCCAGTCAAGCAGTGCCATCGGTGATTATTTTTTCGTATCGAAAGAATAGATGGTACGGCTCTTGTAGGTCTCGCCGGGACGGAGCGCGGTCGAGGGCCAGTCAGCCTTGTTGGGGCTATCGGGATAGTGCTGCGTCTCCAGGCAGATAGCTGCGCGCTTGCCATAGGTTTTGCCTCCCTTTCCGGTCACGGTGCCATCGAGGAAGTTGCCGCTATATACCTGCACTCCGGGCTCTGTGGTGTAGACGGTCATTTCGATACCGGTCTCGGGAGAATAGAGCACCGCTGCAGGCACTTCGATATTGCCCTCGGTAGCGAGCACCCAGTTATGGTCGAAGCCCTTGCCGTTGCGCACCTGTTCGTTGTCGGCATCGATATCCTGTCCTACAGGCTTAGCGGTGCGGAAGTCGAATGGTGTGCCCTCTACGGTAGCGATTTCACCGGTGGTCATAAAGGTGGAATCAACCGGGGTATAGCTGTTGGCATTTACGGTCAGCAGATGGTCAGTGATATCCTTAGAGGGATCACCGCCCAGATTGAAGTAGCTGTGGTTGGTCATGTTTACTACGGTCGGCTTGTCGGTCGTAGCCTCGTAGGCTATGTCGAGCTTATTGTCGGCAGTAAGCGTATAGGTAACCTTAGCCTGCACATTTCCGGGGAAATTGTTGTCGCCGTCGGGTGAGAGGAGGGTGAGCACGATAGAGGAATCGTTAGCCTCCGCTACATCGTAGACGGAATATTGCCAACCCGTAGGGCCTCCATGGAGGCAGTGACCGAAATTGTTGGTCGGAAGTTGCACGGTATCACCGTCGAGCACGTAGCGGCCCTGACCGATGCGGTTTGCATAGCGGCCAATGGAAGCTCCGAAGTCGCTCGGCACGTTAATATAGTCCTGAATAGAATCGAAACCGAGCACAACATCAGTAAGATTCCCGTTCTTATCAGCTATTGCGAAAGAAACGAGGCGTCCGCCAAAGTTGGTGATGCAGGCTTCTGTGCCAGCAGCATTGCGGAGGGTGTAGAGCTTGATGTCTTTTCCGTCTTTATTGGCGGAGAAGAGCTCCGGGTTGAGACCGGAAGCGGTAGTAGCTTCCTGGGCAGCTTTGTTGCCGCCTGCACATGAAGCCAGCAGGGCGCATGCGCCAATGCCAGCCAGTGCGAGATTCTTCAGCTTCATGTTATTATTGTTTTAAGTTTTGTCGTGATACGTTTATTCTACGCTCCATTCGTAGAGACCGCAGGCCATTTCGGCAGGCTGATCTACCTCGAGGCGGAGCGCCGAGGTCTTCACGGGAGTGAAGTTCACGGTATTGCCGTAGCCTTTCTCCAGGCCGTAGTTGTCGGGATTCTCTACAGGTTTCCAGTTTCCATTGTCGTCCTTATAGAGGAGACGCCATGCGGTCGGTACGCGTACGCTGCCCCAAGGCGCGTCATCATACCAATAGATCGTAGAGCGCGAAACGGTAGTTGGCTCTGCAAACTCGTAAGCGATCCATTCCGTGCCTCCCTGCTTGGGCCACCAGTGATAGTAGGGCATCGTATTGTCTTCCGGATTCTTCGGAGCGAGACGGTCGTTGACAGCGGTTATTGACTTAACCATGTGGGAACCGCTGACCTTGCTTTCCGAAGCTACTGTCGGAGCCGGCACGGGGCGCGAAGCCGAAGGTTCCTGAGGCAGCCATACCGACATCTCGCCTGAACCACGGTGCGCCCATGCATAGTAGGGTATGAGGGTGAGGCTTACGTCTTTCGGAGCGAGCTTGCCATTGTCGTCGTATTCGAGGAGCTGAGCCTCGGTAACCAGTTCGGTAATCGGGTAGCTTACCTTGGAATCGGTCGGAGTGAGCTTGCTCTCCTTTACCTGGAAGGTCGGGTGCTGGTTCATGAAGACGCTGAGCACGTCGAAATCGTTGTCGGGCCATTCAGCGCAATATACGATCGGACCTCTCTCTACAGCCACGCGGCCACGGTCGGCCTCAACAGCAGGATTTGCCTTTACCGTGCGAGGCTCCATATCGAAGGCGATCTCTATCTTGTCGCCTTTCTTCCATGCGCGGTTTATGGTGAAATAGCCTTTCTCAAGCTTTGACTCTACGGGCTGGCCATTGACCTTTACGCTATATCCGGGGTGCTTGCGGTCGCTGTAGGAATAGAGATCGGAGGGCACGGGTTTATTCTGCACCCAGCCGGGGATACGCAGTTTCAGGTCGAAGGCACCGGCCTTATTCTGGTCGACAGTTATGTTGATATCTCCGTTCCAGGGATAACCGGTCTGCTGCGAGAGCACTACCTTCTTGCCGTTAACGTCGAGATCAGCGGTGTTCGACATATAGAGGTTTACATACACGTCGTCACCTTCCACACCGTAGATATATCCGGGTACGGAGGGAATGAAGCGGCAGATATTAGAGGGGCAGCAGGCGCAGCCGAACCAGGCTTGACGCTGATGCTGACCGATGCTCTCAAGCGGGTTGGGATAGAAGAAGCCGCCGCCATCGAGCGATACTCCGGAGATGAGGCCATTATAGAGCGTGCGCTCCAGCACATCGTAATATTTAGCATCTCCGTGGAGCAGGAAGAGACGGTAGTTCACATATACGTTGCCGATAGCCGCACAGGTCTCGCAATAGGCCGACATATTGGGCAACTGATAGTTTTTGCCGAATGCCTCGCCCATATTCGTGGCTCCTACGCCTCCGGTGATATAGAGCTTTTTTCCTGCGATATTGTCCCAGATATTGTCGATAGCCTTGATATAGGCGCTGTCGCCGGTAAGGGCAGCCACATCGGCCATGCCGGAATACATATAGCCGGCGCGCACGGCGTGACCCACGGCTTCGTCTTGCTCGATCACCGGCTTATGAGCCTGACTGTATTCATCAGTGCGCGAAGTCTTTCCGCGCATATCGAGGAAGAACTTCGCCTGATCGAGGTATTTCTTGTCTCCGGTCACGAGGTAGAGCTTCGCGAGCGCCATCTCGGCAATCTGATGGCCGGGCACGCGCACCGTCTGACCCGGATTGGGGCCGATTTCGCGGCATACGCAGTCGGCATACCTGATTGCGATATCAAGGAAATTACGCTGTCCCGTAGCCTGATAGTGGGCTATAGCTCCTTCAACCATGTGGCCGAGGTTATAGAACTCGTGGCTGAGGTCTTCTACGAGCTCCCAGCGCTTGGTGCCTGCCCATTCGTGGGGATGCTTGGGGTTGGCGGTTCTGGCGGTATAGAGGTATCCGTCAGGTTCCTGTGCTGCGGCTACGATTACGAGCACACTGTCGATATAATGCTTCAGGCGCTCGTCGGGGTAAGTCTGTAGCAGATAGCTCGCTCCCTCGATAGTCTTGTAGACATCGGTGTCATCAAAGGCGAGACCGCCGATGGTGATAGTGTCGCTCGGGTGAGCGGCATTCTCGAAATTCTTGTAGCGGCCGGTCTCCTCGCATTTGCTGAATGCGAGCGGGATAGTCACTTCGCGGCTGGCCTTGAGGCGCTGGCCCCAGAAATCGTCGGTCACCTTTACCTTGGTGAAAGGCACCGGGTTGATCGGATAGCCGCCTGAGTTGTTATTCTTCTTTTCAGCTCCGGCCCCGAAGGCGATACCCAGAAGCAGAGCGGCGGTGAGAAATTGTTTCATATAGGTTAGTCCGTTATTTGGTTTTTCAGTTATTATTTTCTTTGTGGAGAGGAAGATATTCATCGTAGATGGTAAGTCGTTGAAGCAGTCCCGTAAAAGGCCACTCTCCTTCGGCATTACGACCGAGAGTAGCAAACTGTGAAGGCTTCACTACAAGCTGGATATCTTTCTCGCTCACTAATTTTCCATTGATATAGACCCGCTCCATGCGCCCGTCGAAGCTCACGTAGAGGTGTTGCGGCTGGCCTGCAAGATCGGCTACGGCGGCCCAGCCGGCATCTTCATACCAGCCGTAGTGCTGCATCACGCCGCCACGGGGTTCTGTGCCATTGACTACCATGATTTTCTCCAGCTCGTCGTGGCTTGAAGTGAAATCGGCGATACATTCGTTTTCGGCGATTGAATCATTGATGAAGACCGCGTCGATGGTAAACGGGGTGTTGTCACGCAGAGTAGCCGGCATGGCGAAGTTGCTCCGGTAGACCTCCTTACCAGTGAACCGCAGACCTTTGAGTCCGGCAGCCTGATCAATAAGTCCGGCTGTGTCGATTGCTTCGAAAGCTCCTCCGAGCAAGCCGAGATTCTTTATTGACGTAACCGTATCGCCCACGTTCATCTGGCTGAAATCGAGGTCGATAATTTTTCCTATCGACGCTTTAGGCGCTGGCTCGAGTCGCACAATATCGGATTGGGAATCCCAGTCAAGCTCCGGCTGCATGAGCCGGCGGTTATGGTAGTGGAGATTAGTGAGGGTGAGAGGTTCGCTGCCGCTTTCTATCACGATAGCACCATCTCCAATGAGATTATCTGTGGCCATAGCTTGCCATTTTCCATCTTTCCAGACCTGAGCCGTAAGGGTGCGGTCATCGGATCGGTATATCAGGGGATTCCGCAGTGCGAGCCGCGAATAGGGGGCAAGCTCCACACCCTCTTTTCCGGCATGACGCACGGTGCGGGCTGATCCGGTTTCGAGTTCGAAGGCTCCTCCGAGCATGCCTTCATTGTTATGCCATTTCCGGACATTGAAATCGGCTGCCGTGACTCCTACCCACTGCTGAGGGAAGGACGTTTCCCACTCGGGATAAACCTTCACATTCCATAAGGCTCCTCCAAAACCGCGCTTCTGGTTGCCAGTAAAGGTGATACGCACGTAGCGGGCTTTTTCGTTGCCGAAATCGATGAGCGGGGAGCCGGCAAGGCGGTTGTCGGTCTTATCTGCAAAAAGCCTCCAGTCCTTACCATTGTCGGAAACCTCAATCAGGTACTGATAAAACTGAGTGCCATATTCCGGCTGGATCAGCACTGTCTTGATAGGTTGCTCTTTCTCAAGATCGATTTCGAGCCATTCCTGCCCGAATCCTGCCGGGCGCCAGAGGGTACCATTATTATTGTCAACGGCATATTCCGGTCTGAAATCATCATCGTAGGCGGAAGATGCCTTAACCGGTTTTCCAAAAGCGAGATCAGCAGATTTCACTACCGAAGGCTTAAGGGCTCCGATGCCATCGTGAGAGGCTTGGATCGGCTTAATGCTTCCATCGGGGGCGAACTCCAGTCGGTCAACAGCTACCTGTCGATGGAACCCTCGGTTAGAGTGAGGGTTGTCGTGACGATGGTAAACTATATAGTAATTATCGCCTTCCTGCAATACGCTGTGATGCCCCGGGCCATGAATCGTGCCATCGCTACTGGTAGATAGTATGCAACCGCGGTAGGTGTAGGGACCCATAGGATTGTCGGCGGTGGCATATTGCACCCGATAGCTTTCATCTTCGCAATGACCGGAGGAATACATCATATAGTAGACCCCATTGCGCTTCAATACGAATGGCGCTTCAAAGAAATCGGTGGCCTGTGTGTTGGGAATAATCTGCTTTGCTTCAAAAGATTTGAGATCCGGCGAAAGCTTTCCAACTCCCGCTCCGAAATCTTTATAGATTCCCCATGTGCCCCAATAAAGATAGATTGAACCGTCATCATCGATGAAGGTCTGGCCATCAAGGGTAATAACATTATGCACAAAACGATCTGGTACGAGCACAGCCTCGCTCTCACCGAGCACATTATGCCAGGGGCCTCTGGGAGTATCGCTGACACCGAGATGCAGAGTGCAAGGCTGGCAATAAAGCAGATAATACTTGCCGTCGTTGGGATTCTGCATCACATCGGGAGCCCATATCCAATGGCTGTCGGGCCAATTCATGGGCATAAGAGTCCAGTTTACGAAATCCTTGCTTGTCCAGAGCTGCGCCGGCCCGAATCCGGCCCCAGAGCCGTCGGTAGTAGCGTAGACATAATAGTCATCGCCAAACTTCTTCACCGTAGGGTCGGCGAAATAGCCTGGCAACAGCGGATTGCCCGCAGCAGGGGAGTTATAGGCTTTCTGAGCCCATAACCCCCCTGCGCTTATTAGAAGGCACGCGAGTGCTGTAAACTTTCTGATCTTTCTGTGCATGAATTAATTAGCGGGTGAAAGCATAATCGCGAAGCCTCCACCGGGAGCCATGTGAATGTCAAGCTTATCGGCTGAGGTCACGTTTTTCTCGCTCAACTTGAAGTCTTCAGCGTTTTTGGAGGCGTTGATGCCGTCGGTCACGATCGTAGCCTTATAGGTTTTGCCAGCGGGCAGGAAGGAGAAATCTACCTTCACGTCGCGGGCGTCCCAGTTAGTAAGACCTCCTACGCCGTAGAGCCCGTCGGGATATTCGCGCACGGTCACGATATATTCGCCGAGCTTACCGCTCTGGATCTCGGTATTATTGGTCACAACAGGTACCGAGGCGAGGAAGCTCGTGTATTCAGGTTCAGCCTCATAGGAGGTCGGAGTGTCAGCGAGCATAGTCAGCGGCGAGTCGTGAACGATATATGAAGCGGCCTGATGAGCTCTTGTGCCCATGCTTATAGGCTGGGTATAGATTGCTTTCCAGGTTTTAGGAGTACCGTTGCGCATAGCTCCGGGGGTATAGTCGAGCGGGCCTGCCATCATGCGGATATAAGGCATGGTCACATCGTAGAGCGGGAAATCGGTCTTCGGGTCAGCCCATTTCACCTCTTCCATACCGAACACAGCCTCTACATTCATGATATTTGGGTAGGTGCGGTTGAAGCCCGTGGGCTTGTAGAAGCCGTGGTAGTCGAGAGTGAGATTATGGCGTGCAGCTCCTTCGGCAATACGGTAAGCCATCTCTACAGCCTCCTGGTCGTCGCGGTCAAGGAAATCGACCTTAAAGCCTTTGATTCCCATGTCGGAATATTTTTTGCAGGCCTCTTCAAGCTGGTCGTCGAGCACATTGAACACCGTCCAGAGGATAATGTCGACGCCCTTGCTCTTTCCATAAGCCACGAGCTCCTCAAGATTGAGTTCCGGAATTACGGTCAGCATATCGCCCTTGCCCGGATCGTACCAGCCTTCATCGAGGATAATATATTCAAGACCATTCTTTGCGGCGAAGTCGATATAATATTTGTAGGTAGGCATATTGATGCCGCTCTCGAAGTCGACTCCCTTCACATTCCAGGCATTCCACCAGTCCCATGCCACCTTACCGGGCTTGATCCATGAGGTGTCGCCGATACGGTTAGGAGATGCAAGCGCATAAACGAGATTGTTTACGGGCATTTTTGTGTCCTGGTCTGTAATTGCGAGTATGCGCCAGGGGAAAGTGCGGTTGCCGTCGACCTTCGCTATATAGTTCTCACGGCCGCGCACGTGACGCTGCTGACGCCATTTGGACTGCTCGAATTTGTTGGGTCTCTGGGCAAACACTCCCTTAAGGCCTCCCTTGCCGGCTTTCACGAACATGCCGGGATAAGCCTCGAGGTCGCTCTCAAGCACTGTAGCCTTTACGTTGCCAAGATCAATTGTGGCGGGGAGAAACACCAGCTTATCCTGAGCCTTTGAGAGGGGTGTATGGTCATAGAAATTCTGGAAGGCCATAGCCAGCTGATCCTCATTGTTGGTAGTGTAGGCGAACCATGCTTCGGGATCACCAGCGAAATTGTAGGCTGCCGTCTCGTCTTTTACAACCACGGGTTTCTTGCCGGCGTAGTTGAAGCGGTAAGCTACTCCATCATCGAATACGCGGAACGTGATGCTCCAGCCGTTGGGGAGTTTGCCGGTCACTTCATTGTAGGTCACATCGAATTCCTTGAAGCGGTAAAGCTGCGCATCAATATGCTCTTTTTCAGTCTTTACTTTTGAGAAAGAAGCGTTTGGCCCGATTGTGGTGCCATCGGTCAGCGTCAGCTCTATAGGTGAGTTGGCAAGAATCTGCTTGCCGTCGTAAGCCACTGTGTAGCTGAGCGCCTGTTTAGTACCTTCAATGTCGACCCGAATGTGTCCGTCGGGCGATGTCACAACGGTGTTGTTGGCGGCTGCAGGAAGCGCAGCGCCGAAGAGCAGGCAAGCTGCTGCCGAAGTAAGAATTCGATTAGATATCATAATTGTCTAAAAATTTTCGTTTCTGTCAGGTTATAAACTTGTCAGCACGCGCCCTGAGGCGCATATTGAGGCAAAGTTAACTCCAAAATGAGAGATTTCCAAGTGTTGGTGCCAGAATGTGCGTTTTTAGTCTGATGATGTGGTGCTTTGAAGCGAAATAGTATGAAAAAATGTCAAAAATTGTGCCAAAGGCTGATTTGCAACGGAAATGAGAATATTTTTCATTAACTTCGCTCTCTGATAGCGTAACGGCTACTCGGATTGATAATAATACAACAAATAAACGCTTATATTAATGAAAAGAAGAAATTATGCGGTTCTTTCTGCGTCGTTGGCTTTAATGGGGTTATGCTCCTGCCATTCGTCGGGAAGCTCAAATGAACCCATAGAGGAGGTGGATTTTACCCATGTAAGCTTAGATGACCAGTTTTGGGCTCCAAGAATTGAGATAAATCGCACGGTGACCATTCCAGCCGCCTTCGGAGAATGTGAGAAAAACGGCAGGTTCGATAATTTCGCCATAGCAGGCGGCCTTATGAAAGGCGAGCATCGCGGTGATTTCTCATTTGACGATACCGATCCATATAAAGTGATAGAAGGAGCATCTTTCTCTCTCGCAGTGAAATATGATCCTCAGCTTGATGCCTATCTTGACTCAGTGATTAATATTATCGCTGCTGCTCAGGAGCCTGACGGGTATCTCACTACATGCGTGACCAATAAATGCGAGCGCCTGTCGGGCTGGTGGGGTAAGAGCAAATGGGAGAAAATCAATAGCCATGAGCTCTATAATTCAGGTCACCTCATCGAGGCCGCAGTGGCTCACTATAAGGCTACCGGCAAGCGCACTCTTCTCGATGTGGCGATAAAGAATGCAGACCTCGTATGCAAGACTTTCGGACCGGAGGAGGGACAGATTCACCGACCCTCGGGCCACCCGATAGCTGAGATGGCTCTGGCGAAACTTTATAAAGTAACGGGCGATGAGAAGTATCTAAAAACAGCCAAATACTTTGTAGAGGAAACAGGCCGGGGCACTGATGGCCATAAGCTTAGCGAGTACAGTCAGGACCACAAGCCGATTCTGGATCAGGAAGAGATAGTAGGTCATGCAGTGAGGGCAGGTTATCTCTATTCCGGAGTGGCTGATGTAGCTGCGCTGACTAATGATAAGGAATATTTCGATGCTCTGACGAGGATCTGGAATAATATGGCTTCCCGTAAGCTCTATATTACCGGCGGAATCGGGTCGCGCGCTCAGGGTGAGGGATTTGGTCCTGACTATGAGCTGCATAACCACACCGACTATTGCGAGACCTGCGCATCGATCTCCAACGTGTACTGGAACTACCGAATGTTTCTGGCTACGGGCGATTCAAAATATATCGATGTGCTGGAGCGAGCTCTCTACAACGGCGTGCCTTCAGGCGTTTCGCTAAGCGGTGACAAATTCTTCTACGATAATCCTCTTGAGTCGATGGGCGAGCATGAGCGCGAGCGCTGGTTCGGCTGTGCATGCTGCCCGGGTAATGTGACTCGGTTCATGGCTTCAGTTCCTCATTATATGTATGCCACTCAGGGTGATGATATTTTCGTGAACCTCTACATTCAAGGAAATGCAGAAATTCCTTTGGAGGGCGATACGGTGAATATCCGCCAGGAGAGCAACTATCCCTGGGACGGTCTTGTGAAACTGACTGTGAATCCGGAAAAGGAGAAGGATTTCGCTCTTCGTCTGAGAATTCCGGGTTGGGCTCAGAATAGCCCTGTGCCTACAGATCTCTATTCCTTCGTAGATAAGCCGGAGACTTATAAGCTGAAGGTGAACGGTAAGGAGATGAAGCCGAAGATGGAAAACGGCTACGCAGTAGTAGACCGCGACTGGAAGAAGGGTGATGTAGTGGAACTCGAGCTTCCGATGCAGATTCGGCAGATCCGGGCTAATGAGAAGGTAGAAGATGACCGCGGCAAGCTGGCGATGCAGAGGGGTCCTATAGTGTATTGCCTTGAAGGTCAGGATCAGGCCGGTAATGAGGTATTCAATAAGTATATCCCAGAGGGAGAGGCGATGTCGTGGAGCTATCAGCCGGCTTTACTGGGCGGCGTAGGAACCATTAAGGGTGCTGCTAAACAGGTAAATGCCGATGGCTCCCAGACAGATGTTGACTTCACAGCAATACCTTATTGCACCTGGAATAACCGCGGGCGCGATCAGATGGCAGTGTGGATTCCTGAGTCGGCTGAGGGTGTACGCGTTGTGCCTGCACCGACCATAGCCTCACAGGCTGAGATGTATCAGGAGCCGACGGAGGTTACCACCGATGTGCCGGCTGCGACCTCGAATCTTCAGGAAGCCTGGGGCTATAATGACCAGTGGGAGCCTAAATCAAGTTCTGATACCTCGAAACCGTATCACTACTGGTGGCTCCGCGAAGGCAGCGAGGAGAATGTATGCTACCGGTTCAAGAATCCTGAGAAGATAGGTAGTGTCGAGGTTTACTGGCTTGATTTTGATCATTACGACGGTAATTTCCGCGTGCCGGAGTCTTGGAAGCTTTATTACAAGGATATGGCAACCGGGCGCTGGAAAGAGGTGAACGCAACAACGCCTTATGGCACGGATAAAGACCGTTACAATGTGTTGCAGTTTGAGCCGGTGACTACTACCGATCTGAAGATTGTGGCCAAACTCCAGAAGGGCGAAAGCGGAGGAGTGATAGAATGGAAAGTGAACCCCGCTTCCAATTAAGAGATTAAGAGAACAAAAACCTAACTAAAGATATGAAATTTAGATTTATAAGTGTAGCAGCGGCAGCTCTGCTACTTATTGCGGGGGCTTCTTCGTGTGGCACCGACGAACCCGAAAATAACAAGACTACTATTGAGAAGCCGGATCCGAAGCCTGATGATGATAACAAGGGCGACAATGGCGACGATAACGGCGACGACAATGGCGATGACAACGGTGAAGATGTAGATCCCGTAGAAATCGAAGGAAAGGATATCTATGTAGGAAATTGGTATGACTCGGAATGGTCACCTCTGGTAGGTCTTGACCTCCAGAATCCGAAAGCGAAGTGGAACTACCACCATGCCCATTTCACCGAAAACGTGGCTATCTTCTGGCAGGTTGATTTCGGAGATGATCCTGCTAACGCTCCTTCAATGGCAGGCAAGAAGATGTCGTTCGATATAGAACGCCTGGCTGAGAAGCTCGAAGAATTCTATGCTTATTATCGCGATGTGCTGAAGTTCATCAAACCGGGCTCGAAGGCTGAGACCTATCGCATGAACGCGTTTGTGCGCTACATCAACGAGGGCACGGTGTATGGCGGTATCATCGACAATATGATTGGCGCCCTCTATATGGAGCCGAGCCGAATGGACGATCACATGAACGCCGTGGCTCACGAGCTTGGCCATTGCTTCCAGTCCCAGGCTACGGCCGATATTGATGCTGATAACGCCTGGGGTGGCTCTCCATTCTTCGAGATGACCTCGCAGTGGATGCTCTGGCAGGTGAATCCGAAATGGATCGATGATGAATCGTATCACTGGGAGTATGGCGGCACCGATGGTTTCGCTAACCTCACTCACAAGGCTTTCCTTGCTTGGGAGAATGCCTACCATTCACCCTATATTCTGGAAGCCAGGGCAATACGCCATGGTGTTGAGGTAATCGGCGACCTTTATCGTCAGGCTAAAAATGGTGAGGATCCGCTGATCACTTATAAGAAGATGTGGAGCCTGAGTCAGGAGCAGTTGAACGATGAGATGTTTGCCGACGCTTGCCGCGTAGTAAATCTGGACTATCCGCGCGTATGGGACGTGACCCGTAAGTATGCAGGTCAGGCTAAATCGACTGTCACCACCGATGCTGATGGCTGGATTGTGCCTAATAACAAACCGGAAGTGCTCGGTTTCAACGTGATTCCTCTCGATGTGCCTGAGGCTGACGGAAAAGTAACGATCCAGTTTGAAGGTCAGGGATCTGACTCAAGACTCGGCTGGCGCTATGGTTTTGTAGGAATCGATGCCGATGGCGAGACCATATATGGCGAGATGGCAAAGGCTAAGAGCGGTAACCTCACCTTTACAGCTCCTTCGGGCGAGAAGATGCAGAAACTCTTCTTTGTAGTGATGGGTGCTCCCTCGGATTATAAAAATATCAATGGGCAGGGAGAGAACTATGAGTTCCCGTATCGCTTCAAGGTAGTAAAGTAATTCGCATTGAGAGATGAAGAAGTATTTTGCATTTATTATAGCCCTGGCTGCAGTGAGCCTGGTAGGCTGTAAAGGAAAAGAGAAGGAGATCTATATTCCTAAAGAGTTGGCTTCTAATGATTTTAATGATCCGGAAAGCCAATGGTCTAATGAACGGTCACTGATGACTCCCAATATCGCGATTTTCTGGGAGAAAGGCTTCGGCAACGATCTGGCTAACCCTCCTCAGCTCGAAGGGCAGCCGATGGACGTAGATATCAAGAATCTTGCCGAGAAGCTTGAGCGCTTCTATAAATTCTATGTCGACACCCTGAAGTTTACTAAACCGGGTTCGAAGTCGGAGAAATACCGCATGATGGTTATGCTGCGCTATTCCAACGAGGGTACGGCCTATGGAGGCGACTATGATGGAGAGATTGGCGCGCTGTGGGTTACTCCCAATCGTCTGCGTGATTCTACTCTCAACTGCATAGCTCATGAGCTTGGACACAGCTTCCAGGCTCAGATCGGCGCTGATGGAGAAGGGGAGTCATGGGGCGGCGCACCTATATTCGAGACGGCTGCGCAGTGGATGCTCTGGCAGGTGAATCCTAACTGGGTGCACGATGAGGCCTACCATTGGGAGCAGTTCAAGCCGCTTGCCCATCGCGCTTTCCTGCATTTCGACAATATCTATCACGCGCCTTATGTGCTTGAGAGCTGGGGAGAGCGTCATGGTCTTCCTTTCATGGCTGAGCTTTTCCGTCAGGGAAAGGTGGGCGAGGATCCGGTGATTACGTATAAGCGTATGTACGAAATGGATCAGGAGGCTTTCAATGATGAGATGTTTGGCGATGTATCCCATATTCTCAATATGGACTATCCGAGAGTCTGGAAAGAGACGCGCCCCTATGCGGCCACGCTTTCCACTCCGATGCAGACTGGAGCTGATGGCTGGATGATTCCTGCCGAGGGCAAGATGCCTGAGAGCTATGGCTTCAATGCCATAGAGGTGGCTGTGCCGCAGCCGGGTGCTGAAGTGATAGCTGAGTTTGAGGGTATTTCATCGGGAGAGGACTATACGATTGACGATCCCGCTCTCTTAGGCTGGCGCTACGGCTTCGTGGCTGTGGACTCCGAGGGTAAGAGCATCTACGGCCCTGCCGGCAGCGATGCTAAAGCCAATCACTCGTTCAAAGCCCCGGAGGGAGCACCGCTCCAGAAGCTTTGGTTTGTAGTGATGGGTGCTCCGAAAGAGCATAAGATGAATCCCGGACCGAGGGAGGCTGTGCCGCAATTCCCTTATAAGGTAAGGTTCAAATAATCAGGTATCCTGTAATAGAAATCTCCCCCGGCTAATGCATCAGCAGGTCGGGGGAGATTTTTTGTGTTGGGATAGGAGTCAGGCCTTTGGTGCGAGGCTGAGGAACCGATCTACATCTTCAGGGCAGGTGGCCCAACTTGTGACAAAGCGTACATCGGTAGTTTCCTTTCCCGGTGCTCCCCACACTTCGAAAGAGGCGATCTGGCGGAGCTTCTCAATGATTGCATTGGGAATACGGAAGAATTGCTGATTGGTAGGAGAATCGCCTATTGATTCATAGCCCAGAACCGCCATTCCTTCCTTGAGCTTATTGGCCATAGTCAATCCATGGCGACCGATTTCTTCATAGAGACCATCGGTGAAGAGGCGCCTGAACTGCACTCCGAGCACTCTTCCTTTGGCCAGCACAGCCCCATGCTGCTTCATGATCGAGAAGAAGCCCGGCGCAATGCCTTTTCGCATCACAAGCGCTTCTCCAAGCAGTGCGCCGCATTTGGTGCCACCGATATAGAAGGCATCGCAGAGGTGGGCCAGATCTTTCAGGCTTACGTCGGAGGCTGCGAGACCGTAGGCCAGCCGGGCACCGTCGAGGTAGAGATAGATTCCTTTATCGCGGCAGATCCTGCTCAGGCACTCGAGTTCCGCCAGAGAATAGATGGCACCCAGCTCAGTGGGGTGGGTGATATAAAGGGCAGCCGGTTGCACCATGTGGGGCCATGTATCATCAGCGTAGAAATCATCAATCCATTTTTCTACTTCACGGGCATCAACTTTTCCGGAATGGGAGGGCAGGGTAAGCACCTTGTGGCCTCCTAATTCGATGGCTCCTGCTTCGTGAACGTTGATGTGTGCCGTATCGGCAGCCAATACACCCTGATGGCTTCGAAGGAGGCTTCCTATGGCCACAGCGTTGGTCTGAGTGCCTCCTATCAGGAAATGTACCTCTGATTCCGCCTCACTGACGCCACAGGCCTGAAGAATCAGTTTTTTCGCTTCTAAAGTGTAAGAATCTTCTCCATAACCTGGGGTCTCCTCCAGATTGGTGGCACAGAGCGCTTCCATTACGGCTGGGTGAGCACCGGCCATATAGTCAGTATCGAAATGTATCTTCTTATCCATTTGCTTCTTAATCAGTAAATTCTTCAAAGATTGAAAAAAGAGATTGCATTGCTATCAGTAGCTTCCTCTACCGCCTCAGGATCAAGATTCAATAGATCTGCTATTTTCTTCATGATATGAGGAAGGTTGCTGCTCTCGTTGCGCTTCCCTCTCACTGGCACCGGGGCGAGATACGGGGAATCGGTCTCAAGCAAGATCCTGTCGATGCCTATTGCCGGAATCGCTTCCTGCAGTTCACGGGCATTCTTGAAGGTCACAACTCCGTTGATTCCGAACATCGGATCAGCTATCTCCCGAATCCGGGCTACATCGGAGGCGGAGCCGGTGAAACTATGAAAAACCAGTTTAGGGAGCGGGCTCTCTGCCGCTTGCAATACTTCAAGGATTTCGTCAAGCGCTTCGCGACAATGGATTATCACCGGCAGCCCTCGCTCCTGAGCTATTTTTATCTGGGCTGCGAAAGCCTCAGACTGCTCGACGCGCATGGACTTGTCCCAATAGAGATCAATGCCTGCCTCGCCGATTGCTACCGGCGCTACAGCCTCTGAAGCTTTTAGAATAGCATTCAGATCTTCGCGCCATGAAGCTCTCACCTCAGTAGGGTGCAGCCCAACGGCTATCCGCGTATGCTCCTGATGACGCTTGTGGAGATCAAGCATAGGCGCAACGGAGTCGGCATCGATATTGGGAAATACCATCAGCCTCACTCCGGAGTCGAGCGCTCTCTCTATTGCCGAATCGCTGTCGTTGGCAAATTCGGTGGTATATAGATGAGTATGGGTATCGATCATTTGTCGCGTCCTACGAGGCTCTCCGCCAGTTTTCTGAAAGCGTCGCGCCCTTCTTCCGACATTGAGGTAGCCTCCAGAGCATCAATCGCAGCTTTGCTCTCCTCGCTGACAGTTCTGGCTGCTATCTCGCTTACTCCTAACAGGGAATAGAGCCCTCTTACGGATTTGATCTTCTCTTCCGTAGGCGGCAGTGAGAAGGCTGAGTTGAGCGCATTGCGCAGGCTTCCGGCCCGCTCTATTGCAGTAAGCAGCAGGAAGGTCTTTTTATCGTTGAGAATATCGCCGCCGATAGGCTTTCCGAATGTGGCAGGATCGCCGTATACGTCGAGCCAGTCGTCTTGTATCTGAAAGGCGACGCCGAGATGCATTCCGAACTCCTCCATCTTTCTGGCGTCTTCCTGCGAGCTTCCTCCGATTAGCGCTCCAATTCTTGTGGCTGCGCCCATAAGAGCTCCCGTCTTACACTCGATCATCTCCCTATATTCGGCGGGAGTTACATCGTTACGGCTTTCGAAATCCATATCGAGTCTCTGGCCGTCGTAGAGGCGCATGGCCATCTGATTGAATGTCTGAAGAATCTCAGGCAGCATTTGCGGCTCTACGCGGGAAATGAGTTCCGTGGCGAGCGTCAGCATGGCATCGCCGGAGAGAATGGCGGTATTCGCGTCCCATTTCTTATGGACGGTCGGCAATCCGTGGCGAGTGTCGGAAGAGTCCATCACGTCGTCGTGAAGAAGCGTGAAATTATGGAAAATCTCAATTCCGGCGGCGGGATCAGCCGCTTCTTCAGGGTCGCCTCCAAAAGCCTCTGCCGCCATGAGGAGCATTACGGGCCGCAGACGCTTCCCACCGCCCTCAAGCGTGTAGGCAATAGGCTGATAGAGTTTTTCCGGTTTTCTTGAGCTAAGATTCAGGTTATCTATGGCCTTCGCGGCCAATGCTGAGTATTCCTTGATTGTAAGCATAGTCTCTTATTCCTCCATATTAGCATAGCGCTCATATACATCAGGCGCCAGATCCTTTCCCTGGTCAGCTTTCAAGGCTGCCTTAAATCCCTTCACGAAGCGCTTATAGGTGGCAGAATCTTCAGCGCAGGCATCTTTGAAAGCAGCGAGTTCGCTATCAATCTCCTTTACAGTCTTGCTGCCTTCGCGAATGTTGCTCACATATTCCAGCCCCAGTTGCAGGCCAAGATTCTGTGGGTCAGATTTGCCTGACATCAGATAGACCTTCATTTTTTCACCCAGCGGCAGCGAGCTCATATATCCGTCGAAGGCATCGCTGAAAATGCTGAGCTCCTGATCCCGGTAATGCTCGTAGGCATAGAGCGTAGCGGTAGCGAGAGTATCGATTTTTGCGCCTTTAACCTTACCCAGAGCCGCATTTATTATGAAGCGGGCGGTAGAATCAGGAGTAGCATTAGCCATTATGAACGCAACCCGTTGACTATCAGACTGAGTCATGAATCCTTCAGGAAAGGCATTCTGACCGGTATCAGACTTTGAGCGGCAACCGCTAAGTAGAGCGGCTACGAAGCAGAGAGGAATAATCAGTCTTTTCATACTTTCATTTCTATCTGGTTAGCAGGCATTGACGCACAGGCGCTTTTACCCTAATCGGCAGCAAAATTACAAAAATCGGGGCAATATCATTGTAGATTCGTTGAAAAGCATTAACTTCGCAGCGACTTTAGGGGACTACCAGATTATTTAGTATCCCCAAGAGGAATAAATGGAGTGATGCTCGAGTGGCTGAAGAGGCACGCCTGGAAAGCGTGTAGTCGCCAAAAGCGGCTCCCGAGTTCGAATCTCGGTCACTCCGCCAAAAGAGGTGTTAAAGCCTTTCTTTTAGAATGTTAATAGTCTCTTGAAGTGCAATTGTAAATTATTTAAATTTGTACTTTGAAGAGCTATTGACTCGCTCAGGTCAATCCGCATAACTAATATAGTCACAACATATTGATTGTGATGAATCGAGTTGTAGAATGTGCGATACGAATGAATGTGTTGCCAAACTTCTGGAAAGTCTCCCATATATTCAGAAAGAGTATGGGGTGACCGGTCTGACTCTGTATGGTTCTGTGGCTCGTGGGGATAATACTCCTGAAAGCGATATAGATTTGTTGGTTGATATGCCTCCTAAAATATTCGCTATCGTCAGGTTAAAAGAATATCTGGAATCAATTCTGCATAATACTGTAGATCTGATTCTTCGCCATTCGCGAATGAACCCTCGTTTTCTTAATGAAGTATCTCGCGATGGCATCACCATACTCTGATTCTGCTAAAAGGCACGCGCTTCAGACTCTTCTTTCCATTGAAGAAACTCTCCAGCAGTTGTTGGAGTGGAATAAAGGTATCCTGACCCCCGATGACTTTGCATGCTCTCAAGCTGGAATGCAGCTGCTTGCAGCCGATGCGATGTTGATTTCGGCCATTGGTGAAGGAATTAATAATATTAACTCCAAGCTTTCAGGTTTTCTCAATGAGGAGTTCCCACAAATACCGTGGCGAGAGATTGTCGGAATGCGTAACCATATTGTTCACGGATATTTCGATCTTAATCCTGACATAGTGTTCGAAGTAATCAAAACTGATATACCAACTCTTGTTCCTATAATTCAATCTGCAATTATTAAGGTTAAAGAATTCCTTTAAGGCGAGAAGTAGACTTTTTTGGGGGGAATTTTTTGGCGTGAACCAGTTTGAACCAAGTTTTGAACCAGTTTGAACCAAATTTTTCTTCTTATTTTCATTTGTGTGGTTTACCTTTGCGGCAAAATTTTAAGAACCTAATAAATGAACGTGCGATTCTTAATATCGTTGATAGCTGTAATATGTATGGCTTCATGCTCACAAGGGGGTGGTAATACTCCCGATGAGCCGACGCCTACTCCTACACCTACCCCTACACCGAATCCTGATCCTGATCCGGTGAAGAAAATTGAGATCAATATCAATCCTTCTCTAAGCAATACGCGTGCCACTGACTCTGACTTTGAACAAGGCGATAAGATAGGTCTCTTTGTGGTGAACTATTCCGATTCTAATCCGGGATTGCTCCAGAATAGCGGTAATCATGTTGACAATATGAGGTTTACCTATTCCGGCACATGGACGCCTGACCAGACGATCTATTGGAAAGACGAGACCACTCCTGCTGATATGTATCTCTATTATCCGTATGCTTCTGTTTCTTCAGTCAGCACAGTGCCTTTTGCAGTGGAAGCTGATCAGAGTTCCGAGGCTTCTTACAAGGCTTCGCAGTTCTTCTATGGTAAGGCTGAGAATGTAGCTCCTACGGCCTCGGCAACTACGATTAATGCCCACCAGTTAATGAGCCGCATCAGTATTACTATAGAACCAGGAAAAGGATTTACGAAAGAGACTCTTGCCGCCACTAATCCTTCGGTCGTAGTCAACGGGATCCGTAATCATTCAACTGTAGATCTGACTAATGGTGCCGTTACTGCCGAAGGTGACGCAGTAAGTGTGACCCCGTGGTTCGACGGTGAGGTTTATAAGGCTATGCTGGTTCCTCAGACGGTAGACGAGTGTAATCTGATTACTATAATGGTAGAGGGTTATGATACCAGTATTATGCAGGGATATACTTTTGAAAGCGGTAAGATCCACAACTTTATTGTGACAGTTGATAAAACCTCAGAGGGACTTAACGTAGGAATCTCTCCATGGGAAGGAGATGATGTAGATTACGGAGGTACCGCAGAATAGTTAATTAGAATAATTTACAATAAATATAGCAATGAAGAAACTTTTATTTTATCTTGCAGGTATAGGCATTTCGATGCTTTTTAACTCCTGCTACTCAGATGAACTGATTGGTCCTGATGGAGAGGGTGGTGAGATAAATAAAATTACTCTTGCCGGTCAGATAATGCAGGAGGCCGTGACCCGTGTGAACGATGACGGGTTTGCTAACGGCGATGTGATGGGCGTCTACATCGTAGACTACGAAGGAAATAATGCCGGTACGCTCCTCTCGAAAGGAAACCGTGGAGATAATGTGCGCCATACATATGATGCAAGAAACTTTAAATGGGACTCGGCCTATGATCTCTTCTGGAAAGATAAACATACCCGCATCGACGTGTATGGCTACTACCCTGTGGGCTCTCCGGAAGATGTTAATGCTTATTCATTTGCAGTTCAGGCAGATCAGAGCAAAAGCTACGATAATGGCACCATGGGCACTTATGAGGCTTCGGATTTCCTTTGGGGCAAGGTTGCAGGGGTAGAGCCTACTACCAATGCAATCCGGCTGCCGCTCAGCCACCGTATGGCGAATGCGAGAGTAACTCTTGTGGAGGGTGACGGATTTGCTGATGGCGAATGGACAGAGACGTCGAAGCAGGTACTCGTGGCCAATACGAAGATGAACTCGGTGATAGATTTGAGCACAGGCGAAGTGAAGGTGACGGGTGATGTGAGCCGTACTTCAATCATTCCGGCAAAGCAGGGAGATGAATGGAGAGCTATTGTCGTGCCCCAATCGATTGCTGCAGGAACAATGCTGTTCAGCATCACAATCGGGGGTAAGCCTTATAAATTCTCTAAAAACGAGGAGTTCACTTACGTAGCTGGTAAGATGAACAACTTCAGCATCCGCGTTGATAAGAAACCTAACGAAGGCAAATATACGCTAACGCTTATAGGTGAGAGCGTTACTCCCTGGGAGAATGACTTGGTGAGCCATGATGCTACTTCGAAGCAGTATGTGGTTATCGACGTTGAGCAGCCTGGCACCTTAGAGCAGTGTATCGTAGCTGCCGGAAAAGATCCTAAGAAGCTCCGCAATCTCAAAGTCACCGGTAAGATCAATTCCAGAGACTTTGCTGTAATGAGATTCAAGATGGAGCAACTTGGTGCATTAAATCTAAAAGAAGTAAAAATAGTTGCAGGAGAAAGAGGTCTATTAGGTGCTGGAATGGAGTATTTACCTAATCTGGAAGATGAGATACCTGCAAGTGCAATGTCATATAAAGAAACCCTTATAAATCTTGTGCTGCCAGATCAATTGAAATATATTCAGGCAGATAGAGAAAATGGTTGGGGCGCATTTGTCGGTTGTACTAATCTTTCTGGATCATTAATAATCCCTGAAGGTGTAGAAATAATTAGCAACCGTGCATTCTATGATTGTACGAGTCTTACAGGAATCCTATCATTGCCTTCCACTCTAAAAGAAGTGGGTTCTGAAGTATTTTATGGCTGTAATTTTACATGTGAACTGATTCTCCCGGAGAAATTGGAAGAGATCGGTGTGTCGGCTTTCAATAGGTGTAGGAACCTATATGGTTCTATCCGTCTACCAGAAAAACTTAAAAAATTAGGTTCTAGTGCATTTGCGTATTGCGAAAATCTTACTGGTAATCTTGAGATTCCACAAGGGGTAACTGTTATTCCAACGGGGTGTTTCGATGGTTGCCGTTTAGGTGGAACGCTGACTCTGCACGATGGAATAACGGCTATTGGCGAAAGAGCATTTGCTGACTGTGGCTTAAAAGGAGAGCTTAACCTACCGAAGAATCTGGAGGTAATAAGCCACGCCGTATTCTACAACTGTGATTTCTCCGGCAATCTTGTGTTACCCAAAGTACTGAGAACGATTGGAAATAAGGCATTTGCTTTTAACTGGCGACTTATGGGAACGCTTGAGATTCCGGAGCATGTGATTTATATCGGAGCGGGTGCATTTGCTCAGTGCCGCAGCCTTGAAGGTGTGATTTTCCCTGAAGGCCTGGAAAGTATTCATTATGAAACATCGTATCAAGAAGATGGTGGAGCATTCCAGAATTGCTTCGGAATTGGGAAGATAGTATGTAAGGGTACTATCCCGGCATATGTGCAGGACGGTGCATTCCACGGAGTTGCTAAAGATAATTTCGTTCTTGAGGTACCAGAATCAGCTATTGCCCAGTATCAGGCTGCTGTCGTGTGGAAAGATTTCAAGAGGATTGCCGCACATCATGAGTTGGTGTGCCGTCCGGCCGTGGCTTGCGCGTTGAGCACCGAGCATAAGCAGACCCTGGTGATTGATGCAGAGGGAGAGTGGGAACTTGCTTCCAAGCCAGACTGGTGCCAGCTGTCGCAGACCTCAGGCAATAAGAAGAATGAGATAACCCTTACGATTAATGCCTCATCTAACTCTGATTCGCGCGAAGGTGATGTAGTGTTCCGTCTTAAGGGTAAGGACTACACGCATACCTGCCATGTAACTCAGTACGGCTACGAGTATGGCGAAGATGAATACATCGCTTTGCAGAAGGCATCGAAGGGTAATAATGGCGGTATCAATATCGTGATTCTCGGTGATGGTTACGATGCAAAGGATATCTCAAGCGGTGAATACCTTAAAGATATGAAGGAGGAGATAGAATATTTCTTCGGCATAGAGCCTTATACCACCTATCGCGACTACTTCAATGTCTATACTGCGTTCCCGCTCTCAACCGAGACCGGAGTAGGCACGGTGAATACAATCCGCTATAACCGCTTCAATACCACTTATACCGGTGGCGTTGGTCTCAAATGCGACTATGATGAGGTGTTCAAATATGCGATGAAGGCTCCGACTGTAAACAGCGGTAACCTTGACCAGACACTTATAATAATCGTGCCCAACAGCTCTGACTATGGTGGCATCTGCCAGATGTGGGAATCCGGAGCGGCGATTGCCTTCTGCCCGAAGAGCGACTACGGCTATCCGTTGGATACCCGTGGAGTGATTCAGCATGAGGCGGGCGGCCACGGCTTCGGTAAGCTTGCTGACGAATATATCTATCACAATGCATTTATTGATTTCTGTGGTTGCACCTGCTGTGGTCACGTAGATGCAGTATTGTATGGTAAGTCTCTTGGCTGGTATGATAATATAGAGCTGACCGGAAAGATGCATGAAGTGGGCTGGAGCCACCTGATCTTCGATTCCCGATATAGCGACTTGGTGGATATCTACGAGGGAGGCTTTATGCACAACCGCGGAGTGTTCCGTTCGGAGCAGAACAGCTGTATGAACAATGATATTCCTTACTACAGCACCATAAGCAGGGAGAGTATCGTGAAGCGCATCAAGCGGTATGCCGGAGAGGCATTTGACTTCGAGGAATTCGTGGCCAAAGATAAGCGTGAAGCCGGTGTAACAACCCGAACTTTCGATGGAGCTACTTCAAGGAGAAATGATAAGAGCATGGCGCCGGTAGTGCACAAGGGCAGTCCGCTCAAAGGCTCTAAGTGGAAATAATGATTAAAAAGTTATGGCAATGAAACACAATATAGTTTTCGTTTCAATCGTTGCAATGTTGGCAGCAGTGGTCTCGTCATGCTCACAAGATGAGTTTGATCCAACCGATGCGCCGTTGACGACAGATAAAAAGATTATGAGCTTCACATTCAGCCACCCCTCTCAGACGAGAGCTACAGAGACCGCCTTCGAGAAGGGGGATAAGGTCGGTCTGTATGTGACTGAGTCAGATAAGCCGCTGGAGATAGCCGGAAACTTAATCAATAATCAGAAGGTAACTTTCGATGGCGCATCCTGGGCAGCTTCCGATAAGATGTACTGGGACGACGGTACATTCGATGCCTTTGCCTACTATCCATATCTGCCGGCTGTGAACTCTGTGACCGACCTGATGTTTGAGGTCAGCACAGACCAGAGTACGAAGAAGACCGATACGGAACTTTCAGGATATGAGGCTTCTGATCTTCTGTTTGCGTCGGCCAAGGAACTGGTGGCGTCGGATAATCCTGTGAATCTCACTTTCCGCCACATAATGAGCAAGATATCGGTGAGACTGATAAAAGGTGAAGATTATGAAGGAGATATCCCGGAAAAGGCGAAGGTGGTGATCCATAATACCGTTCCCACCGCGACAATCGATCTTTCAGCGGGAGTAGCAACGAAATATTCCTACGGAACCAGAAAGAGCATTATCGCTCAGCAAGCAGGAAGCACTACATACTCTGCTATTGTAGTGCCACAGCGACTGGACAACCGAGTACCACTAATAGAAGTCATCGTAGACGGAGTTTCGTTTATGTATGAGACAAAATTTCTATTCAAACCGGGTATTCATCATTTAGTGAATCTTGTATTAGACAAGAACCCGGATCAAGTTAAGATCGAAATCGGAGGAGAAATCGAGAGCTGGAATTAGTAACTATCATGCTTTAATGAGTTTAAGAAGAAGAGATCTTAACATATTACTTGTAATTCTTGTCATCTCACTTGGAGGTGTGGCAGCCTGGATTTACAGGCTGCCTCATCTTGTATTATACAGTTTTGAGAAACAGGAAGGAGTAGAGGGAAATTCTTCTTCTGAAGAAAACGATTCGATTATGTCTGTTAATGCTTCGCTTTCAGAGCTTAATGATTCGTCTTCCTTGAATTCCGAGACTTCAGACATGATAGTTTCTACTGTGGCGAGTTCCCGACCTATGGGAGAAGAGGCTACAGGAAATCAGGCGAAGAATGGTATCATGAGCGCCCGATTTGCGGAGACAGATATAAGCAAGATGATAGCGGGCCACCCGTTTAGCAAAGAAGCCCGAAAGATACTTGAAGGAAATCTCGATGAGAGAGATTCCCTGAGTAGGCATCAGATTCTCGATTATTGCGAGCATCTGCGTAAGTCGTACACTACGAAGGATATTGATTTCTTAAGGCAGTTCTATAGCGATGATGCCCTGATAATTGTGGGTCATGTAGTAAAGAAGGGTAGCAGTAAGGCAAATATTGGATATGGCGATAAAGTGAGCTATTCAATTCATTCGAAAAAGTCGTATCTCGAGCGCATTGCGCGGGTATTTGCATCGAACAAATCGATAAAGATTGATTTCTCAGACTTCAAGATTCTTCGTCACCCTACAGTAAAAGGAATCTACGGGGTTACGCTCAGGCAAAAGTATAAGAATGATAGTTATTCAGATGATGGTTATCTGTTTCTGTTGTGGGATTTCCGGAATGGTTCAGCTCCTCAGATTCACGTAAGGACATGGCAGCCGAAAAGCAGTATCAATCAGGAGGAAGACCGGATTGATATGAGTGATTTCAATCTGGAATAACTGAGAATAAGTATAAGGGTATGAAAAGGGCGATAAATCTTTTTTATTTACTGCTTGTAGCGCTGGCGATTATCAACCGATCGCCTGAAGCGAACGCGCAAAAATTCTCAGTATCTTCTTTTCGGGTTCTGCCAAACGACGTATCTGCATTTATATCGCCGATAAAAGATCTCAACGGGGAAGACTGCGCGCTGATTAAGGTTGCCGCCTCGGAGGATTTTGTATTTTCCGCTCCATTGGGAATCGTGAAGAGAGAAGATAATGTAGGAGAGATCTGGCTGTATATCCCCAGAAAGTCTAAAAAGATCACGATCAAGCACCCTAAGTGGGGTGTGCTGAGAGATTACTCTTTTCCCGAGAAGATCGACAGTCATATTACTTATGAAATGAGAATCGATGAGCCCGAATATCCGGTCGGAGATATAGGGTCGACAGTGACTACGGTTCGCGACACGGTGGTTGTGATGCGTGTGGATACGCTGGTTGTAGCGCCTCAAACCAGATATGTGCCTTTCTCGGTCAATGTGATCCCGACCATAGGGTATGGAGGTAATTCCAAGACTGTTACCGGAGGATTATTAGTGACAGCCATGAAACGCCACGGCGGATTCCTGCACGTATCATCTGACTTCGGGACTGTTGGCAAAACAATAGGAGAATGCGATAAGAACGGAGCGATCAACGGGAGTATTCCGTTCTTCACGGGCGAAAAGCGCCATGGCTGCATGATAATCAATATAGGAGCTGCACACAGACTTTCCGATAAGGTGAGAATTTTTGAGGGTTTAGGCTATGGTTATAATTCTATAGCTTGGCAACTTGCCGAGTCAGAAGGCGGAGGTTACGTGAAGAATTCTTTCTACAGCAGAAGCGGAGTGTCGTTTGAGGCGGGAGCGATATTTACAGTGAAGAGACTGAGCGTATCGGCATCTGTAATATCGATATCAGGTCGGCAATGGTTCGGTTTGGTAGGAGTTGGCATTAATATTTCGAAGTAGGAAATCATAATGAGATCACACGTTCAATATATTTTGCTCTTATACCTGGCGTTTACAGTAACCGGCTGCTCGTTGACAGATAGTCCTGATAACCTGGAGCCCGTTATCACAATTCTTGATGCCACAGATATTACGCGCAGCGAAGCGACAATAGCAGTGAGGATTGATTCAAGAGGCGGTGGTGAGCTCTCGTATATCCGCTTTCATTACGGTGAAGGCGAAATGACTGATATGCAGATTGAACCTGATGATCAGGGGGCTAACATAGTAACCGCGCATCTGGGGTCTTTGAAGCCAGGTACTACTTATTCTTATTATGCTGAGGCGGGTACGGCAACTGCAAATATGGCGTCGAAAAAATTGTCGTTCACTACCGTTCCTAATGAAGCGCCGACTATCTCGAGAGCGATTACCCTTGCCTCGGGTCCAGTAGGAATATGCGTAGGTTTTGAGGTAACCGACGATGGTGGAGAACCTATTACTGAAGTAGGTTGCGATGTGACTAATACGGCAACTAATGAGATTGCACGATATATCTATAATGGTGGTGAGCTATCGCTGAAGAGTTATAAAATGTATATTGTAGGGCTGATACCACTTACGAGCTATACTATAACTCCATATTGCGCTAATGCCATTGGGGAATCGAAGGGGGAGCCTACCGCGTTTGTCACTGAGAACGGAATCAATCTGCTGGAATCTGGTACTTTAGCAAAGATCTTTGACAACAATAAGATAGAGCAAGAGACTATGGTAATCTCCGGCAAGATGAATGGCGATGATTTCAGATTTTTGCGTCGTGCTCTCAAGGCACCATTGCTTCTTGGAGATGAGGAGATGCAGAGCAATGTATCGAGCGTGAATCTTGCCGATGTTCAGATTGGAGCCGGGGGTATCTCGTTTGACGGAGGCCATTTTACTACTCCGAATACAGTTTCTACCGGTCTTTTTGCCGGTTGCGTGGGGCTGGAAAAACTCATACTCCCGATTTCAACTGAGGAGATTATGAGAGATGCCTTTTCCGGCTGTACGAAACTATTGGAAATAAATCTAACCTTTCAAAATCATACAACTTAACGAAGTAACAATCAGCATGTTATGGATTTGCTTGATTTTATTAGGGAACAAAACAGGAACAAAATTGTGCTTTTAAGTGATTTCCCATTTTTTTGTTTTCATTGCGTTTCTTTCCTTGCACTTGCTTATACTCTCAACGTCTTTCATCCATTTTCGACATCATTTCTGCCCGTCCTGTCCGAACGTCGCATCATCGAATAATCATTGCAGCCAAAAGAAAAACAAGTCATTTCTTGGAGTCTTTGCAAAGGTAAGCATTTTCGTCCAAACACAAACATACAGGCAGGCAAATATGCCTACCTATATTTAGTTTACTTTGATTTAGCATATATATAGGCTAATGTACTAAACTAAACTGAATTTTCGCCTCTTTTTGCACCTTCTTCCCTTTCTAACCGTGCAGCCAAAAAAGAAAACAAATCCAACTCTATTTTCTCTTTTCGCTGCAATCCCCTTTTACAAGATCTTCTTCTCTTCCCTGAGTTCGCCTATCCACTTCCGGTCTGCCTGATACAAATTGTGTCGCAAAGGTACCTGCCATGTCTTTCTTGTATGCAAGGTCATGCCTGACGGTTCACGACAAAATCTCCACCTCTCCGAGGTCGTATTTGGTTGTGAAACCCTGCATAAAGAGCCATGCCACCTTTTGAGGCGACATAATTGAATCAAGCCCGAAAGTAGCTGACAAGCTACAAGAGGGAAAAAGAAAAAACTTAAAATTTGAGATTATGGCGAACATTGCAACAAACATTTTCCACGCTACCACTGCGAACAAACAAGACCTCGACAAGATAGAGGCTTTCTTGGACGATAATTTTAACGGCTATATCAACCGGTATGCCGATATTATAGATGCGGAATTTTCTTCTCGCTGGGAATACCCGGAAAAAGAAATCAACAAGCTGGTGGAATCGTTGGAAGCCAAAAACGAAATCTATATCCGCATACTGACTTACGAACTCGAAAACGAGTACGTGAGCTTCAGAACGTTCTCTCAAGGGAAATGGGCTATCAAGTAATAACCGTAAAAACATTGTTTTATGTATGAATATGAAGAACCGTCCGACATCATCGGATTGCATTGCGCACTGCTTAACCCGTACAAAGGCTACACGGAAGGTACAATCGTGGGCGACTATGGCAACACCATAGTTATCCGCCTTACAAGTGGTAAGGAAATTTCAGAATGCCGTGACGAAGTGATTATTTATGATTAGCACAGATGGGATTATGGCACAGATAGCAACAAAATTCGTCAAATGGGACGTTCCCGAACTGGCGACTTTACAGGACAGCCGTGTTTACAAGCTGCGGGAACGCCTGAATAACGGTGGCAAATTGAACCGAGAGGAGAAAAACTGGATTACCCGTAACGTGCGGGAAAGCGTCTATTTCAAACGGGGCATTGCATTGAGCGGTTATTATTTTGACTTCTCGGATATTCTCAAACGTTACTTTGTCAAGCAGTACGGACACATTGGTGAGTATTACGCCATTGACAAAACGGCACTACGCTCTATGTTGTACGGAAGAATTGAAGTCATTGTCGAAGTAAATAATTAAATATCAATTATATGGAAAAATACAAATTCTATCAAGACCGCAAGGTTACAAGTTGGGAACGGGATTATTTCAGTGTGGAAGCAGACAGTTACGAAGAAGCCGTCAATATTATCCGTTCATGGGGATGTGAGGACGTGTCGAATATTAGCGACAAACGTCTGTTTTATGACGAATGGTTTGCATTGCCCGAAACTTCGGAACGCTTGTTACCCGAAGAAAACGGCGGGTGTCCGACTATGGAGATTTTCAACCAATCCGGCGTGTCTATAATGACCAATGTTCCGGACGTAACACAATCAAATTAAAAACAGTAGTATGGACGTAATTATCGAACACAGCTTTTGTCTCTATTGCGATGAAGCGACAGAGATTTATTTCAGAATCATGAACACGATTCTTTTTTCGGGCAATGAAGCTGAACTCCGTGCGGGAATGGAACACTTGAAGGAGAAAACGCAGCTTGAGGAATATTTCACGTTCGGATATGGCGCACATCATATCTGGATAAGCCAGCGACGACCGAGCGACAAAAACAAACTGTTCAAGCATCGTGTTATGATGGCACGATTTTGACCTTTTGACATAACAGGACAACACAACGAAAATCCATCGACGAGCTATGCGGATTGAGACGGTATTTCCGATTTCAATCCGCATTTTCACATAATGCGGATAAGCCTGCCGGCGAACAGCCCCTTTTTACCTCGAACCTCCGTGCGTTTCCGATACAAATGCCTCCGGCACGATAGATACCTTTCAGGAGTTCCCTTTTGTATTTTCTCTTTTGGCTGCAATCCCGTTTTTACATACAAATCCTCCTTTTACAGCATCTTCTTCTCTTCCCTGAGTTCGCTTATCCACTTCCGGGCTGCCTGATACGAATTGTGTTGCAAAGGTACCTGCCATGTCTTTCTTGTATGCAAGGTCATGCCTGACGGTTCACGACAAAATCTCCACCTCTCCGAGGTCGTATTTGGTTGTGAAACCCTGCATAAAGAGCCATGCCACCTTT